>NZ_LXYR01000075.1 GCF_001650195.1 Phormidesmis priestleyi BC1401 | reverse complement strand
TATCGTGATGATTCGGTTAATGCTCAAACGATTAACAAAGAACCACACCCGATGGAAAGAAAAGACCGCTTAATACTCATTTACAAACACACTCTAACTACTTGACTATCAAAATTGCCAGCCCTCAAACAGACTTAAAAAACAGTGTCTTCAGAACAATCTACGTCTCCCCCTTCTCTTCAGCCTGGTTTATCTAGTCAAACGACATCCTCCAAACAGCCTCGTCTTGTCTTAAGTAGCGGCGATCGCTCCGATCCTCACTCCATCTTTGCGTTTTCGCCCAATCGTGACACGTTAGGCGGAACCGCGTATCTCATTGTAGAAACAGAAGGCAACATCTTAATAGATTGTCCGGCTTGGGATGAGACAAATCGCAACTTTTTGCACACTCAAGGGGTGCGATCGCTGGTCATGACCCATCGGGGCGGCATGGGCAAAGTTCGAGACATTCAGCGGGCACTCGGCTGCGACGTTGTGGTTCAAGAACAAGAAGCCTATCTGCTGCCAGGATTGCAGGTGACTACCTTTCAAAAAGAATTGCACCTCAGCCCCGACAGCCGCGTGATCTGGACTTCAGGACATTCTCCCGGCGCGTCTTGTCTCTATCACAATGCCTGGGGAGGCGTATTATTTTCGGGTCGTCATCTAGTGCCCGATCGCCACGGCAATCCCGCTCCGCTTAGAACTGCCAAAACGTTTCACTGGGGTCGTCAAATTCGCAGTGTCCAAAAGCTGTTAGACCAATTTACGCCCGACACACTGCGGCTTCTGTGCCCTGGTGCCAATACTGGATTTTTGCGGGGCAGCCTGACGATCGACGACGCTTATCTAAAACTGACTCAACTCAACCTACAAGCGTGTTTAGAAATGCAGCCGCTGCTCTAAAGCATCAGCCGTTCTAACGCGTGCGAATCAGGAATGCAGAGCGTCTCTCGATCTCGCTCAATCAGCCCCTTTTTCTCTAGTTTGCTTAACACTCTCGTCACTGTTTCTCGCGCCAAACCACTCAAACTGCTCAATTCTCGATGAGGCAGATTGGGGATCTCGATTCCTTTAGGGCTGCGTTTGCCCTGACCTTCTGCCAAAAACAATAGAATATCTGCTACCCGTGAGGTGCTGTCTGATTCTCGAAGTCTCAGCCGTCGATTGACCTGTCTTAGACGACGTGCCATCAGTTTAGCGAGTCTAACGCCTGCCTGGGGTTCAGCGTTGAGCAGTTGCACAAAATCTTGAGCGGGCATATTGCCGATCGCCGTTGGAGCCAGCGTGATCACATCCGTCGATCGCGGCACTTCATCCAACGGTGCCATCTCTCCAAACAGTTCTCCTGTGCCCAAAATGTTAAGGGTGACTTCTTTCCCGTCGAGGTTATAAGTTCTGATTTTCACCCAGCCTGTCAAAATAAAATAAACCGAACTTCCCCAATCGTTTTCTAAAAGAATGACTTGGTTTGCGGGGTGGCTTCGCATTACCATATGGGCAATCGCTTTCTCGATCGCTGCCTCTGGCAAACCCTCAAAAAAGGGAGCAGAGGCAATCGATACATTAGAAGAGTCGTCTCGTGGGTTGTGCCAATCATCCATTAGAGTTTTATTTGGAGGGGTTGCGGGTCACGCTGATGAAAAGCCAAACGTTAAAGAACTTAGCCTAGAAGTTATTTGCTCAACAGAAGTTATTTTTTAAGCCAAACAAAATGTAGATAACTAGAGATAAGAGGTTGTGACAATTAATTTATACAGTAATTAGGAGCTTGAGGATCGATCAGGATTCTGTATTTTATGGGGCGATCGTCACCCTCAAGAAATTTGGTGTATCTCATTAGTAACTAGCGCAAATCAATCGACATCATAGCCTAAAGTTTCGCTGTTATTAGATGAAAAACTAAACGAACGACTAAAGCCAGATAAAATGCAAAAAACCCTCGCCATACTGCTGAAAAAGCTCAACCTAATACTGATTCTTTGTCTATTGTTTAGCGATGTTTTAGACGCTTTTTCTGGCAGAATAAGTTCCTACCACGATCTAGAGTTCCTGCTGACTCCAGCTAACAAGCAGGCGCAGTTCATCCACTTAGAAACTGCACGTCTCTAGAAGTCTTCTTGCAGAGATTTTTTAGCCTGAAGAACGCTCAACTTTCGTGCCCATACTAGCGATGAAAATACTCTGCGGTAGGGTGGAGGTGTCAGACCTAAACTGTAAGGGTCTCAGGTTTTAGAAAACGCATTCTTCAGTTCTGCAAAACTTTAGCCAAGGACGCGATCGTGACTTCTCAGACAGATCCCATTCAGACAGTCATCGACCACATTGACAGCACCCTCAACAAAACCGTTTCTCGGCTTCCTTGGGCAGCGAGTGGGCAGATCAGTCAGCAGCGCCAAGTCTTACAGCAGATCCGCGACTATTTGGTGAGGCAGCGATCGTTAGCAGGCTCTGCTCAGACGACGCACCCATCGGCGGCGTTAAATCAGTCAGAAGCCAGCGCTCAAGAGGTGATGCAGTCTATGATTCATGAAATGAACGAGTTGCGATCGACGCTGCTGAGACCCCTACAGTCTGAGGTGATTACCTTAACTCAGCAGCGAAATGCGCTGAGGTACGAAGTCCGACAGCTAGAAGCGCACAAACAAAGCCAGTTACTAGAGCAATCATCTAACTCATCGAATCTAACGGCTTCTCAAGTCGATCAGCTACAGACGGTGCACGATCGAGCAGATCAATTGCTGGGAACGCTTGACACCACCCTGAGAGTTGTATTTGAGTCATTGCAGCAAGACATTGAGGCTTACCAACAGTCGCTCTCACAAGGACTCGAAAAACTTCATGGCTTAGGACAAGGAGAAACGCTGGTGACTGCTCTGGTCAGCCGCTTGGCGCAAGAGTTGGGTCGTGGAGCCTCTTCTTATTTGCAGACTCAGGAGATGGCTAGTCGCGATCTGCCATCTCAATCAACTCCGACCCAGGCACCATCCCTGGTCAACGGCGCGATCGCTCCCCACTTATCGCAGACCGTTTCTGACTCGCCTAAAGTCTCACTTCCCTATCCTGGCACCGAGTTACCGCCCACACAATCTTCTGAGATTCTCTTCAGCGCGTCTGATTCGATTCACACCCTCACTGATCTGTTAGAGCAGCTAACCCACGGGACCGAACCCACTATGCTGGCAGCAACTCCCCATATCCCAGAAGATTTGCTGCCTCAGCCTCTCTTCCCTCAGAATGCAGCGCTAGACCTTCAGCTTGATCAAAGCATTTTGAATCAACTCAGTGAGGAACCTTCTCATCTAGAAGCCGAAGGCGCGTCATCTTCTCAATTAGCTCTGCCTCAACCCTCGTCTTTAAGTCCGCCAAACGCGGTCAAATTAGTTGGCATGGACGACTTATTTGTAGACGAATCCTCGCTTCCTTTAGACTCTGAAGAATGAAGTCATAGAGCACCCATCTTCAGGCAGATCTCCGCAAGCCCTATCCGAACTTCATAAAAACTTAAGTCAGTTCAAAGATTAAGCAAACGTCCTCTCTTTCCCTACCGCATGATCACGAGGCTGAATATATTGGCAGTGAGGTCAACCTTATAAAAAAATTGGCTGCTACTCGTGATGATGTCTCCTGAAATTTCCCCTCCTCTCTACTCAATCCTGCTTGAAGATGCTCAAGAAGCAGACGTTTCTGCGATCGAGCCTTCGAGTCCTGTTGAATTGAAGCGTCTCCATTCTTCGGTGCACAATAAGCTCAAACGACTGATTGACGTTGCAGGTGCGGTGATTGGCTTAGGCATCACCGCGATCGTAGCAATTCCAGTCGCGATCGCCATTCAGCGCGACGATCCAGGTCCTATTTTTTATAGCCAAATGCGCTGTGGCGTGAAAGGAAATCCCTTTCGCATCTGGAAGTTTCGCTCAATGGTGATGAATGCAGACGCGCAAAAGCACCTGGTCGAAAACCAAGCAAAAGGCAACATCTTTAAAAACGAAAACGATCCGCGAATCACCCGCATCGGAGCGTTTCTTCGCCGCACCAGTCTCGATGAGCTTCCTCAGTTTTGGAACGTGCTCAAAGGTGAAATGAGCTTAGTCGGCACTCGTCCTCCAACTCTAGATGAGGTCAGTCACTATCAGCCTCACCATTGGGTGCGCCTAAATGTGAAGCCGGGTATGACGGGCGAGTGGCAGGTAAACGGTCGCTCTAGCGTGATCGATTTTGAGGATATTGTAAAGTTGGATGTGGCTTACCAACAAAAATGGTCGATCGCCTACGACTTGAAATTGATTCTTAGAACGATCGGCGTTGTGTTGAATAAGCGTGGAGCTTGTTAGTCAAAATTTTAGCTTTCTAGATGGTTACAAATAGGGATGATCCTGTGCGGGTTGTCCCTATTTTCTTATGCTTAGGTGAGATGCTGTTTGCTCAAGTCTATGAATCTGCCTACCTGGATCACTGTTTCTCGCCTGCTTGGGGTGCCCTTTTTGCTCTATGGATTGCACGCTCCTACTCCGCAAACGCGCTGGATTATGGTGGGTGTCTTTCTGCTAGCAGCAGGCACCGATTGGCTAGACGGCTATCTTGCCCGAAAGCTCAATCAAGTCACAGATCTGGGCAAGTTTTTAGATCCGTTGGTCGATAAGCTGCTGGTTTTAGCTCCTCTGATGTCCCTGGTTGAGTTGGGACAGATTCCTGCGTGGGGAGTGTTTATGATTTTGGCGCGAGAACTGACGATCGCCGGATGGCGCGTTGATCCCAAGCTGCAAGGCGGGGCAATCCAAGGGGCAAATTTTTGGGGCAAACTCAAGACCGTGAGTCAAATTGTGGCGATCGTCCTTTTGATCGCTCCTCTCCCCGATCCCTGGCAATCCCTCTCACTGGCTGCCTTTTGGATCTCAGTTGCCTTCACCTGGATTTCGGGCGCAATCTATCTGGCTCCAAAACAGGCGAGCTAGAAGATTGATAATTCCAGAAATAATCAGCGATCGTCCTCTCTGATGGAGCAGTCACCTCTTCGGGCGGATTGAGTAAAATGAGCGACTGCACCCGCGATCGGCGTTTCGCTCCCTGCATCCGTCGAGCCACCCGACTCGGAATTCCGTCGCCGTAGACGATATGCCCTTGCCCCGCCAACACCACAACCTGAGTTTTGGGATTCGCTTGGAGAAATTGGCTAACTCGATCTGCCATCGTTTCATCCCATAGAATCTGGGCGAGAAAGAAGCGATCGAACTGGCGGCTATTGCTTTTACCCTGATGAATTTCTTGATAGATCAGCCGCATTCTCTCGCGATAAGCCTCTGGTTCTGCCCGAATCTCAGAGATCGGAGGAATAAATCTGCGATCTGCCACCGTCAGGCTTTCTAGACCTTCACGAGACACCTTTCGAGTCACTTCGGTCGGGGTGTTGACGGCAATCACCCGCAGTCGATTCTCTTTGGCAAATCGCAAAATCGGGGCGTAATACTCCCACTCGAAGCCCCATCGGGTTTGATATTGACTGAGTTCTTTGAGTTGAGCTTCACTGATCGCTCCCGCTAAGTAGCGATCGAGCACCGACTGATAGGGGCGCTGAAACATCTCCATCGCGATCGCCAAGTCAGGACGCAACCGATAAAGTGATTGAATAATCTCAAGTTGAGCGCGGTGATCATCGGCACTATCGTGGGTTTCGCCTAGATAAACCACATCTGCGATCGCCAATCGTTGAAGAACGCGTTGCGGGTCTTCGCTCTGTTTTTGAGGACTAGACACCGAGACTCTAGCGTTTGGAGCCACTGACCTAGAAGCTTGAGCATAGGCAGGAGACGCGCAAAGCAGGATAGCGCCCAGAGACCATGCCCATAAACTAGCGAGATAGGACTTCGACATTAGCCGCATAAGACGATCAATAAACTCTTCCTTCTGACTCATCAACCTATCACTATCGAAGGAATCAATACACGACTCGATTGACCTACCTTGGTTGTCAGAAAACTTAAATGTAACCGCTATGAGCCAAGAATCCAATCCCACGGGCGCGCAGCCTGGTAAAGGCGCTGCTGGAGATCAGTGGGCAGTCCAAACGGCACAACCAACGGATGTTAACCCTGCTGATGAGCGCATTCCGTCGGGGGTTGATGTTGAGAAGAACAAGAAACAATTGGAAGCCGCTGCCGCCCAAGAAGAAGATACCGACTTGAAAACGACCGATGGATACGTCATTACCGAGTCGGGTCAGATTGACAACTTTGCGGTTGAGCCGCCGATGTATTACGAGAAAGATGGAGAACGAATTGAAATCAAAGAATAGCTGGTTTTTAGGGAAAGCATGAGTGAAATAGTGGCGATCGTCTCTCAAGGGCGATCGCTTTTTTGTGTCACAAAATTTTGTTCTGTGCGGATTAGAACTCTGACCAGCGAAAAAATACAGTATCGTTCATCCTGATTTTAAATTCCTTTATTTAATTACGGAATTCGCCGAGTGATGTATGTCAAAATGTAAAGCGTGTGGATTACTTCTTCTCTAACCAACTCTCTCACTCCGACTGCCGTTGCCTTGGGAAATTTTGACGGCATCCACCAAGGGCACCGACAGGTGATCTCACCTGTTCTAAATGGGGATGGGCACGATCGCTCTACTGTTGTCTCCTTCTCTCCTCATCCCAGAGAGTTTTTTAGCGGACAGCCCCGCGCTCTCCTCACACCTCAGTCTGAAAAGGCACATCAGCTTCAAATGATGGGAGTCGAGCAGCTAGTTCTGCTGCCATTTAACCGAGAACTAGCGGCGCTAGACCCACAGCAGTTTGTTGAAGAAGTCTTAGTGCGGCACCTGCGAGCCAAACAGGTCAGCATCGGGCAAGATTTTCGATTTGGATGTAAACGATCGGGCACCGCCACTGACCTACACAACATTGCAGAAGCTTGTGGCATTGGGGTAACAATCGTGCCTCTGTTCACCTTCAAAGGCAAGCGGATTAGCACCTCTGCGATTCGTGAAGCCCTAGATCAAGGAGATTTGACGATGGCAAATCGAATGCTAGGGCGCTCTTATAGTTTGGTGGGTGAAGTAGTTGAAGGTCAGCAGTTAGGACGCACGATCGGGTTCCCGACTGCCAACCTGCAAGTTCCACCTGAAAAGTTTTTGCCTCGGCAAGGAGTTTATGGAGTCCGGGTGTTTGGTGAAGCGCTCAACAGTGATCAGCCTGTTTTAGGTGTGATGAATATTGGCAACCGCCCAACGGTGAACGGAACGCAGCAAACGATCGAGGTTCACCTTCTCGACTGGATGGGTGACTTATATGGGCAGACGCTCACCGTAGAGCTTGAGCAGTTCATTCGCCCAGAGCAGAAGTTTGCCTCATTGGATGAGCTAAAAGCTCAGATCAAAGCAGACTGTGAAACCGCTAGAGCGATGTTAGTTCCTGTTTCGTGAGTGACGTTCTCTCCGGGTGTGCTCCAACTTCGGGCATCTTCAGTATGATGAGCAAAAGCGCTCAGGGGCAAAACTTTAGATATGAGAGATCGGATTGAGCAACTGACGCAAAATCTTAGCCGCACGATCGTGGGCAAATCTGAAGCAATTCGCCTCGTGCTGGTTGCCCTACTCTCAGGTGGACACGCCCTTTTAGAAGATGTCCCTGGTGTCGGAAAAACTTTGCTGGCGAAGTCTTTGGCGAAGTCGATCGACGGTCGGTTTCAGCGTGTGCAATGTACGCCTGATTTGTTGCCCACCGATGTTACAGGAACCAACATTTGGAACCCCAACTCTGGTGAGTTTGAGTTTTTGGCAGGTCCCGTTTTTGCGAACGTGCTGCTGATGGATGAGATCAATCGCGCCACTCCTCGCACTCAGTCTGCCCTGCTGGAAGTGATGGAAGAAAAGCAGGTCACGGTGGACGGCGTGTCTCGATCGGTGCCCAGTCCGTTTTTTGTGATTGCGACTCAGAACCCGATCGAATATCAGGGCACCTTTCCGCTTCCAGAAGCGCAGATGGATCGCTTTGCGCTGTCTCTATCGCTGGGATACCCGACTGAAGGCGAGGAGTTGCAGATGTTGCAGCGGCTTCAAGAGGGACATACTTTTCAAGAACTTCAGCCCTGCATTTCCTTACAAGACGTACAAGATCTTCAACGCCTTTGCGCTCAAGTCAAAGTTGAAACCTCCCTCCAGCACTACATTCTTGATCTGACACGAGCGACTCGACAGGATGAAGAAATTACGCTCGGTGTCAGCCCCAGAGGAACGGTGGCGCTGCAAAAAGGGGTACAGGCATTGGCATTTCTAGACGGCAGAGAATATGCGATCCCCGATGATGTGAAGCAACTCGCGCCTCATGTGCTGGCTCATCGGATGATTCCGGCGGGGGGACGAAACGCGAAAGGAATCGTCGATCGACTTCTGCGCTCGATCGCCATCCCCTAATCGTCGTCATCTAACGGACGCATGGCTTCTCGCGCCAACACTGCTAAACCCGCCACTCCCATGCTGACAAACCAGACATATTGGTACCAATAGTGTTGAATCTGGCTAGCCGGAGTCAGTTCGGGATGCAGCGTGCAGAGATAAAACAGCAGAAACACCATCATCAGTCCGCCAAACCCAGTGAAGGTTAACCCCATCAGGATTCGGGCGGGTTTGAGGTCTGCGTCGGTGATGTCGTCGATGTCGATGTCTGCCAACTGATCGAGAGACTCGTCTGCGGCTTGAGACGCTTCACCCAAATTCATGGCGATCTCTGACGGAAGAAGAGGAGCGATCGCCGTGACGGTTTTGAGCCGCAGCGATCGCTCGGTGTCTCGCAAAAGTTCTAGGGGTTTGCGCGCCGAAGGTTTGGCAAAGTCAACCCTATCTGACATCTCAGGCTTAAAATCCATAACGACTCACCGATCGACTTTCACCCATTCTAAAGGAGCCAGAGACTTTGGATGAGGCTTACCCTTGTTTTTGAAGTTCGTCGAGTTTGGCAAGCACTTCTCGGCTGTGGACGATCGGATTTACCCCAGTGAACGTAGCTTTGAGGGTTCCTTGAGGGTCAATGATAAAGCTGTGTCGAGATGAAACGATGCCCATCCAAGAGCCGTAAGCTTTGCTGGTCGCGCCCGTCGTGTCTGCGAGCAGGGGGAATTTCAGACCTTCAGAGTCGCAAAATTCGGCGTGAGAATCGATATTATCGGCACTGATGCCCACGATCTGAGTGTTGCGATCGAGATATTGCGGCATATCTTGCTGAAACTTGCGGGCTTCGATCGTGCACCCCGACGTGAAATCTTTGGGATAAAAGTAGGCAACGACCCACTTTCCGCGATAGTCTGCAAGCGAGATATTGCCGTCTCCCGTGTTGGTCGGTAACGTGAATTCTGGAGCGGGGGCATCGACAAGAGGCAGTTTGCCGCCGAGAGCCAGTGCGTCAGGTGCAAGATTGAGCGTCGTGAGTAGGGTTAGGCAACAAGCAAATAAAACTTTGAAGATGATTTGGCGCAGCATGGAGTAAACCTGAGAAAACTCTGTAATAAAAGTTTACCTTAGGTGTCGCGTCTTACCAAAATGCGGCGTTGCTGAATCAATCGATAAAGCACAGATTTTACCCTCACCCTAGGGCGTGTCATCAATTAAGCCAAATCACGGAAGCAGCGAGATAAATGGCACCGAGAAAGTTAGCCGCCCGTTTATCATAGCGGGTGGCAATCGCCCGATACTGCTTGAGCTTGGCAAAGAAGTTTTCAATCAGATGTCGAGCTTTGTACAACTCTTTGTCATACTCACGCAAATGCTTGCGGTTGCGTCGGGGCGGAATCACTACGGTCTTCCCCTGTGCCCGCAGCGGCTCAATCACCCGTTCATCCGCATCGTAGCCTTTATCCGCCAGCACCGTATCGGCAGCGAGATCAGGCAGGAGTTTGTCGGCTCCGTCTAGGTCGCACGCCTGTCCAGAAGTCAGATGAAAGCTGACGGGATTGCCCAACGCATCCACGACGGCATGAATCTTGGTACTCAAGCCCCCTTTGCTGCGACCCATCGCTTCTGAGTCTGGCTCCCCCCCTTTGCACCCGCACTGGGTTGGTGGGCGCGCACAATCGTGGGGTCAATCATCGCATATTCGTTGTCGGCATCCTCTGCCAAGTGCTGAAAGACTCGCTTCCACACCCCAGTTTTTGACCAACGGCTGAAGCGGGTGTGCACGACCCGGAAATCCCCAAATCGCTCTGGCAGGTCTCGCCAAGGGATACCTGCTCGATAGCGGTACAGCACCGATTCGATAAACAATCGATTGTCTTTCGCCGTTGCGCCAACCGTCCCTTCACGTCCGGGAAGTAAGTCCTTGATCCGTTCCCACTGGTCATCTCTGAGTGCGTAGCGTCGGGTTATCATGGTCGTTGAGGTGATTCATCTCCAGTATTGCTCATTCCAGTCTACCTAATTGATGACACGTCCTAGCCCTCTCCTAAAAGGCTTGTCATTACTCACATCTGGCACCAGTCTCAATAAGCTGAGGATAAGGACTTGATGATAATCTCAAACCCTTGCTCAGCCACGAGGCCTCGGTGCCTATAAATCAGACGAAGTAGCTTGATCCAAGCAACGTGCGGCAGCAGAGTTGCAACTGCTTGGGCACAGACTTCCCCCCAGCCACCACCAGTTCGGGAACGTTCGAGACACCCAATGCGCCAGCAGATAGGCAATCAGAGAGAGCATCAACCAGCGATGAATGCCCAGCCGCGTCATCATCTGACCAAAGTCATGCCAGCCAAAGCGATGTTTGATGGTTTTGAAGAAGCCCTCAATGGCGAGCGCGTTGTCGTCCTAACCTCACAAGGTAGACCCCAGAATAGGAATAGGTGGAGACGACAAACCGCAGTTTTCGTTTGCCCTCGCTGCGCTTGAGCCAAAACCAGGAAACGGCTAACGGCACCTCGATGCCCGTTAGAGCGGTTTTCAGCTCAGTCAAGTACGATAACATCGGTAGGTGAACCACCCCTTAATATCTTTTAAGGTCACAGCCTCAAGTGCATCCGTAATTCTTTGATCTAAGGCTTTGCGAGACCGAGGCGCAACCGACCGTAAAAACGCTTTGACTTTCGACCAACAGTTTTCAATCGGATTAAAGTCAGGAGAATAGGGAGACAAATACACCAGTTTTGTCCCTGCTGCTGCCGATGTAAAAGTACGTGCGATACTTTCGCCAATATTCCAAAGCCACCAGCACCCGATCCTCTAGCTCAAGCTTGAGCTTAGCTCCCGGTTTAGGCGCAGGGCTGATTTATTGGAAAAAGAATAACCTTCAAACCCCATTGTTCCGTTGAGTTGGGAGACCAGGTTCGCCCCAATTGAACGAAGGAATCGGGCATCATGTCTTTTTCTCTGACCAACAAACCAGCCTTGCGGTTTAGGCGTGGGTCTCCGCTGGGGTTTGAGGGCTTTTACCATCTGCTTCAACGTCGCTTGATGAATGCCTGTTAGATGACAGCTATTTTCGGTCCTCACGACAACTAGAACATTTGCTCAAACCCTTATAGAATGCTCCGATCGCTTCTACGTATAGCTGTCGCGATCGTAAATTATAGCTGTCGTCTAACAAATGCCAAAGCGATGCTTAAAGGACTCACATGAGAGAGTTTGAGTATTATGTAGTTCATCATCAGGACGCTTGTAAATCGTTTGTAGCCCTGATGGTTCCTTATTTTTCGCAGTTTGGGGCGAGGGACTGAAACTAATCTGCAAGAGGTCTACTGTTCTAACGATTCTGCTCTACGGACTAGTCCAAACGTGATTGCGCTTAGGGTTAGGGCAGTCTGTTTCATATCGCATCCTAGTTCTGATTCATTGCTGTACAACTACGGTGCTTTAGAAGTCTGCCCCGCTTGCTTTTGAGACACTATATCCGGCAGAGGACGATCGCGCCTATAGAGTCAAATCAGCCCTATTGCATCCAATACAATCCCGATTAAACTGATCACCTGGGCAATTCGCAACGGTTCTACCATCAAGCTATCGGTTCGTAACCCTTCGACCCAAAAGCGTCCAATACTATAACTAACCAGATAGACCAGGAGATAGTGCCAAGCTTCAGAGGTGATTTTAAACGCGAAGCCCGGAAGAAAAGCACCAACAACAAGCCAAAGACCATCAAATCCCATAAAGACTCATAGAGAAAGGTGGGATGAAAATAGACGTAGCTCTCTTAACCAGGAGGACGGTGATCTAGCGGAATGTGAAGTTTCCAGGGTAGGCTGGTCGTCCGACCAAATGCTTCAGAATTGAAAAAGTTTCCCCACCGCCCGATCGCTTGTCCCAAAATGAGCGAGGATGCAACCAGATCGGTTAACTGCCAAAAGGGAACTTGCTTAAAGTGGGCAAAGATTAAGGCTGCCATCAGTCCACCCAAAATCGCGCCATGGATGGCGATGCCCCCATGTCAGATTTGCACGATTTGTTTTGGGTGTGGATAAGTTGGTTCCACGCAGAACAGCACAACAGGCAATGAGTAGACCGTGCCAGCGAATTTGCAGCGATCCCAGATGAACCAAAAGTGATCCTGGAGCCGTGAACTGGGAGGCTAACGGGAGGATGAACTCAGGCAGCAGCATGGGAAGCGATCGTAGCGTCAACCCAACGATTGTAGCGATCCCATATAAACCCCAAATACCTTCTCAATGAAGATTGCGCGTCAGAGCGTTTTCAAGTAAACCACTTTATTTTTTCGCTTTGCCTTTAGCATTTCTACTGCCTGCACCCACTGGTTCAGTCCGCCGCAATCCTTCCAACTGCTTAAGCTGCTGGGATTGTGCTGCCAAGCGAATCGAAAGGCGATCGCCCACCAGTTCGCACAATTCAAAGATGAATGGTTCTACAATCTCGTAATACACACTAACTCCCTGAGGCGTGCGGGAGACAATGCCTGCCTGTGCGAGGATCTTCAGGTGCTTGGAGACATTCGCTTGCCCTAAGCCAGTTTCTTCCATAATCTCGGTAACATTCTTCGAGCCTGTCTTCAAAGAGCATAATACCTGCAAGCGGCTGAGTTCGGACAGTACTTTGAAGTAATCAGCCACTTGAGTTAAGGCAGAAGGAGGTAAAGACATAGGATAGAAAATTGCTTTTAGACAGATCTTAATCTATTCTAAACCACATTCAATATATTACTATATGATAGTGTAGTTAATAAAATTGTCGAATGATTGTCAGAGTTCCCAGTCCCAAGCTCGGAAATCCTCGCTCTACTGCTCTGGACAGCGATCGTCGATGACGGCTCAACGGCTATTGAAGGCGGTCCTTTCAGACGGGATCCATTTAGCATGTGGAATTGGTGCTTGGATGAAATGTGATTGCAATGGTGCCGATGGGATTTCTGAGCCATCGATCCGGAGTGACAACAGGGGTTCATCCGGCGATCTTCATAGGATTTCTATTGATTAAGGTTGAGGGAATTTTTCGGGTGTTTGGCAACAAGCATCAGACCCACTAGGGCTTTTCTCCAGCGCGCGCGGATCGGTCTCTGTCCACGGTGAATTGAAACGCAGGTGCCGTGTTTTCTAAAGATTTGCTGCGGCTTGGGATTGATTTTCTGCTGGGAGGATATCGTTATGATATGTGCAACAAACTAAAGAACTCTACTGGCGCTGAGCTTGAGTCTCTGATAACCACTGACTAGACTCGTTAGGACGCATTCTCACACAACAAAGGAGGAGATTGAAATGCCACGTAAAGCTGGTGATCGTTATGTCTGCGAGAAGTGCGGAGCACAGCTTGTTTATGAGAAACCGTGTCCTTGTTCAGAAAGCATGCCGCATTCAGAGATCTGCTGTGGAGAGCAGATGAAGCTCGTGCAGGAACAGACTTCAGCGGAGATGGACAAGAAATGAGTTTTGTACGTGTCAGTGTTCAGGGACTAACCAATGGTTGTGGCGAACCTGTTGCCCAGGACATTGAACCTAGTCTTTGGGTAGATTATTGGGGTTAGATTTTCGCTACTGCTAACACCAGGATTGCTCTCCGGGAGGATTGTGCAACAACTCCCGAATATTGGCTTCAATCACCCGGTAGCCGACATTTCCATTGAGTCTCTGCCGTCCCTCGTTGAAAATTAGAGTAGGGCTGACGGACACTGTCAGATCCTTGACCAAATCAAAGTCCTTGGCAAGTTGAGCGTATGCCTCACCGCTATCGATCTGCTTCTGAATCGCGGAAACTGGCAATCCTAATTCTTCTGCGATCGCGAATTGCACGGTGCGATCGCTCACATTTGCCAGTTTGGTGAAAAATGCTTCTCGAAATGCCCAAGTTGCCTTTTCAAACACCTTGTCGGGTAGTTCGACAAGGTGTTTGATTTCCAGCAATTGAATCGCATGGAGAAACAAATGACAGGACATGGATGAGGAGGGAATGGCTCCCATCCAAATATCAGGATGAACGGTGATATGTTCAAACTTTTTGGCAACGTTCTGAACGTGGTCGCTATAGCCCTTTAAGCCGCCCTTATCGCGCCAATTCTTCTCTAACTTTTCATGGGCATTGCCAAACACTGGGACGAAGTGATAATCGATCGCGATCTTGTCTTGGAAGGTCGTTTTCAACTCATCTAGCCGAATTTGAGCAATATATGCCCAGACGCAGAGAACATCAGAAAAGTAGGAGATGCGGATAGGGTTCATTGTTGCTCCATTAGTTATCAAGATAAGGGGATTACTCGACCGCTTATTTGCTCACCATAACTTTATCATTAGACCCACCAGGGCTTTTCCCCAGTGCGCGGATCGGTCTCTGTCCATGGTGAAATCAAAATGTTATTATCGACGACAGCAACGTGGAAGATCTTGAGTGGGAGGGGCGCTGGACCACGAACTACCGTCCCATCTGGCGCATAGCGGGAACCGTGACAGGGACATTGAAACTGTTGATCGATCGGATTCCAGGGGAAGGAGCAGCCCAAGTGGGTACAGTTATCCAGAATCCCGATGCTGTCCAGGGTGTTATCTTCTTTGACACTCAAATAGGTGGGTTCGCCGCTCACACCTGCAACCAAGGCACGGCTTCCCGGTGCTTCTGCTAGGATTTGGGCGGCTGGGATTGGGTTTCCCAGGACATCTTTGGCAATAATGGCTCCTCCCGCTCCCGTTGTTTCTGCGGGAGGAATAAAGAATTTGCCAACGGGATAAAGCGCCGAACCTACTGTTGCGGCAGCGGTCGCTCCGGTAATGAAGTTGAGAAGCTGCCGCCGCGATAGGGATGGACTTTCAATCGGAAGATTAGCGTCCATGATGGAACTCCTAGATCTGGATGGTGTATTCAGTTCGCAAAGCACTCAGCGTTGTTTCAAGCAGGTGATCGCTCACCTCTTGTCGTTTCTAGCTAATCGCGCTTAAGGTGTTCTAAAATTGCTCGTTGGGCTGATTGGTATGAATTCCCAAGAGGCGATAAAGACCGCAAAAGCTGACCAGAGAGGTCACCAGCAATACGCCACCTGCAACGACTAGCCCAATACCTAGAGCAGAGCCGCTGTAGAGAAATAGCCCCAGATAGAACAAGGCAGAAGCTAAAAGTAAGCGGATTAGGCGATCGAGTGAACCAACATTCGGTTTCATGGCTGAAGTCTCCAAAATTGAGCGGATTACAAAAACCTTGTTGCATGACTGCATGAAGCGACTCTCAAGGTAATTGCAATTTTTTTGTAACCTTACCTTCATATTATAACTAATTGGTTATAAAACAGTAAAGTAATTTTAATGGATGATGCCTACTCGGCACAGGCAAGCCAACGCTTTCAAGATAATCGTTATCAGAACAAGATGGGCGATCGTCTAGCGAGTCGCTAGAGTATTAACTTGAAACTTTAACCAGCGTTTTACTGATATAGCCGTTGCCAGTTAGGTTAGGACATACTATAGAAGTTGAGACCCTCAAATGAGCGATGCCAGCCCCCTACAGCGATGACCTCCGACAAAAAGT
>NZ_LXYR01000074.1 GCF_001650195.1 Phormidesmis priestleyi BC1401 | reverse complement strand
GGGGTGCAGAAGCAACGAGGCAGACCGCGCAAGTACGACGGCAAAGTTGACCTGACAGACCTCAGTCACTTCACCTTTGTGGAAACCGTGCAACCCCAGGTTGACCTCTACACTGCCCGATTGTGGCACGTCTCCTTGAAGCGGGAGATTCGAGTCGCCTACCTAGTTGACCGTCGCGTTCCGAACCGAGTCCGCACCTGCCTGCTGTTCAGTACCGATGTTGAGCAAGCCCCCAAGCAGATTATTCAGTTCTATAAATTGCGCTTCGGGATTGAATTTCTCTTCCGCGATGCCAAGCAGTTTACGGGTCTGAGTGATTGTCAAGCCCGTGACCTCTTGAAGTTGGACTTTCATTTCAATGCCAGTTTTACCGCCCTCAATCTAGCGAAGTTCGACGCGCATCCCCAGCACACCGGTCAAGACCCATTTGTATTCTCAATGGCAAGCGTTAAGCGTCGTGCCCTCAATCAACACCTACTTGAACGATTTATTGCCACCTTAGACTTGGAGCCAAGCTTGATTAAATCCCATCCCAACTACTCAACCCTTTGCGATTACGGCACTATCGCCGCCTAAAACTGTCCGAAGTATTGCTCCATCAATCTTAACTTTTGAACAATTTATGGTTTCAGAACCTCTAAATCACATTTTACTGCTTAACAGAAGAATCAGGGTTATGACTATATCGTTGGACAACTTATGATTTCAGTCATAGGTTGCCCTGAAGATGGTCGGCTTCGTTACCCTGCGCCAGTTCTCGCATCACCTGCTTGACCAGTTCAGTCAGCGCCAGTTGCAGCACTAAGTTGCTGTCATTACTGGCATCGGCACTTTCAGCCAGAATACGCACCACACGTTGCAGGATGAACTCACGATCGCAGACGGCTTGCGTCATAGGATTTAGACTCGAACTTCTGAGATAGCGCAGTGAAACTGATCGCTGTTTAAGACGGTGATGCTAACCAACAGCCCCAGTACTTTGGTTTGAGTGTCATCGAGGGAGTTGGCTGCTAAGACAAAGGGGATGAAGCGCGGTAGCTCACTACCAATGACTCGCTTGATGTCCTCTACCGTCTGAGCTGCCGTAGCTTTTGCCTCTCTCAGGTAAACTGTGTTGTCCGCTGGGTCATCACAGACGGCATCTGGGTAATCTGAGACGGGTCTGGCTAACAACCGCCCGTTGTAAAGGTACTGAATCGTCAACTCCAGACAGGCTTCTCCGATCGCAGCGATGGCGCTTTTGTTGGGGCTGATGGATTTGTGTTCTGTCCGTAAGTAGAACAGGGGTTGATAACCCGGTAGGAGGAAGAGACCATAGCGCTGGTAAGCAATCCACTGAGCGATTTCCTCCAGAGGATAAAAGGCAGCCTGCTCAGAGTAGCGACGCACCAGGGCACGAATGGTATTAGGGTGAACCGACCAGGATGGCAGGGGTGCGTAAGGTGCAGACAACTGCTCAATCGTTCCATCAGTTCTGGTTTCATAGCAGAGCTGCTGTAGGCAGCTTGAGCGATCGCGCCTGTGATCGGGTCAATGTGGAGGCAGCGTTTTCCCAGTGAGATTTGAATCACAGTGGCATCGGGTCAATCAGGATTTCATCACCATAGAGCAGGCTTGTGTGCTAGAGGAAATGGTTCCTATCACGGTGATGGGACTTTGCCGTTGTGACGGGTTGGGCACAGCCGTTGCCGCAAGTGCGAAGGAATTCGTTCATAGTCCTCCCAGATGAGATTCATTTCTGCCAGCTTTTTGCGGTGGGTTGCTTCAGCAGAACGTCTAGTCCTGCCTTGCGAGAACCAACGGTTAACGGTGGGTTCACTGACCCCATAGATTTGGGCGATTTGGGCATGGGTAACGTCCCATCGAGCATAGAACGCTTGGGGTGTCATCCCGAACTTGCACCCGCAGTAGAGCCGAAGCAGTTTGATCTCTCGTTGTCCGAGATCCTGGGGTGTCATGCAGATTGCTCCCTAGTTAAGACATCAATCGGAGCAAGAGTGAGCCGTTGCAGGTCTGCTTCCCAGGCAAGATCTGAGGGAGTCCAAGCGTAGCTCGGTGATTGGGGATCAAGCCAAATGGTGTAGCGCCATGCCCAGTCTTGAAGGTGCTCAGCAGGGGCCTACTGGAATCCAGTTACAGTGCCGAAATCTTCAGCAGGCATGGGGAGAAACCGGACGCGATCACCAATGGCATATTTTGGTGCAAGCGTTTGCACTAGAAAATCATTTGGTAAAAAGAGTTCTTGGGAAGGAGATGTGTGAGACACAGCTTGATTTCCTATCATCTGTCGAGCTTGAGTGGTGATATATCCTCAAAGACTTTGGCGATTAAGACAACCGTTTACCATCATTAGATGATAGCATTACTTCATGAAGTAATGAAGTAATGAAGTAATGTGATTTGGAGATATTGTGAGACAATAAATATGAGAAATTTAAACGAATTGACCTCTGCTGATTTGGTAACTAAGCGTGACGACCCTAACTATGCTCAGGTGAGCGGATACATTCCGAAGGGATTGGCGCGGAAATTCAAAATTCTCTGCACCTCAGAAGAGATTAGCCAAAGTGAAGCTTTGGAGGTGGCAGTGATGATGTGGTTGCGCGAAAAGGAAACCTCATCGGAAAAGCCGACTTAGCAAAGTTTGGACTATTGCCAGGGCAAACACGTCTTATTTTCAGAATGCTTACCGAGAAAGGCTTTCAGCCGTCGGATGCTGAAAAGTATAAATTTGCGAAACGCATGCCAGGGAGGGCTTTCAGAATTTAGATGCGTTTGCCCTGGGACTATTGCTGTTTGCAGTAAAGCTGAATAAAGATTCCTGTAAATGAGCCTTTGGAGAGTTACTTACAGGGGATTAGTTTTGGTAATCAATTCTTAATAGAATTCTATTTTGTTGGAGAAATCGTTTATGGAACTCGTCCTCCAAGCAGTACCCGTGCATCGTGGTTTGCTGAGTGAGCATCAAAGCTATGTTGCCAGTCTGCTTTTTGGGGATATAGCCCGATTACTAGATGTAGGGTGCCTATATGTGCCGAATGACCCCGAACTACCTGACTTTGCTCAACGTAAACCGAATCCAGTCAGAGTGAAGGCAATCGCTCAGTATATTTTAGAGACTCATGAGGATGGCAGTACCTTCTTCCCTGCCATCTGTGTCAATGTTCAACCACGACCGATGTACAAGGATGGCAGCATCGTTCTTCCCTACCACTCTGTTAGCTTGCGTCTGACCGACGGACAGCACAGGTGCTTTGGAATCCGTCAGGCGCTCAAAAATATGGAAGATGACCCAATCAGAGTGGCTGCTCTATCTAAGTTGGAGTTGGGAGCTTTAATTTATGCAGGGTTACCTTTGGATCAGGAGCGGCAAGCATTCCGGGATCAGAACTTGCTGGTACAGCGCCCTAGCGTGTCCTTGGCTCATACCTTTGATCAACGTTCACCACTGGTACTGATTGCCAAAAATCTTCTAGAGCGCGTCCCACAGTTTCGGAACAACGTGGAAATGGTTGAGAACGGGTTAGGTAAACACAATCCTAAACTGATGACGTTTTCAACTTTGGTGACTGCTACTCAGCATATGTTTCCTAACTTGCGATCAAAGAAGGACTTGGAAACTCAAAGTGATTGGGCTACGACTTTTTGGGCTGCTGCTGCCTGCATTCTGCCAGATGATCCTTGGAGGGTGCTCAGCAAAAAGGAACGCGATCGCCAGAGGCAGGAAACTTTGACAGTAACAGCCGTCGCAATCCAGGCTTTAGGGTTAGTTGCACGCGATTTGTATGCGGAGGGGTGCCAGACGAGGATTTACTTAACCGGATGTCCAGATTACGAGAGCTAGACTGGCGGCGTGAAGATCCATATTGGCGGGAGCGAGGGGTGACGCAAATTGGCGCTAAAGGCGACCCAATCATTCAAAACACGCGCACGACAGTGGATGCCTGCCACCGAGTTCTACGCGAGTTCGTAGGGATCGTTCCGGTTGTTTGTAGTGCTTATGACTCTTCATTCACTCTTCGTGTATCAAACATAATTTCGTATATTGCATCTGGTTTCAATCGGCAAAGCGCCTTCATGTGCGCCTCTGCATCGTTGCGACGACGAAACCGGACAACAATGACAGTACAAGCGTTTGGTAGAAGTTGAATAACACACCAGGGACACAGCCGATCTCGGTAAGGGTTGGGAAAAGAACGCATAGGAAAATTGAGCGATTGCCGCTTGCGCGTCGCGTGGACGGTTCTTTAAAGATTTTTCAGCAGCAAAACCTAATGCTCATTTCTAAGCAGGTAAAACTTTGCTCTGTTGTCGATATGTCTGTGCAGAAGATTGCGTAGAATGACGAATTGATAGGAAGCAGTAAATTCTCAGAGGCTTTTGCCGATTGAGTCCTCACTGCTTTCTTAATTCATACTGCTAACAGCGTAAATCAAATTACTAAAAACGTCAACCAATTTACTACTAATGACAAGCAAGCCCGAACGATCGCCACTTATGAGACTAAGAGTGCAACGCTTTTTGACTCAACAGCAGTTGGCTAATGCGTTAGGTGTAACCGAGACGACGGTAAGGAATTGGGAGGCAGGACGATCGCAACCTAAGTTATCTCCTGCCCAGTACAAAAAGCTCCTTGAGGTTTTACAGATTACATCTAATGAGCTACCTGATGAATTTGGACATCCAGAGGAGCAAAATGATCCGTAGTATGACGACATACATTGAACCCTTTAAGGCAATCCCTGATGCTACAAGTCCGGCAACAACTTAAATTTATGTTAAGGCTATTTCAAAGATGTGCAAACTTGCTTCTCATTTACAGAAAGAGTTTATTCGACGCACGTTACCTGGATGGACGTGTCGTTCTGAGAGTCGCCTTCTCCCTCTGGAACTTGAAAAGTATCTAGGCTACAAACCTCGTGCCGATGTTCTTTTGGAACGGGACGATGGCTCAAAGCGGCTGTGGATAGAGTTTGAGATTAGTCGTGCTGATCCTGTTGCTAACCATGCTAAATTTGCCACTGCCCATCTTTTTCACCCACAATCAGCAAATGATATTTTTGTCAGCATGGTTAGTTCTCATGTTGATTTAGGTAGACGAAATTTAGCGGCAAATACAGTTCTGCTGATGCGCTGCGTCGGGATGAATGCTTTTCAAACAGTTTTGTTACCGCAGTTTTCACCAGAACAGATTAGACAATTGAACCAGCTACCACGAGAGGCATTGGAGCAAGAGACGCTTTGTGTAGAACGTGAAATTCAGCGTGCGACCTCTATATCGGAGGCAGTCACAACAACACCAGATAAGCGTATTTACTTTGCTAGTGATATTCCTGATGTAGTGTTGAATTTACAACGCTGGAATCGAGAGGTTGTGACTACAAGAGGTCGAGAGTTATGGGGAAAGCGAACAGTTACTTATTTTGTTTTTGATCCAAAGACTAAGCTTTTCGCTCCTTCTAAATTTTGTGCATATATACCCGTAGAATCAGCCAATTTAATTTTACAAATAAAGTCCAACGGTCTAATGCGACCAGAGATGAACCTTGATCTATATATGACGCTTGATCAAACTGATAAACGATTTGATGGACAACGCGCTCGTTTGCATCTTACACAGAGTTTAGCGATGATTGCTGAGAAGAAATCAGAGAATTCAGTGCTTGCAAATCTTTTTGATGAATGGTTAGAGCAACGTTCAGAAAGTATTTCGATTCATCCAAACGGAGCAGTCTTTCTATCACCACCTGAATGGTTTGGGAAACCTACAAGAGCGAAAAAGATGTTTACTAATTGAACGTTATTCAGGCAAGGACGGATTTTAAGGTCGATTCTAGGTCTAGCTTTCCGGCATCAAACTCTCGCAGCGCTCGCAAAGCATCTTTTTCAAGTTGCTGTAGGGTCTTCGAGTCTGCCACTCCCGCTTCCAGTATACGTTTGATTCGTAAGCCCCCTTTATTGTCTACAGGCGGAACTCGGATGGCAGCATATCGCTTATCCGAGCGCGTGTGATAATTGGCAGTTGCCCCAAGCCAAGCCTGCCGCAGTGGACTGGCGGAGTCGCAACTCGTCACACCTAAATGCCGGAAGGCAGAAATGGCATTGATTCGCGCGACTCCAAACAAGTGCATTCGCACTGTCGGAATTAGGTGAGGGTGAATCGCTTCCAGGATTGGTAGAATTTCACGATTTTGAGCGCGAGCTAGCCCACCTAAAGCAATGTAGTCATAGCCCATCTCAATCAACTCTTTGACGGCTGTGGCATAGGATTCTGGACTCCATCCTTGTGCAACACCAATAGGTGTAAATTGAAAGTCTCGCTGCTGGTGTTTCTTCAAAAATTCTTCTGAGTTTTTGCGCGTCAGGTCGTAACGCTTCTCTCGAACTCCAGGTTCAGCGAAGGGCCCAACAATCAGGTGATCGATACTAACCCCATAGTCAAAACCAAGATTATGGTAGTAATTCAGAATTTCGTCAGTGTTGTAGGGTGGTTCGTCTTCTCCGATGTAGCCAAACGCCCCACAGTCTCCCATAATTCTGCCAGGGAACCGGATAAACTTGTGAACACCTTGAGCTTCCACTTTAGCCCGTCGAGTTTGGCTCCCATCAACCACCACTTTAGAGATCAAAACACCGTCATAGTTTGGACTGGGAAACAACTCATGGGCGTAGACATCATCCGCATAGGGGTCACGCTCGATCGAGCCAAAAGCGTCTTTTAGGAAGTTATAGTTTGGGTCAACCCGATCGTCCCACTCCGGGATAAAGTACTGCACGCCCAGATGAATGTTCGGCGCGGGTGGCAAGTCAGGAATAGGGATGAATTCATCTCTCTTTATCTTCTTTACAGCCTGTTTAGATTCGAGTTTAGCTGCTGCTTTGGGCAAACATAAATTGAGTGTAAGTTGGGTTGTTCGATCGATAACGTCTTGAAAGCAGCAGGGATTTTGATGAATCTGTTCAAGCAACTCAGGTTTCTTTGCTGCGACTAAAGCAAATTTCTTAAACAGAAAGCCCTTCAGTCCCACCGCTCCAAAGCCATATTGCTTTGCTTCAGCATTGGACAGCGGCAAGATAAAAGCCTGAGGAGATGACTTCTGAATTAAGTTAAAACTGCTTCCGGGAGCCAGAAAAATCCAGGTTTGATCTTCATAAAGCGTGATCGGTAACGAGATCGCTCTTAAGTACTTCTCCCCTAACAGAACAAAAATTAGATCGTATTCAGGAATTATCTGTTCGACAGAACGATGAATCTTAAGACGTTTTGCCCATTCATCTATCTCGTGCCCCTTCATTGTGTTGAAAGTGACTTCGTAGGGCGCAATTTTTTGACTCTCTAAAATCAACCCGTAGCCTGCTGAGACGATCGCTACATCAATGACAAGTTGCTCCAAAGCCTTACGTAGATTTTGTACACCATCCATTAATTGGGTGTGCTGCATTCCAGTGTACATTTCTCCTGCCGG
The DNA here is from genome assembly GCF_001650195.1 of Phormidesmis priestleyi BC1401. Classification (GTDB taxonomy): domain Bacteria; phylum Cyanobacteriota; class Cyanobacteriia; order Leptolyngbyales; family Leptolyngbyaceae; genus Phormidesmis_A; species Phormidesmis_A priestleyi_B. Next base: position 9,298 of record NZ_LXYR01000074.1, on the reverse strand, counting down.
AGACATAAATTCAGCAAGTTGCTTTTCCCGCTTATGGAGACGAGCAGTGGGCTTAAAATCTTCCTGGGTTAGTTGATTTTCTGGCTTAAAGCGCTTTTCCCCAGTACAGGATGTAATGATTAAAACACGGGGGTAGCGCATTGGCTCTCCTGTTTGTACAATTCTTGCCCTACTAACGTTGCCAGATCGGGTCTACTTGCGTCAATCAGAGCGCGATCGCGAATCCGGCAAGAGTCGCAGACACCACAAGGGTCGCCTTCGCCCTGATAGCAAGACCAGGTGAGATGAATGGGTACGTTCAGCCGCAGTGCCCGATGTACGATGTCCACTTTGGAATCCATCACCAATGGCGCAACCAGTTTGGGTGCGTTACCTTCCAGTCCAACTTTAGAAGAAAGGGTTGCGAGGTGCTGGACCGCTTCTAGATACTCCGGTCGGCAATCTGGATAGCCAGAGTAGTCTACTGCATTGATCCCCAAGTAGATCGCTTCGGCTCCTTTGGCTTCCGCTAACGACATGGCGATCGCCAGAAACACTGTATTTCGTCCTGGCACATAGGTAACGGGAATTGCTCCAGACTGAACCCCATCAATGGGTACGTCTACAGCTTGGTCAGTCAGGGCAGAACCACCCCACTGCGACAGGTTCACGTCCACCAAAAAGCGTGCATTAATCCCCAAATGCTCCGCAACTCGTTTAGCCGCAATCAGTTCGCGATCGTGCCGCTGACCATAATGCAGCGATAGGGCAATCAGTTCATAACCATCGGCGATCGCCTGAGCAGCAGAAGTTGCTGAATCCAGACCACCAGACAACAAAACGACAGCTTTGCGGGCACTCATAGACTGGCTCCTCATCGAATATTGGTGAATTTGTGGGTCTGTAAGCTGATCCGCCATTCTGGGTGGCTGAGAACGTACTCAAAGATGAGCGAGTAGCTATCAAGCGTACCCCATTCTGGTTGGAGAAGCCTGACTGCATCGGTTGGGATTTTGGTCACCTGATCCTCTGCCCAGGACAGATCAGCCTGTCCAGAAACTACGACCTTCAGCTCACTTACCCGTGAATAAATACTTTCGTGAGGGGGCTTGAACCGCTTAGGGGAGAAGGTAACCCAGTCGAAATTGCCACTGAAGGGGTGCGATCCAGAGGTTTCTAGATGCGATCGCAGCCCTGCGGCTCTCAACCCGTTGCTGAGGGGAGAAAGGTCATGCATCAGAGGTTCGCCACCCGTAATGACCACGATCGCCGGATTTGCTGCTTTAGCGTCTGCAATCAGGTCAGTCGTATGGCGTTGGGGATGGCGACGAACGCTCCACGAATGCTTGGTGTCACACCAGGGGCAACCTACGTCACAGCCCGCTAGTCGGATAAAGAAAGCATTTGTACCTGTCCAGGCTCCCTCACCTTGAACGGAGTGGAAGGTTTCCACCACTGGCAAGACTGCCGAGGCGGCTTTAGAGGTTGAGGTCGTGGGGATCAGGCTTGTCATAACGTGCTACTCCATAGATACCGCAAGGGTCGCTCCTAGTCGTCCTCGTATTCAGCCCAAGAATTAGGCGTTTCGGACACAGCGACCTTCAACTTCACATCCGAGGGCAATTGATTTTTCGTCTTGTCGTAGATATATTGAGCAATCATCTCGGCAGTCGTTTCATAGCCTTCAGGGAAGACTTCGTTCAAAACAGAGTGGTCAAGCCCCCCTTTGAGTAGGTCTTTTTTTGCCCAGCGAAGCGTGCGGAAGTCCGCGACCATAACGGGATGAGGACAATACTCGGAAGCGTGAAGTTGGCTAGAGGTTGCCTCCATCCGAACCCGATAGGTATGCCCATGCATCCGCCCACAGGGACCGTCATAGTCCCGGATGTAGTGGGCAGCATCGAAGGTAAATTCAGTGGCGAGTTTCCACTTGGGCATATCACTCCTTCAGCTTAAGTCGGTTTAGAGGTAGGCAGAGATTCGTTACTTTATACCCCCATTACGCTAGATATGGAATCCGTATTTAGAAAGACTATAGATGTAGCACTTCGACTTGTTATTTGTTAAGACTAAATTTTAGCTAAGTTATCAACACAATAGTTCAAATGAACTGAAAAATGTCTTGAGCATGGTTAAGATTGCTCATTTAAGGGAAGTAAATTAGCTCTACTGACCCCAAAAATTTCAAGAGCCACTCATAAGTGAAGAGATAGATGTGAAGTGAAACCTTCAAGAGAGTTGTTGCGAAATAGGCTCAAAAACTCTTGAACCCTTTTCCTGTTAGGCATTTCAGCAGTTTTTGCCTAAAACTCTTGAAACCCATTATGCATAAGCGTTTCAGCGATTTCAATCGCTATTTCGCAACAAGTCTAATGAAAGGTTAAAAACGCCTGAAGGTCAATCATATCAGTCGTTTCAGACGATTTGCCGAAAAAGCACCAGAAGCGAGATGGCGTAAGGGTTTCAGCAATTTTTGACGTTATTTAACAACAAGTCTATTTTTCGCTGCGGTAGCGCAGCCACACCCGTAGCGCTTGGGGAATCTGGTCTTTTTGTTCTTTCGTCAGGGTTTTGTAAAGGACTAAAGCAAGTTCTCGTTCGCTCCGGCAGGCAGCGTTGTTACGAGCATCCCGATAGCTCCGGGTAACCCGGAGCCGCCGACAAACTTCCTTGATCAGGGCTGCTCCAGTGAGGGGAGGTTTTTGCCTTGCCATACGTCAATCAGAATGTCCTACTCTTCATCCTAACCCACAGGATTACGAGTTCACCTCTATAGTCATACCAGCCCGACGTAACCGTTCTGCTAGCACGTCACCCAACCCGGTTGCTGGAGTCAGAATGCCTCCCCGTACTTGACCACCCGGTAGTGCATCGGCTTGAAGTATCAGACTGAGGGCAGCTTCACAGAGAAACTTCACGGTCGCCCGATTGCCAGGATCGCCTTTGTCACGGATAAGTCCCTGCACCTTGCGTCCGTCGATCGCAGTACCCACCAGTTCGCAAGTGAACCAGCCCTCATTCATCGTTTGCTCAGAAGGCCCGCTGCCGGGTTGGGGCAGGAAGGGTTGCAGGAGTGATCGCACCTGAGGCTGTTGCAGGACACCTGTGAAGAGAGCAAGCCCTGCGGTAACGCTAGTTGCTTTCAGCCATGCCAGCGGTTCATCAAACTTGAGATACTCCTGATAGGTGAAGTCGGGTCCATAGGCTTCCTGCCACTGGTCGTATAGGGCAGCACTGCGGCGCACGATCCGGGTGTTGACAGGTGACATAAAGAAGGGAGCTACCCAGGTGTTGATGTCTGGATCAAAGGATGGAGTGACTGGATCACGATTGCGTTCGGCTTTGCCATTTTGGAGAGAATCGCTTTCAGCCTGACTATGCGGTGCGAACGGATTCAGCAGAAAGGGATCAGCCAACTGCGCTGTCTGTCCGGAATCATGCAGATGAAAACCGGATGCCAGCGTTCCTCCGTTCAAGCCTCCAACCATCTGGAAATAGCCCTGCACAGTTTTGCAGGGCATTCCCATGACTTGTTGGATATGACGGACAACTAGGTAAGTGCCCAAATCTGATGGGACAGAATCAAAGCCACAGCAGGGGATGATACGAGTGCCATCAGCAGATGCCTGAGTATGATAGCGATCGATCAGCGTTCTGACCCAGGGAGTCTCGCCGGTGATGTCTACGTAATGAGTTTTGAAGCGCACACAGGCATCGACCAGAGCATTGCCATAGAGGGCAAAGGGTCCGGCTGTGGTAAGCAACACTCGCGTCTGAGCCACGATCGCATCAATTGCTGATTGATCCTGGCTGTCGGCGACCAGAATATCTACGGCTACACCGACTGCATCCTTCACGTCCTCTAGCTTCTGGCGATTCCGTCCGGCGATCGCCCAACGAACTGGTTCAGCGTCGGTGTGGCGGGCAAAGTATTGAACCGTCTGTTTGCCGACAAAACCACTGGCACCGTAGAGGACAATATCATAGGGACGGTCAGACATGAGCGGCACACTCCGGAGTCACATAGTTACACTAGCAACTTTAGCTGAGTCGTCATTTTCTCTTCCACTTGCGGCAGAAATTCAAGTTTGACGTGACGAAAAGTAAGGTTGTAGCGGAGCGTGGAGAGCGGAACCGCTGTGTAGAACAGTTTGGTGTTCATACGAATCGCGTTCAAAATAAAACGCTTCCCCAAATTCACTATCACTGCCATCTCTTTTTCTAGGGTAGAAGAAGTAGCAGTCCGATGGCAGGTGACAATTTTAGCTAGCCTAATAGAGTGGTTTCTGGGAACCTCTCTCAAACTATCGGAGTTCACATGGCAACTTATCTGATTACAGGTGCAAATCGAGGGATTGGTTACGACTACTGCCGTCAACTGCAAGCACGAGGTGACAGGGTGATTGCGGTCTGTCGCACTGCCTCTGAGGAATTGAAGCAGCTTGGGGTACAGTTTGAGGAGAGAGTTGACATTACCTCAGAGGCTTCAGTGGCAAATTTACGAACTCGCTTGGGGGATATGACGATCGATGTCCTGATCAACAACGCTGGAATTGCCAAGCGCGTGACGCTAGAAGACCTAGACTTTGACAGCATCCGAGAACAGTTTGAGGTGAATGCGCTCGGTCCTTTGCGAGTGACTCAAGCGTTACTGCCCCTACTCAAAGCAGGCTCTAAGATTGTGTTGATGACTAGCCGGATGGGGTCGATCGCAGACAATACTTCTGGCAGTTCCTATGGCTACCGTATGTCGAAGGTCGCGTTGTCAATGGCAGGCAAGTCTCTGGCACACGACCTTAAACCGCGTGGGATTGCTGTGGCGATTCTACATCCTGGTTTAGTTCAAACTCGCATGACGAACTTTATCACGGGGGGCATCACGCCAGAAGAGTCTGTGAAGGGGTTACTGGCTCGAATTGAGGAGTTGACGCTGGAGAACACGGGCACGTTCTGGCACATGAATCGAGAAGTGCTGCCTTGGTAAATCTTTACTCATTTCAAATTTAGCAATTGGGTCACGAGATAACAGCATCCAGATATTGTGTGGTTATCTCAGTTCTTGTGAGGTTAATTCCCGTTGTTCAAGGTAGATATCTTGAGATGAACGGTAGGTGAGAAGGTTGTCACACTACAAGCTAAAACCTTCATTAAAATAGAAGTTGAACTTTGTACGGGTAACCTATGCAACCCTACCAATTCACCTACCCTGAACGAAACCGAATTTATCAAAGTGCCATTTATCGGTGAGGTAAGGACGTTTGCGGCGAAGCTGATTGGCGTACTGCTGCCCAAATTTCCGGCACCATTTCCGAATCGTTTCATAGGTCACTTCGATGCCACGACATAGCATCATTTTCTCGATATCCCGGTAGCTCAAAGGAAAGGTGTAGTAGAGCCAGACACAGGGGCTAATAATTTCGCATTATTCTACCTTTGGGGTTGACAATACCGGGTGAAACGGTCAAGTCGAACGACTTCGGAGAGGTGAATGAGCTACTGCCTGCTCGACAATCCCTGCTGCTCGGTGAACCCCTCCAGACTGTTCGATCGCACGTTGAAGCCGTCGAGCCTGCACCCCATAGTTGGGTTGCGTCAAAACCTTCTGAATTGCGCTTCTAAGGGGTGTGATGCTCAATTGAGATAACAGGACTCGCTCTCCTGCACCTGACCAGGTTAAACGAGCCGCAACTCCAGGCTGATCGTTGGTAATCGGTATGGCAACCATCGGCACACCGCAACTCAGCGATTCGAGGACCGTATTCATCCCCGCGTGCGTAATCACCAGAGCGGCACGGTGCAATAGCTCTAATTGGGGAGCATAGCTAACGACGATCGGCTGCCCAGGAAAGTTAGGGATGGCATCAGCATCGGTCTTTCTGCCCAGAGAAATTACCAATTGGCACTCTAATCCCTCACACGCCTGGGCGATCGTGCGGAAAATTTCGTAGACTCGATTTTGCACGGTGCCGAGTGAGGCATAAATCAGCGGTTGTCCGGTCAAGCGCTCATAGGGAAAGTCAATTTCAGCACGAGTTTGCGGGGCGTGCCAAGGTCCTGTGAAATGGAAGCAATCCGGCAGTTGTTGTCGCGGAAATTCAAATGCTGCCGGAGACTGACTAATCTGTGCCAATCTGGAAAAAGCCTCATTCGGTTGTAAAAGCGAGGGAAGCTTTGCGCGATGGCGGTAATCGTTAATGAGGTGTTGAAACGACAGCCCTGCGATCGCTAATCCAAAGTGGACGGCTTGATTTTGGAGCTGTGCCCACCATGCACGGTTGTAGTCCCAATCGGTAAAGATTGGTGGAATCGTCGGCTCTTGGTTCAGCATCAGCGCATTACAAACACTAACGAACGGCAATCCTAGTGCTTCGGCTATTGAGCCTGCTTCTGGAGAAACTTGATCGACCAATAACGCCTCAATTTGAAGCTGTTCGACCGCCGCAGGTGCCTCTCGTAACACCATCGCAGCACCAGATTGCAGCAAGTCGAGTGTGTATTTCACAGCGACCAGTCCATCTAGTTGACCGAGTTTGCTGTGAGTTTTTTGGGTCGAGCCGAGGGGAAACTCAGCTTGTCCAATGGGATAAAACTCGATTCCTGCCGCATCGGCATTGGTTTGAGCATCGAGAGAATTAATCAACGTCACGCGGTGTCCCCGTTGCTGAAGTTCGCGACCGAGTGTTGTCATCGGGTTGAGGTGACCAGGACTGGGAGGACAAAACAGACCAAAATGAACCATGATTGCAGTTAGGAACACAACGTTATGATCCAGGCTAATACACTCAGGATCAAACGCTACGTCACGCGACGAACTTGATTTCTGATTTAGGACTCGAACCGACGGATGGATGATAAAGGCTTAAGCTGAAGTCGTGACTTCCTCGTTGGACTTATTGCACAATCATGTCTTATCCTTCTGATGATGCCCAAGCCGAACTGGTTCAAGCAGTACAAGATAATCTTCAACAGATGTCAATTCTGCTTGGGCAACCTCAAGGTGCAGAAGCGATCAAGCAACTCTATCAAGCGGCTCAAGCCCATCTGAGTCATCTCTCTCCAGATCCCCTAACATTGGCGCGTGTGGTTGGAGTGTTGCTGGTCTACCAACTGCCCGGTACAGATCCGGATGAGGTGAAATGGTTTGAGTCCGAGCTACAAAACTGCCCTGATGTTGAATCGATCGAAGAGTTGATTGACTCGATTTCTCGTCCCGATTCCTTGTAATTCTCATACGAGAGTTGCAACGTCTCGATCGAAGTCTTCTGAGTTGCTTTAACCTCTCTGGATGCAAGACTAAATTGCTTTGCTATTCAAACAGATTTGCGGCTTTTTAGAAATTTGCGATCACCCTAAGGCGAGAGTCTTGGCTCTTATGCGATTACGGCATTATCGCTGCCTAAATCTGTCGGGAGTGTTGTTAAAGGTCGGTGGTGCAAAAATGATTCAAATAATTCTTCAGTGATGGGAAAGGAACGATTGCTCCTGAAGTCACAATTTTCTAAAACGTAACGGTTGTAAGCTGCTTTTATTGAAGCTTTCAGAAATAATGAGTGAGAACAGGGATATTCCAGCCGCCGAGATTGTCTAACCGTTTTATTACTCCACACTACGATTCACAGCATCCCTTTTCAGAAGTAGCTTTGACGAGACAATTAAGCGTTGGAGCTTGGAAACGCGATCGTGCCAATCAACTTTGAGAGTACCACGTCCCTATGAAGGCATGAATATCAGTCATACGATCGGACTCAACGAGTCTCAAAGAACGACTCTGAGAGCCTTAGGAGCCGTTGGCGATGAAATATAAGCTTCACGGCTACCAACTTAAGCCGGGACAGTAGATCCCTCAAGTCTTTAAGCTTCGTTCAATCTGTCCCGCTTTATGTCGGTAGCCGCTTCACTTATACGGAGGGTTTGGACTTTCGGCAACGGGTTGCTCTAGATTCGGACTTTCGGCAAGCGGATGTCTGATTTGGGTAGAAGACGACTGCGATCACTCAACGAAAGAATCAGTATTTCAGGTTGAACTGCGGCAGAAGGATGCCTTATTAGGCGGCAAAGGTTTGGCTTAAGTCACAGGATGCGTGTAAACTAACAGACGAACTTCGCCAGAAAATTAGTGAATATCTGCGTCAGGAGTGCACAGTCATTGATTCTGCTGGAAAAGAGCAATCGGAAATTGCTCTTCTGCGATCGTGGCAACGGTATCTCATTACAAGTATCTTGCTGTTTTGTCGGATTCGACTGCAAACTCTATGCCGACTTGAGCTAGCACATAATCTTCTCCGCGCACCTTATCTCGTTAACAAACAAAGATCCTCTAGCTTACTGCGGAAAGTAGAAATCAGACTTAATTCCTGCAAGTGATTTTTCCGTTGTCCAGCCCGCTTGTATTCAATTCGATAAGCTCGATCGACCCACTGCAAGAAGTATGCCAAATTGCTAAACTCAGACTTATAGACGAGCGCAGATCTCGATAGCAATCTATGTAGCTCTAGATTGATCGATGGCAACTTGAGCTGATGATGTCTACCACCTGAATTATATAAGCACAACGCAGTAGACATCATTAACAGAGATATTTGCGACAAACTGAGGGCAGAAAGTGGAGATCCAATATTGAGCGCGACTGATTTCTCGCCAGATAATCCGCAAGAATGAGCCACCAAGCTACTTAAATCATTGTCTCCTTGCTCTAGATTGGTGATCGGTGTGTCACTGAAATTCCACCCACACTTGCATTTCCAGTCATTTTTCAAATCATCCCAGTACCATACAGACTGACATTGAGGACAGGTATTTGAAGTGGACCCCCAAGACTAGACAGTTTTCAGGGGATGAATAAGCTAGGGATTCAGATTCTCAGATCCATTCAGTTTCGTGTTCAAGATCTCAATTGCTTTATCACTCACTTCGTTTCTTTAGATTATCACAATACACTTGATTTGGTGTCTGATAATCTAATCCTTGATGTGGACGAACTTGATTGTACCAACGAAACCACTGTTTGACCTCTTGCGTTAAATGTTGACCATCCTCGAACGCTTTGAGATAAATCAACTCATACTTTAGACTCCTCCACAATCGTTCGATAAAGATGTTGTCGTGGCAGCGCCCTCGACCATCCATACTAATCTGAACTCCAGAGGCTTTCAGACAGTCTGTAAAGGCGTTCGCTGTAAACTGTGCCCCTTGATCCGTGTTAAAGATCACAGGTGGGGTGTAGTTGGATAAGGCTTCTTCCAACGCCTCCACGCAAAAGTGAACTTCTAGAGTGTTGGAGATCCGCCAGGACAAGACGTGACGACTATACCAATCCATC
>NZ_LXYR01000073.1 GCF_001650195.1 Phormidesmis priestleyi BC1401 | reverse complement strand
ATTTACTTGTCCGGTGTCCTAATCAGGCTAATATTGCCATCCCGCCCAAAACGTAAAGTTAGCCACACAGGCTATCGAAAGCTTGTGTAGATAGGGATCTGGAACACTGTTTGGGCTACAGAGCCTTTGAGAGTGCAAAAAGTCTACTTTCCGCACGATCTCTTGGTTGGGCTCTATAGCCATCAAATCAGCATCATTTCTAGTGCGATAACCCTTGCCAGAATCATGGTGCATTTAAATCAATATGGGCTAAGTTTTCGCACGATCAAGAACGCATAGCAAGGCAGCAAGTGGGAAGGGAGAAAGGCGCTGAAAAGACTAACCAGCAAAGGTTTCAATTCTACTTTTACAGTTAGGGCGGGGTGGGCAATATTAGTCAATCAGCTAGAAACCCGTATGGTTTTATCCTTGTAAGAAACCGCTTAAAACGACTTAAAGAGCTAGTTTATCGATCATGCGGTAGCTGGGAAAGCTCTCTAAGAGAGGATTTCAGTCTTAGCGTACGATTTTGTCCGAATTCCCCGTTTGCCCCATATAGTCCAAATTTCAGTCCTGTGGGTCCTTAGAATTGTTTTTTGCTCCAAATTTAAAACTACCCCTGATTCAAGCTCTCAACAACAGTGCAGAGATAGCAATAGAGAGCGTTGAAGCTTTAACCCCGTCACTTAGAATTAGGTTTTTCTCATCGGTATCTTTCACGAGTTCGGCAACAAAAACAGAGTTCTCCAATCCTGCTTTTGTCCCATCGGTGTAATCTCGTAAGAGCTTTTGAACTGATTTAATTCCTTTCCAGGCATTCAATTTTTTGAGGGTATCTTTCACCGTTTTACGATCGCATCCATCAGGCAAAGAATCCAACGTGCTGATACGCTGCTGAATCTTGTTGAGACGTTCAGACGTGATAGTGATGTTTTCAAGCGCTTCAAATTGAGCCAATTCAGACGATCGCTGCTGCTTTAGTTCTACTAGCTGGGTGTAGAGTTTCTGAGCTGATGTGCGGAGGTGTCTGGCTGAAAAGACATCTCCCGCTTCGGGAGTTTTAACCGCAGTGGAGAGCGCCATTCCATAGCCATCACGTTCCCCGGTCTGGTCGTTCCAGAACAATAATTCTTGACGATCTGAGATGACTTCGCCGTTGGGACCAAAATATTTCACTGTGAGCACAACCAATCCCGTTGGCTCCTCCTTTTCCCCGGTCTTCCGTCCCAGCGAGATCGGGTTGGCTTGGTAGTCATCTCCCATTATTTGCAACCGTTGGCTGATATCTTCGCTGAACACGATTTCCTGCTGGGTGTAAAGGTCACGCGATGTTTCTTGCTGGCGATAAAGCGTTTCTTGAAAGCTCTCCTGGGTCTGCCGTCTTGCTACGACTAAATCCCGAATGAAGCTGACATACCCTGGCAAAATCGTGTCGTCAAACAAGGTATCTCCATAAATGGAAGCACCCAAGTCATTCACATTCAGCACATCTTGAATCGTGCCATCATGCTCGGTCTGATTCTCACCAATCAACTTTTTGTTGAGGTTATCCAAGCGGCTCGCTTGCCGTAGCAGTTGGCTTTCGCTGTTGGCATAGTAGATGTTGAGGTTTTCGCAGGGGTGCTGTTTAGGGCGATCGATTCGACCAATGCGCTGTTCTAGCGTCATCGGGTTCCAGGGTAAATCGATGTTGATCAAATAGTCAGCATCTTGCAGGTTCTGTCCAACAGACAGCGTTTCAGACCCAATCAACACCATCACTTCTTCGGCTGGGCTAGGGCGTTCTGCTACAGTCTTGCAGTTTGCGGCTGGCGCGAATAGGCGAAACAAATCTTGGCGTTTGATGCCTGTGCGCTGCTTCCCGGCTCTGAGCGTGTTGTGCGGTGCAACTTGAATGACTCCCACGCCTGTAGTGGGGAAGTATCGCTTGGTTGAACCGATCGCCATGCCAATACCGCAACGGTCGATCGACTCGTCTTGAGCCATGTAACGGTAGTAGTCGGTTACGGTGTCAGAGAAAACAGAGATCAGCAAAACCTTCTTGCCTTGGCTCACCAATTCTCGAACCTTGCGAGTGACTTGCTCTCGTTTGTGGTCTTTGACAAACTCGTCTGCCAACAAGTCTTGAATCTCTTGCAGTTGCATCAAGTCATTGTCGCAAGCTAACCACATCAAGTTATAAATCCGTCGAGCTTCTACGGGGTCGGTCTGCAATCGCTCGATCGCCAGGTCAATAGTGCGGCGAAGTTGCTGCCGTTTTTCCTGCTGTTCAACTTGAGTTTCCTCCTCATCGTCCTCATCTTCTTCATAATCTTCGTTCCAAGCTTCCCGATCGTTGAGAGCGTCAGAATCGAACTGTTCTGGCTGGTCGGTCTCAAACTTGTAGTGAATTAAGAGGAACTGTTTTAGACCGTCCGCATCGATCGTGACATCGCCTAAGCGTGATTTCATCTGCTCAATCCGCCCTCGGAAATTGACGATCGTTTGACGCAGGGCATACATGCTTGACTCTGCCCGTTGCAGAAAAAAGCGACGCTGGTTTTGCAATAGCCCCCGCTGTTCTACACTGCCCGTCAGATAACGAACGGGGTCAGCGCACGGGATGTAGAGTTGAGTTTCAAACTGGGTGAAGATTTGCTCTAGCGCTTCTTCGGTGCTGGGTTCAAATTCAACGGGTAGCCACTCAGCCTGTCGTCTAGCGTAAACATTCAGATCGGGCATCGCATCCCGCAGCATCTGGCGCGTGCGTTGAAGAAATAGTTCCCGGTAGATACGCCGAAACAAGGTGGAGTCGTCGGTGAATTGCTCTACCCCAGTTTCACGATTTTGAAACCACTGCATCACTTCTGGCGGAAAACTCGCTTCCGTGAAGCCTTCCGGTCGAGTGAGGAAGGGCTGAAGAATGTTGTAAATGTCCTCTCGACGATTGTTCCAGGGGGTTGCCGTCAACAGCAAGAAGTGGCGTTGCCGACCAGAAGCATGATCGCGTTCTCGAATTTGCAGACAGAGTTTGTGGATTCGGTTCTTGTAGTTGCGGATGCCTTCGTGCGCCTCATCGATGATCACCAGGTCGGGGCCTCCATAGCGGTTGAAATCATCAATGAAGCCGTTCCCTTTCCGGCTCATCAGGTTTTTGTTGTAAAGCTCGTAGTCGGTTTCACTAAAACCGAGTTCGGTCATTTCGCGTTTCCAGTTATCGTGCAGCTTTCGGGCAGCGACGATCGCAACCTTGGCTTGCCCGTTTTGCTGGCGATAGAGTCGAGAGACGGCAGCCGCAAGGCGAGTTTTGCCTAAACCTACGGCATCCGCGCAGACAGAAATGCCAAAGTCTTGCATGACGCGCAAGCAGTGTTGAGCACCCGATTTTTGGTGTTCAAATAGCGTTCCTTGATTGACCAGTTCATCGAGCAAATCGCTCTGCTCAACTCGGAACTGGCGGGGACGCTGTTGGGCCAGCCAGTAGAGAAAATCATTGGGTGTGCCAGATTGCCCAGATAGAATCAGTTCAACGGCTTGCTGGAAGCCTTCAATTTCGTCGAAGTTCGGAAGTTCTTCAACTTGGCTGACTTGGGGTGGCTGCTTCGGTTGAGCGGTGTATTCTCCACCCGCATTGTCTTTGACTCGAAAGTCAGTGATGGGTTGTGGAGGATGATCGGGAGAAACGGTGAAGTCGGCTGTAATTTCTTCTGCGGTCTGTTCAGTGATGGTTACTTCTACCAGAGTGTTGTCTGGAATAGTAATGCTATCGACCTGATCGAGGTTGTCACCCGTGATTTTGACTTCGGTGGTTTCACCTGGGGGAAGCTCGGCAGGCGTGATTTGCTCGATGCGTGGCTGGTGACCTTCGGCGCGACGATCGTACTCTTGCAGGACTTGTTGTAAGAATTCCTGAGTCAAGTCGTAGGCAAAGTCTTGACGCTGCCACTCACTATCAAACTCCTGAATGCTTTGGTCAATGGTTTCTTGGTCAAGCTGCTCCCAGGAGTAAAGGAAGGTGACACTCTCAGCGTTGCGGGAATGAGCGGCACGAGTAAAGTTGTCAGAGCCTTCGTGCAGAATGTGGTTGTCGAGGCGATCGCTGAAAACCCCTGTTTTCTTGTGGTAGAGCGACCTCTGTTGGCTCATTTTGACGAGCTTGATTTCTAGAAACCCTAACCGCACCAATTCAGCGAGGATGTAAGTTCCGTTAAACGCACTCTCTTCCAGCCCTTGGAGAAACTCGTGCAGGGTGCGTTGAATAAATTGGGCACGATAGGCAGAATTGTGGAGTTTTTCGAGTTCTGCCACATCAGCGCGTTTAGTGAACCCTTGCCAGTCCATCAGCAGCCGGATTTGTCCTTCGGTCTGGACGATTGTTTGCAGGGGTTCTTCATAGAGTTTGAGAACGCCGCTATCGAAGTAAGCAGTTGATCGGCGGTAGACGCTGCTGCGTTCTAGCATCTGAGCCGTTACTTTGTTGTATGCCTCTAGCTGATCGGGGAGATTGTAGCGGCGTTTGATGCCTTTGATTTCTCGAAAGCTGCCACTGAGCAGGGCGGGTTCTTTGGTGGTGCGTTCTAGGGTGAGAAACTTCTCGATGATTTTGGGATTGCCAGTGCGAAGCAAAGCGGGTGAAGGTAGATCGCCTGCTTTACGAGGAATATAAATGTAGGTTCTGGCAGTTGCTGGGTCAATGCGAAGCACTTTGTGGGAAACCGCCTTATCTTTGAACCCTAGCAGAGAGACAATGTTTTTAAGGAATCCGCCTTTATCTGCATCGCGATGCTGAAAGGTAAGCCAATATTGACCTCCAACCCCTTTGATGGCGTTGCCTTGAGGCAAGTAGTAGGGGCGTTGCTGACGAGTCAGATTTTGAATGACGGCTTCGAGCATGATGAAGTGTACGCTTACTGAGTTTGCTGTTCTGCCAAGGTGATAAATTCGGCTGCTTGATCAATCAGGGTTTGCGCTTGAGTTGGAGAGACGTTGCCCTGACTTTGGTAGTCCCCTTAAAGGCGAATCTGCTCTGCTGTGATTAATCTGCGATGAAAGATGCCTTTACTTGATCGAGAATTTAGAAATAAGGCGCTATTCATCAACTAGAAAGCTTTTAAGTTAAGCGGCAACTGATGCAGGCTCATAGTGAAGTAGCATTAGTTGATTTTGAGGAATAGTCTCCATTGCGTAGGTCATTCCTTGAGCATCTGAAAAGTCAATGAGATAGGCTTCATCATTAAAAGTCATGACCACTGTTCCTACTTGCCCATGCTGAAGCAAAATAGGTTGCTGATTCTCTTTGTGAATAGCTCGGATATCGGATTTTAGGGCAACGATGTCATATTCTTTGAAGGTCATCTCCGCTCTCCTTATTTAGTGACAGGATAAGTGTTTGTCAATCTAGGGAAGTCTTCGTCAGCGCGAATAATCCAGCATGATATAACCAACGATTTCCCAACTTCGGTCGTCATCAAAAACTTAATATCGTACTGGGTTCCATAGTTGTCTTGTTTGTAGATGGTTGCCTCATGATTAATCGCAACCTCTAAAAGTGTGTCTTCTAGAATCTTCTTATTTTCTAATGTGATTCCTAATCGATTTTTGAATAGCGTTGCTTTATCTTTTCCTTTAGGGTGCTGCGAATTGAGAACATAGCGATCGAGCTTATCGCCTAGTTGAGCCTGATTGCCGTTGGGTAACTTGATCATAAAGTTCTTGCTACTCGATCGGGAACCCTGGAATCGCTTGGTCGATCGCTGTCATTAGTTTAATGGTTTCACTGAGGGCGACGACGATTTGCTGGTAGTGGGTGATGTCTTGGGGACTGAGGGTGCGTCCTTTGCGGTCTTTGAGCCATTTGGCACAGACGGGGTAGCCGCCGACATAAAAGTTCCAAACGGCTTGGGGGATGTCGGTGAAGCGATCGCCTTTTTTGTTGATGATCACGCTGAGGGTGTTGATCTCATATTTAGGATGGGCTGGATCGACGATGCAGTTGCCGCCTTGCTCAACAAACTGAGGCAATTGATTTTGCGCTAGGCTGGCGGATTTCATTAGGTGGAGGGCGACGAGTTGTTCACCGTAGGCGGCGAGTTGGCGAAATAGGGTGTCGTTGCGGGTGAGGGGAACGCGGGGAAAGTCGATTTTGAGGAATTCGGCGTAGCGGCTGCGGTAGGTGGGCGAGTGGAAGATGGCGTAGATGTAGTAGAAGATGGCTTCGGGGGTGGGAGTGTAGCCGAGTTTGGCGGTGATGTCGTTGAGGAAGGGTTGGCAGAGGTTAGGGCGACGGGTAATGCCAAGTGCTTTCTCGGATTCTGCTTCAGGGTATAGATGTAGTGGAATTGTGTAACCACGTTCTCGGCTCTTGTTCGATACGTAGCAATCATCGGTTAGTTGATTAGTTGCAAGAATATGCTGCCAAGACTCACTAACAGTTTGTCTACAAACATGAAAGGCTAAATTCTCTCCAGCAAGCATGTGCCCCATCACTTCGCCACGCGACCAGTCAACCATCCATTCGGTGTAGTAAAGCTTTCGATAATCAAATGGTCGATATGAACAAGAAACAACTCGCTTTTCCCAATCTGGATCAGATTGCACTTTTCTTCGAGCTTCTGGGAGCTTCCATCCTCGTGTATCTCCATCAGGGTACTTTGATGAACCTTTTCCCCAAAAATACTTTTCACGAGTAGCCACATCTGACAATGTTGGATTAGCAAATTCCTGAATTCGTTGTAGTAGGGAATCTCGATCAAAGTCAAGAACAAAGTGATCTCGTGCCGTAACAATACCTGTACTGTTTACAGGAAAAATATCGGTCAGTTTCCAGCCTTGCTCATATTCAGTCAAATATTGAGTGTCTTGTGGAACAAAGAGATAAAACGGGGATTGCGGAGCAAGAGTTTCCCAGTGAGTTGTCTCAACGTCGTTGTCCTCAAGCCAACGATACTTAGCTTCTTGGCTTCCCCATACATCTGAATGATGAATTGTAGCTGGTGTCTTATTTCCATTTAGACGTTTTACAAAAACACCAATAGCTACGCCTTGCTGAATATTAAAAACATTCGCGTCTTTTGTGCCATCAGGAGACGATTCTTTTTTCTTGACATTTCCGTGTAGATCTAACACATAGATATCATCGAAAGTTTCCATCAAACTTTGGCGCATTCCTCGGAATGTTGGATTGTCCAGATATCCATGATTAGTAATGAAAGCTAAAACTCCATATCCCGTCTGCTCAATTCGCCACTGACCAAACCGAATAAATTTTACATAATCATCATTCAGCCAGTGCTTCCGTTCATTCAAAGGTTTCCCATCCACTTCAAAGTAGCTCTGAGTTGGTTGATGATTAAGGATATCTTTACCACGAAGGAGTTCATGAATCCAATTTCCTGTGTTTTCAGACACACCGGAATAAGGAGGATTGCCTAGAATCACCATTACAGGAGCTTTTTCTTTGACTGCATTTGCAGCATTCGCTTCATCTCTAAACCAACTGTCATATCCATCAGCAGACGGAATTTGAAATGCCTCTTGTAATGTGTTGGTTAAAAAGACCCGTAGCCGCTCAGGAGTATTAAACTTGTATCCTGACTCAAGAAGCTGTAATCCTAACTTCATATGAGCGACAGCATAAGGAGCCATCAACAATTCAAAGCCAAGTAGTCGAGGTAGAAGGTCTTTTGCAACGTAATCTGACCAATCAGCAGAATTGTGATCAAATGACCTATAGATATGATCAATTACGCCATGCAGAAATGTTCCTGTACCTGCGGCAACATCTGTTATGAGAACTTTGTGAGTCTCACGACTTTCTTTGCTATTTGCCTGTCCATACTGAATTTTTGAAGCATCTGCAAGTCCATCAGCTAGACTAAAGTCCTTACGAAGGATGTAATCAACCGATTTCACCATATAAGACACGATAGACTCAGGCGTATAGTAGACACCGCGCCGTTCCCGCATCTCTTGTTTGTAAGCATCTAAAAAGCTTTCATAAAAGTGAATGACAATATCTTTCCGGTTCTGCTTCTCCCGGAAGTCTTGCAAAATCACATCCATCTTCGCCGCCCGCAGAATGGTGAAAATCTCCGCGATCGCCCCAATCAACTCATCGCCCAACTCATCCGACGATCGCTCCGACACATCCTGAAACAACCGACGCAAAAACGGGTTTGTCTCCGGCAACTGCTGCCAAGCCGACTCACGATCGAACAGCGTCTCTTTTGGGTTGCCCTGACGCTGATCTTGCACATAGCTAAAGACTCGCGCCGTAAACAACGAGTAAGCGATCGTCTGAGCATAAATATCCGAAAAGCTATAATCCTTCTCGTTCTCAGATGCTAACCGCAGCGACGGCAACAACTCGTCCTGAAAACTCTTCAACAACTTATGCAAATAGCCTTCGTTACCTTGACTCGCCGGATAGCGATGCTCCTCACTCTTATAAACCTTCGGGATAATCTGCTCAATCCGTCGCGCTGCCTCCGCCAACAAATGCGCCAGATCCTTCGCCGTTTTAATCGGTTGATAAAACGCCCGCTCCACCAACGGAATCGAAATCAGCGCCTTGGTCGCGATCGGCAACTCACCTTGTCTCAAACGGTTTAACCGCGTCTCTAGCTCCGCAGAACCCCAAGCAAACGTCTGAATATTGCGTTGTCTCAGTCCGCCCTCAGTCGGCAACACCAACGGCACTCGCCCAGCCCCATCCTCAGTCGGCAGCAGCAGATACACCACTGGTTTGTTTTCCACACTGCGATTGAGATAGTGACCATAAATCTTCTGCTGCCACTCTTTTGACGTTAAAAGGCGCTGAATCTCTCGTTCATCGGTTAAGTCATTTAACTCAGAGAAAAAACCGACGGAGATCGGGGCAGTCTCTTCTGCATCCGCCTCACTCTCACCTGGATGCAGATACCAAAAATCAGAGCCTTGTGGGTCACGCTTCTTAAGGGGATAAAGTAGCCTCTCTCTGAGCGCCTCAACCCGGCTTTCTTTTTCTACGATCATTTTGATACCAGCGACTTCCCCGACCATGTAAGCTCCAAACAATTAAATAAACTTGCAGGTGAATGTGCAAAGTAAGTTGTCACCATTGCTGCAAACAATGAAGCGATACGGACAATTAGAACGTGATTAAACTTCTGATTGAGTTGCTAAAAGCTGACCGATAAGATGAGAAACAACATTAGAAATTGATGTTGCTTACTAATCAAATCTTTGAGAATTTAAGCAGCTAATTCAATAGAATCTTTAGCGGTAGAAATATTTAGCAAGCAAATCTTCTGCCCCTTCTGTCTGCTCGACAGTAGTGCGGATAAGCTTTAACGCGATCGGGGAAGGTTTAACCTTACGATTTTCCCAGCGATTTACAGTGATGCAAGTAAAACCTAAATGGGCGGCTAGTTGTTCCTGTGTCAGCCCCAATCGCTGGCGCAGATGCACAATCAACTCAGCCATATCTTGAGTTTCATTCACGCTCTTTAACTTTTAGCAAGTAACAAGTGATACATCACATGTAAACACTGAAGTCCTTGTGTCGTCACCCGTAAATACACATTCTTGCTTCATCTTTACTCAAATAAAGTTTCCGAGTTTATCCGGAGGACGCATAAATGTAATGAACTGGCTCAATCAAAGAGTAAAAATCTTAACAACAACTGCCCGTTAAATTACAGAGTTGTCTTGCATAAGAAGCATAGTCGGCTGCTGGCACTGACTAGGGAGCATCGTTACTGCATCAAAAGCACTGTTTCGGTAGCTCCAAGCGATTACCTGTCAGCAGTGGTAAGTACATAGTCAAGCTGGTTTGGAATGATTTTAGTCTGCAAGACTTCAACTTACAGGCAGTTTACTGCCTCGCCCAATCGAGACTCTGACACCTCTAAATAGTGACTCAGTCCGTCTAACGATTTGTGCCCACTGATGCGCTGAATCTCTTCTAAGAGAAACCCGGCTTCTCTCATGCGATTGATGGCAGTGCGCCGAAATGAATGAGTCGAGACGTGATGAAGCTCTAGGCGATCGCACACTTCTTTAAAGATATGGCTGGCTGAAACGGGATTGATGTGTCCTCTCCCGTGACGACCGGGGAAGAGATAGAGTCCTTTCTGGGGCACCTCATACGCCTCTAGCAGCACTCTCAAATTGGGTGACACCTTCACCGATTTCTGACCGTACTCGCCTTTCGTCGTTTCGGATCTAAACACAATTTCAGCTTTCACTTTGCCACTGGGCAGAAACACATCGCTGATCTTCATCTGGCAGACTTCGCTAATTCTGGCAGCCGTGTAGCGACACAACCCAAACAGCGCCCGATCGCGAAAGGATTGGAATCCTTCATCGCCAAACATCCGCTCTAAGTCTGCCTGACTAATGACGGCTGCCTTACCCTGCGGTTTAGTGTCTTTGTGGGTCGTGCGGATATATTTGCTCATCATCTAACCCGGTTCTACCTTCCAACTCTACCTAAATTTCTCCAATTAATTTATCTAGACCCCTCAAAGCATTGATTTCTCGTAGTCTGCTCCGCTCGGTTCATCCAGCAGGACGGATGTGCGATTTGACTTATCAATCAAATCTTCTTAGAAAGGGCTGAAAGCCGCATACGGTCGTTCCTCAGCTCGTGACTGATAAGTTTGAATTATGCATGAACCCTATAGATAGGTTTACGTCGAAACGTATAGGTGACTTTGGCACATCAGTGCTGAACGGCTGCTTAGCTAATTAATCAGTTAATCAGTTAAGCGATTAACCAGTTAATCAAATGGTCGTTTTGCAACATTCTGGTAAATTGGAGCCAGATAAGCGGTACAACGCTTATCTGGCTAATCACTTAATCGCTTAATCACTTAACCAGTAAATTATTATGATTGTAACTCTCGCCTCATTTAAAGGGGGCGTAGGAAAAACTACCAGCGCTGTACATCTTGCCTGCTATCTCTCAAAGTTAGGAAGCTGCCTCGTTGTAGACGGAGATCCAAACCGTTCAGCAACTAGTTGGAGTAAACGCGGCAACCTGCCTTTTAAGGCTGTAGATCTGGTCGCAGCACCCAAGTACGCCCGTCAATTTGAGCACACCGTTATCGATACAGCCGCACGACCCAGTGAAGACGATTTAGAAGCGCTAGTAGATGGGTGCGATTTGCTTATCTTGCCGACTTCTCCTGACGCTTTGAGCATGGAAGCCCTGCTGAAGACCGTTTCCCTGCTTAAGCGCTTAGGCAGCGATCGCTATCGAATTTTGCTCACTCTCGTTCCACCTGCTCCCCGCCAAACGGGACACCAGGCAAGAGAGGCTTTAATAGAGCAAAAATTACCGCTGTTCACTCAGTCAATCCGCAGGTTTGCCGCCTACGAAAAAGCAGCACTAGAGGGTAAACCTGTTTATGCAACAGGCGATCGTAATGGACGAATTGCATGGCGGGAGTATCAAGCTGTTGGAGAGGAATTGACTCATGGCTAAACCGAATGACAAACCAAACCCTTTTCGCTCTTTTCTAGTAGAAACAGAAGCGGAACCAGCGGACGCTCAAGCGGCTGAGCCACAGGCTGATGTTTTAGTGCAACAGGCAATGCCTCCACCAATTTCTCAACCCGCGTCAACCGAACTGCAAATTCCACCTCGCAAAAGAGGGAGGCAGACAGGCAAACGTAGCAATCCAGACTATATACAGGTAGGAGCTTATATCCCGAAAACGGTTGATAGAGACGTGAAGCGAAAACTGTTAGACGAGGATATGGATTTCTCTGACCTAGTAACGAAGCTGCTGCAAGACTGGTTAATCGATTAATCAATTAACCGGTTAATCGATTAATCGGTTAATTGATTAATCGATTAACCTTCATCTGAGTTGCTTTCAAACAACCACTTCAAAAGCCTATCGCTTGTTGGTTTGGTGCTCTACAACTGTAGAGATGGACTAATCTTGGTCTGAATGGTGTTTTTGTAGTACGCTGTAACGTCCAAAGCTCGTGAGACTGATGGACGATCGCACAGAGCCAGAAAATGAGTTACTCGCCTGACTCCGCAATGCTTACAGGGCTGTCTCATTTCCTGGGACTTCTGCAAAAACCGCAGAAATTCAGCTAGTTTTCAAGGCTTTTAGCCGTTATCTTGAACGAGAAATCAAAGCTTTCAGCCTACAGCCCATCGGCTGTATAGTCTAAATTTAGTCCTGCGGATTCTTAGAGTT
Source organism: Phormidesmis priestleyi BC1401 (assembly GCF_001650195.1). GTDB lineage: Bacteria > Cyanobacteriota > Cyanobacteriia > Leptolyngbyales > Leptolyngbyaceae > Phormidesmis_A > Phormidesmis_A priestleyi_B. The sequence goes on along the minus strand of NZ_LXYR01000073.1, from coordinate 4,965 downwards.
GTTTTTTGTTTCCAATCTAAAAACACCTCAGAACTAAAGAATTCTGCATAGTAGTTCGTCTGTAATTTACTAGCGGTACTAAAATATCACTAGACAGGTAAAAACGACAGTCAACTTGTCATTACGATCGCTTTTGGTCGTCTCCTTCTAAATATTGGCTATCCTCAATCTCAGCCTTTCTTCATTGAGGTCAGTTCGGTGGAAGCCGCCGCAAGTGTTTAAGCGTTTTGTTCTAACTCTCTAGCTTGGAATGCCAACGATCGCCCTTTTTGCTTCAACGATCGAGCTTGGAACTCCAACGATCGTCCTTTTTGGACCAGCGGGCGCATTTGAACAGAAAGTTACGGTTTTGGCTAGAATCTTTATCTCGCAGTACTTTCATCTAAAGGCAATAGCTAGAAAAACGACCGTTTTCTTTGTGCCGAGCTTTGTGACACTATGAGGTCTTGATCAGCACAAGAAAACTTATCAAGCAAGCAAAATCAGGTTATATGGTCAGCTCTAATTTTTCTAACACATTGAAACCGTAACTTTCTGTTCAAATGCGCCCGCTGGTCCAAAAAGGTTCCTTGTGGAGTGAACTGTCCCATCTTGAGCCATAAATGGGGCAGTCTGAATCCAGCGCAACGATTTTGCGCCATTACAGGCTTCTCAGCAGTGATCGACCAAACCTCGTAAATGAGACAGTTCACTCTAACTGCTCACTAACGACCAGAATTTTTCCGCTGCTAAAACTAAGCCGTTAAGTAATGTTTCGCCAGCAGTATCAAAAGCTTGGAAGAGCCCATTTAATTTGACACTGTACATTCGGTGATGCAGGTTGCCCGTACTAGCAGTAGATTAAAATTTGCATGTAGGCTAGTGAAAACTGCGTAAGCAATGATTCTTGAAAGGTGCAAATTAGCAGCTTTACCAAAAAACGTTACTTCAGGAGTCAACTCAATGGAACCTTTTTCTGTGATCGCTGGCGTTGTCACAACTATTGTTTTACCCAAAATCTTGGAGAAAGCAAGTGAGGAAATTGGTAAAAAGGTTGGTGAAAAAGCAGTTGAGAGAAGTAGTGAAACTCTTCAACTGGTCAAGAAAACAGTGCAAAACAAACTTGAGAAAGCAGGAACGGCAGGCCTCTTAAAAAGGGCAGAGGAGAAGCCAACAGAGCAGAATGTGCAGACTCTACAAGGCGAACTTGTCAATCAAATGGAGGAGGATAAGGAATTTGCAACTCAACTTCAACAACTGATTGACCAAATTCAGGCTCAGTCGCCCTCCTTGCAGGTCGTTTTGGATACCGTGAGAATCAGAGGCAGCGTAGAAGTTGGAGCTATTGAGCAAGTGAGCGAAGGCGGTTCTGCTGAGCAGGTTGTAGGTCGTAATTTAGGAGTGGGGGGCGATTTTAAGATGGGAGATATTACCCAAAAGATTCAAAGAAATCAGTAAGCCACTCAGCAACTTGAGCCTGATTCCTAATCCCACAATTGCATTAACGTCTCAATCGGCAAATTGTTGGCAATCTCAGCTACAGTGATTTTGGCATTTTCGACGACGGTGTTGCCCGTAATCGTATTGTGCATTGCCTCAAGCTTCAATTCTGCTGTGATGGTGTCTTCGTATTGCAACATCACATGATATTACTTCTTGGTCAGTTCTTCAGATTCTGATCGCTCTACTGCATCCCATTTCGATCTCTTGCTCCTCCTCCATCTGCCGATAATGCTCGGCTAATTGTTCTAGAGCGATCGCATGTTCCTTCGTTTGACCGTAGTACCAGATTTCATTATTAAATTCATCATTAAGAGATGACAACTCGCAGATGTACTGCCCATTACTCTGAGATGGCAATGTAATTGAGATCGTTCTAGTCATCTGCTCAGGGTTCGCTTCAGTAATAGCAGCTTCACTTTTCAAGTATCTCTTTAATCTAATTTTTCACGTTGGCATTTTTCAACTTCAGCGATCGGTAATAGTAATGTCTCCTCAATTTCGTTTCTTATATTACTACTTAATGCACAATCGCTATTCATACAGTCAACTAATAACAAGTTCGCACTGTAATATTGTTCTAGTAATGTTTTTTGACACGAATTAAACTCCCAGTTATGACCAATATTACGGTAATTAAGTGTAATCTTCCTCAATTCTCTCTTTGTAGCTTCCCGGTCTTTCTCTGTAGTTTCCCAGCGCCACCCGCGAAGAGAACTCCATTCTCCTAACACCCTTTTCTTCTCATAAAAATGTTTGTATTGAGGCATAATGTATATCTCTTCTAAGGAATGTCTCAGTTCTGAGTCAATTAATTCATCTAGCCCATGTCCAAAAATATAATGTGGGCTTGTGAGAAGAATATCGAGAAATAGATCAAAAGTGAGTCCTTTGTACAAGGTCATAATTAAACCTTGCTCAAGATCAAGAGTTAGCCACTTAGTAATATCACTATCAAGACCACAAGCAAGCCTAAAGTAGATGATGTTTGAATCTAATTCAAAGCTGAAATTGAAGTAAAGCTCAAGGCTATAGTAAAAAGCTCTGGTGGCTGACGATTTGTATTGAGTTTTAACAGAACGAGATTTTTCCAATTGCCAGACCAAGAAATCCTGAATCTTGCTTTCGCTAGAAATGATCATATCAACTTGATATTTCATTAGAGTTAACAAAACATCGAAACTTGGTAGTATCTCTGCTACTGATAGAAATACTTCTCGCCATTCTGCTCTACTAATCGTCTTGACAAGATCAGCCCAGCTTGTGCAGCTATAGAAATACTTTGCAGCCAAATACTCTTGGAAAGTTAGATGTGAAAATGACCAAACTTTCTGGCTGCGCTCAATTAACAACCCATGCTGAGACTCGATCGCTCTCAATACAAATCTACTCTCTCGCTGCCCAATACATAAAAACTCCCCAATAAAGCCTTCAACTTCTTCTTGCTCAAACAGCACATACTGCGCCTTCTCAAACTTCTTCACCGCTAGATAGCTTAATAGTTCTAGCTTACGCTCCACTGACAAATCTCGATAAATCTCATCTCGCTCAATCTCTCGCGATTTGTCCCACTGCTCCAGTAGCAATTCCAATCCTTCCTCATAGAGCTTTGATCTCTTCGAGTAAAACTTCCCCGCCTGGTGGAATACTGCACAGGTCAAACTCAGTAAGATTGGAGTAATTGCCAATTCTCTAATCGGTTTGTTTTCTTCCTGAAATAGCTGCTTCAAAAACCTTCTCGATTTTGCCAATCCTGCGACCTCGTCCTGCAACACGGCTTTAAACCAGTGTGCGGCGAACGATCTCACCTGTGATTCATTGAAATCTGCCACTTCTACATAATCAAACCGCTCAAACCGCGATTCCTGGCTCTGCGTTCGACAGGTCACTACCATCTGTACTCGTGGGTAGTCACGGGAAAACTGCTTGATTTGCTTGGTAATGGTCTTTCCATCTTTCCCCGTCACCTCATCTAAACCATCAAGCAGCACCAGTGACCTCCCCTGCTTCAACACGAGTTGAGTTTCTGCTGCTGATAACTGCCAATGCTGCGTCAAATATTGCTTTAGTAAGTAGGAAAGCGAGCGCCCATCCTCCACAAAATCTCGCAGCCTGATCAAAACTGGAATTCTGCTGGCTTGGAGATTCCCCGCATTGCACTCCGTTACGACTCGCATCAAATAGGTCGTCTTCCCCGAACCCGGTTTACCCACTACCATCAGGTTGATATTCCTATCCAGCGCCTCCAATCCCGTCATCCGGCGCTGCTCTTTACCTAAACCAATTCGATCCAAACTGCGGTAGCTGGAATAGCTCTCCCTCCCTGCTGTGAAATCCTGCCACAGGTCATCCAACTCCGACCTGCGGCTACTGCTCAACTCCCCCAAAAGGTTGACATCCACAAACAAATCACTCAAGGGCACCCAATGATCCACGCCCCAAAGTGGCATTGTGCCATGTAGGCGTTGAATGTCATCATGAAAGCGAGATCGGACGTGTTGGACTAGCTGATCCACTGATCGTTTTGGATCTGGTTCTTGAGGTTGAGTATTGCTGTCGTTTTTAATGGTGAGATTAACATCACCTTGGAAAATTACATCCCTACCTACCTGACTACCCTGAAGAATACTTTGTGAGGTTGGTGTAGTGAGCAATTGAGGTGGTTCTTGGGAAGCTTCGTGCTCGCTCATGTGTTTAGGCTTCTCAGGGAATTCCCGATATCTAGCATATTGTGTGAAACATCAGCAAATAGCAAAGCGCACTAGTAGCCTACAGCGATTCCTGAATCAAGTCCGCAATCTCCTCTCTAATTTCCTCGATCACCACTGCTTCAGAGAGGCGTACACTGGTTTCGCGGCGGATTTGTGCCTCTTCAGTAATTTTTTGCTGCTGGCAAGTAGAGAGGTAAACATGGGAAAGCCAGTTCCAACTTCCGACAACCGCAAACTTGTTATCGGGGCAAACGGGGAATTCGGACAAAATCGTACGCTAAGACTGAAATCCTCTCTTAGAGAGCTTTCCCAGCTACCGCATGATCGATAAACTAGCTCTTTAAGTCGTTTTAAGCGGTTTCTTACAAGGATAAAACCATACGGGTTTCTAGCTGATTGACTAATATTGCCCACCCCGCCCTAACTGTAAAAGTAGAATTGAAACCTTTGCTGGTTAGTCTTTTCAGCGCCTTTCTCCCTTCCCACTTGCTGCCTTGCTATGCGTTCTTAATCGTGCGAAAACTTAGCCCATATTGCTTTAAATGCACCATGATTCTGGCAAGGGTTATCGCACTAGAAATGATGCTGATTTGATGGCTATAAGCCCAACCAAGAGATCGTGCGGAAAGTAGACTTTTTGCACTCTCAAAGGCTCTGTAGCCCAAACAGTGTTCCAGCTCCCTATCTACACAAGCTTTCGATAGCCTGTGTGGCTAACTTTACGTTTTGGGCGGGATGGCAATATTAGCCTGATTAGGACACCGGACAAGTAAAT
>NZ_LXYR01000072.1 GCF_001650195.1 Phormidesmis priestleyi BC1401 | reverse complement strand
AAGCTTGTGTAGATAGGGAGCTGGAACACTGTTTGGGCTACAGAGCCTTTGAGAGTGCAAAAAGTCTACTTTCCGCACGATCTCTTGGTTGGGCTTACAGCCATCAAATCAGCATCATTTCTAGTGCGATAACCCTTGCCAGAATCATGGTGCATTTAAATCAATATGGGCTAAGTTTTCGCACGATCAAGAACGCATAGCAAGGCAGCAGGTGGGAAGGGAGAAAGGCGCTGAAAAGACTAACCAGCAAAGGTTTCAATTCTACTTTTACAGTTAGGGCGGGGTGGGCAATATTAGTCAATCAGCTAGAAACCCGTATGGTTTTATCCTTGTAAGAAACCGCTTAAAACGACTTAAAGAGCTAGTTTATCGATCATGCGGTAGCTGGGAAAGCTCTCTAAGAGAGGATTTCAGTCTTAGCGTACGATTTTGTCCGAATTCCCCGTTTGCCCCAATTTGAGACATGAATTGAGACACGCTGATTGCCACGTCTCATAAGGTATGCTTTCTGAGACAGTCGGTTGTGTTCTAGACCTGTGGATGCCTTGCCCAGAATGCTTTGCTAGGCTGGCTTTCATGATTCAGATTCACAAGTCTAGACCATTACCTCTGAGACAGTCCTGGGTGGAAAGAGTCTTGAAGCCGTGAGCATTGTGCAGACAATCAAGGGTGCAGCGAATCGCTAGAAGCCTTGGCATAAGAGTGGTTTAACCGCAATTAGCTTGCTGAAATTCACGCCAAGACTTAACAGTCTCAAAGTGGACTATACCTTTTTGAGGGGTTGTGCAAATAACCCCACATTCTGAGTCAGGTGGTCTGGGGTCGATTAAGTAAGGGATGGATCCGATGCCAGAGCAAAGAAGCCAAGATGGACTGAAAAGCCCTGCCCAAATCGAGTGTTAGGAAACTTATCAAAGATAGTTTCAAGGGTTGGACTTCTATCTTGAGAGAGTGGCAGTTTGATGGCAATTACTCTGGAAGCAGTATTTTCGGTTACTTAAAGGGTATGCCTAAAGCGTAGGAGAGGGGAGGATATGCTTCCTACGCATCTAGATAGAAAGAGTCGCTGTGAAGCTGACAAGGCAGCCTTTTCAGCCATTCTTCAACTATCTGCAAAATTGGTCTTATCAAATTCATGTGAGTGAACGGCAGCGATCGTTTCTCATCCCAGCAACGGTTCTAGGTCGAGCGGACAAAGCGACGGGGATCTCACGGGTGGTAGAGCGAGTGGGTGAAGCGGCTGACCTGGGAATTAAGGTCCACGCTCATATGCTGCGGCACTCGTGCGGGTATTGTTTAGCAAATCAAGGCTATGACACACGATTGATTCAGGACTACTTAGGGCACAAGAACATTCAGCACACAGTGAGATACACCACGCTGAATCCAGAGCGGTTTAGGGAGATTCGATGGAGAGCTTGAACGGGTGATTGCGCTCCCCAAATTTGGGACCCAAGAAAGCGTCGATACCAATGTCTAAAACAGAGATTCTGATAACAGCTATTCCAAGGAAAATCAGGCGTTCTCCTAGTTTTTATACTAAAAACAAAGGCCCAAGAAAGCGTCAATACCGATGTCTAGAGCAGAGATTTCAATAGCTATCTCAAGAAAAATTGGGTGTTCCCCTAGCTTTCAGACTAGAAACAACATTAAAGGTAGTTTGAACCGATTTAAATGATTCTGTCCAAACTATCCGATCTTTTTTAATTGTGGCATTAGCGCTGCCTAAGTTTGTTCACAGTGTTGATTTAGTTTCAACCGACCGAACTTAAAGCGAAACTCAAGAAATTTCACTTGCATTTAGAGTAATGAGGGTCGAAATGCCCTCACAGCAAGCATTTCCATAAAATTTAGGCTTTCGTACTGGATACAGTACGAAACGCGACAGAAGCTAAAACCCTGGATCGTATACAGACAAAAGATTCTAGCTGTTTTATGATTTTTGTCAAATGGAAATAAAGCGGAGAGGCCGTAACGATTTATACTCATATTCGTACCAACTATGACTTATAATTCTTATTAGGAATGTAATTGAAAACTGCCATGGACAAGACCTTAGGACAAAGCATATCTGTTTGGGGGAAAACTAAAGAAGTACGAAATACTTCCTTGGTTAAACTTTTGAGAACTTCTCTCAAACTTTATGTGCTTCCAGAAATAGAAAATACATCAATATTCTATCTTTCAGCAGACGAATTTAGAGATTATTGTTATGAAATTGATGTTCTGAAACTTGAAGAAACAAAAATTATTGCGATTTTTGATAGAGCCTTTGATGCTTGTGTTCAGTCTGAAAAAGTTTCACCCACGACAAAAGGAAATTATAGGTGGGCGCTCAAGGCGTTTTTTCGTTGGCTGCATTCCCAAAACTGGTATCAGGAGCAATTGAGTCAGCCACAGCCAACGACTTGCCAGAAGCGGGTCTATGCAGAAAAGCGACCAGCAAGACAATTTGAGGGGCCTCGCGTCTATGCACTACAAGAAGAAGACCTACCAGAACAGGTATGCCAGAGCCTGAATAAATATGAATTATTTTGGAGCCACGATAGCGGGATTGCTAATTCTGAGCAGTCTATAGAAATTACTAAAGCTCAGAACCTATCCGACTTAAGAAATTCAAGGTTGAAACAGGCTCAGGAAGAGATTCATCAAGGAACCGTCTTAGTTCGCCCAACTTTCAAAAAAATATCGAAGTCAACCTCAAAAGGCTATAGACAAGAAATTAAAGCTTTTCTAGGATGGTGCGTCAACATTGAAGGGTATAGCCTTAATGAAATTTCTCTTGAATGGATTAATCACAGCTCCTTCTACCTAGACTATATCGACTGGTTAATTAGAAGGCGGAATTGTGGACACAGTGCTGGAGAAAGAGTGTTAAGGCTCAGTCTTTCAGTTGTTAAGTATCGAACCTACCATGCTTCTAATAAAGATGATTGGTCAGATATTCCACTAGTATTGTTTATTCAGCACAAACTCAGCGAATTTAGAACACTTAGGAAGGAGGAGAACTATCTTAAACAAGAAGAAAAGTGGGGCAATAAAGAAATTTCTCATCAGCAAGCTAGAGAAACCGTAAATTACCTATACCAACACTGCTCTCCCCAAAGAGCTGGACTGTTCAGAGGATACCAATTTACTCGCAAACGTCCAAGCTCAGCGTTCGTAGCTAGTTGGCAAACCTACTTAATCATCAAATTCCTAGTTTACGTGCCTGTTCGTCAAGAGGAGCTAAGGAAGCTACAGATAGGCACAACTCTGCGGCTTATTCAGGATTCTCAAGGAATTACTCGATATGCAGTCAAAATTAAGGATCACAAACGAACGGGTATTACTGGAAAGCCCAGATATTATCCGCTGCCTGTTATTTTGACTAAAGACATTACCACATGGATTGAGGAAATCCGTCCACTCGCAATTGATGCACCCTCCAGCTTAGAGAGCTGGCTCGGATTTTGGGGACACACCGTTAATAAATTAAACCGTCTTAAACAAAAAATTCAGGCAAGTGAGAATGCAGAGCCACTGGGCGAGAAAACTCTTAGAAATGCTCAAAATGCTATTAGAGCAATTACAGGTAAGATTGATGCTTTGAGTACTGCCCGACAGAGCGCCAGCCAATGTAATCACTTATTTTTTATGTTGGGATATAATCGTCCAGCAGCCTTCAGTCAACCTTGGAAAGCGAGTAGTTTGTCTCGACTTGTGAATTTAGCAGTATCAGGAGCAACCAAAGGACTATATGGCGAACCAAGATATTTAAATCCTCACGGATTTAGAAATACTGGAGCTAAGCACTTAAGAACGATTGGTCGAGAGGAGGATAAAGGGGCATTTAGTGCACTTCTCGGACACTCGATAGAAATCGACGATGACTACGCTGATGCCATCACTAACGATTTTGAAGTACTTGAAGCATTTGTTGATGATTGGTGGATCTAAATCGTTTAAAACTATGGACATAACAACAAAATCATTAAGTCATGCAGTTTCTATCTGGGGTAAAACTCAGAAGATTCATAATACTAGATATGCTAATCTTGTTAAGATTGCATTAAAGCTGTATGTTCTACCCAGAATGGGTTATCAAACCAAAGATTTATCCTCTAGTGGTTTTTTGGCTCTTTGTGACACAATTAGTTGTTTAGAACTAAATTCCGTAAACGCTTTAGATGCCTTTGATCAGACATTTACAGAACGAGTTGAGGGAGGTAGCTTATCCTTAGAAACTAAAAAAAATTATCGCTCCGCCCTAGGTCAATTTTTCAATTGGTTGAAAGTTCAACCTTGGTACATACAGGCTGCTGAACTCGTTAAAATTCCTGAAATACTTCAAAGAGCTCGTGCTAAGACAACACTCCGGACAATTTCAAGCGGCGATGATGCCGTAATTGCAAAGGGTTGAGTAGTTGGGATGGGATTTAATCGAGGTTGGCTCCAAGTCTAAGGTTGCAATAAATCGGTCGAGGAGATGCTGGTTCAGCGCCCGTCGCTTCGCCGATGCCATTGAGAAGGGCACTCGCTCCTGCCCTGACTGCTGCTGCTGGGCTTGCACTTTGGCAAGATTTAGGGCAGTCAAACTGGCATTGAAGTGGAACTCGGTCTTGACCAAATCACGGGCTTGGCAATCCTCCAGTCCTGCAAACTGTTTGGCATCGCGGAAGAGAAACTCAATTTGGAACCTCAACTTATAGAACCGAACGATTTGCTGCGGGTCTTGGTCAACATCGGTACTGAACAACAAACAGGTGCCGACTCGATGAGAGGAGCGACGGTCAATCAGGTAGACGACGCGAATTTCACGCTTCAAGGAGACGTGCCATACCCGTTGGGTGTACAAGTCTACGTTCGGTTGCACCGCTTCAAAGGCGGTAAAGCGGCTCAGGTCGGTGAAGGTGACTTTGCCATCGTATTTGCGAGGTCTGCCCCGCTTCTTTTGCTCTCCGGTGTAGAGATAGCGCAGATTGGCATCCAAGCGCAGCTTGCTGATCACATCAAGTTGAGCGTCCACTGCCCCCCTGACAAAGGTGGCTTTGGCATAGGCTCCATCGACCGCTACATAGCGCACCTGAGCAGGCAAATGAGGACGCACCGCATCGAGATGATACAGATATTGACCCATCCGGGTGATGCCCTTGGGAATCTCACTTTGGGCAAGCGTCTGTTGAGCAGATAAGGCATAAGCGGTCTCGGTTTCAACATCGACCACCCCCACTAACGACATCTCTAACCCTTTCTCGGCGCGACTCGCACAGCCATTCCAATACCAGTCGAGACCCTCTGTCGCCTTGCCGCTCTTGGCAATAAACGAGCAGTCCATCACCAACAGCAATGCCTGTTCTCGCTCGCCCGTGAGTTTGACTAGTTCGACATTGAAAGGAGTAAACCCAAAGTCTGCTCTAAAGTGCCGCCGATATGTCTTCTCATTCAACTCGCTATAGCGGCTCAAATTCGTGAAGTTGACGTTGCCGCACACCACCAGAATCGTCGAAAACAACGTCACGAAAAAGGTCACTTGCGGTTTGCAAAAACGCCCACTTTCGTCAGTAGGCTCTGTACAATGGCTTCCATCGCTATTTATCCGGTCCCCTTGGTTTATATGGGCACCCTATCCGATAGATAGCTTTCCTGTCAAAAATTGTCCGAACCATTGCTGATTAATGGTTGCTGATTAATAGTCGCAATTATTATTCTGCGATTTTAATGGTGTCGATAACTATCTGTAGAGAGAGTTAGGGGAAACTACAAAGGAGATTTGTGTGTAAAATTACATGAATGTCTTAGCTCGACTTTATCCATTTTGAATCGGAGCAAAGGTAGCACGATCAGGAAAGAGTGGTTTGATTTGTCCTGATGAACTTGCTATCAAAAGAATTTCTGTCCGTCATCTTAACGTTCGCGCCATTGTTTTCCAAGCCCATATGGAAGTCGGCAGTAGGGTTGCTCATCGGAGCCATCGTCACCCCCGGAAAACGGACAGTCAGTGCCATTCTCCGGGTGATGGGGTTGGAGCATGAGGCTCAGTTTCAGCAGTATCATCGCGTTCTGAGGATGTAATCGATGAGAGCTTGCTCAATATCTGCGCCCTGAAGCGACAGCAATTTATACAAACCGGGCAATCTAATTTAAGTGTCTTCGCCATTTATCGAGTGACCCAATGATCACACTAACCCCCGAAAACACTAAAAAGCTTACCCGCCTCGAACAACTCCTGCTTGAAAGGAAGAAACTAGAAGAGGATACAAAAGTCAAAAAGAAGCAGCTAGTTGAGAATGCAACCACGAAAAAGGCACAACTGGAAGCCCAGATCAGGGACAAGCAAAACAGACAGAGGAAGACTGAAAGGAAGATAGACACCCGCCGTAAAATCTTGCTGGGAACCACTCTTGAAAGCATGGTCGAAGCAGGGGAAATCACCGAAGCTGAGTTGTTGAGTGAGCTAGATAAGCACCTAACATAAGATGCGATCTCATCTTATGTTGGTTTATCAGGTGGCACAAATCCTGGGGTTCTTTGCATAACGGGGTAAAGCCGAGATACGGGCAAGTGCGATTCTTTCTCCCACATTCCCAGATCTGGAACTTACGGCTGAACGAGTCCTAAGCGCTGGTCGCTAAACCGTCAGGTTTCAGCGGGAAATCGCGCGATTGAACATTGCAGACCCACGAATTTGCGCTTTCACGCAAATTAATCTAGGGTTATGCCCCTGGGAGCCGCGAGTCTAGACGGGCAGAATAGAACCGTCCAGATGAAAAAATAAGGAACACAACTCATGCTTCTCAACAAAAAGATTGCAACGGCATTGACAGGCTTCGTCCTCCTTGCTGGAATGGGCATCTCTGCTAAAGCCACCTTTGCTCAGACAACTCCGAATCCAATGCCCCCAACTCATACCATTGCTCACGAAAAGCATCCAGAACTCCGCGCTGCGCTTCGTAGTTTGAAGGTGGCAAGAATGGATCTGCAAAAAGGATCGCATGACTTTCAAGGAGAACGAGTGGAGGCGCTGAAGGACACCGACAAAGCAATTTCCGAAATCGAGCAAGCTTTGAAGTCTGACCGTCACTAAAACTTGGTGAATCGATCATCGTTGTCGCGCCAACGATGATCGGCTGGATTGGCAAGGTTTTAAGTGGCATACGATTGACCAAGTCTAAACATTCCAGGAGTCCTCTCTACTCGACCGGGAACGCCGAAATGCGCTCTTAACCTGATGGAGATCGCTATAGATTTGCTTGAGAGAGTTGCTATAGAGGCAGGTTAACAATTAGGGTCGTTCCTTGCTCTTCACCGGGACTCTCTGCCCAAACGGTGCCGCCATGAAGCTCGACGAGATGATGGACGATCGTTAACCCTAATCGGCGTTCCCGTAGCTTTGTTGAACTAAGTGACCCCTTCACAGGAGCCACTTGTCTTCAGAACCGGACTTGAGGTAGGGTAGGCGACCAACGAGTTACCATTGCTGGCACTTTTCCAATCGCCCCCCTCCAAACGACGCATGACCGTTTCCGTATCACGTCGCTTTCCAGTCATCTCAACGCGAAAGGGCAAAACCCCTGCACGTATGATGTTCAGTCCCGTTTCGGCTATTCGCATCTCGCGTACCTCACGATTTCTGTTTCATCCGATTACCTGTTCCACTTCGCCCTGTAAACGGCTCTCCCGTTTGCCCTGGTGGGGCGTGACTCCCACGACTACTATTGGAACTCCGTCACCCTAGGACTCGCGTCCCTTAGGCAATCTCATGTTCCGTCACGGATGAACGTTCTAGAGCGACTTAGGCTTCCCATTCATGCCCTTCAATGAGTTCATGACTCATCGTCCATTGATCAAGGCGTACCCTTTCTGAAGACAAGTGGCTCCTGTGAAGGGGTCACTTAGTTTAACAAAGCTACGGGAACGCCAACCAGCGCTTGAGCCAGTTGAAACAAATCAACGGCTGGATGATTAAGTGCAGGTTGTTGAGCAGATTCTTCCAACCGCTTTGGTTGTCCCACCAAGGATGCTGTGTAAACTCTTGGTGTGCCAGGGGACAGGCATCGTTAAATTGATCCGCAAACAGACTGACCATGAGAAATGTACTCATGACCATCTCCCACCACTTTTCGATTTGCTCATAGAGGTCAAGTAGAGATGGAGCTTACCCAATTAAATGAAGGACACAACTGTGGATGTAAAATTATGACTTCTCAAGCACGATGCTTTTTGATCATCGAGGATCATCCCGAGATGAGTCAGAATAACTGCAGATTTCTGAGAATGCTGGAGCCTCAATGCCACTGCATCACGATCGATACACCAGAAGCAGGCATCGAGCACCTCAACCAGGAAACCCTGGATTTGGTGGTCGTTGACCTACAATTTGGCACCTTAACCGGAAAAGCTTCCGCAAAACCGGGATTAGAACTCCTCAAACAAATTTTTGACTACTACTCAACTATTAATGTTCTAGTTTATACGAGTGAGCCGAGTTATTTAAGACAGGTCTTGAAACAGATTTTTGAGCATCAAGGCGGCTTTGTAGTCGTCAATAAAATGGAAAGACGTAATGCATTCTTGGAAGGAGCGCGGAGTGCAATGGAAGGACAGTGCCGGATTCCTCGGAGTCTGATGAACGAGATGCCCTTAACCGACAAAGACATGCTGGTTTTAGATCTGTTGTGTAACCATGCGCTGACGGATCAGGCGATCTCAGAACAGATGCATATTTCCCTCAAGACCGCTCAAAACTACGTACAGAGTCTCAAGGTGAAATTGAATGTGGATCAGCTTGAAGGTCAACAGACTAATACACGCATTGCGGTGTGTATGGAAGCCATGAAGCGCAGGTTAATTGGAGAGTAATTGATGCGCTACCTGAAATTGGCAAAGACGGCGTTGCAAAAAGGTGCCCATGACTTTCAAGGAGAACGGGTAAAAGTGTTGAAGGATACTGACAAAGCGATCGCAGAGGTCGAAAAAGCATTGAAGTCCGATCGCCATTAGAAAGAACTTGAGGGGCTTAGCGAATTCCATTCACCACGGCGCTCAGGTTGGACACACACTCAAATATAGCGGAACGGTCATCTGCTGGGCAGTCTGTTTACTCGATTGTCCAGCGCAAGGTGACGCGCATCCCTCCGTTTTCTAACAACACTCGTTCCCAAGTTCCTTGAGGCAGTTCCGCCGCGATCGTCGTCATCAGTTTAGTGCCATAGCCGCCCGTCTTCCGTTTCTTGTCAAGCTGACCTGGGTTTGTACCGACTGAAGGACTGCCATCATTCTCGATTACGAGCTGACACTGATTCCCTTTCTGGCTGAGGTGAACCGTAACCTGCGTCGTTGAGCCATTCGGAGGTTGGGCATGGCGAATCACATTCGCGATCGCTTCTCGAAAAAAGCAAAACACATCTTCTCTCGCATCAATCCAAGCACTATCAGACTTCGGCTCTCGGAGAGGGTGCAAGTGCCGATTCACTTGCAGGGTTAAATCTCCAGCGTGAATGAGGTGTCGTAACCATTGCGTGATCCCGTGGGCGAGTCCAAATTGGAGTTCTGGCGTGATCTCCAGCTTCTCCGCTAACGTGCGCGTGTTGCTCAGTTGGTTGCGGAGGGAAAACCCGATCGCTTCGATCTGATCGAGTAGTGGATCAATGAGTGGAGATGGCTGATGAATATTGAGCAATTCCAGTTGATCCATCACCAGTTTGAGTTCTTGCAGGGAACCATCGTGAATATCACTGGCAACGCGATGCAGAAGCTTCCGTGCTTGGAGGAGAACTGCCTGTCGTTCTGCGAGTTTTTGTCGTTGCTGAACAGATTGTTGAAACATCAAGTAAGCAGTGATACTCGATCCGGTGCCAAACCACCCTAGAATCGGAATGGATACGGGCAGCAAAAATCCCTGCCAGAAGAGGAGCAGGCTGAGTCCAAGATAACTTCCAATGAGTCCGAGAAAAAACCAAAGATCGACGCGATGAAGAAACTGTTTTTTCGGCTTGTGGAGACGGTAAATAATATACAAACTCATCAAAGCAAACCCACATACTGTGATATTTACATCCGTCTCTCTAGTAACGGTTGAAATAAAAGCGTGGGTCATCACACTCGCGATCTGATTCGCTTGGACTTCTGCGGTCGACATATCCCCATAGGGCGTGTACTCACGATTGCCGTCTGATACTTTTCCTTCGGGCAAATCAACGAGAACTAATTTGTCACGTAGTTTTTGCAGAGATTGGGCATCAAAAACACCGTGACATTGTTCTAATTCAACTTGAGACGCACATTGTAATTGGAAATTGATGCTAGGAAATGTATCCGCTGCTCCCCAGAAATTAACCTCAAGTAGAGATAGGGTTCGTAAGCTAAGAAGGTTCTGTAAATTCGCTCGATCGCCGGAGGTTTTATAGAATTTTTCTAAGGCTAAGGTTATGACAGATTTGACTCGGTGACGTGCATTGGGATCGGAATCTCCTTCGTAGCTAAAGCGCCCAAAAAACTCAACTCGACGGGCAGGATTATTGAGAGAATGAGAATTGGGAGAACGGCGAAAAAAACTTACGATCTGTTCTGGTGCGATCTCGTGGCTGGTACTCTCATCGTTAAAGGGCAACAAATTATTGTAAATATTTAAAGTAGAAGCCTCTGAAGTTAGCATACTTGGGCGAGACACCAACACAATTTGACGGGGATATTTGCTAATTGACTCTGTTAAAAGACGCTTCAAACGGGCATCGGTATCCGTATCCACGTACTGTTTCATCTGTTCGGGTAGATTTAGAACAACCACTTTAGCCCCGTTTTCAATCAGGCTTTTTACCAAAGTCGTATAGAAGACATTGAGTTTATATAAATTGTGTAGATCATAGCCAGCCATCTCAGACTGATTGATTTTAAGTAGAAGAATTTCACTGGGAGGCGCACCGGGTTTATGCAATCGGATTAAACTGTCTTGAATATCCAATTCCAAACGTTGAATCATCGGTAAGCTACTAGCAACGGTGCAATACATAAAGCCCCAAGCGATCGCGATCCCAATTCCAAGCACTTGTCGAACAATAATCGGTCGAACTTTGAGTATTTTCATTCTGCGCTTCCACGATTTTTTCGATGCAGCCGATAGACAATGGTTTGCTTAGGATCTGCTCGATTTAGAATCACGCATAAATCTTGCTCACACTGTTTAAATTGCCATAGACCCAGGGGCGACTGAACCATTCCCGCTTGAATTTTGCCATCTAACCGTGGACCGTGTAAGGATTTAACGTCACCTCCTTCTTGAATTCTCTCTTGATCGGTCGCCAATTTCAGCCCTACCAACCCTCCTTGCCCAATCCCAGCTGTAATTCGTCCACTTCCAATCCAAACTTGGGTGGCGGTCGCAGGAAGCTCCACCAGACTGAGCAACAATAAAGTTTGACCGATCAGACGCATGGGCAACGATCGCATAACTGAAGTCCTGAGCCAATGTACTGTGTCTTTTCCAACTATATCTTTCTCGCTTTCTCCCGCGACTTACGTAAACCCGCAAGATTCTCTACTCTCATTCCTCTAGGAACCGGAAAGCGGGAAAGACAGAATAGAACCATCCTGTTAAGCGATGGAGACAACTATGAATCACCCCTTCACCCTGAAAGTTGGCGCGATCGGCATTATTGCAACGTTGCTCACGGTTGCGATCACTCAAGCTGCAAGAGCAGACCTTCCTGGCAAGCATCCCCACTATCTCCACGCTCGTAGTGATCTTCGCAAAGCAGAACAACTGCTACGACTACCCGATGAGCGCAATGTGAAACAGGAAGAAAATATTGCCGCTCGCGAAGTTCATGCTGCAATCTTAGAGATTGACCGAGCCGCTGTCCTCGATCGCAAAGATGTGGATGACAATCCCCAGATCGATACCTCCCTAAGTCATCTTGGCAAATTCCGCGAGATTGAAAGACTGTTGCAAAGTGCGAAACGAGATATTTCGATCAAAGAAGACAACCATGCAGCGATCGGATGGCGGCATCAAGCCACCGTCCACCTCGATCTCGCAGAACGAGATGTAGAGATTACAGCCCACCGCGATCTCGCAGACGATCGATATCAGCAACGACATTAATCCTAATCGACGTTAGGAGCATGATGGGGAAAGGTAGACTATCTCTATCCTCCCTGCTTAGCGAATCGTTTCAGGCTCTATGCACACCATAATCTTCTCAACCAATATCCTCAATCAACATCGTCTGGTTGAATACTTCGATGAATAAGAAACTCAGCGTTTCGATTTGCATATTCTTCTTAGGATTAGGATGGTTCAGTCCTGGTAATACAGCCACTCTAGCCGATCCAAAGGTTTTGCATGTTCTAAATCGCCTCAGCTTCGGTACTCGCCCAGGCGATATTGAAGCTGTGGAAAAACTAGGAGCCGAAGGCTATATTCAGCAACAGCTTCATCCCGAATCGATTCCCCAGCCTCAAACTTTAACAGATCAACTCTCGCAGTTAGAAACTCTTAATCTGACACCCCTACAACTGTTTGAGCAAAATAGTCCTCCCAAATTAGCAAAGGGACAAACCCTCACAGCCGAGCAGAGAAAGGCATACCGCCGAAGAATGGCTCATGTGTTAGAACAAGCAGAGCGTGCCCGCTTACTCCAAGCTACCGAAAGCCCCCGTCAACTCCAAGAAGTGATGGTCGATTTTTGGTACAACCACTTCAACGTATTCTCTCACAAGGGTGTAGACGAGATGTTAGTGGGGGCTTACGAGCAAGAGGCGATTCGTCCCTATGCCCTCGGTCGGTTTCGTGACTTGCTAGAGGCGACTGCTCGACATCCGGCAATGTTGTACTATTTGGATAATTGGCAAAACACGGTCCTCAACACTTCAGCGAAGGGGAAACATAACCAAGGTTTAAACGAAAATTATGCACGAGAGTTAATGGAACTCCACACGCTAGGCGTAGATGGTGGTTATACTCAACAGGATGTGATTGCCCTCGCTAAGATCTTTACAGGATGGACATTCCGTCGATCGCCTCAACCGAATGTAGATTCCAATGGCTTCTACTTTGATGCTAAGCACCACGATTTTAGCGACAAGGTGTTTTTAGGGCACCCTATCAAAGGCAGTGGCATGGCAGAAGCAGAGCAAGCTTTGGATATTTTGGCGAAAAGTCCTGCCACGGCTCATCATATTAGCTATCAGTTAGCGCAGTACTTTGTCGCGGATCAGCCTCCTAAAGCTTTAGTAGATAAACTATCGCAGAAATTCTTGGCAACGGATGGCAATATTCGAGAAGTGTTATCGATGCTCTTTCACAGTTCCGAATTTCAAGATTCCCATATCTACGGTGCCAAGTTCAAAACGCCCTACCAATATGCGATTTCAGCTCTGAGATCGACAGGAATCGACGTACAGAATTTCCGCCCCATTCACAGCTTTCTCCAACAGCTTGGAATGCCCCCTTACGATTGCCTCACGCCCGATGGCTACAGAAACACCGAAGAGGTCTGGCTGAACCCGGATGCCATAACTCGACGGATTAGCTTCGCGACGACGCTTGCCAGTGGACGCTTACCGCTGTCAATGCCACCCACCACAACGGCAACCGTTAGCCCATCTCCGATAGATGAGACACGACACGGCAAATTGATAGCAGGACTGGGTTTTGACGGAACCCAAGTCGCCACTCCAATGAATCCGTCTGTGACCCGTCCTCCAATCACGCCTGTCGATCCGGTGCAACTCTCAAACACCTTAGGGAATTTGTTCTCGTCTCAGACCCAACAAGCGATCGCGACCAGTCCACGCAATCTCCGTGCGACTCTTATTTTAGGGAGTCCAGAGTTCATGCGGCGATAGACCCTACTCCCACACTGAATCGAAATTTTTCCATCTTCCTATGAAAAGACGACACTTTCTTCAAACCGGAATTGCCTCTGCCTTAACCCTGATTTCCGTTGGCACACACGGTTGGTTTGCTCGCACCCCTGCTGAAACCATGACCGCTTCTACCCGCAATCCAAAACGCTTGATTGTGATCTTTTTACGGGGTGCCGTCGATGGATTGAATGTGGTAGTGCCTTATCGGGAAGCTGCTTATTATCAAGCGCGTCCAACGATCTCGATTCCGCAACCTGGGCAAAACGGTGGTGCCCTCGATCTGGATGGACAATTTGGGCTACATCCTGCTCTTGCTTCGATTCTCCCGCTTTGGCAGCAGGGTAGTTTAGCCTTTGTGCACGGCTCCGGATCACCTGACCCAACGCGATCTCACTTTGATGCCCAAGATAATATGGAACGGGGCACTCCTGGAATGCCAACAATTCATGATGGCTGGATGAACCGCTTGCTCGATAGCCTATCGGGGCACAATCCAATTCAAGCCGTGAATGTGGGAGATGTAACCCCAAAAATTCTGTCGGGACGGGTGCCCGTTGCAACATTAGCCTTGGGTCGAGGTGCGGCTCGACCGATCTCGCTCGATCAACCTCAAGTGGGCAATGTTTTCGATCGTCTCTACAGGGGCAATAACCGACTGAGTCAAGCCTATCGAGAAGGTCGAGCCGCGCGTAAAGCCTTGTTAGCAGATTTGGATACGGAAATGAAGATGGCTAACAATGGCGCACCGCTCCCCTACGGTTTTGCCAGCGATGCCCAGCGATTGGCACAAATCATGAATAAAGATCCTAGAGTGGCACTTGCATTTATGGCAGTGGGAGGATGGGATACGCACGTCAATCAGGGCGCGAGCCAAGGACAACTGGCACGGAATTTGGAACAATTGGGTAAAGGGTTAACAACACTGCAAACGACCCTAGGTTCTACCTATGCAGAGACAACCATTCTTGTGATGTCTGAGTTTGGGCGGACGGTGCATGAGAATGGAGATGGCGGAACCGATCACGGACACGGCAACGTGATGTGGTTGCTGGGTGGTGGTGTTCGAGGGGGCAAAATATATAGCGAATGGCGTGGCTTAGCAAGCGATCAACTCTATCAGGAGCGTGACCTTGCGGTAACGACGGATTTTCGGGATGTGATTGCGGCGGTACTAGAGCGTCATCTCCAACTCCCCGATCAAAAGCTCAGTCAGATTCTGCCAAATTATCAACCGCCGCAGAGAACCCTGTCCGTGTATGGGTGAGGGGCTTCCACCCGTATCGAGTCTCAAATTATTTTGGCTCTTACGCCATGGTGAAAATGAGCGCGTTGCCTTCGGTACACGGAGACGTGCTCTCAACTAGACTTACCGAAGACGGTTTAACGTTGCATTCTAGTAGAAATTTCTTGAATTGACCAATTGCCTCTGTCACCACTTGCTCTAGGGCGTATCTGCAAAGTCTATATGTGGTGAGAGGTTATTTCAGCCAAATCACAATGGCAGCGATGGTCAGCATAGCAAGATAGTTTTCGGCTCGTTTTTCGTAACGGGTGGCAATGCGACGAGACTGTTTGAGTCGGTTGATCAGTCGCTCAATCCGGTTGCGTTCGCGATACAGTCCACGATTGAATCGCGGTTTGCGCTTGGCGTTTTTACGCTTAGGAATGACAGGAGTGGTGTGTTGACGACGCAAGGAGCGACGAATCGCCTCAGCATCGTAGGCTTTATCGCCTAGCAAGTAGCGAGGACGTTGCTTCGATCTACCCCGCCCTAACCGCTTGACCTTGACCTTGGCATTGAGAGGTTCAAACCCTTTGATATCACTCGTCTGTCCGGGTGTATCAAAGGTAAAGCCGAGCTTCGCTCGGCGCACTAGTGATCTAGACCTGTGGATCAGGTTAGTGAAACCCACTTTCAATCAGCACCGTGGCGACAGTATTCACAGGTCTAGATCATGACCCACAACGATTTCTCTCAGCTTTTGAACCGATTCAAGACCCCTTTCATCCGAAACAACATCAACTAACTGCCAAACGCTATCGCCAACAACTGCGCCAACGCTTTCAAGATTGGCGAGAAGTCGCTGGGCTGAATTCTGATGCATAGTCTAAGAGCACCTAACGATTCAGGAATCATTGTGCTGGATTTTGAACAGACCCAGTTAAGTTGACAATGCCGTGCAGGGAACCACCTTGTTTAATCGCACCCTTCAAACCCGTGAGGGCAATATTATGATGGCTCAACTGCCAAATTCTGATGAAATTACTCTAGCGTCTTGAGCGAAAAAAACTGATGAAATCTCTCTCTGCCAGACTTAACACCCGCCGCCGTCGTCCTCGTCGTGTCCAAATTCACATTGAAGATGGACGGTTTGAAATTGTAGGGATGAATGCTTGGTATTCTCATTGGCGTGACCCCTATCATTTGATCCTGACCATTCCCTGGCAAGGATTCGCGGCTTCAATCATTGGAGCTTACCTCGGTACCAACGTAATCTTTGCGCTGCTCTATCTAGCCGGAGGAGACTGCGTTGCGAACGCGGCTCCCGGTGCGTTTTGGGATCGCTTCTTTTTTAGTGTGCAGACGTTGGGTTCGATCGGCTATGGTGCCATGTTTCCTAAGACGGTTTACGCGAATGCGATGGTCACGATCGAGTCGATGTCGAGCCTGATTGGGATTGCGATGTTAACCGGGTTAGCGTTTGCCCGATTTTCTAACCCGACTGCACGCGTTGCCTTTAGTGAAGTAGCCACGATCGCGCCACACGAATCAGTGCCCACATTGAGCTTTCGCATGGCCAATCGGCGCAGCAATCAAATCTTAGAAGCCCAGGTCAAGGTTTATCTAATGAGAGATGAAGTCACCGCTGAAGAGCAGTATGTTCGCCGGATTTACGACTTGCCTCTCGTTCGCAGTCAGTCGCCGAGTTTTGCCTTATCCTGGCTGGCACTGCACCCGATCTATGAATCTAGCCCGTTGTATGGCGTGACACCCGAAGCGTTAGTTGAAACTAATTGCACCATTATTGTCACCCTGAGTGGTGTTGATGAGACCGTCACTCAGATGATGTATGCCCGTCATGCTTATGCTCCCCAAGATATTCTGTGGAACTATCGCTTTGTGGATTTGGTGTACAAAGCGCCCGATGGCGACCGCTACATGGACTACAAGCACTTCCATGATGTGATGCCACTTCAATGAGGTTCCGAACGGTAGTGGCCTAGACATGTGGATCAGGGTGGTGAAACCCACTTTCAATCAGCACTGTGGCGACAGTATCCACAGGTCTAGACCATGACCCTTCGTCGTGTGGGAGCCAAGACTTATGGCGACTTACTCAAAGCGTTAAGTGATGCATTCGCAGACGTGACAAAAGAAGATTGAATAAGCTGGTTTGCACACTGCTGCTACTGTACTCAATTAGATCGATAACCGCTATAGGACATCACTGCCCTACTCGACTGCACCTCAACCCCGCTAGCATTTGTCCCAAGGTATCTACCGCGATGTGAACCTTGCTGCAATTGAAACACAATATTCTTCTCGTGGAGCGTCTGACTCGTGCAAACACTGTTGTGGATCGCTTTGGGTGTCAGTTAACTTCTAGTCATATTCATAGCTTAGGAAAACTCTAGATGCTCTCTTCCACCCTTCGCCGCGTTCTCACGGTTTCCGCTTTAGCCCTGCCTGCTCTGGTCATTGGAATGCAAAGTGCTCACGCGGAAGATCTCGAATTTACCTTACACAACAACACCACAAAAGCGCTGACCGAGTTTTATGTAGAACCCACCGCTTCTAAAACTTGGGGAGAAAACA
This sequence comes from Phormidesmis priestleyi BC1401, assembly GCF_001650195.1. Lineage (GTDB taxonomy): Bacteria > Cyanobacteriota > Cyanobacteriia > Leptolyngbyales > Leptolyngbyaceae > Phormidesmis_A > Phormidesmis_A priestleyi_B. Next base: position 178 of record NZ_LXYR01000072.1, on the reverse strand, counting down.
TTCTCCACACGGAGATCGAGCCTGGAGCAACGGCAACGGTGACGATTGCTGACGGCAAGACGACTTGCGCGTATGGTATCAGGGGCAACTTTGCGGAGGGTCAAATTGTTGAACGCGATGAGCTAAATCTCTGTGAGTTGGGGTCTTATACGTACACCGAAGAAAAGTAAGTCTTGCT
>NZ_LXYR01000071.1 GCF_001650195.1 Phormidesmis priestleyi BC1401 | reverse complement strand
TATAACAAGCAAGTTGCCACCCTCAAAGAGAATCAGCCTCAAGGTTTTTGGTCTAAGCGATTAGCTGCCATCACTGAGAAACGCAATCGTCAGGTTAGGGATGCGGTCAATAAAGCGGCTAGAAAGGTGATCAATCATTGTCTTGAGAACAGAATCGGCACCGTCGTGTTTGGCTGGAATCGAGGGCAGAAAGACGGTGCCAATATGGGTGCTAAAACCAATCAGAAGTTTGTCCAGATTCCCACGGGCAGACTCAAAGAGAGAGTCTCGCAACTGTGCGAACAGCACGGGATTCGATTCGTTGAGACGGAAGAAAGCTATACGTCTAAGGCTTCGTTTGTGGATGATGATTTCCTGCCTAAAATCGGTGAGAAACCCGAAGGGTGGAAGGAGTCAGGCAGACGAGTTAAACGTGGCTTGTACCGCACTCAAAACAATCAGTACATCAATGCTGATTGCAACGGTGCGGCAAACATCTTGCGAAAAGTAGCGACAACTTTAGGGCTATGCCTTGAGGGAGTCAGTAGGGGCGCTTTGTTAACGCCTTTGAAGGTTCGCTTGTGGACTCTTCAAGAATCCCCTCGCCTTTAGGCATGGGGAGTATCAATAGATCGGGCGTAATCGTTTCACCAAAATAAAAAGGGGTTTTAGTTCCAGCGCGACAGGCATATTCCCACTCGGCTTCACTAGGCAGACGATAAGGCTTGCCTGTCTTTTGGGATAGCTGAGTGCAAAACTCCACTGCTTCCTCCCAGGAAATCTGCTCAACTGGACGCTTTGCCCCTTTGAAGTTTGAGGGATTGGTGCCTACGATCGCTTCATATTGCGCTTGCGTGACAGGATATTTGCCCATAAAAAATGGCTCTATGGTCACGGGATGAATGGGCTTCTCGTCATCGCTTTCGTTTGACCCCATCTGAAAGCTACCACCGGGAATGGCAACCATATCTAACGTCATCCCATTGCCCAAATCATCGGCAAAATATTCGGCGCGTTTCTGCTCTCGACTCTGTTCTTTACCTTGAGAGTTGACTATCACGACCTCAAACTCGAAGGATTTGGTGAGATTAGAGGGCGGGGAGGATAGAAAAGACGAGGGAGGAGGAATGAGCGAAGGTTCTTCAAAGGCGATCACGAGGCTTTCACCCAGCAGTTTATTGGCGATGGGTATAACGTCTTCATCCAGCAGGGCTAAATGTAGCTGGTAATCTTTCAGATCATTCAGGGTGCGTTGACTCAGAGGGTTTTCTGCCTGCAACGCCTCAACTAAGGTTTGTTCGTATTCCTGCAACTTGCGCTGATATTCTCGGTAGGGTTGCAGCACTTCAGCTTCGATGGCTTCAGCGACTTCTGGCGATAACTTTAACTGAAGCCGCAGCGAGTTGAGCAGACGACGCGCCGGAATCGAAAACCTTCCCTGATACACCCGTTGCCCAACCTGTTTGCGATATTTCAGCGTCGGGTCATCTTTGGGCGACTTTGCCAGCAAAATCTTATAGCCTTCCTTGACCGGATAAAACTCTGGAGTCATCGCCGGGGCAGCTTCTTTCACCTTGCTGTTGGCATAGTCATGCAGTTCTTCGACCGAAATAAACCCGTCATCGTCTCGATCGGCTCCCCCTGTTCTAATGCCTTCTACCAGATAGTGAGTGTAAACCGAGAGGTCAAACCCTTCTTGCGTCAGAGCATATTGAGTCGAGGTAGAAGCCGTGAGAATAGCAGTGCCCTTGCCGCCCAAAAATCGCTCTGGGTTGACGCTGCCGCTATCTTTTGCCTTCACCCCTTTGGCAAACGCACCACTAAAGCAACTGTCAAGAATGATCACCTTACACTGAGATTTACTCTGCTCCATCCAATCGCGCACCGATCGGGCGGCGACCGCAGTAGTCGGCACTAACCGTCCCTGTTCTTTGCGGGTAAACCGACTCGCAAAGTAAAACTCGCCCCCATCATCCACCACGCCATGACCAGAAAAATAGAGCAGTACCAGATCATCTTTCTGGCGATTGGCAAACAGATGATAAATCGCGTCTTCCATCGCTTGTCGGGAAGGATTTTGCAGCACAGTCACCGCCGCATCGACAAAATCGCCCATGTCTGGGTTGGTCAACACCTGCTGTATCGCTGTCACGTCATTGACCGCAGATGGCAGACCGTCCAGCCCCGTTTCATACTCGCTGACCCCAATCAGCAGTGCGACCTTCGCCATTTTGATGTCCTATGCTGCTATGAATTTCTGTGCTGCCGCGATCGCCGCTTCCAATTCTGCCTGACTACTGGCTTTTACCTTCAGTTTCTTTCCGTTTGCCTCAATTTCCAGTTCGATCGCTTTATTGACCAAGCGATCGCCCAAAAATCCCAGTAACTTTTGAGCATTCGCTAGATTAACCTGTGCGGTTAGCAAACCGACCAACATTCCGCCGATCGCCTTATTGCCCTTGGGTGGATTGGGGTCAAGCACTCGATCGACCGTTTCAATCTCGTCCAAATCTCTCATTTGAGACAGCAGATTTTGGGCTTGTGCTTCTAGCTTATCGTTGTCTAGGTTTGGGTCGTTGAAGGCGATCGTAAATTTGACGTTGGAATCAGGAGTCATGATTACCTACACTGCGATGGAGTCTCAAAATTCTATATTCGCAATTCTTGCATAGGCATCTGGTTAAGACTAACTTCTCAGATTGACAGAAGAATAATCTGGGCAAAACTTGAGCAGAGTTTGAGACTCAAATTTTGCCAACCAAATCTAAAATCAAGAGCATTTGGGGTTTAATAGCCGTCGATCGACCAATGAGGCGGATCATATTCCAGCTTGTAGACCCCATAAGAGGCTCCTACATTCCACAGCGTCGAATTTTCATTGCCGCTACGGGGTGCCCCAATGCTAACCACTCGCCCCGATGCGTCCTTGATGTTGAGATTGCCTTGCCACTCAACAATCCAGTCGATCGCGAGGGCTTGAGTATGGCGCGATCGTAGCGCCGCCGGGTTTGAGCCAATATCATAAGCATCAATCATCTGTCGAGCCGCTTGTAGCGAAATCGCATCGGTGTATTGCACCCACTCGATATCAACACCAGGCATCGACGGGACATTTGCAGGAGAGACATCTCGATTGTTGATTGAGACGCTGTAGTGCATCAAATAAGCCCGTTCTGGTGGACGGAAGGTCGCCGTGACTTCGATCGTTGCCCCGGCATCTTTGAGGGCTTTTTGAAACGCCTGGACGCGTTGACGAAAGGGAGAAGCGAGATCGTCGATCGACTGACTGCCCGGAAAGAATCTCACCCACTGGGCACCGCTCAATCGTCCGCGTAGTCTGCGCGCATATTCGGTCAGAATGTCGAGCGCAGATGCTAAGTCTGTCCCTAATTTTTGCTTTGTGGCGGCTGATAGCTGTTGCTCAAGACGGGCACGAAACGAGACATCGACGATTTTGTAAGCTTCAGCTAATCCTCTCGTGCTGCCGATTCCAAAATAGCCGTCGCCAGCGAGAGGAGGATTGAGCCGCCCGATCGCCGTTAAGCTGCGTTGCAGATCTCCCACTTCGGTGGTTCCAAAATTGAGATAGTCGAGCAAAATTGCGGCAGTTAACCCTGCAACTCGGTAGATAAATCCTTGAGAGAGGGCTTTGGTGTAGGTTCCAGGTCCGACAATGCCATCAGCGGTTAGCCCGTTTTTTTGCTGAAAGGCACGAGTCGCTTTGTCGGTCACGCTCCCAAAGCCATTATCAACCGCTCCGATCGGGTAATTTAAATCCACTAAAAACCGCTGCCATGCCCCAACTGCTGCCCCCGTTGAGCCTTGTCTGATGACAGGTAAATTTAAGGCACTAATTCTAAAAGCCATAACGATCGCCCTCAACCCAAAAAAATAAGTAACCACTGATTCGGCTTTTAAGTATCGCCCGATCGCTGGTTACTCATTCTCTTTTACCAAAAAGGTTCAGATTCGGCTGACTAATAGTCTTCAGCAGGGGTTTTCATTTGAGATTTGGCTTTTGCTGCACTCTTCTTAAGAGCCGTCAACCGCGACTCATATTTTGCTCGCATCCGCTTTTTAGGCGTTTGGTCAATCAGGGTTTTCAGTGCGCTGCCCAAGCTTTTGTAGGCGTTGGGTAAGGTGTAGCCGAAGCGCGTTGCCAGAGAAATCGCTCTCTCGTCAGCTTCAGTGGCTTCTTTGAGGTTGCGTTCGCCGTTGTTCTTCTGATAGAGGCGAAACCCAGCAACCCCTGACAGACCGAGCGCTAAGACTAACAGCAAGCCATCTTGAACCCACAGTTCACCGACTGCGCCGCCAAGTCCAATCGCCAGCGCCGCCATTTCCCAGCCGTCTTTAGGAATCGTGTCTGCCTGAATGCGAGCGACTTCGTGCCAAAACAGCAGATTGCGCTGGTCGATCGCCAGTTGATCCCATTTCGGCATATCGATCTGGATTTCAACTTCATCTCTGCCGATCTCTTCACTCGTCACTAGAGTCGGATTGACAGCAGTGGTCACCTCGATCGTCACCCAGCTTTGCAGTTCTGGAGGCAGTAGAGTTTTCAAGCGCCGCAGCTCGCTCATATCGGCTCTGGCAGTCGAAGTTGCGTACGATGTCATGGCTTCAGCCTCGAAGTGATTAAGATATAGTCCTCTCTTTTGATGATAGCGATTCTATCGATCCCTGAGTTGAGGTGCATCTATTGTGCCGGATCGAGAGTAAATCAAGCAAGAATGTTGCTGATAGTCGCTCACAGCTTAAAATCAACCGAGCGGTTACTTTACAGGCTCAGATGCCGCCACTGGCACCACTATTGGAGGGCTAGTTGTTGTGTAACAAGCGATGACCCAAAGTGGTAAAACCAGAGTAAGCAATGCAATGATGGTGCCGATAACGTTTGCCCCAAGGTGGGCAGGTCGCCCCGAAGGGCTGGTAGGGTGACTACCGGATTGCATAAATTATTTCAACAAACTCAATGAGGTTAACGGAAGAGAACACTTTTTCTTTAGTTAGCCCGAACAGAGGAAGGGAAACCTTACCTCTCTAGGCTAATTCTAACGATCGCTGCCTCGATTTCCTGTTTGTAGCAAACAATCCTCCAAAGGATATAGTTTCGCCGCAAATAATCTTAACAGGAAAGGGGGGATCACGATCGAGCCTTTAACGTTTGATGAATGCTTTGCAGCTCAACCAAAATGGCTTGCAGAAGGTCTTGGGTTGCGTTGGGCTGGGGTTCTTGAATCTCGATCGTCACTTGCTTAATCCGTAAAACATTTTTGGCAAATCGAGCCACCTCATTGGGGTGAAACAGCAGCACTTCGGCAGGGCTAGAGCGCATTTCGGGGTTCAAACGCTTGGGTTCATAGGGCAAATTAGTCGTGTGAGGATCGGTATTGGCGTAACGATAAACTGAGGCTCTCGATCGGTTCAGCGCTTTTTGCACTGCGTCAATGTCCATTAACCCAAACGTCGTGGTTGCGCTGACGTGATCCACAATAGTCATGTTAACTACTTTCTCGCACTTGGACGCGCAAATCTTAGCATAAGACAAGGGTAAGGGCACATCCTTTTTTACCGGGTTCCCATCGGGTTTAGCCACCGCACGATCGCTTTCTCTAGTCCTTCCAGTTCGCGATAGATTTCCTGACGCATCCACTGCCCGATCGCGTCAAATGGCGAATAGGATGAACCAGTTTGCCACTTGATATCCTGTCCGATCGGCGTGGTGTGAGAGCCTTTGAGCGTCTGAAACGTCACCATATCAGGAAAGCGTTTTTTTAGCAGTTCTGACAGGGTATAAGTTTGGTCGATCGAGTCGTTGTCAAATTTCACCACCAGATTACGACGAATTTGATAGCGATCGCCAATCATCTTATTCGTCTCTAGGGGCGAAGGCGTGAACTCCATTGAGAACACAGGAGAAAATTGCTCAACCAACGGCACCGCATCACGAGCCGAAAAATTATTAAATGAGATTAGAATGTTTCCTGCACGCTCAACGGCAAACAGACTGCCAATCAATAAATGTAGTTTGCAGCCCATGCTGTGACCCATTCCATAAACGGGAATGTAGCGTTTTTTAAGAATGCGAGTCTGCAAAATTTCTAACGCTCGATCGAAGCTTTGCAGCACTGATTGAGCAATCTCAATGTGATCAAACGTGTTCACAAATGGAGTGGCTACGATCGCATATCCCTGCGATGCCAGATATTCTAATAAGCGACGGTAAGTGAGTTGGGGCGCGGTTGCCACAAATGCTCCACCCAGAAAGTGAACGATCGCAATCGGGCGATCGGGGATCAAAACCCAGTTACCAGAAATTTCCTGCCAGTCCATTCAATCTTTGCGTTAGAGTGCTTCTACTTCTCATTGTGGCGTATTGTGTCGAGTCCTGACTTTGCGGATACTTTGCACAAGTTAACGGTAATTGCAACCCGTTTGGTACGGTTCTACGCTCACTGATTTAGCTGAAATGCAGATAGGCTCTTATCAGGTAGCGGTTAAGTGTGTTTCAGTTTGTATGCATCATTGGATTTTACCAACCTTAAGTGAGATTCTGGCACTGAGCAATCAGCCTCAAGTGGATGCCGATCCGTGTGCCCGGAAGTCTCAAGAGGAACCTGGATCAGGGCAACCCAACTCAAAGAATTCGATCGCTCACCAGCGAGTCAAAGCAGAGCGAGAATGGTTTGGCGCGATCGCCGCGTTAGAATCTCTGCTGAAGACGGTCAAGCCAGTCAGATCTGATCAAGCCACTCAAGGATTGATACTCTCAGGACCCTTGCCAGTGGTGAGTCAAACTGACTTAATGTCTGACTTTGCCACCTGGACATTTTCGGCTGATCCGTCTGCAACATTGATGGGGTTGCCGTTTCGATTGACTCCGGCGATCGACCAACCCGTTTCAACCTGCGAAACCAATCCGTCACTGTCTTTGTTACCCGGTGATCCGTTAGCTACTGAACAGTTTTCTCTAGTGCTTACCGATCAGTTCAGTCTGGTGATGGTGCTAGGTGACAATCCGACTGGAGAACCCACTTTTTCTTTCTCGTTTGATCCCGAAGTCGTCGAGCGGGTTTGGCAAGTTTTGCGGCTGCGAGTGGTGCTGATGAATGCCCATCAAATCAGCAAACTGGATGCCCTGATTCAGCAGTTTCCGGCGATCGAGCCTCACTATAAGTTAGTGACTCAATTTAGCCGTCTTCTAATCACTCATCTAGTAGACACGGCTGAGGACGCGACTATTCATCTCAGTGAAGGCGATGTAGAAGCCGCTTTGCATAGAAATCGCAAGAAAGCATCTGCTCGTAAAGTCGGGACAAAACAGAAATTTGATAAGCACCCGACTCCAGATGATCTCTCTCAGCGATTGTCTGACGGAAAAAGCATTGATATAGAACTGCTGCAAGCGATCGCCCATGAAGTTCGCACTCCTCTAACCACAATTCGGACGTTGACCCGATCGCTGCTAAAACGCCGAGACTTACCACCCGATGTGCTGAAGCGATTAGAGATGCTCGATCGGGAGTGCAGTGAGCAAATCGATCGCTTTGGGTTGATCTTCCGAGCGGTCGAACTAGAGACTTCCGCGACAACGTTAGCCCCCGCATCGCTTGCGCCGACTTCTCTATCAGAGGTGTTACGGCAAAGCATTCCTCGTTGGCAAAAGCAGGCGAGTCAGCGCAATCTGACCCTAGACGTGATTTTGCCGCAAAAAATTCCGACGGTTGTGAGTGACCCAATGATGTTAGATCAGGCATTGACCAGTCTCATCGATCGCTCTGCTCGCAGCTTACCATCGGGTAGCCATATTCAAGTCGAAGTCACCTTAGCCGGACATCAACTCAAACTTCAGCTTGAGTCTTCAGAGTCATCTGAGACGATCGGCTCAACGGTTTCTGATTCGTCGCACCGTCAACCCTTGCTGAAATCTTTGGGTCAAGTGTTGATGTTTCAACCCGAAACTGGAAGTTTGAGTCTCAATCTAGCGGTGACCAAAAATCTATTTCAAGCGTTGGGCGGCAAATTGATCGTGCGGCACCGACCAGAGCAAGGTGAAGTCTTTACCCTATTTCTGCCATTAGAACCCGGCAGCGTCGAACCCGGATCGCTGCACCACGTCTAATACATTCCCGCGTAGAGACGTTTCGGTCGAACGTCTCTTTTGATGAATTAGAACGCCTCTCTACTCCAAACCCAACTCGCGCTTGAGAAGACTAACAGATTTGCTGACAATAAAATTTTCACAGTAGACCAACTGAGGCGGACGGATGATGTCTTCTCTTGCCGCAGAAATCGTAGCTTTCACCGCCGCAGAACTGGCATCATCAAAACTGAAGATAGTTTGAGCACTTCGCACCATCGCATTCATTTTATATTTGTCAGTCACTTGCGCGGTCATCACCAGCAACTCATCTCCTCGTAGGCTGTGAATGATCACCTCGGCAACGCCCACCGTCCCCGAACTCAGGCTAACAATGCCCAAACAAGTGCCCTTGGGCAGCGATCGCACCATTTTGATTTCTTTCTCAAAATCGTAAATGTCTACCGGAATCACCCGCGCCGATCGAGGGGTCGCGATCGCTTCTGCCTGAGCGATGAAGTAGCGGCTGGTGACAACGGTGCTCGATCGAGTCTGGTCTAACACACGGCTGAGTTCTTCTAAGGGCACAAGCTGGATGGGAATGTTGAGGGCGCGTTCTAACTCGCGCAGCAAAATCTCACCGTTGGCAATGTCGTGCTGCGGAGCCGTGATCAAAACTTGGGCACTACAGCGCAGCCGCCAGTCAATTTCTGCCAAAAACAACTCGCGTGCCTGACCAAGAGAAGAGCCTTGTTTTAACAACTCATCGAGGCTGGTTTGAATAATTTTGTGCGCTTGAGGATTGTGATCGAGCAGCGGAGACTTGACGCTTGTCGTTGGGTCGTGTGCCTGATCGCGAACGTAGATGCCCGACCCCGCTTGAGCATCGACAACACCTGCCTCTTCTAGCTGATGATAAACCTTGCTAATGGTGTTGCGGTGTAGCCCGGTTTGCATCGCTAATTGGCGGGTGCTTGGCAAACGGTGCCCCGGTGAAAATTGCCGCGACGCGATCGCAAACAAAATCTGATTATAAAGTTGGGTCGATGCCGGGATATCACTATCTGGCTGAATATGAAATTGCACCATGCCAGCGCCTCAAGACTTGCTCAGATACTAGATTCAAAGTGAGTGATTCTACTACCGGAATCTGTTTACTATTCGTACCATTCTGAAGAGCAGCGTTTGCCCTCAGTTTGGTGTTTCTCTTACCTTGTATAGCAATCTTAATTACCTTGTGAGAGGTAGAGATTCTGCCCTCACCCCAAATCCCTCTCCCCAAGGAGAGGGACTTTGACCTTCTGGCTCCCTTCTCCTTAGGGAGAAGGACTGGCGAGGGCTTGCCCCACTTCGTGAGGAGGGCAGACCGAGTTTACAACTGATTCAGGATTGCCATAGTCTAATTTATTGTAGCAAATCGGTAATTATTCTGAATTGTCAATAAAATTGCCGCAACGTACGGAATTAGGCGCAAGATGATTGTAGTAAATGGTTCTGAGTCACGCATTTCTACAGACGTTTAGAGAGTTGTCAGCAAACAGTTCATGTAGGGATTTCTCAACAAAAATCAACCCTAGTAGAGCAACTTTATCGCTCAAAACTAACTGAATTTCTGTAAGAATATCCGTAAGAGTTGTCACTAAAAATAAAGGTATCGATCCGCAATTTCATGGTGATAGACATTAAAACGACAACCACCACAGTTTTGAACGGGTCACTCAAGATTGATGCTTATTTAGCTGAACCTGTGGGCGGAGGACCCTACCCTGCGATCGTGGTGATTCAAGAGATTTTTGGGGTGAATGCTCATATTCGTCACGTCACTGAGCGATTGGCACACGAGGGATATGTGGCGATCGCACCCGCCATTTTTCAGCGAACGGCTCCCGGTTTTGAAGTGGGCTATGGCGCTGAGGAAACCAAACTCGGACGAATTCACAAAGAGCAGACGACAGCCGATGAATTATTGAGCGATATTCGCGCCACGATCGCGTATTTACAGACACTTCCTTCTGTAAGAAGAAATGCGATCGGCGCGATCGGCTTTTGTTTCGGCGGTCACGTTGCTTATTTAGCGGCAACCTTGCCAGAAATTAAAGCCACTGCGTCATTTTATGGGGCTGGCATTGCGACGATGATCCCCGGTGGAGGGGCACCCACGATTACCCGAACGAGAGACATTCAGGGCACTCTCTACGCTTTTTTTGGCACTCAAGATCCGTTAATTCCCGTTGAGCAAATCGATCAGGTTGAAGCAGCCCTGCAACAGCAGCATAATTCTCATCAAGTTTTTCGCTATCCTGCAGGTCACGGATTTTTTTGTGATGCCCGATCGGACTACCATTCCGAAGCCGCCGCCGATGCCTGGAAACAGGTGAAAAACCTCTTTCAAACGATGACGGATGAGTAACTCCTTCATCCTTTCTTCCGCCCCGTACTAAACTGGCAATAGTCAGCAAATTCACCCCGCAACCTTGGGGGATCTCACTTAGCAGTCATGAATCAAAAATCAACTCAGCCTCAATCGGACGCAGCCTTCTCAATGGAGGACTTTGCCAAAGCGCTAGAGCAACACGACTATCAGTTTGCTCAGGGGCAAATCGTGCGAGGCAAAGTGTTTAGCTATGAAAGCGGCGGTGCGCTGATCGACATCGGTGGAAAGTCGCCTGCTTTTTTGTCGATCGCAGAAGCCAGTGTGCGCCAAATCAGCGATATCTCTGCGGTGCTGCCCGATCAGGATGAGGAGCGAGATTTTCTGATTATTCGTGAGCAGGATGAAAACGGACAAGTCACGCTTTCGCTGCGTCAACTAGAGATCAAAAAAATCTGGGATCGACTTGCCGATGTGCAAGACAGCAAGCAAAGTCTGCAAGTGCGCGTCACAGGCATGAATAAAGGCGGCGTAACGGTCGATGTGCAGGGCTTGCGCGGGTTTATTCCGCGATCGCACTTAGTTGAGCGAGAGAATCTAGAGGCGCTCAAAGGTCAAACGCTGACCGCGACGTTTTTGGAGATGGATCGCGATCGTAACAAGCTAGTGCTATCCAATCGTCTCGCGGCTCGGAGCGCCAGCTTTAGTCAGCTAGAAGTCGGACAACTGATCGAAGGCAAAGTGGTGAGCCTCAAGCCCTTTGGAGCGTTTGTAGAATTTGACAGCACTACAGGTCTGCTGCACATCAACCAAATCAGCAAAAACTACATCGCGTCTCTGCCTGCGTTGCTGCAAGTTGGACAGGTGATTAAAGCGATGATCGTCGAGCTAGATGAAGGCAGAGGTCGCATTTCTCTATCTACAAAAGTGCTTGAAAACCACCCCGGAGAGATGACTGAGAACATGGCTCAAGTCATGGACGAAGCGGAATCTCGTCAAGAACGAGCCAGAAAAAATTTGTTAGGCGAGTAAAAATTTTCATGACGACTATTTGGGAACTCGATTATTATTCGCGTCCGATCGTGGATGAAACCAACAAAAAAATCTGGGAAGTTCTGATCTGTGAAAGTGCGACTCAGATTGATGCTGAACCAGACTCGCTGTTTCGCTATGCCGAATATTGTTCGAGCACGCAGGTCAATTCGGGCTGGTTAAAAAGCGCGATCGCGGAAGCCATTTCCCGCGCTCCTAACCCACCCGACAAGATTCGCTTTTTTCGGCAGGCGATGAACAATATGATCACCACTGCCTGCAACGGGTTGAATGTGCCCGCCCAACTGAGTCGGCGGACGTTTGCATTGAGCCAGTGGGTGCGCGATCGCACAGAAACGGTTTACCCCAATCATCCAGGGTTTCAGCCGTCCAAAAATCCGTCGGTGACGTTTCCCACGACTCCTGCCGAGCCGTTGCCCGATGCTCTGATTGGACAGAAATGGATCTTTGCCACACTGGAGGCAAGCGCTTTTGATGACATGAACGAATGGGGGATTGACTTTGGCGAATCATTCCCGCTCAAGCTGGCAAGACTCGCGCCCGACACTCCCGTTCCGGGGCTGATTATCTACTCGTCTCGTGCGATGCCGATGGCAGCCTGGATGTCAGGGCTAGAAATGGCGGCGATTAAGTTTGACCCCAATGCGCCGACGCGACTGATGTTAGAAACCGGAGTCAGCGATCGCTGGATTCTCACCAGTCTCGACCCTAAAACTCAGCCAGAGGCAAAACAATTTGAAGCCGCTAAACAAGTCTCGAATCAGGTTCACTTTTTAGCGATTCAAACCGATCCCCAAGTTGAAGCCTTTGCCGGATTTTGGCTATTACAAGATGTCACTTTAGCGTAGGCTAACGATGGTATAAAGTTTTCACACCCTGCAGGATATGCTACCAGAACAATTGCTGGAATTAGCTGCTCGATCGGGCGCAGACGCAGCAGAAGTCTTTCAGTCACGATCGCTGTCTCGCCCTGTTTTTTTTGAGGCAAACCGACTCAAACAACTCGAAAGCGCTGACTCAGAAGGAACGGCTCTGCGACTCTGGAAAAATGGATGTCCGGGATTAGCGGTGGCTTACGGTCCGGTGGAGGCTCAGGCACTGGTCGATCGTGCCATTGCTCTCAGTCAACTTAACGAACCCGAAGACGTTGAACTGGCTCCCGCATCCCAACTGATCTATCCTGACATGGGTGAAGTCGTCTCGGTTGAAACGCTCGTAGAGTGGGGTAAACAGGCGATCGATCTGGTGCGAGATCACTATCCCGAAGTCCTCTGCGCGGGTGGCTGGGAATGTGAATCAGAAACGACTCGTCTCATCACCTCAAACGGGCTAGACTGCGGCTACACGGACACGACGCTGAGCGGCTTTTTAGAAGTGGAATGGGTGCGGGGAGATGATTTTCTCAACGTCAGTGATGGGCAAACGCTTCGAGATAACCTCGATCCCGTTTTAGTCGCTCACCTGATCATGCAGCGCTTAGAGTGGGCAAAAGAAAATGTAGGTGCCCCGATCGGGCGGGTTCCCATTCTTTTCACCTCTAAAGCCGCCGATATGCTTTGGGGCACGGTGCAAGCGGCGTTAAATGGCAAACAGGTGATTGAAGGGGCTTCTCCTTGGAGCGATCGCCTCAATCAATCCGTTATGTCTCCATCTCTGACCATTAGCCAGAAGCCAGAGGCAGGTCCGTTTAGCTGCCCGTTTGATGATGAGGGCACACCGACCCGTCCGATGACGTTTATCGACAAAGGCGTATTGCAGATGTTTTATGCCGATCGTACAACTGGAAAAATCTTAGGCAGTGGCACGACCGGGAATGGCTTTCGTCCCGGATTGGGCAGCTACCCCAATCCTGGTTTATTCAATATGCTGATCGAGCCAGGTGTCAAATCGTTTCCAGAACTGATTTCGACGATGGAAGACGGACTCGTTTTAGATCAAATGCTGGGCGGAGGGTCAAGCATTTCTGGTGAATTTTCAATCAACGTTGACTTGGGCTATCGAGTGCAAAAGGGTCAAATTGTCGGCAGAGTTAAAGACACAATGGTCGCGGGAAGCGTCTACACTGCCCTCAAAAACCTGGTCGAGCTTGGAGGTGATGGCGACTGGAACGGCTCATGTCACACGCCCTCGCTGATTGTAGAAGGACTCTCAGTGACGGGGCGAAGCGAAGGCTAAACGCTAAAACAAAGGGTGACATCTGCTTTCGCTTGATGCCACCCATAACCTTCACCTACAAAACGATCGCGCTATCGCAAAACGGTTTCTCTCAGCTCAGACTCTAAAACCTGGAGAAGCTGATAGTCTCCCCGGTCTTTTGCCACCTGCATCCGATGGTCTAAGCTGCGATCAATATTCGCTTTATGGATGCGTTTGAGTTGCTGCAAGACATTGAAAGTAGAGCAGATCGGTCGTGTCTGAGACGATCGCTCAATGTGAGAGAAGTCTTGCTGAGAATAAAAGCCTTTCTGAGTCTCTGATGGTTGCGGCGATCGAGGAATCGGAGTTTCAGCTATGGTGTAGCATCTCCAAGACGTTCCACGATAGCTGCCTTGAATCTCGCCTTCCGTCACTTCAAGCGTGGGTGGAGTGTATTCATAACTAACACCACGATAAGAAAGTCTCATAGGGGGTCGCCTCTGACAAAAGTGAAGATTAGAGGAATCGCGTTCCTTCAAGAGTGCTGTTAAACTAATCAAACTCTCTACTTCCGTCTTGTTCGGCAATTAGCCAAACTCAGGTGAACGACTTACTTTCTGTAGTATAGGCTACTGTTTTGAGATCAGGTATTGAACTTAAGAATGATTCGGCGTTGCTAAATTGATGGATAAATTTCTAGATTGACCCTCACCCTAGCCCTCTCCCTGAAGGAGAGGGGACAAGATTTTTAGCTCCTTTTTCCTTGGGGAGAGGGGTTGGTGAGGGCTTGCCCCGCTTCGTGAGAAGGGCAGAAGTCGCCTACAAGTTTTACAGGTTATTAATTCACGGTCCTTAGTTGTGATGAGTAGCACACACTCCGCTTGAGTCCCACTGTAAGACTGCCAACAGCATCGAACTCAGACCGATCACAAGTCCAGTTTCGAGAAATTGCCAAATGCTGGTGTAGGGAAGCGTCACGATCGCCAGCAGATGCACCAAGCAGATCAGCAAAAATGCCCGCGATCGCATCTTTAACCCCGTGTAGAGATAGCCAAACGCATTCAGCAACAGCCACAGCAAAGGAAGTTGCATTAAAATCGGTGCCCAGCCCAGAAAAATGCTCAAGTCAGTCAGCACCAACCCCGACAGCATGAGAAAAACCCAGGCAGACACAATTTGATTAAGCGGTTCTGCGAGGGCGCAATTTTCAGAGAGCTTGACCATTGCTCCAGTTCCTAAAAGCGTCAGACCTGACCAGAAAACGGCTTGGGTTGCCCAATCGATCGCAGCAAATTGAGCCGTTAAAAAAATAACTCCTGAAATAATACCCCAGAGCAAACACGCCTGATCAATGCGCGTATAAAACGTTGAGAAAATCGTGGTTTGCCCTAGCTGCCAATGGAGCCGCCATAAACCAGGAAGGTCTTCGATCGCAAATGCCGATTCCTTACACTGGAGGGGAGGGATTTCTAGATTAAAAAAGTCCCTGTTAAAAGGAGATACTTGGAACATAAGGCTTTATAAAAGATTAAAAGTACCAACATTTTTTCTTAAAGTAGTCTTCCTTCAAGAATCTATTTATAATGTCGAAACCGCTACAAGTGCGGCTCTATCAGACGATACGATCGAGGCAATTTTTGGATCTATCTAGAGAGCTAATTGAGAGACGAATTCTGTCAGCGATCGCCCCTAAATACTGCAAAAGTCTCGCTTACAGTCAGTAAACGAGACTTTCATAAGTTTGATTAGGACGCGATCGGTAGAAAGGACTCTATCTCCAAGTCTGTTCGCCGTCTTCATTAATTCTGGCTTGACGAATCAGATCTGAGATTTCTTCTGCATCTTTGACGTGATGCAACGGCTTTTTCTCGCCGTCTGGCATATCAAACACCATGTAAGTCGGAACCGTGATGTGATCGCCTGTAATATCTGCGGTGTCAACTGCAACTTGTTGAGCTTTTTCTTCTAGAGACTTGGAATCATCAATACGATCGCCCGGATTGGTCGTCAAATATTCTTTATCTAACTCTACCTGTTGCTCCCGCTTCTGTTTAGGGTCAACTTCTTCGGCGGTCATGGGTTGATTGATGCCAGCTTCATTATCAGCGGGCTTTGAATCTTTGTTCATAAGGGTTGTTATAAAATGAATTGCTATAAGTAACATTAAAAAAAAAGAGGCAATTACGCCTCCTTCAAATGATGGAACTTAGAAGTAGTCCTAAAGGTTGAGATTGTTGAACCACAGTCTAAGGGAGAAAATAATTCAACAGTGACGATACAAACTACGTCTTTTAACACTTCACTCATAGTTGAGGTTTATGCTTTGGACCATAGCCAATAACTGCAACTTTGTGGCGATAAATTAATTCTGCACCATACCATCCGGTAATCGCTAGCAAGGTCGCCACCGCTAGGGAAATAATTAGTCCGATCGGCAAAACTGCACCCGTTTGGTCATTCCACCGCAGCCAGAAATTTACAGCCGAGAATGTAAGTGCTGCAACGTTTCCGACCATGTGCGCCCAGCCTGCGCTGTGTTCACGAACTCGATCGATTCTCGCAAAGTCGCTCATGCCAGTTGCCGCCGCCACTAGACCTGTCGCAATGCCCACTCCAATGAGCCAAAAAGATGCCCTCGCCCAAAAAGAGTCTCCGGTGAGCCAGTAGCCGACATCAGTGCCCAAAGCACCCGTCAAAAACGCGAGCGGAAAAGTGACCAGCAGCGGATGGAGCGGATGCCCAAAGATAGCGACAGTGCTAGGAACGCCGCTATCGCGATATTCAGCTTCGTCAGCTTCGATTAAAGGGGGAATGCTGGGAGTATGAGCACGAGTCATAGGGTTCTCCTAAAGTAATTAGGGTGGGTGAAAGCCATTGCAATTACCTGACGACAAAGGGCGATCGTGCGATCGTCCCAACAGAAATTCATTCTCAGGAATATATAAACCTACGATGATAGAAAGTTCTCGATGTGCGCCTCTGACTCAAGGACTATTTTTCCTTTCTGAACGTCGAGTCTCTTGAGTTTTAGAGCCATGCCATCCATCTCAAAGTTCTTTAGGTTGAGGAGTTCGCGGGCTTGACTAAGCAATGCTTCTGTCAATTCTGGAGAGAGGTCTTGACCTTCGACATACTGCACGTCTTCTAAAACCACTTGCTGCCCACCAGGGCTAACTTTTGGAACCGTGGTAAACGCAACTCGGTGCTTTTCTTGAGTTCCTTGCAGAAGAACCTCTGTACTTAGAAAAATTTTGCCATCACCCGGCAGACCAAACTCGATATAGTGAGTGTCTACGATCGCACTCTCGCCATTCACGGTCACGTCCAGGTTTTGCATCTTGTCGCAGATAAAATCTGAGCTAAAAGCCCGATTGACATCCTGCTCAGTCAAGACTACATGGGTTTCGGCATCGGTTGGTCGAGTCAACTCAATTTTGCCAAACGCCACACTAAGGGGATTGATCGTCACCTTTCCGGTGTGCATCTCCATCTCTTCGATTCGCAGATCGTTCTGCATCACCAAACCTTCAGCCTTAATCGAGACCGAATCTACGGTTCCTGACATTAGCTTAAACGGGTCAGTTTCAATCTCGACATCTAGGTTTTTGACCTCATCCACTTGGCTAGAAATGCCCATTTCTGCAACTTTGTTAAGTGCCTGCTCTCCCAAATCTGACATTCTTAAACTCCTCATCTCTTAGTGATGGCGCTACTCTAAGGCACAACCCCAAACGCGAGTATCTATAAGGCGACAGAGAAGGTCCACGATCGCGCTCCATCTAGAGAAGAATAAGCGGCATTGCTGAATGCCAGTATGAACTGCCCTTCACGAAGCCTACCGTGTACACATAAGTCCTCGTAGATTCGTTTGAGTCGGCTTATGCCCCCTAAATCTCCCAGAATGCAGGGCTGATTTATTAGAAAAAGAATAACCTTCAAACCCCATTGCTCCGTTGAGTTGGGAGACCAGGTTCGCCCCAATTGAACGAAGGAATCGGGCATCATGCCTTTTTCTCTGAACAATAAACCAGCCCTGCTCTATTCCGCTTTTTCTCTTCTCAATAAACAAGCTCTGCCCCAGATTGGGGGTTGGGGGGCGAACCCGACGAGTCACACGTTGATGAATCCTTATTCCTAGCCATTGAAATTCTCCAAATTGCTTTGATTTATCAAATCTTATAGTGTTTAGCAATACTACATTTGGTGGAAAGAGCCTTTAGCTAGAACCGTTCATACGATCGCTCTCTCTTTGAGTGGATGTTGATTATCTAAAGAGCAGACTACTATCCGATTCAGAGAAAATTCTCTGGTGTGCCCATTAGAAATCGCTCGGAGAATCTGGCATGACTCACTCTACTCAAGATTTATGCAAGAAGTCGATCGCAGTGTTTCGATCGCTGCCAGGATTAGGAGATTTTCTCTGTGTGATCCCAGCCCTGCGGGCACTACGAGCGGCGTTTCCAACCGCACAGATTGTTTGGATTGGCTTACCCAGTGTTGCAGAATGGGTGACTCGGTTTGATCACTATAGGACTTACGCATTGACAGGAAAGCAAAAATGTGGTGGGTTGAGATTAGCCCATTCAGCGGTATCCGGTTGTGAGAGAACAGTCAAAGCCCTCAACTGCTCAGTGTAACGCTAATCTTTACACCTTGTTTCTCCTGGCAGAACCCAAGTACGTGAGTTGTGTGCGTTTGGCTGAGATTCTTGAAGAACTCAGTCACGATAGCGTTAACCGCTTTTTACTACGAGAGCAATACACTCCTAAAGACTTGTTTGATGAAGTCAAAGGGGAACTGATTTTGAAAGGGGGAACTGCCAGTATCGATGACAGCGTGGTGGACAAGCCTTACCGCGACCCCAGTAAAACTGCTTTGGTCGGATACTTCTGGTCTGGCAAGCACAAACGAACGGTTAAGGGAATCAATCTGATCACGCTGTATTACACAG
>NZ_LXYR01000070.1 GCF_001650195.1 Phormidesmis priestleyi BC1401 | reverse complement strand
AGAACGCTCGATCATGCCACAGCTAAGGTCAATCTTTGCTTCATCCGACTGATGCTCAAGCGGCTAGCAGTCAACTAGATCTCAAATAGGTTCTATATAAGATGCCCAACCAATGACAATAGATTGCTGATGCGCCAAAGTTTCTAAATCCATTGCGTCTTGGGCATAGCTAATCGGGTTTCCATCTAAATCACAGCAGACTAACCCCGCCGTTTTCGCTAACGCTAGCGGACCGACCGTATCCCAAATTTTGACTCGTCCATTTAAATAGACATACATTCCGGCGTGACCCAGAATGACGTTCATCACCTTCAGACCAAAGCTGCCTTGAGAAAAGCCAAATTTAATCTCTGGAACTCTGTGAGCGATCGCGTCTCCAAAATTTTGCCGATCCTTAATGCCGATGATCACGGTTTGCTCATCAGAAGATTTCGGCTCACCGATCGCGATCAGCTCAGGAGTCAGGTCCGCAATCGCCTGCCACAAGCCAAGATCTTTGCCTCCAAAATAAGTCATATCCGATTCTGGGGCATAGATCCAACCTGCGATCGGGGACTCATTCTCCAGCAGCCCAACCATGACAGCATAATCTTTCTGCCTGTGAATGAAATCATCTGTGCCGTCTAACGGATCGATACACCACAAGCGCGAATAGTTTTCTTGAAACCGCTCTCTCGACGGCGCATTCTCTTCAGTAATCACGCCATCGTCAGGAAACAGCGTTGAAAACTCGGCAGTGAGTTGGCGATCGAGCATTTGATCAACATTCGTGACAAAATCACCGGGTCCTTTTTGAAAGACTTGCAGCCCTTCTTTTGCCATTTGTTTTGCCTGCTGTCCGCACGATCGGATCAGCGATCGGATCTTAATATCTAACTCGTTGTCTATGGGCTTCATGGTTCAAGAAGTGACAGCAGCAGTGTCATTTTGACATAAAAAAACGGGCTAACCTCATGGTTAACCCGCCAGCTTGGGAACGCGCAGAGAGACTACTTTTGCAGAACTACTTGAACGTTCGCGTTTTGCAGACCGGGGCGGCTGACTTGAGAAAGGGTCTTGTTAACCGCATACTTCTGGTTGATGGAGTTGATCAGTTCGGTCTGGTTGTGCTTTTTAGCAACTCCCCAGAGGTCAGCAATCAAGTCAAAAGAACCATCAGCGTTGCGAGACCAGCCCAAATCATATTCGCCTTCGAGAATGGCAACGATGTCAGAACGGACGCGCTGACCGTTGTAGCCACGAACGTCGGCTTCGGTCTTGACGTTGATGCCCAGGTCACGCAAAGAGGACTTGAGAATTTCAGCGTCGGTGATCTTGGTGCGCAGAGTGCTAAAGTGAGACATTGGGTTTCCTCCGTGGAAATTTGAAAACAACAACAACGTTTAGTTAGCTATTCGCTCTTAGCGCTCAGAGATGACTGATGGCTAATTGCTCTTTTGAGACCACTAGCAGACAAAATGTGTGCTAGCCTTTCCTCCTGTGGGAGCAGGAGAAAGCTTTTAGAACTCAAGTCGCTGATATTCTGCGACTGAGGACGCAGCAGGGCGCGCTCGTTGCCTAGCCCAATCCCGTAGGGCTGTCACCTGCTCACTCATGGTCTTAGATAACGGCATCGTAGCTCGACTTGCCGCAATGATATCCAACTGGGTAAACTCTCTGTCTTGTGCGAATGCTTCATACATTGCAGCAACCAGTGCTTGTTCAATTTCAGCACCAGAGAAGCCATCGCAGACATTGGCTAACTGATCCAGGTCAAATCGCTCAATCTCTCGACGACGCTTGGATAAGTGAATTCTAAAGATGTCTTTCCGCTCTTCGGCATTGGGCAGGTCAACAAAGAATAGTTCGTCGAAACGTCCTTTTCTAAGAAACTCGCCGGGGAGACGCTCTACGCGGTTTGCAGTTGCCATCACGAATACAGGAGATGTTTTTTCCTGCATCCAGGTGAGGAACGACCCAAAGATCCGACTTGAGGTGCCACCATCTGAGTCAGCCGACCCAGTGCTGCCTGCAAATGCCTTGTCCATCTCGTCAATAAACAGAATGGCTGGCGAAATCGACTCAGCGGTTTTGAGCGCATTGCGGAGATTCGCTTCCGATCGACCCACCATTGAGCCGTCATACACTCGCCCCATATCTAAGCGCAGCAGGGGCAAACCCCATAGGCGAGACGTGGTTTTAGCAATTAGCGACTTCCCGCACCCTGGAACGCCTAGGATTAGCATCCCTTTCGGCTGAGGCAAACCGTATTCTCTGGCTCGTTCTGTGAATGCGTCAGAGCGTTGCTTTAACCAGCGCTTTAACTCTTCCAGTCCACCAACAGAATCGATCGTTTCGTCTTCCTCAATGTACTCCAAGATGCCGTTGCGACGAATCAGTTGCTTTTTCTCAGAGAGAACAATATCAACTTCTTCTTCAGTCAGGCGACCCGCAGTCACTTGAGCCTTACGATAAACCTTTTCCGCCTCATCTCGCGTCAGCCCTAAGGCAGCTTTTAAAAGCTTTTCGCGAGTCTCAGTTGTGATGCGACGAGTTTTATTGAGATCGAGCTGCTGCGTGAGGACTTGATCTAGCTCTCCCATGCTGGGCATCGCAAAATCAATGACTGCAACTTCTTTCTCAAGCTCGATCGGAACCGTTTGCACCGGAGACATCAGCAGAATCGTTTTCTGAGTGCCTTTAAAGCTTGCAACCGCATCTCGCAGCCAACGGTTAACCGCAGGTGAGTCGATGAATGGATGCAAATCTTTGAACACAAAGATACCCGGCTCTTTTTGTCTCATCACCCACTCGATCGCGGCTTCTGGAGAAACCGTATTGTGCTGAGTGACGTTGCGAGGCTGCCCATACTCGACAATTCCGTGAGTGACCGTCCAGAGAAAGACCCGACGTAAAGGCTTTGCTTGAGCGATTGTGGCGATTGTCTGTTCAGCCCGTTCCTCCTCTGAGGTCACCAGGTAGATCAAAGGATATTGAGCTTGTACGAGAATGTTTAGCTCTTCTTGCATAACCACCGAACCCATCAGAAACGGCTCAGACATTATTGAATAGAATTTTCTCGAACTTCAGTTGAAAGCACTACTAAAAGGGTGAATGTGACAAAAGAAGTGAGAACTTTTAGGCTAGGAATATTAGCAGGGGACGAGTTCGCCCTCTCCTTGATTGCCCGCTGTAGAAGCAACTTTCTGCGGCTTGCCAACCGGAAGCTCTTCATCAACAGTAATACCAGGTTGCTTGCCTAGAGGGACAATTTCGCCATCCTTGAGAGTGACTGGAGACGTACACTCAGGACAGTTGTAAATCCGGTGAGCTTGCCCGTGAGCCTCGTCTAACTGCTCAACCGTTTCTGGGTGAGTTAGGTAGAATATGAGCGCTTTCTCTGCTAGGGCTGACATTGCCTCGGCAGCAACAGCCGCTCTAATTTTTAGCTGACGGTGCAGTTCTGGCGGAAGATACAACGTGACTTTTTGCTTGTCTTGCATAGGACTCTCGGTCGTTTTACCCGGGTATATCAGTAAATATATCGGCTGTGCCTAAGGCTGTCAAGATGCTAAACCAGCATGACAGCAATATCGTTACATTTGTTTACAATGAGTAGTGCTCGTTCGGCTTTGATTCACAAATCTCATTTAGTTTGTCTCTTACTAGGACTGGTTTTGACGGCTTTCCTCTCAGGCTGTGGGTCAACCGACTCAAGCCTGGGCATGAATTGGAAGACTTATCGCAATCAGCGGTTTGGGTTTGAGTTTCTCTATCCCGATCGCTGGGTTGAGTCAATTCCGCCTGAAAATCGAGACGGCATTGCCTTTGGCGATCCACAAAACCCGGGGGTAGAGATTCGAGGGTGGGCGAGCTATGAGCGATTGGTGAGCGACGATCGTAGCAATCGGCGATCGCAACCCTCTCTTCCCTCAAATTTCACAACGCTGCAAAAAGTGCCCGGAAACTTAGATGCAAAGATTGGTGCAGAATCAAGCTCACTGACGCTGACCCTTGCTCAGGGAGAAACCCGCTATTATTGGCGCGGCACCGCCCCAAATCAGCAGTTTGAGAATTACTATCGGTTTTTCAACTACATTGCCAGCCGCTACCGAGTTCCAGAAAAGTGAGCAAGGTGCGGATGGGGAATTCTGAGAAACTTTCAACCCACCCTCTGAGATGAGAGCTTTTGACGGCGGCTTTGGGCAACCTACGGACGGAATCATCCCAGATGCAGCGACTAGAAAGGCTGGGAACAAACCTGTTTAACAACAACGCTTGAGGCATCGACATGGCTGGCAGGGTGAATCAGATTTTGAAGTCTCCATTATTTGTAGGGGGATGTGTGACAGCAGTGATTACTCTAGCGGGAACCATCTATGTCTTTTTGGGTTCTCGTCCGAATCCGTCAAAGGCTTCTCAGCTTTCGGTTCAATCGGCTTCTAACACTACGATCGCGGCGATGAATGGATGTCTGACGATCGTCAACGATCCGCAGCCTCCGTTAAATGTCAGGGCGGCTCCGAGCGATCGCTTCAACACCATTGTTGGCACTATCCAGGATGGAGAAACGGTGACTGTCATTGGTAGACAAAGAGGATGGCTGCAAGTTGACGCACCCATATCGGGTTGGGTGGATCAATCGTTGACCAAGACAATTTGCGATAAGGCAGAGCAAGCAGAATTCATAAAAGCTGCTGCAATGAAGGCGAAGGGCGGAGAGCGAATTTTAGCAGACGCGATCGAAGACTATCAGTCTGGCGATTTGAGTTCGGCAATCAAGCTGCTCAAAACGGTTCCAGAAGACAGCCCTGTTTATGCTCAAGCTCAGGTTGCTCTAAACACGATGCCCACTCAATGGAAGCGAGCTAGAAATCTGTACAGCAATGCTCAAGTGGCTTTAAAAGAGAACCGATCGACAGATGTGCTGAAGCTCGTGAATGAGATTCCTGATATTCGATATTGGAGAGAAAAGTTTACGCCTCTGGTTAAGCAAGCGATTTATGAGCAAAAAAATGGGTCTGCTGTCCCTCACCAACCCAAGTGATGATTTAACGCGAGAAAATGAGTACAGGGTTGCGATCGCTGAGGATTCCGATTTTTGCTGAGTTCTGGGTGAAGCTAATAATCAGTACTAATACCTCAATTCATGGACACTAAAGCTATTTTGATTGCGGCAGGTTTAACGGGTGTTGCGGCTGTGACGGGCGTAACTTCTGCCGTGATGCAGTCTCAAAATCCTCAACCGCTATCGACGGGGGCACCGACGACGATCGTTTCTCCAATCTCTAAACCGACTGATAAACCTGATGGAGTCCCGACCTCATCACAAGGTTCTTCTCAAGCCCCGGTTTCAGAACCCGTTAAGCCTAACTCTGAACCGTTGCCTGTAAAGCCTCAGGAACCAGAGGCGGCTTCTAGAAAGGTTGAAACCTGTAAAGTCACGATGGCGAAGGTGGCAGATGCTAACCCACCTTTGAATGTGAGATCTAACCCCACGATCGCGCCTGACAACATCGTTGGAACGCTTGAAAACGGTACGTTTGTCACGGTGACCAATGAGCTAGATGGATGGTTTGGGATCGCAACTCCGATCAAAGGGTGGATTGCTCAAAGTCAGACCGATAGTGGCTGTAATGAGAAAACCGAGCGCGTGAGTTTTGGGGCTGGGGGCAATTCGGTGACGATCGCTGAACGATTTGTAGGCACTGGCATCCACCGTTATCGCTTTAATCTTGGCAAAGGACAGACCTTGAGTGTGAGAAGCGATCGAGGCACACTACCGATGATTTTGGCTCCTAATGGCAAAGAGTTAAGAGGACTTGACGATCGTCAAACCTCTTGGAGTGGAGAACTCGCGATGACAGGCGACTACACACTAGAGCTTGACTCCAACTACAAGGGGTACAAATACTCGTTTTCCGTTCAGGTAAATAGAAGTTAGCCAGTAAGCTTTTAGCGGGAAAGTTTCTGAATTTTGTCTGTCAGTATTCAGAGTTAAGTTGTATTGAGATTGTTGGTAGGGTGATAATTTAAAAACCCTGTTTAAGTGACGAGCGTTACATTTAAGCCTGTAGTGAGTGCTGAGGATAAGTAATGGAAATTGTTTTAGCTAAATTTGAGGATCTTGAGGAAGTATCAAGGTTATTTGACCAATATCGCGTCTTCTATAAAAAGTCTTCAAATATCGAGGCTGCCAGAACATTCCTCCAGGAGCGTTTTCAAAAAAACGAGTCCACTATGTTTGTAGCTCGTGATCAGGAGCTTATGGTTGGGTTCACTCAACTCTACCCAAGCTTTTCCTCAGTGTCGCTGAAACGTACATGGATTTTGAATGATTTATTTGTGGAAGAGCCGTATCGAAAAAAAGGAGTTGCAAAGTCATTAATCAAGGCAGCAGAGAGGTTTGCATGGGAAACAGGAGCAGTCCGAATCATTTTGGCAACCCAGATTTCCAATACTGCCGCTCAGTCTCTCTACGAGTCACTTGGATACGTTAAGGATAAAGACCTTTATCATTACGCATTACAGTTATAGCAGTGACGTAACAAGCTTCTTAACTCAAAAACCTCAAATACCCAGTCGTTGATAGACTTGATCTAAATTTTTCAGATGATGTTGAGGATCGAAACAATCATCGATTTCAGCCGGAGAGAGCTTTTCGACCACACGCGGATCTTCACTAATTAGTTTGCGGAAGTCACCTTCGGGCTTGTTCCAAGCTTGATGAGCGCACGACTGCACGATCGTATACGCCTCTTCACGACTCACATCTTTGCCAATCAGCGCCAACAGCACTCGTTGACTAAAGACAACCCCACCATAGAGGTTCATATTTTGCGCCATGTTGTCGGGATAGACCAGCAGGTTTTTCACTAGGTCGGTGATTTCGACCAGCATGAAGTGAGTCAGAATGCAGGCATCAGGGAAGGCAACTCGCTCGACAGAACTGTGGGAAATATCGCGTTCGTGCCAGAGGGCAATGTTCTCCATTGCGGCGACTGCATAGCCTCGAATTAGACGCGCCATTCCGGTGAGACGCTCCGATCGAATCGGATTCCGCTTATGGGGCATTGCAGACGAGCCTTTTTGCCCCTTCGAGAAAAATTCTTCGACTTCTAGAACGTCGGTGCGCTGAAGGTTGCGAATTTCTACTGCGAAGCGCTCGATCGACGATGCCAACAGTGCCAAACCATTCATATAGTCGGCGTGGCGATCGCGAGAAATTACCTGTGTCGAAGCGGCATCGGGTTCGAGTCCGAGGTTTTGACAGGTGAGAGATTCAATGCGAGGGTCAATGTTAGCGTAGGTTCCAACCGCGCCAGAGATTTGACCGACGGCGATTGTTTTTTTGAGTTGACACAGACGATCGCGGTGTCTCAGCATTTCTGCCAGCCAGCCAGCTAGTTTAAAGCCAAAGGTGATTGGCTCTGCGTGAATGCCGTGCGATCGCCCAATCATCACGGTGTTGCGGTGCTGTTGAGCCTGGTAGCGAAGTGCCTGAATCAACGCCTCGACTTGGGACATGATCACATCTAGACTGGCGACGAGTTGTAGCGCCAGCGCGGTGTCTAGCACATCTGAACTGGTCATTCCCAGGTGAATATACCGTCCGGCATCGCCGACATATTCGTTGACGTTGGTGAGAAAAGCGATTACGTCGTGGCGGACTTCTGCCTCAATTTCTAAGATACGCTTGGGGTCGAAGTTTGCTTTTGCCTTGATTTCTGCGACTGCATCAGCAGGAATGTAACCCAGTTCAGCCTGAGCTTCGCAGACGGCGATCTCAACCTCTAGCCAGGTTTTGAATTTGTAGGCTTCAGTCCACAAGTCGCCCATTTCGGGCAGGGTATAGCGCTCTATCAAGGCTGTCGTGCAGAATACAACCGTCACATTGTAGCGTCTAATTTGCCCTACAAAATGTGGGGTGATGAAATGGCAATGCCCACGCTGTTGAAATTTTAGCGTGGGCATTGCAGAGGATTTTGGTGAGATTTAGGGTGCTCTAGGAATTCGTGCGATCGCTCTAATTATCTGCGCAGGTTGTATGCCTAGCGATCGCTACTCATCGCCTTCATCGCCTCCCGAATCTTCTTCCTCGTAAGCTTCTTCGCTTTCAGGCTCCTCATAACTGTCTTCGGTCTCTTCGTCGTAACTGTCTTCTGTTACTTCTTCTTCCGCCTCATCCTCATAGCTACCTTCGGTCTCTTCGTCGTCTTCAGTTTCGCCGTCGTCTTCGGAACCGTCCTCGGTCTCTTCGTCGTCTTCCTCTTCCTCTTCCGACTCGTCCTCGTAGCTATCTTCGGTCTCT
Source organism: Phormidesmis priestleyi BC1401 (assembly GCF_001650195.1). Lineage (GTDB taxonomy): Bacteria > Cyanobacteriota > Cyanobacteriia > Leptolyngbyales > Leptolyngbyaceae > Phormidesmis_A > Phormidesmis_A priestleyi_B. The sequence continues at coordinate 10,999 of NZ_LXYR01000070.1, read as the reverse complement.
TCGTCGCCTTCAGTTTCTTCTTCTTCGGTCTCGTCTTCCTCTTCTTCAGATTCTTCTTCGTAGCTGTCTTCGGTCTCTTCAGATTCTTCGTCGGAGATCTCTACAGTTTCTTCGTAGAACTCAGATTCTTCGGTTTCTTCGTCGTAACTGTCCTCGGTCTCTTCACAAGTTTCGTCATACTCCTGGAAGTAGAGAAAATCGAGGTTCTCGTAGGTATCGACTGAGACAAATCCTTCGGTTTCAACGTAGACAAGCTCCTCTTCGTATTCGACTTCGTAAGTCTCGTAGTGAGTCTCGTCTAACAAGGCGATCACCGAAGGCTTGCGGGTTGCACCAGGAGACTGAAATGCAGTCGCGATCGCCGCCTTTGCCCCATCAAATAGAGAAACCGAACTGCCTTGAATGCCCTGACTCAAATCGCGATCGCTGACTTGTCGAATCGTCCAGCAGTCGTGGATCAGATCAGGCTTTGTCATGTAGTCATAGGGGATGTAGCAATAGCCCTGTTCGCCCCAATCAGTACCCCATGAGTTGCGGACAATGAAGACTTGATCGACATCCGAATAGCCCACACACAGCATCGCGTGTCCGCCGTCGTGTTTCTCGTTGTCTGGGTCAGGCATGGGAACCAATCCCGTCGAGCCTGCTTGCTGAAACGATGAGAAAAGCTGTAGACCAAAGGCAAACGGATAGCCCTCGGCTAAACAGCTTTGCATGGTGTGAAGATCAATCTCAACACGGGCAGCATCTTCAACTCGAAAGTTTGCCGCTTCTTTATATGCCTTTTTGGGTGGCTGCTCTAGGATTTGGTCGAGGTTAAAAGACCAGGTGTTTTCAGAGCAAGCGCCCTGTTTTCGTAACACCTTGACGCAGCTTTTGAGGTAGGTGCCTTGGTCTTGGCTACAGTCGCCATCCAATTCTCGTGCGTTGTAGTAGATGAATAGACGGCTCACGTCTGCTGATTGTCCGAGAATGCGGTTGGTTAGATATTCATATGCCCCTGCCATTGCATTGGCGGTGCAACTGTTGGAGTTGCCCTGATTTTCAACCGGAGTCATGTAGGAGCGGAGATCAACGTTGGGGGGCAGTTGACGATCGCGACTCGCACTATATTTTTTGTCTTGAGAATTTCGCTTTTCGGGACGATAGCCACCTAGTTTGAAGTGTTGACCGAGCGCATTTTTGACGATCGTTGATTTGCGAACTTGACGATAATTTTTTGACATAGAAACCAATCTTTGAAGTCTCAGATTAGGTTTCTCAGATTAGAGAAAAATCTAACCCGTATTTTTACTGCATTCGGTCGATCGTGCGATATTGAACAGCTTCAGCAACGTGGTGAGTTTGAAGATGCTCATCGCCTGCAAGATCGGCGATCGTCCGCGCAACTTTGAGAATCCGATCGCTGGCTCTCACCGATAATCCCAGTTTGCGAATCGCGCCTTCGAGTAACGTTCGGGTCGAGTCGTCAAGGTTGCACCACTGTCTGAGATGAGAACTTTGCATCTCGGCATTGCAGCGTAAGGCAGTGTCTTTAAAGCGGAGTCGGGCACGATCGCGAGCAATCTGAACGCGCGATCGCACGGTTTCTGAATCTTCCCCTGTGGGCTGTCGAGTGATTTCCTCTGGCTTGAGCCGATTCACCCCAACTTGCAAATCAATCCGATCCATCAGAGGTCCAGATAGTTTTGCCCAATATTGCTCTCGCGATCGGGGAGAACACGTACAAGGCTGAATCGTATCTGCAAAGTAACCACAGGGACAAGGATTGGTACTCGCAATCAACGTAAATCGGGCTGGAAAGGAGACAGATTGACGCGCTCGTGAGATAGTAACGTGACCGTCTTCTAAAGGCTGACGTAGAAACTCCAGCACGTCGCGTTTGAATTCTGTTAATTCGTCAAGAAATAAGATCCCCCTATGTGCCAGAGAGATTTCGCCTGGTCTAGGATAGCTGCCTCCTCCGACCAGGGAAACACCCGATGCAGAATGGTGAGGGCTGCGAAACGGACGGGTGGTGACCAGCGAACCTTTGTCTTTGAGCAATCCCGCCACCGAGTGAACTTGCGTCACCTCCAGAGCTTCCTCAAATGAGAGCGGAGGCAGAATTCCCGGTAGGCGACGGGCGAGCATGGTTTTTCCACTCCCTGGAGGTCCGACAAAGACTAAATTGTGCCCTCCGGCAGCCGCGATTTCTAAGGCACGACGCGCATGAGCCTGTCCTTTCACATCTCGTAAATCAAAGGCTGGAGTCTGCGATCGCTCCAGTTCTTCAGTCACGTCTACCTGAGTGGGCGTGTAACTCGCCGGGTTGTTGAGAAACTGCCCCACCTCAGATAAGTGATCAAATCCGTAGACCGAGATGCCTTTCACAACTGCTGCTTCACGAGCATTGCCCGACGGAACGACTAACCCAGAGATGCCAAGACGTTGAGCGGCAGCAGCGATCGCCAACACGCCTGCCACAGATCTCAGCGTCCCGTCAAGTGAAACTTCACCCAAAAATAAATGAGTCTCTAACAGCTCGACCTTGACTTGCTCGGAGGCTGCCAGAATACCCACGCTGATCGGCAAATCAAAACTCGGACCTTCCTTGCGTAGGTCTGCGGGAGTCAAATTCACCACAATTCGCCGCATCGGAAAGGCATATCCTGCGTTTTTGAGGGCAGTTTTGACGCGCTCTTTAGACTCCTGTACCGATGTGTCTGGAAGCCCTACTACTACCATTCCTGGCAGCCCTCCCGCAATGTCAACTTCGACCCCTACTTTGACGGCATCAATGCCGACGAGCGATGCACTCCAAACCTTGGCAAGCATGACAAATTCCACGACAAATGCTTTGGTAGAGTGCCCAGACTTTAAGGCAAGGCAACGCGGTCTGCTCGATCGCCCTCCCAATCAAACCACCCTAAGTAATTTCTGCCTTGTAGAATACTTCGCTATCTCAATAGGTATTGCTAACATCAGAGACTACTCCATGCAATTAACTTTAGAATCTTTTTATTAATCACCTTGGGGAGTGTCTATGGTCAGTCAGCCCATCAGTCCAAAGCAGAACCATATTGTTCTGACATCCCACCCACCGCGATTTGGTCACCAGTCGATCGTGCTCAAGTGGGGAGAAGCCGACCCGATTCAACGAGGTCCAATCATCGGCACAGTGCTGAATCCTTCCCATCGCAACGTGATTGGCACCCATTCAGGCTCTTATGCGGTATATCGGGCGTTAGCGGTGGCAAGCGGCAAACTTCAGGCAAACCATCGGGCTGATTTGACCAACACCTCTCCCACCGTCAAGATTGGACCTCATCCCGCTTGGGCAGACCCCGATCGCATCGTTTCTCTCGACCCATTTGGGGCGATCGTGGGGGACGCTTATCAAAATCTCTATGAGCAAGGCTATGATATTCGCCCCTCGATCGCGATTACCAAAGCACATATTAATATGCCAGAACTTCAAGATGCGATCGCCAAAGGGCGCTTGATCGAAGATGGCGAAATCATGAAGCGAGGCGGAAATCTTGTCGTCACAAAAGCCGCGATCGAGCCTGTGTGGCATCTCCCTGGCATTGCCAAACGCCTCAATGTCGAAGAAAGCATTCTGCGTCGCACCTTGTTTGAGCACACGGGCGGCATGTTTCCTGATCTGGTGACTCGCCCTGATCTAAAAGTCCTTTTGCCTCCGATCGGCGGCATGACAGTCTACATTATCGGCGACCCCGACACCATTACCGATCCCGATAAGCCTCTCGCCGTCAGGGTTCACGATGAATGCAACGGCTCTGATGTCTTTGGCTCAGATATTTGCACCTGTCGCCCTTATTTGGTACACGGCATCGAAGCCTGCGTTCAAACTGCTCAAGAAGGTGGTGCAGGCGTGATCGTCTATCTGCGAAAAGAAGGTCGAGCGCTGGGAGAAGTCACCAAATTTCTGGTTTACAACGCCCGCAAACGACAAGAAGGCGGCGATCGTGCAGATGCCTACTTCGCCCGAACCGAGTGCGTTGCCGGAGTGCAGGATATGCGGTTTCAAGAACTCATGCCCGACGTGCTGCACTGGCTGGGCATCACCCGCATCGATCGCTTAGTCTCCATGAGCGATTTGAAATATAACGCGATCACTCAATCCGGTATTCAGGTGATCAAGCGAGTTGCCATCCCCGATGACCTGATTCCAGCCGATGCCCAGGTCGAGATTGAGGCAAAGAAAGCGGCTGGCTATTACACCGAGGGCGACGTTCTCACCGAGGAATCGTTAGCAGAGATTAAAGGACGAGGACTGAGCGATTAATGTCCCAACCTTTGTCTGAAGCCGATACGATCGCCTACCTCCGATCGCCCCAAGCAATTCGAGAACGCTGCGGCAAACTGTTTGAGATGGCACAAGCGGATCAGCTCCGTTACTTTCGGTGTGACCTGACACAGATCGATCGCGTAGCCGACTATGTGATCGCGGTGACTCGTGAACACTACCCAGACTTGCAGATTCCCTTTCACAGCCGTTGGCGACATTTTGAAGTCGGGAACGTGCCACGTCTGACCCATCTCGATCGCGCACTCGCCCATCTGTCTCCGATCGAAAAAGCCAAAGCAAAATTCGATCTCGTGATTCCCAGTGTGTTGCTCGATGCCGGAGCAGGCGATCGCTGGCACTATCTCGAAGCTGAAACGGGGCAAGTCTGGTCACGATCGGAAGGGTTAGCCGTCGCCAGCTTTCATCTCTTCTGTCAGGGCAGCTTTTCTGGAGATGCTGCTAATCCCTATCAAACCAGCGCCGAAGGACTGCAACATCTCACACCCGACTCTCTCGCCCAAGGCTTTCAGGTCAGCCCTGAGAATCCGATCGTAGGACTTGAAGGACGCTCCCAATTGCTGCAAAAACTGGGTCAAGCGCTGCAAAATCATCCAACCTGGTTTGGAGCCAACAATCCCCGTCCCGGAAACCTGGTCGGCTATCTCTTGCAGCATTCAGAAAATGGCAAACTCTCTGCCCCGATCGTCCTCAACGCCGTTTTAGAAAGCTTGGGCGAAATCTGGTCTGGACGAGTCTCCTTATCTAGCGTTAACCTGGGAGACGTTTGGCTTCACCCAGCCCTCCCCGGAACCCAAATCAGCGACAAATTAGTGCCATTTCACAAACTCTCGCAGTGGCTCACTTATTCTCTATTAGAGCCTCTGCAAGAACTGGGTTTAGAAATCACTGATTTGGATGTCTTAACCGGGCTTCCAGAATATCGAAATGGCGGACTGTGCCTCGACTTGGGATTATTGCAAATCAAAGACAAACTAATTTTGCAGCAGCCTCATTTACCTGGATCAGAAGCGATCGTCGAATGGCGTGCCCTCACCGTCTGTCTCCTCGATCGCATTGCTGACACCGTGCGTCAACGCCTCAGACTGACTCCTGCCGAGCTTCCTCTCGTTAAAGTTTTGCAAGGCGGCACTTGGACAGCCGGACGCAAAATTGCTGCTCAAAAACGACCCGGAGGCATTCCCCCTATCCAAATCGAAAGCGATGGCACCGTTTTTTAAAGCCGTGCAGATCTTCTCAACCCTTCACCCTTTTTCCCATGTCCGCAAAAATTACCGTCATCGACCATCCCCTCGTTCAACACAAGCTCACCTTAATGCGGCGCGTTGAAACCAGTACAGCAAAATTTCGCGCCTTAATGACTGAGGTAAGTCTGCTGCTAGCCTACGAGGTGACTCGTGACCTGCCGCTCAAACAAGAAACCATCAAAACCCCCATGACCCTGATGGAGGCTCCGGTCTTAGCATCCGATAAAAAGCTCGTCGTCGTCTCAATCATGCGAGCAGGGCAAGGACTCTTAGATGGAATCTTGCAGCTTATTCCCTCAGCGCGAGTGGGGCACGTCGGCTTATACCGCGACCCGATGACCCTAACCCCGGTCGAATATTACTTCAAAGTCCCTCACGACATCGAAGACCGAGACATGTTAATCGTCGATCCCATGATGGCAACCGGAAACTCGGCATCGGCAGCCGTGCATCGCCTCAAGCAAACCAATCCTCGATCGATGAAATTTCTCTGCCTCCTAGCCGCCCCCGAAGGCATTGCCCACTTCCACGAGCAGCACCCAGACGTGCCAATCTATACGGCAGCGATCGATCAAGGGCTGGATGAACACGGCTATATCTTGCCAGGGTTGGGCGACGCAGGCGATCGCTTGTTTGGCACAAAATAATCAAACGATTTATGAGTGATTGCAAAACTCTAAGCTGAAGTTTGATATCATGGTGATTCACCGTGAGTAAAAGTCGTTGACTTCACGATCGGCGGCATCGCCAAGTGGTAAGGCAGAGGTCTGCAAAACCTCCACCCCCGGTTCAAATCCGGGTGCCGCCTTTAATTTTTGTTGAGTCCGCATCTATATTCTCTGCAATTACCTTCAGCAATAGTGAAGCTCCCGCGACGCTGAAAGTAAAACTTTCCAAACGAAATGACACGTAATCTTTCGGTTAACCTAGCAAGACTTGAAGCTGTTGATACATATGAAGTTTCAGCTCTTATAGCAACGAAATAGCGTAGAATTTTTTGGCGATCGTGAAAAATGATGGAGTCTCCGCATAGCCATGGTTTCGAGCGACAACTGACGAATTGATGTTTATTTCTTCGGCGACCCCCTGAAGTGACACAGAATCCTTCGGTAATGTCAGAAAAGGATGCCTACCGCGTTCGCGTCGCTCACGCAGTAGAACCGCATAGATTTGATTGTCAAGCGCTCAGCCTTGGAGGAGGGGTTCCCTCTGTAGGGGACTGAGTAAGAAGGTGCACTGGCACCTCAGAATTTAGACATCCCCATGCCACAGCGGCAGACGGATGCCTAAATTAACAATGTCGCGTATGGACAGAAAGAAATGGAGTTAAGCGGGTTCGAACCGCTGACCTCTGCAATGCCATTGCAGCGCTCTACCAACTGAGCTATAACCCCTCATTTCGTATTTTATCATGGCGCAATCCTAATCATTCAGTCAAGCGTCAACTTTGGTAAGCTGATAAACGTATCGCCCCTCAACAGAAAATGAGAGCCGTTTGAGACTTATGACTGAGACACCCCAAGAGTTACCTAATTCTGATCTTGAGACAGGTCAACCTGAGGTAGATGCAGACGCTCTGCTGCGATCGCTGCGTCGAAAAGAAGGCGGTTGGGTCGAGTGGGGTCAAGCCTGTCAAACGTTGCAGAAAGCTGGCTATAGCCCCCAAGCGATTTTTGAAGGCACGGGGTTTGAGCCGATTCAGCAAAATCAAATTATCGTTGCGTCTCAGGTTTATGCGTCCATCATCGGCGTGGGTGTGCCCGATGCAGTGCAAACGCACTTTTGGCAAAAGGGCAGTGATTCTCTCTACGAGTTACGCATTCTCACCCAAACTGAACGAGCCGCTGTCGCAACTTTTGTGGTTGAAAAAGAGCTAGACATAGATGAAGCGCGAGAAGTAGCTCGTGCGGTTAAAGATATTTCTCGGTTTAAGCCACCAGAAGAGTTTACCGATCATCCAGGAGATGCGGTGGCGCTGCAAGTTTGGAAGAGTGCCAGAGAGAAAAGCGATTTGCAGGCACGATCGATTCTGATTGCCAAAGGGTTAAGGTTTGCTCATAGCGCGACTGCCCGCAAAAAAATTGAGCAGTTATTGACCGATTTCACCGTTACCCAAGTGCGTCCGGCTCCTGGGTTGCCTGTTTATCGGCTAGAAGATGAAGATTTGCCGCGAATCTTGCCCGTGGTCGGCAAGTTGCCGCTGACGAAAGCCGATTTACAAGCCGTTCCGATCGTCGAGGAGACGGGCGCGTTTCAACTGGTGCAGTTTTCGGGAACCGGGGCGTGGGTACCGATTCCGGGATGGCAGGTGATTCGCACGGCAGAAGACCCGATCGTGCTATTGGGCGATAGCGATCGCCTCCCTGCTCCGTTGCCGGGGGCGATCGGAGAAGTGGTGATTGTCGTCGATCGTGCCCAGCGTCAGTGGAATGACCAGAGCTATTTTGTAATCTCTGAGGAGGAGCAATTGCAACTGCGCTGGTTTGCAGAATCTCCAGATGTGCCGCTGTTGGGTCGGGTGGTTTTAGTGATGCGTCCTAAAAAGGTGCTGGACGAAGACTATACCCAAGAGCTTTGGCAGATTGATGAGTAGAGAGTCAACATCGATATCCCTGCAAGGGAACTCCTAATCGGTAATACTGGTTTGGGTCACGGTTGCAGACCGATCGACTCAAACTAACCTGGGGAGGGAAGTCTTTTTCTTTCAGTCCGGGGGCTATTATCCAGAGGATTTGCGGTGAAGAGTCTCCGATCGCGGGACGGGCTAATTTTTTCCAAAATTGGTCGTAGCTTTGTAAGTGCCCCACAAACGCAAATTGAGTCTGAGAATTTTCTAGCAGGGGCAGTGCAAAGCTCAGTCCTAGTGCAATATCCTGTAGGTCTTGGTATGCCATTGCCACGATCGTTGATTCAGCCATTTTTGACTGCATTCTGTTGGCGACTTGCTGAGGCTGATAGGGTTTGAGAAATGCTCGATCGGACACCACAAATCCGCAGCTAATCAACCCTGCTAGAACCAGAGAGACTAACGGTTTGAGTCGAAAATCCTGGTCGGATTGTCTATTCCACAAGCTGGCTCCTATCAAGGCACACACAGCAGGATAGTAGATAAAGTTGTAGCGAGGAACTTGGGTCAAGTCTTTGTGGAACAGGTAGACGATCGCCAAAAATTCCACCAACACCCAGCCGATAAAACTGATTAACGTTAGCGTTTCCCAATGAGTTTCTGGCATTTGCCAAAGTTTTTTCACGCCTTTCAACACTCGCCACGCTAACCAGCCGCTAAATAGCAGCATCAGCACAGCCGCTGGAATGACCACCCAAAGCGGCTGATCTTCGACAGGCAGAGCGATCGTCATTAACACCCACCCAGCCAGCAGTTGAGAGAGAGGCACGATCGCAGCCAGCAACCCTGATTGAGTTGGCTCTAGCCAGTTGGTTTCTGGACGACGGAGGTGACTCAAAAAAGTCGGCATCCAGGGTAAATAGGTCAGTCCAATTCCGCCCAGGGCAAGCAGCAAGGCAAGCCAAGCGCGACGGCGAAAAGAAAGAGGAGGTTTGAAGTTTGAAGTTTGGATTCTAAGCTGCAAAACGACGATCGTTAAAACTTGGGCGATCGTTGCCAAAATAAAAAAATAGTGGACGTAGAAACCAACGCTGTTGATAGCAACCCAGCCGAACCAAACTCCAGGTTGTAGCCGTTGTTGTCGCAGGTCTTGTTGAATACGAGTCGTGCCCACCAGCGCCAAACTCAGCAGCAGCATCGGAATCGTGTAGTGACGAGCTTCTTGAGAGAGATAGACCGCAAACGGAGAGACCGCCATGACGATCGCGCCTGCTAACCCCGCCTGTCTTGAGAAGGCGATCCGATTCAAATAATAAATAGCTAAAATTGAGCCGACTCCTGCCAGGGCTGGCAGTGCCCTAAGCTTCCACACCCAGGACTGGTTAACGGGTTGAAGCCAATTCAGCCAATCGTGCAGCCAGCAAAAAAAGAGCGGTGGATGAACGGATTGAGTCGAAACAGTTTGAGCGATCGCTGCACACGTCGTCGGCTGAAACGTAAAAAGCTGATCCAGCGCAGACCGCGAAAAGGCAACTTCTAGCGGGACATCAAGATAGCTTCGTCCTAAACTAAAGAGCGCTGTGATCACCTCATCCATCCAGACAGACTTAGCGTCGAGATTCCAAAACCTCAGCGTTGTCCCTAGCAAGACGACTCCAAGCAGAACCAGAGAATGGGAAAAGGCTTTCATGCGATCGCTCAACATTTCAGATCGAACTCTACACTAGAAAGGAATTTGTCGATACGCCTACAAGAATTGGCATGAGCGATCGCAGTCAAGTTACGGCTCCGCGCACCGTTGGCTTAACGGGCGGCATTGGCATGGGCAAAACAACAGTGTCTAACTATTTAGCTAAGACGTATCAATTGCCTGTTTTGGATGCTGATGTTTACGCGAGAGCAGCCGTGCAGCCGGGAACGATCGCACTGAAAACCATTGCCGATCGCTACACCTCCAAAATTCTGTTGCCTGACGGGACCCTCGATCGTCGTCAACTGGGAGAGATTATCTTCAATCAGCCATCCGAACGCGCTTGGCTAGAAGACCAAATTCATCCCTTTGTGCAGCAAGCGTTGAGTCGAGACCGTGATCGCTGGATTCAGCAACTCTCAGATCAGTCGGTCACGATCGTGATGGTGATTCCCCTTTTGTTTGAAGCGCAGATGACGGATCTGGTCAGTGAAATTTGGGTCGTTTCTTGCCCGCCAGATCAGCAGATTCAGCGTTTAATGCAGCGTGAATCTTTGAGCCAAGAGCAGGCAACTGCGCGAATCTTTAGCCAAATGGCGATTGCCGAAAAACGCGATCGAGCCGATGTTGTATTAGAGAACTCCTCAACAGTAGAGGATCTTTTGCAGCAGGTCGATCGGGCGATAAACCGTCCATTGTCACCAAAAATGACAAAATATTACGGCTGACCGTTAGACTGGCTATGGCTTCTAATCCACTTATCGAAACGGCTATGGGCGCAACGCTAGAACAAATCGCGGGCTTTCTAGATAACAATACTCCGGACAAAATTTGAGCAGATTTTAAGGCTCAAACCCTTATTCTGCCGTGGACAAGATCTTTTTTTCCAAGTCAGAGGCAGAGCTAACTCTGAAAAAATAGCTCGATCCTTGAACCATAAACTCTGAAAGCCTTGTGGAACCGTTCAAAAAAATGTCCGGAGTATTGAGATAACAAAGAGTGGAAATATCGTCTCGATCGCGAAGAGTCCCGAATTTTAACGGGAGTCTACGGTGAGAATATCGAAGACTTCCTGATCGTCATTGAGGTGACATACTCCTACCCTGAATCAAAGATTACAGGGTAGGCTTCCAACAGCCCGATGAAGGGTATGCAGGATTTCCTTCGTGGTACTTTGATCCATA
>NZ_LXYR01000069.1 GCF_001650195.1 Phormidesmis priestleyi BC1401 | reverse complement strand
GTATTCGCAAGCAGTTGCGCGACTCGGACAACCTACGCGATGCGGTAGAATTTGTTCTTAAACAAGCTGCGTCCTAACCAATGTGGCAGTGGCTATAACTTGTTTTTCTTGCGATTTGTACCGAAGTCAATCAAGTCAATCGGGAAATAACCCATTAGCCTGTCAAGGTATAGCCGTCGCCACTTTGCTTAGGATATTTTTGGTGGTGTGCTTCGCGTGCTGCCAAAAATGTCCCTGTCCTAACCTATGTGGCGGTAGCTATAGAAGCGGATACCAGAGTTGTTAATTCAACTCAAGCAGTTTTTACATTCAATGGAGCATTACTATGAGTAACCAAAACTGATTCTTAAGACAGTTCCCAAGATTCTGTCCCACAATACGACGCGCACATTACCCCCTGCTGAATCCATTCAATCAGCTCATTTCAGGAGCAAGAACCGATGTACAAGTTATCTCAGCATGTTCTGCGCCTTGTACTGATGATCAGTGTCAGTCTGCTGCTCAGTTGGAGTCCGGCGAATGCCTCCGCTGCTCCAGCCATTCCCCATCCCAACGAGTTGGCGCAAGCAGTCCAAGAGATTGAAGCTCTGGCTACCATGCGTTCTGGGCTAGCTTCTTCCCTGGAAGGAAGTACCGAAGTGCCCACCCTGCAAACCATGAAAGAAGTTTGTCGTCCGATCGGGATGCGCGCCATCCAACTCAGCCAAGAGAATGGCTGGCAGGTCAAACAGATTGCTAAGAAATATCGTAATTCAGACCATGCTCCAGACAACTTACACGCTCAGATTGCGTTGGCAAAATTTGAACGGGAACCGGAGCTAATCGGTTTTTGGGATCGAGAAACCCTGGATCAACAGACAGGAACACGCTACTATCGCCGCATCAATGTGGAAGCCAGTTGCCTCGCCTGTCATGGTTTGAAAGATCGCCGCCCCCAGTTTGTTAAAGATGGCTATCCTCAAGATTTAGCCTATAACTTTCACGTTGGCGATTTGCGCGGTATGTATGCCATTTTCATTCCAGATGCGATTCAAAAAGCAATTCAAAATTCAGTCAATCAACAACAACCCCAATAGATGCAAACAGCATGAAGATAAATTCTATTTTACGTTTCATCGGAGCAGCACTCATCCTCGCAACGCTAGTTTGGACGTTGACGGCTAATCTGGCGATCGCCCCAGTTCAGGCAGCCATCCGACAATTAGAAGAAGCCCCAGGGCAGATGGTGTACCAGTCTCGACAGACGCTCAAAGACGAGCATGGTGATAGTTGGCAGGCGATCGCCTTCAAGCGCGTTCGCCCCGATGGCACAGCCCATATCTACTTGCGTTTAGTTGGGTTTCCAGGAACAGCAGACCTGGATCATTCGCAACCGCTAACGCTCACCAGCTCACTGGGAAAAACATTGACCGCAGCAGATGTATCCCAAGATATGTTTACCGATAAAACCCAGATAAAGACCGATATGGGGCAGTATGATTTGCAACCGATCTTGATGCAGCTAGAGTCAGCGATTCCGTTGCAACTAACACTTCCAACCCTTGACCAGGGAAAGATTAGTCTCAATGTTTCCCCTACCGTGGTTAAAGAGTGGCGATCGCTGACTGACCAAAAATAATCACCTTATGGCTATTTAGTCATAAGGTGATGAAAAGATTTTAAGATACGCAAATACTTTGGAGATAACTATCATGAGTTTAGACAGTCTAGCGGCTCTTAAGCCCTATCTCAGCTTTTTCCACCCGATTACGATGTGGATCTTGTTGGTCGTGGCGCTCTACGCGATGTATCTGGGTGTGCAGGTGAGGCGGACGCGACTGGCAGAAGGGGAGTCTAAAAAAGAACTGGTGAGGGGTCGATTCGCCATTCGCCATCACCAAATTGGCTCCATACTTCTGGCGCTAATGGTAATGGGAGCGATCGGAGGGATAATGGTGACCTACCTGAACAGTGGCAAGATTGTGATCGGGTCCCACCTGTTTGCGGGTTTAGGGATGGTGGGGTTGGTTTCCACATCTGCGGCACTGGTTCCCTTTATGCAGAAGCATGACTGGGTTCGCAGCATCCACGTTTCGTTGAACCTGATTCTGCTGGGATTGTTTGGCTGGCAAGCCGTAACCGGGGTACAAATTGTGCAAAAGATTGTCAGCCAGATGACGAATGGCGCTGGGTAAGGAGTATTCACTCCCTAACTCAGTCATGATTTGGCGATCGCCTCCCCTGCTGCTTTCCAGCCCGCAAAGCTCGGCGGGAATCCCTGTACATTGTCATAATTCAACAGATGCAGCGTCATGACTCCCATCGCCGATCGATAGCCTGTTGAACAGTACAACACCACAGGGCGATCGCGCGGAATTTTATTCAGGTTATGCGTCAGAGTTCGCAGGGGAATATTGATCGCATCAGGAATATGCCCAGACTGATACTCAGATGACTCTCTCACATCAACTAACAACGGTTGGCGGCTTGTCACTAGGCTTTTTAACCCTTCGACATTGCCGATCGTGTAATACCCTGCTGGAATTGACTTGAGAAAGCGATCGACACCTGCTTCTAGGTTGAGGGTTGCTTCAGGCAGCGTCTGCATCCTTTCCTGTGGTATCGATCTAACTTCCGTGAACGATGCTGCCATCATTGGGTTTTGCTCGACACTGAACCATAGACAAATCCATAGGACGAATCCTAACAGTAGGGTCTGAATTGACTTTTTGAGTTGCATGGATTCCTCCTGAAATGGTTTTTATTGGTTAGGTTTCACTCTAGTCCCGCCAATATCTGTGGGGCAAATAGCAGAGCTTCTTCCAGTAACGGGTTCAATTTCTAAAACTCTGCTCTGCAAATTGCCTAGAAGCGATCGCTTCAGTTCTGTCATCGTGGCATGGTTTTTTGACAGTCGTACAGCTTGAGGGATTAGGCGACTAACTCTGCCATCAGTTCGGCAACAGGCATTATGCGCTTGGCACGTCCAGCATTGCTCCCAGAAAACACCAGTCCATTTTCAATATCGCCTCGTGCAGCTTTATCTAACACCTGAATAATGCAGTAGTATTTTTGCTCATCACGGCATTTGCAGGTATGGAGACAACTCGTGAAACATCGTTTTTCCAGATCAGGAGAGTCGGCGATCACCTTTTCCACAAAGGCATTTCGCAGCGCCCGTCCCGGCATTCCGACTGGACTGGCAATAATCACCACATCTTCTGGTTGAGCATGAAGGTGAAATTCTTTGTAGCGAATATGGGCATCACATTCGTCAGTGGTGATAAAGCGAGTCCCAATCTGGACACCACTGGCTCCTAATGCCAACATTCGGTCAATATCAGCCCGATTCCAGTGATTGCCGCAGGCAATCACTGGAATCGATTGACCCACTTCCTGGTGCAAATAAGCCACTAATTCTGGGATAACCTGTTCGGCGTTTAGGGCGCGATCGCCTAACTCCTCTAATTTAGCGCCCAGATGTCCGCCTGCTGTATTGGGATTTTCCACGACAAACGCATCGGGTAGCCGCCCGTATTGACGTTCCCACTTCCGGCACATGATGCGAGCCGCACGAGTACTGGAGACGATCGGCACCAGTGCCACCTCTGGAAATGCTGCGGTATGTGACGGCAATTGTAGCGGTAATCCTGCACCTGAAATAATTAGATTCACGCCTTCTTCTGCCGCTGTCCGCACCAGGGTTTCGTAATCTTGAGCAACAACCATCGCATTGATGCCCAGAATCCCGTTGGGGCTTAAGGCACGGGCGGCTCGAATTTCATCAATCAGCGCCAACCGATTGGCTTCAAAGAACTGTTCTCGGCGCTTGCGACCATTGGTCTGAGTGATATCAAAGTAGGTTGAGTTTAGCCCTAGAGCAACCGCAGAGATGATCCCAATGCCACCCGCATTGGCAACGGCAGCAGCAAGCTGTGCCCCAGAAATACGAATGCCCATGCCACCTTGAATAATGGGATAACGAGCCGTATGTTGACCGATTTGGAGCGAGGGTAAGGTTGGCATACAGATACAATGTGGGTTTTTAAAGGTCAGGTTTGCTGAACGCAGGAGGCTGTAGCAATGGTTTAGGGCATTTAAATTAAACTCAAGAGCCAACGCCTTGAAAGTAGCCCTGGCTTTTAGTTTTCCGATACTTATTGACAATTATATAACCATAAAGTCATAAAAACGGGCAAGAGTCTTGCGTTTCACAACACTCTTTATTTCATTGCAATCATGACCACAATTTTAGAACGCCTTTCGTAGCACTTTTTTGTATGGATTTAATTTTGTACCCCTGTGGAAGACTTACTGAGATCTTGCACCCACTCAATCAGCCCCGTTCGATCGGGTCGTTTTTGGCTCAGACCCGCCCGTGATTGAAAATCACGGTCTAACGGTGCGAAGTCCACTGAAGGGACTGCAAGAGGGTTTGAGGTATTCAGTCCGTTTCAACGGACTTCGCAAGGCTAGCCCGGAATTCCATTCACGGGCGGGACGAAAACGCAGCAAAAAGGCTGGTGCAAGATCTAAGCTTACTGGAAGTCCAACCACCATTCCAACAGTACAGCACGACATTGTAGGCAAGTGAATCTCTGAAGCAAGTCTCTAACGCCCACTGACGAAATTGGATAGGTGGTGACAACGAAGTTTACGGGTAGTTGTGTGTGGTACTCAATATGAGCCACAAAGCCATACAATTTCTGGTTGGAGAAAGAACTATTCACTGCCCAACCTTGGGTGTTTAGAGGAAGCAGTTGAGTGATCTCGGTGGCTTCAATGCCTAACTCTCGCTTTAAGGTCGCGATCGCTGCCTGCTCAGGCTGTTGTCCCGCTGTAATTCGACCACCGGGAAAATCTAACGTCACCTGTCCGACTCCCGGACGGTAGCTGGGAGATGGGAGCAAAATGTGACCGCTCTGAATTGGCAAAACAATCACGGAATCTGCCTTTTCAATCCGCCAATATTCCAGGATTTCGCCATGCTGGTCTTGCAGGTGTTCTCCAATCAGGGTCATCCACCGGGAGTGGAGTTCCAGGAAGCGAGATGTGCTACCGCACGGGCTTGCGCCAACGCGCGCCTGCCACGGTTGTTCAGAATCAAGCGACATTTCATTGTAAGTTATGTTCACCCGCAGGCTTACCACTCAGCACTGCACTGTGCGCGGGTTCGATCGCCACAATCTGGAGGGTGGGATTTTGTTGTTTGAGATAGCGTCCAGCCCCGGTGAGGGTGCCGCCTGTCCCCACGCCGACGACCAGGACGGCGAGTTGTCCATCGGTATCCTGCCAGATTTCAGGTCCCGTGGTGTTGTAATGGATTTTAGGATTGGCAGGATTGCTGAACTGATGGGGTGAAAAGGCATGGGGAAGCGTTGTGAGTAGCTGGTTTGCATGGGCGATCGCCCCCTGCATATCGGCTTCTGCCGGAGTCAAGATCACCTCTGCTCCATACGCCTGCAAAATTCGCCGTCGTTCCTGGCTCATGTTCTCTGGCATCGTCAGGATCAGCCGATACCCTTTGGCGGCACACACCATTGCCAATCCAATCCCAGTATTCCCGGAGGTGGCTTCCACAATGGTCGAGAGTCCCGGTTGGATCAGTCCTGCCTGTTCTGCCTCAATCATCATGCTGACGGCAATGCGGTCTTTCACAGACTTGGCGGGATTCATGCCCTCTAGCTTCAGCACAATTTCTGCAACACAGCCAAACTGCTGCGGCAACCGCTGTAGTTTTACGAGCGGTGTATGACCAATGATTTCGGTGATGTTGGCATAAATGTTCATAAGGTCAATTGAAGATCCCTTAAATGATTAGCCAGAAACTCGTCACCGTTAGTCCGGCAATTAACAGCAGGTGGGGAAGATTGCTGAGTAAAGGGCGTTTGGTGATGCGTAACAGAGGATAAACACTGAAAATCAGAGCAGAGAGGAGCGTTACCCCCTGAAGGAACACTGCGACATCAGCGCTCCAGGTGAGCGTTGGTAAGCCAACGCCGCTAAAGCCCAAGGTTCGCGCGCCAGGACAGGCAAAATTTGACCTGCTTCAGTCACCGCCGCAGGGATGTAGTGGGTCAGGTTGGCTGCCAGAGTAAAGGGTAGATAGGCGTAGATAACGGTGAGATAGGCGGGTTGTTTAGGATCAAAGAGGCGGGCGATCGCATGAGTGCCATAGGTCAGCACGGCTGGAATGCTGAGGAGCGCGAGGGCGATCGGTGTACTGATCAGGAGATGATCCGCATTGATGGGAATATTAGGAAATCCCAGCCAGCCTAAAATTCGGTCGGCATGATGCATAAACACCCCGCCGAACAGCAGCAATAAGAGCGCGGCTTCTGCCCAAAAGCCTTGATGATTGTCGAGCAAGTCCGATGTAGGGAACCGCAGGTTTAACTGCACCGAGCGATGAGAACAGGCCTTGAGGCAGGTCATGCACAGCACACAGTCTCGGTTGTCTTGCAATTGGGCGGGATGAGAGTAGAGCGGACAGCCGCCCGTTGCTTGACCTTCACGCGGTAGCGCATCAGCAAAAGTGACCGGAGTTGCGCCACTGCCTTTATAGCAGCCAAAGGTGCTGCACTGGCTACCGCAGACCTGCTGGGTCGATCGCAACTCAACCATTGCCAGTTTGGCAAACATCCCATTCATCCCACCGATGGGGCAGAGATAGCGACACCAGAGTCGGCGCTCATAAATCAGGCTAAAAATAATGGCTCCAGCCGTAATCGTCAACAGCAGCCAGGCTGAGAGTACCGCATGATGCGGCAAGTCCCAGAGCTTTTCCCAGAGATAAATCGCGACAAAGCCGCCAAACAAAATCCAGGCTCCCCAACGATTCAACCATTGGGTATTCCAGGTCAGCTGTTGGCGTGGAAACAGCCAGAGAGAGAAACGGCGAATCCACTCTGCCGTAATCATAAAGGGGCAAACGGCGCACCAAAGCCGACCGACAAAGACAAACAGAAATAGATAACCGGGCCACCACCACGCCCAAAAGAGATTGAGCGTCACGCTGCTCTCACGGGTTTGAGGTCCCAGGAACCCAGCGATCGTGACGGGTACAAAAAACGCCATCATCGCTATCCAGATGCCCTCCGGATACCAACGACTCAGCAGCACTTGCCGCAGCCAAGGTACATGAGTGAGCAAATCCACTCGAAAGGCATTTTTAGTAGACTGCACCGACCAGAGAGCTTGTTCTGCAACCACGGTTTGCCCCGGTGGAGTCATGATCACGGCCCGATGCAGAATTTCTGCCAGTTCTGTCAGGTTGCCAGGATAGTCATAGCTAATCAAGCGACGTAAATCCACCTGATCCAGATCCAGCAGCGGACGATTCTGTGCCTGACAAAACTGGGTTAAAAAGTAAAGGGCAAACGCTGGAATATCTGCCTTGCGTTGGGTCAAGCTAAACAGCCGGATGGAAAGGATGTCTGCATCGGGCAGGTCTAATCTATCAGGAGCGGCGAGGATTAAGCGTACCCAAGACTGGACAGGCTTGGGAGGTTCATTGGTCAGGGTGCTGGTGCCGTTCAGCCCATGATTCGGCAGGATGCCGCCGGTTTTGCAGTAGTGAATGAGGCGATCGCGATCGCTCCCACTTAAAACCTGGACATTCGTGAGCAGCAGCGTTCCCCGCTCCAACAGTTTGAGGATGCCGGGTTGTTCGCCAACTCTGCCAAATAAAGCGTCGGTATTGAGCCTGCCGTCATCTGATCGGGGTAATTTCGCACAATCGAACTCCGCAAAGGGTTGGTCTGCCAGTCCAGAACGGGCATGGATCAGCCCAGCCAGGAAGGTTTTTCCGGTGCCTGGTTGGGCTTGAAACACGATTGGTTGCAGCGTGGCAGCGGCGCGATCGATTTGTTCTGCGAGTTTTTGGCTGGCTTTGCTGTCACCGAGGATTGTTTCGCCGATGGGCACCGCTTGAATGTAGGATTGCAAGCCTTGAATGCGGCGTTGTTCTTGAGCAATGCGAGCACTGAAGCCATTTAAGTCTTGCGCCAACAGGGCGTTGAACAGATGTTCCATTTCAGGATACTGCTGCATCAACTGCCGAAACTGAGCTTCGGGCAAAAACCAGATTTCGCTGGCAGTGAGGGCGATCGCCTGCGTTTGGTGCCTGCTATTTTCTGGGTTTGCCATCAGTGATACATAGCCAAATAGCTCTCCGGCATTGCGATAGCGAATCAGCGATTTGCCAATCGCAGAGCGTCGGGCAATCTCGACCGCGCCCCACTTCAACAGGTATAGCCCAATGTTTTTTGTCCTTCCTGGTAGATCAGCGTTTGGGGTTCGACGCGAAAGCACTGCAATGACTGGGCGATCGCCGTTAATACGTCTGCGGGTAACTGTCCCCAAAGCCGATGAAAACTTAACCAGTTTCTCCACTCTTCAATCACACTATCATCAACAGCAAAACTGCTAAGCACATCTGCTATCAAGGGCAAGGGCTGATCGGTCACGGTCAGCTTGGAGTAAGTTTGAACAGATTCTGTAGCAGTCGTTCTAAAATTCATAGCATCAGTTGCAGCGAACTGCACGATGAAAGGGAGTAGAAAAGTGGCAGAGTGGAGGGATAAGAGGGTGAAGCGGCTATCATTCCACCTTCATTATCTCACTCTCGTATCCCCCCTACTTTTCTAACTACATCTAGCACCGGGATTGTTCACCGGGAGGATTATGCAACAACTCGCAG
Source organism: Phormidesmis priestleyi BC1401 (assembly GCF_001650195.1). Lineage (GTDB taxonomy): Bacteria > Cyanobacteriota > Cyanobacteriia > Leptolyngbyales > Leptolyngbyaceae > Phormidesmis_A > Phormidesmis_A priestleyi_B. The sequence goes on along the minus strand of NZ_LXYR01000069.1, from coordinate 10,654 downwards.
ATATTCGCTTCGATGACCCGGTAGCCGACATTCCCATTGAGTCTCTGCCGTCCCTCGTTGAAAATTAAGGTAGAGCTGACGGACACTGTCAGATCCTTGACTAAATCTTGACAACAGGTCGATCGGCTTCTATGCCAACGTCTTTTTGCTTGCCTTTACGATTACGCCAGAGTTTGTAATAGAGAATAGGAACCGCCGATCGCGACAGTAACAACGAAGCTACTTCACCCGCCATCAGTGAGATCGCTAACCCCTGGAAAATTGGATCAGCCAAAATGATCGCCGAACCAGTCACCACAGCCGCCGCGGTTAGGAGCATGGGACGGAAGCGTACTGCTCCGGCATCAATTACGGCTTCTTCTAAAGGCATACCTTCCTTCAAACGTAACTCGATGAAATCTACCAGGATGATGGAGTTCCGCACCACAATCCCAGCTCCGGCAATGAAGCCAATCATGGACGTGGCTGTAAAAAATGATCCCAGCAGCCAGTGAGCGGGCATAATGCCGATTAGCGAAAAGGGAATCGCTGCCATAATCACTAACGGCGTGGCAAAGGACTGAAACCAACCCACCATCAGGGCATAAATCAGCAACAGTACCACCGCAAAGGCAATCCCCAAATCGCGGAAGACTTCATACGTCACCTGCCATTCGCCATCCCACTTGATCGCGTAGGTTTCAGTCGTTGGGGGTTGTTCAGTGAGATAGGTTTGAATCTTGGCACCCGTGGGCGGCACCAGCTTGTCGATCTGCGGTTGCAGATTGAGCATGGCATAGACTGAGCTTTCGACTCTGCCAGAAACATCACCCAAGACATAGACAACGGGCTGTAAATTTTTGTGGTAAATGCTCGTGTCTGCTGTCGCTGTGTCTGTCTTCACCAGGCTACTCAAAGGGACTAAATTGCCGTTTGTGCCCTTGAGGTTCAGGGCTTTCAAATCGTCCAGGCTGGTGCGGCTCGACTGACTGAAGCGTAAATTAATGGCGACATCTTCCCGCGCGTTTTCGTCATGCAACAGTCCCACATTTTGTCCAGTAAGTGCCATTTGCAAGGCTTCCGAAATCTGAGTCGGGCTGATGCCGTTCAGCGCTGCTTTCTCACGATCGATCACCAGATGATAATCAGTCTGCGGGGCTTCCGTATACCAGTCCACATCCACGATGCCATCAGTGGACTGATATAACTGGCGAATTTTGGTCGCGAGGTCAATTTGTCCTTGATAATCGGGACCATACACCTCCGTCACCAGGGTTTGCAGCACCGGAGGACCCGGAGGGATTTCGGCGACCTGGATGCGGGCACTGTAGCGATCGCCAATTTCCTTCAGTTGGGGACGAATGGCCTTGGCAATGGTGTGGCTCTGACGAGAGCGATCGCCCCTTGGCAAAAAGTTCACTTGAATATCGGCAACATTAGTCCCCGATCGCAAGAAGTAATGTCGTACCAGGCCGTTGAAATTGTAAGGAGAAGACGTGCCGATGTAACTTTGATAGTTGATCACTTCAGGGACAGTCGCCAAATATTGTCCCATCTCTCGTGTCGCTCTGGCAGTCTGCTCCAGCGTCGTACCTTCCGGCATATTCACGACGACCTGCAACTCGCTCTTGTTGTCAAACGGCAGCATTTTGAGAATCACCAGCTTAAAGCCTGCGAATCCACCGACAATGAAGACCAGCGCTAACACCGTTGCGACCAGAAACGTGGTTCCTCGACGCGGATAATGCACAAGTGGAACCATGAAACGACGATATAGACGACTCAGGGCATCCTCGCCGTGATCATGGGCAGCGTGGCTGGCACCACTAAAGACTCGCATCGTTGTCCAGGGCACGACAATGAAGGCGACCAGTGCCGAAAAGATCATGGCAGCAGAAGCACCGAGCGGGATGGGCAACATATAGGGTCCCATTAAGCCGCCGACAAACGCCATTGGTAAGATAGCTGCAATCACTGCCAGCGTTGCCAGAATGGTCGGATTGCCCACCTCATCGACTGCTTCCAAGATAATCTGCTGTAAGGTGCGCCGCCGATTGGTCGAGAGTTGCAGGCGGGTTTTGTTTTCTGGCAATTGCAGATGACGACCGACATTTTCGACTACTACGATCGCATCATCTACCAGAATCCCGATCGAAAAAATCAGCGCAAAGAACGTGACGCGATTCAGCGTGAAGTGATAAAAAACAAAGCTGGCAAGCGTGAGTGCTAAGGTCACGGGAATCGATACCGCCACCACCATTGCTTCTTTTCTACCCATCACAAACCACATCAGCAGGGTCACAGAACCGACTGCAATCAGCATGTGAAACAGCAGTTCATTGGAACGTTCGGCGGCGGTTTCACCATAGTCACGAGTAACCGTTAGATTGACGTTGTTGGGAATATAGTTCCGTTTAATTTGATCGAGCTTATGCAGTACATGGTGAGAGACTTGAATCGCATTGGCTCCAGAGCGTTTGGCGATCGCGATCGTCACTGCTTCGGTTTCACCAACAGGCGTTTCTGATTTGCTCTGATTATTTTCGCTTTGCTTCCCCTGCCCAAAAAACACATAGCTTGCGGGTTCTTCTGAACCATCCGTGACGGTCGCGACATCGCGCAAATAGACTGGTTGATTGTTAGCAACCGCAACCACAAGTCCTTTCGCATCTTCCGCCGATCGGATAAAACTTTGGGTTCTGACTAAAAACGATTGATTATTTTGATTTAAGGCACCGCTAGCCAGTTCAGTATTCTGAGCTTGCAGCGCTTTAGAAATTTCTAAAGGCGTGATGCCAAAAGCATTGAGTCGGGTTGGATCAAGATCGACTCGCAGTTGCCGTTTCTGTCCACCAATCAGTGTCGTTTCTGAAACATCTGGTACTTGCTTAATTTGTTCATCTAATTGCGCTGCAATTTGCCGTAATTCTGCTCCCGTACTGTGTTCACCCCATAAGGTCAAAGTGAGAATCGGAACATCATCAATTGACCGTGATTTAATCAGGGGTTGAGAAACACCGGGTGGAATCTTGTCAAAGTTAGCATAGAGCTTGTTGTAAAGCTGAACAATAGAGGTTTCTGTGTTTTGTCCTACGAGAAAACGCACAATCACCAGCGATGAACCGGGACGCGAGGTAGAGTAAACATATTCCACTCCTGGGAGTTCTTTAATCAACTTCTCCATTGGAGCCGTGACACGTTGTTCCACGTCTTTTGCAGACGCTCCCGGCATTTGCACAAACACATCAGCCATCGGTACGGTGATTTGCGGTTCCTCTTCCCGTGGCAAAATCAGGGTGGCACCAATGCCCAGTAGCAACGCCACCAGAATGATCAGGGGTGTCAGCTTGGAATCGATAAATTTCTTGGCTAGATTGCCGACGAAACCTAGTCTGTGAGGTTTTGCAGGATCTCGGTTAGTATGTGCGCCATTGTTCATGTCTACCTCATTCTCCCGTCCATCATGGCAGACATTCCTTGCTCTGCAAACTGGGTCACTTCCCGCGCGTGTTCTCGAATGACGGCGACCAACTCAGGATTGTCAGATGTTTCTGTGACTGCAATGCCTTTAGAGGTAAGCTGAATTCGTCGCTGATATTTATTTGCGGACTGAGACAGGGTAGGCAACGTAGAACTCATCCCAATCATTGGAATGGGTTGATTTTTGTTGACGCGATCGTACATTTTAGAGACATGGGCTTGAATCAAAGCCGCAACTTGAGGGCTATCTGATTCAGTTACAGCACGAATACCACCAGGAATTTCTGCTACAGTGCGATGAATTTGATTGTGGTAAGCAAAGAGTTGATGAATTGCTTGGGCATCGCCACCCCCTCTCATGCCCGGATTGCCCATCATTCCTGGAGATCTTCCCATCTGACCATTCATAACTTGGGGAATTGCTAAAACCACAACTAAAGCCAGAATGGAAAGCCATACTAAAGTTCTGCGTTGCATTGGGAACCTCCTGAAGCGCTTAAGGCTGTGTTGTAATGGGTTGTCCGTCGCTCAGTTGCCCGATGTTGCTGGTAATGATGCGATCGCCTGTCGTCAAGCCTGAAACAATCTCGACTTTCCCATTACGTTGTTGCCCTATTTTGACCCAACGCAAAACAGCAGTCGCTTGTGACGCATTTGTATTCACCACATACACCCCTTGTAATTGCCCCCGTTGAATCAAGGCATTCGTGGGGATGAGAATGGTATCCTGTTTTGCACCTAAAGGCAGGGCAATGCGCCCGAACATCCCAGAGATTAACTTGCCAGAATTGTTGAGCGGAATTTTAATCAGAAAACTCCGAGAGTTAGCGTCTGCGGTTGGAACAATTTGCTGAATCGTAGCTTTTAAGGTTTGATTGGCGGACTCCACCCGTACCTGAACCGATTGACCCACCCGCACGAAGCGTAAGTTCTCTTCTGGCACAGAAATCTCTAGCTGGAGCCGATCGGGATTTTCAATCTTCAGTAATGCCGTACCATTCATGGAGTAGGGATTCGTTGTCTCGCCCAAAGATGCCAACTTTTCAGTTACGATGCCATCAAAGGGAGCGACTATAGTGCCGTAGCTCTCATTGGTAGAGGCGGCTGTGACCCCGGATTTTGCTTGATTGATCGCCGCCTGTGATTGCGCGATCGCTGCTTGCGACTGTTGGATACCTGCTTCTGCTTGAGCGACTTGTGCTCTAGCTTGATCAAGCGCCGTATTTGCCTCATCTAGATTTGCTTGCGAGACAGCGCCTTCGGCTCGCAGTTGAGCAGACCGAGTTTGGTTAATTTGTGCCTGTCGGAGGGCTGCTTGAGCGGACAACTTCTGGGATCTCAATTGGCTTAAAGCTGCTTGGGAACGAGCCAGTTCTGCCTGAGCTTGAGCAACGCCCGCCTGAGCCTGATTAGTTTGAGCCGCTATATCCTGGACATCAATACGGGCAAGGATATCTCCTTGACGAAAGCGATCGCCCGCCTCAAGCGGAAAGTAAATAATGCGTCCGCTGACCCGTGTGGACAAGGTTGCCTGGTCGATCGGACGGATCGTACCAGAGAGTTCCAGAGTATTGGCAAGCGACTGAGAACGAATGCTCAGGGTTTCAACGGCGATCGCAGGGGCGGATATAGCTTCTGGCGAGTGGGGCGAACGGGTGATTTGCACAATACCCCAGGTTCCCCCTGCCAGTAGCAAGGCACCGCCCAGCAACAGTCCCCACCCCTTTTGAGAAAGCCCTGGTGTAGGAGACTGTTGGGGCTGAACTGATCCAGCCATTGTTTTATCGAGTGATTTATTCAGCGGTTCATTTGAGGTGGTATGAGGCATTGCTTTTCTCCTTTAAGGACGATTGCCGCGCTGCACAGGATAGCCTGCACCTTGCCATGCCAGTAGCCCACCTTGCAGGTTGTAGACTTGACGGTAACCTTGAGTCACTAACCATTGCGCTGCGACCGCACTGCGATGACCGGAGAGACAGGTGATGGCGATTGATTGATCTTTAGGAATGTCTTTCAAAATCCGGTTACGGCTTAACCGTTGCGCGGCTGGAATATGTCCCATCCAGTATTCCAGCCACCCTCGCATATCAATGATCAGCAGTTGTTTTTCCTGTGCTTTCAGTTGAGTAGGAGTTAGTAAAACTGGATTCGTCGATTGTTTCTTCTGTGCTTTCATTTTGTTATCCTTCTCAAACTCTGCTCATCACCGAAAATGATTTAATAAACGGTCCTGCCATGCGGGGATCTTTGATCATGGCGGTGTAGTCTCCGATCCGAAATTGCAACTTTCGGCTCATATACGCCAGGTTTAAGCCCATCATGTTCAATCCTTTTGTCTTCCACTGTTGCCAGTGGTCGCGATCGGCTCGTAAATCCCAGTTCAGCTTCTGTCCGTCATAGGTTCCCGCAGAAATCACCCGTCCGGCTTCAACGGTGAGCACGCCGAGCGGGGTTGGATCGTGCTCAAAACCGTAACCAATCACTGAATTAAAATGAATCTTGGCAAGAGCTTCTGCTAAGTCGGGTTCTGCGTTCCACTGGTCACCAAATGCCCGCATCCATTCGGGTGAAAATAAGTCTGCCATTGATGTTCTCTCCAGGTTGCTTGTTATAGAGTGGGTCAATGAAATTGAACATTACTGATGGCTGACAACTTGTCGATGAGTACAGAGTGCTAATAATTCGGTATCAATCACCCGGTAATAGTGCCAAATCCCTGCCCGACGACAGGCTACGACTCCAGCATCTTTCATCAGTCGTAAGTGTTTGGAGACATTGCCTTGATGTAAGCCTGTGCGATCGCAAATGTCTTGCACGCTGCGTTCCTGATGGCAGAGTGCCGCTAAAATTTGCAGTCGAGCGGGTTCTGCCAGGATCTTGAAGCGGCATGCGAGTCCTTCTAGTTCATCAGGACTCAAAATCATTTCCATAAATCAGGCTCCATAGAAGTGATGAGAGTGTGGAAGGGCAACTGAGATCTTGCACCCACTCAATCAGCCCCGTTCGATCGGGTCGTTTTTGGCTCAGACCCGCCCGTGATTGAAAATCACGGTCAACGGTGCGAAGTCCACTGAAGGGACTGCAAGAGGGTTTGAGGGATTCAGTCCGTTTCAACGGACTTCGCAAGGCTAGCCCGGAATTCCATTCACGGGCGGGACAGAACCGCAGCAAAAAGACTGGTGCAAGATCTAAGGTAAGCCATCCCATCACCTCAAACGATCGGAGTCAAAGGACGATTCTGTTCTACTGGTAACGGTAAAGGTTCCACCAGTGGCAGCCCGATCGCCCGAAAGCCCCAACGCTCGAACCAGGGAATCGTCCAACCTAGGCGCATTTTCGTGAGGAAATAACGCTCAAACCCTGCCTTCATCCAAGACACCCAGATGCCGTGATAGGTAAGGGCACGGTGGCGATGTCCTGCTTCATCCGGTAGGAGTGGATCAGCCAAAAATAGTGCTCCGGTATCCCCAAAATCCGCGAAGCAAACTGCCTGTAGCGTTGGTCTGAGCTGAGAACCAGACGTAACTCCTAACTCCAGAGCAATATTATGGGCAACCGCCAGCGCCATTTCTTCGCTCATCAGCCCCACCTTGGGAGCACCCGTAGGAATAGGGGTTTGCTCCACGGCTTTCAGTTGGGTGATCACCCCCACCGCGTAAATCGACTCAAAATCAGGATGACGATAGGTCGGCAAGACGGGTACAAACCCCTTGGCATCGGTTAATCCTGGGGCTTCGCGTAAGAAGCGTGGTCCCCGAAAGGGCGGCAAGACCATCACGAATTTTGCTGGAATTTTTCGTCCATCCTCCAGATGAACAGCATCCGATTCAAAATGTGAAATCGCTGTATTTTCCATCAGCTCAATTTCCCGCGCTGCCATGAATTTCCGCATCAGCCAGCGGGAGTTAGCCATCCCACCGATGCCCAGATGTCCAGCGTAGGGTTCTGAGGTAATGAAGGTAATGGGAACTTGCGATCGTAATCCTTTCCGCTTCAAAACGTGATGGATCAAAAAGGCAAACTCATAGGCGGGACCAAAACAACTGGCTCCCGGTGCCGCACCCACCACGATTGGTCCTGGATCGGCTAAGAATTTCTCCCAGGCTGCCCCCGTCAACACGGCATGACGAGGATTACACACCGATTGGGTATATCCTCCCTCCGGTCCCAAGCCTGGAATCGCATCTAACGCCAGTTCTGGTCCAGTAGCGATCACGGCATAGTCGTAGTCCAACGTGCGATCGTTCATCGTAATCTGACGAGACTTCGGATCAATCGCAGTGACAGCAGCATGAATGAACTCAATACCATGCTGCGGAACAATTTTAGCCAAATCCAACTGGATTCGATCGAGGGACTTTAGCCCTAAACCGACCCAAGGCAAAGACGGCACAAACGTAAACGTCGGTTGATTTGAAATGAGGGTAATCTGATGTTCACGCGGTAACACATGCCTCAGTTCATAGGCGGTAGGCAATCCTCCCATTCCAGCACCAATCACAACAACATGAGCCATAATCGCGACTCCTAAAGATTAAGTTTTTAAGGTTTAGTTTTGAAATATCTCTTTGATGACGCTTGAAGTGATGATGAGTCAACTTGTGAGACCTCATCCTTTCACTCCCTCACTCCCAGTTTTTTCAGTAACACGGTCAACGGACACCAGTTGGTAAACGCCGATTGCAGCAGATTCAGCCCCACAAAGGCGGTTAACCATAACCAGGTTGGATTGCTTACGCTTAACGCTAACGTTAAGCTCATGAGTACAATGCTGCCCGCAATCAAACGTATCCATTGATGTTGAGTCCAAGGTTGCTTACGACTGTTCATCGGCTTCAGCATGTCGCCTTCACAGGGTTGATAGAATCATTATACTACTATACAGTCATATAATAGATAATCCAAGTAATGCAAAATCTTTACATGGTCGTCGGCATCAAGTTCACCTGTGCAATATCTTTACTCACGGGGAAAGTACAACCAAATATGAGGTTAGGCTAGTGCCTTAGGAGGGAGATAAACAATATGTCTTCACTCCAATGGTTAGATCTACAAACTCCAAAAATAACGCTACCAACGCCACTCGTATAGGTTCTAAAACAGTGTCCCAATCACCTGTGGCAAACAAATCTCGTGCGGATCGAGCCGAAAGGACAGATTCCGTAGATTTTGAGGTTGGTACAGACCTACTCAGCGATGCTTATAATCAAGTGCGCCGATCGCAGTTGCCCTATGACATTGTTGTTAGTGACAAGCCAGCCGGGATTCCGATCGGATCAGTTGGAAAAGGCGGGCTGGATTGCCACGCCCGACGATGAAGACCTCATAACCGTTACTTTTACTGAGGATGTGACGGGTCTTCTGATTACAGAAGCTCGGTTGCTCGTGTTGGCATTTGTGCCAGAGTACATTCGCTACAAGTCAGGTGAATTCTTTCACGGCACGATCGATAAGGTTACCTACCGATGAAAGTTGAGTGCTGGAACACTCTCATCACGATCGCCACCGCTTCGACAACCAACGAACAAGAGGCAACAGCGCCAAGAACACAAAGACCTCCAGAGTTGTGAAAAGCGCCATCCCGGATGCGCCAGCGGCGGTAGTGATGTGAAAGACATTAAGTGCGGCATTTTGCAACGCATGGGCAAGAATACTGACCCATAAGCTGCGGAACCAGATGAAGCACCCCCCCCAGACGAAACCCATCATAGTTGCGACAAAGATGTAGCCCGCACCAAAAGACATCGCCGCACCGAGAGTCATTTTGCCATCGTAGATCGCGCGGAGCGGCCAAACGATATGCCAGAACCCGAACAGTACGGACTGAAACACGTTGGCTCGCATCCGAGACATTATTACGGCCAGATGGGTTAGCAGTAGGCCTCGAAACAGACTTTCCTCCATCGTTGCGTTGACCAGATTGAACGCCACAAGGCTTGTGGAGGACAGTAAACCGTTCTGTCCTAAGCGTGAAACCTTGAATATGAATAGAAAAAAGCGGGTTCGCTCCCTGCGCCCTGAGAAATAGGAACTGGACAAGGAATGTTGTGGCCATGACCGCGGCAGTCAGTCCGAAACTGATCCAGATCACTGAAGTGATAGAGGTTTTGCGAAAACCAATTCGATCGAGACCATAGCCTGACCAGATGGCATAAGCGATCACGATGGCGAGTCCCAGCACCTTGGAAAGGACTAGTTCGCCGAACCACTCATCCGATCGAATAAGAAATACGTCAGCAATTCGCAGACCAACGCACAGAACAACGATCAATATGGCGGTGCGTACCAACACTTTCGGATCTTTGGTTTCAGATCTCTCAGTATCATATCTTTCCTTAAACTTAATGATCCGATCGTGCTTAGGCATAGGCTGCTCCTAGTTTCTTGGCGATCGCTAACCATTTTTGACGCTGAGCGAGTGAGGACTTCTTCACGATCGCAAATTCAGTAATTTTAACGACCTTAATACCGCAGAATCCCAGAATCGTTCTTTTCATCTGCTCGTGTCCTGGCATCTTAAACACCCAACGGTAAAACCAAGATGGCGTATCCATTGTTACGAGTAGTTGGGCGGTGCGATTTGCTAGCAATTTGTCCCACATCGGAGAATCTTGGCGATACTTAAACGCAAAATTTGGGAGCAAGGTGCGATCAAAAAATCCCTTCATTAAAGCTGGCATCGTCCCCCACCAATTGGGATAGACAAAGACGAGATGGTCTGCCCATGTAATCAATTCCTGAGCTTTCACTAGGTCGGGTTCGAGTGGCTGAATTTCCTTGTAACCGTTCCATAAAATCGGATCGAAGGCTAGGTCGCCTAGAGCTAGAGTTCGCACTTCTCCACCCGCAGCGATCGCACCCGCAGCATATACCTCAGCCAAAGCTCCGCACAGGCTCTCTTTTTGTGGATGTCCGAGTATAACTAAAATCTTCTTACTCATAGCTTGTATTGCTTCGATCTAAGTTAACTGTATTTTTACAAATATTTTGGCAGGTAGATGAAGTATTTCCTGTATCAATGGTTCGGACAATTTCAGGCAGCGATAGAGCCGTAGGACAGTAGGGTTGGATAGTTGGGGTGAGATTTAATCGCAGTCGGCTCCAAGTCTAACTGAGTAATAAATCGGTCGAGCAGATGAGCGGTGAGCGCCCGCCGTTTGACACTCGTCATCGAGAGGACAAAGGGCGAGTCACT
>NZ_LXYR01000068.1 GCF_001650195.1 Phormidesmis priestleyi BC1401 | reverse complement strand
GTATTCGCAAGCAGTTGCGCGACTCGGACAACCTACGCGATGCGGTAGAATTTGTTCTTAAACAAGCTGCGTCCTAACCAATGTGGCAGTGGCTATAGAACGCCCTCATCCCCCAGCCCCTTCTCCCAAGTTTGGGAGAAGGGGAGCCAGTTTCAAAGTCCCTCTCCCAAGTTTGGGAGAGGGATTTAGGGTGAGGGCTGATTCATGCAGGAGGTCTACTCTGCACTAGGAACTGATACTTGATCCAATGAAGTCAAGATTCTGTCTTCTCAGCTTGTAATAATTGTTGTCTCCCTTCTTGCAACCATTGGCATCTACCAGGATGAACTTACGGATAAAGGCTCTGCGACCCAACTTCTGAGCACCCGTGAACACTTTCTTAAGTGCGATAAGTCAGAGGTTTTTAGAACCCGTGATATGGCGTGTTACACCCCCCAAGGTGAATGACTACACGGCTTCTGATGAATTTCTTATTGAGATCGTGCCATCACCGAAAAGTTGTCGCGGTCTAAAGTGCCCACTTGGGCACCATCAATTCCAATCAGAGTCAGCCAAACTGATGGTGCATTAGACATCATGCATCCCTTCACTAGGAGTTTGACTCAACTATGGAAATTTCAACCTTTGAGCTACTGGTTAAACGCATTGCTCCTCCGCCTGCTCCGCAAGATGTGGCTAGACGAGTCGTACAAGGCTACTTCTTAACCATCACGAACCTGGAGTTCAAACCGTTAACCTATAGAATCCGGTTCAACATCAGCAAGCCTAATCCTGCGGGTGATCCCGATCGCACGCTGTTTGGCAATGCTGCCTTGTTTTATGACATCGCAGGAGCGAATACTCCAATTCCTTTATCGGGTGGTGCAAACAGCACTATTTTTGGCGGTACATTTGTATTACCACCCAGACAAACGGCTTCTGTACAGTTGTTGCCTAACCCTAGCCTGTTTGCCGATCAAAATCCTGATTTTGAAGTGCGGGGCTTTGTCACCCTGAGTTTGCCGCGCATTCAGGGACAGCCTCAAAGCACAACCCCAGTCAAAGTGTTACTCAACCCTGAGATTCGGGGAACCTTCTTGCCCAATAATTTTCCGGGTGGAGCGGGCGGAGATTTCGATCAAATCAACTACCCGTTGACGGTTGCTACAGGCAAAGCGTTGAACGAAATTGTATCCGATCAGCGAATTGTCATTCCCGTAATCACACCGGGAGTTTTGCAGTCGTTGCCTACCGACTCGATCGAGTCACTTTTAGATGCAGACGACCTGGAAAAATCTCAAAGCCTGATTCAATTAATGGCTCAATTGGATGGAGATCCCAAAAGCTTGGAGAACCTGAGTGATGCGCTTTCTAAGCTGAACATCCCTGTTCGAGTGTCTTCTACTTAGTAGTCCGTCAAGCCTAGGATCGGGGATGAAACGAAGCTGAGTTCTTGTTTCATCCCTCATTCCTCAGTCGATCGTCCTTCATCATTGAGAACCGTCATGGCTCCAGTTTTCAGGTTCAGTCCGGTTGGTTTTAGTTGGGTCGCGATTCACCCTGAACCCAAGGGGGTAATTCAGTTTATTGGCGGCGCTTTCTTTGGCACCTTTCCAACCGTTTTCTATCGATATTTTCTGCAAACATTATTTGAAGAAGGCTACACCATTATTGCACTGCCCTTCCGGTTTAGCTTTCGTCACTGGTCGATCGCGATCGATTTACTCAAAGAACAAGAAATACTCCGCGCAGAACTCTCGAAGATTACAGGCAATGATGTCTATCAAGACAAAGCCAATTACTTTTGGCTGGGGCACAGCTTAGGCTGCAAATATATTGCTCTACTGGAATTTCTCAGCGGTGATCAATGGAAACAGATTACAGAATCTTGTGTTGAACCGCAGGCTTATAAGCAGGTTGAGGCGATTATTGCCAATGCTGAGTTAGAGAGTGCTTCAATCTTGTCTCAACCTTCGCTGTTAGTTGCGCCTGATATCAGCAATACCGAAAGTGCAGTTCCGATCCGAGCGATCGCCCGGTTGCTCGATCGAGTTGGGCTAGGGGTGTTGCCGACTAGAGAACAGACTCAGTGTTTTATTGAACAGAGTCGTTTGTTTAATCTTACGGCTGTCATTTCCTTTGCTGACGATCAGTTAGCTGGCAGTGAAACCGATGAGTTTAAGGATCAGAAAACCCAAGAAAATAGCGATGTTCTCTGGCTGATTCGGCAATTGAAGACGAGAAAATTTCCAATTTTGCACACAGAACTACCCGGCAGACACCTGGAACCGCTGGGTATCAAAGTAGGTGAGCACATCGTAGATCTCAACCCGTTTGACAAGTTTATCAAACTGCTTAGAGGTAGACTGCTTGAGCGCTACACCATTCAGTTGTTAACGCAACTAAGGCAGCGACAAACCAAAGTTGAGACTAACTTAGAATCGGTGGAGAGCCTTATTTCTTTGGTTAAATGACATTAGGCGGGCTTTGCCTACAATTCCTGTTGACCCTAGAATCCAATCGCCTTTAGGTAGGAGAGTATGTCAACATAAAGTCATTGTTTGTAAATTGATTAACGTTAGCTATGCCAAAAGCAATCTGGAACGGTGCAGTTTTAGCAGACAGCGATCGCTGTGAAGTGGTAGAAGGAAATCAATATTTCCCCCCTGATTCAATCAAGCGAGACTATTTTAAAGAAAGCAGTACTCATACAGGCTGCCCCTGGAAGGGAACTGCCAGCTACTACACGGTCGAAGTTGATGGACAGGTCAACAAAGATGCCGCCTGGTATTATCCGACTCCAAAAGATGCTGCCAAAAATATCACAGGCTACATCGCCTTTTGGAAAGGGGTAAAAGTCGAGGCTTAGAGACACGCAGAATTGAAACCATTCAACCTACGATTCTCAAGGCATCAACTGATGCTGAATTTTGATGCCTCGGTTTTGCATCACCTGCTCAAATAAATCGGTCGGGAGTGCCTGCTCGATCGCCCACACTCCCGGCTTTTTTAACTGCCCTGACAGCAATAACTCGACGACGGTGCCTGTGCCGCTCCCTGCCGCGATCGCCGTGTCAGAATGAGTCAGCGTCGAACAACAGCGCATCGGTTGCCCATCTTTTGTGCCTGTGACCTCCGATCGAATCGCGACCCCAATGCCGCTAAAGCGATCGCTAACATCGGTCATAAAGTGGCTAACGTGCGATAAAAACTCAATCACCGCCGAGTTGCGTAACCAGCTAGGATGCCACCACCGTGCCACGCTCCAGGTCAGGTAGTTATAAAACGTGGGCACCGTCGCAAATTTAGTAATCACCGTTTTGACTGGAAAGGTATCAGGCAGCGTGAACGCCTCTGGCATATCAAACCAGTAAACGCCAACCTTGCCATAGGGAGATGGGAACTCGACAACTTCACGATCGCTATAGGGTTTGACCGATCGCCATTCTCCATCAATCCAGGCTTTAAAGGGACGTTGCAGCCCCAAAAATGTGGTTCGCATGACCGTCACGCCTGCGCCTCCTGAGCCAGACACCACATAGCTGAGGTGAATTTTTTCAACCTCGTCTAGCTGCTCGACTCCCTGACGCACCATGCTGTTTGAGATGCCTGGGAAAATGCCCGTGTTGATGATCGCAGTCACGCCTGCGGCTTCGGCTTCGGCTCGATGCTCTAACACTTTGCGCGTAAACGAAGGATGATCACTAACATCCACATAGTTTGCGCCTTGCTGAATGCACATCTTCAGAACTTCAGCATCGCGATAGTGAAATGGTCCGGCACAGTGAACGACGACATCGGCTTGAGAAATGGCATCTTGAAGGTCGCCGCGATCTGCCAGATCCACCGTCGCAAATCGGACTCGTGCCCCTAGATGGTCACTTTTTTGTTCTCCTTTTGTGGAGTTGCGACCCGAGATCGTCACCGATGCCTGAGTATGAGCCAGCAGGTCAGCCGCCACTTTGCTGCCAATTCTGCCACTGCCACCGAGAATCAAAACCTGATTTGTCATGCCGATCGCTCACCAAATCCTGCGTTAGGGTGGGTTGTCGCAAAGAAACGAGCCAGTCGCTCTCGTTACGACTTTTCTTAGATCTTAATGCTATCTGCCATTCCGATAGAAGAATGGTTGCATTATGAAATGAATCTGCTTCTGAAGTGATTTGAGAAACATTAGTAGAGTCTGCAATGCGAGTTTTTGATCAATATCTATAAACACACCAAGCTATAAATCAGAGATTTCGTCTGACAATAGAATTAGCAATAGAGTTGACACACAATCAGCATAAATTACGACTGCCGAAAGACTGAATCTGCGGCAGACTTCACCGACTCTCTGATATCTTTCAGCGTTTGGGAGATCGGAGCTTGATGATGTAAAAACACTCGCGCACAGTTGCGTCCCGGCATTCCTGAAATTGAGCCACCGGGATGAGTTCCGGCACCTGTTAGAAATAGACCCTCGATCGGAGTTTTATAGTTTGCCAACTCTGGCAACGGTCGAAAAAAGACCATCTGATCGAGCGTCATATCGATGTGATAATAATTGCCTTTGAGAGCACCTAAGCGCTCACTCAGTTCTGCCGGACTTTCGACTCGACGCGCGATCGTGGCTTTTTTGACGTTGGGCGCATAATCGGCGAGTTTGTCGATGACGCGATCAGCGACGCGATTTTTAATCTCATCCGTCCAGCCTGTGCCATTGAGTCCGGTTCCCTCTGCGCCTTCAATTTGGTAAGGGGCAAAAAATTCAATCCACAGCGTATGTTTGCCGTCGGGTGCCATCGTCGGATCGAGCATCGTGGGCTGCACAATATACATCGACGGATCAGAGTCGGGAATTCTGCCGATCGCCGGATCGGTGTGAGCAATTTCGACGTGTTTGACGGAATCTGCAATCAGAATTGAGCCGATCAGGAATTCGTCTTGATGCTGATATTGCTCAAACTTTAGCGGTTCTGACATCGCTAAATCGATTTTAAGAATCGTCTCATTGTTGTTGACGATGCGCCGATCTAAGCGATCGCGCAGTTCTGGATCGGCTTTATTAACATCGTTTTCATCGACCAGATGTAAAAACAATCGTTTTGCGTCGATATTAGAAATCACGCCTCGCGTCGCTCGATACTCAGTTCCATTATTGAGCCGCACTCCCACGGCTCGACCATCATCGACTAACACTTGCTTGACCTGCTGATCGGTAAGAATTTCGCCGCCCAAACTCTTAACCCGTCTGACCAACGCTTCAACTAGCGCCCCCGTTCCCCCTTTGGGTCGTGCCATGCCAGGATGGTGACGCATTGACATCATCATCACTCCGATCGCCAGATTTTTTTGGGATGGCGGTGCACTCAATTCTGCCGCTAATCTGGCGAGGGGAGCTTTGACGATTTCAGTATCGAACCACTCATTGAGAATGTCTTCCGCACTCGTCAGCATGGTGCGAACAAAATCTAGCGCTTTGTTTGAGGAGCCGACCACTGAAAAGAAATCTTTGAGTTTTTTGAGGTCATAGTTGCCCAAAATATCCACAACTGACTTAGGCGGCGCGTTAAACATCGGAGTCATTGCACTAATCGTTCGCAGCCACAAATCGGTGAATTCTGCATATTTTTTGGCATCTCGATCGCTATATCGCGCAATTTCTGCACAGGTTTTCTCAACCGATCGGTGCGCCAAAAAATACTTCCCGTCTGGGTGCGGACAAAACACCACTGGGTCGCAAAACAGATATTCCAGCCCATATTTGGTGAGTTCTAACTCCTCCACTACTGGACCTAAATGAATAAATTCATGGTCGATCGCGCAGAGATTAAATTTAAACCCTGGCGCACGATCGGGCATCACCTCTTCGGTTGTCGCTGCCCCACCGGGAACCGAACGCTTTTCAAGCAGCAGCACACTGTAACCCGCTTTTAGCAGATAGGCGGCGCAGACCAATCCGTTGTGACCTGCACCAATAATGACGACATCGTAGGTTTGCATTGACTGACTCCAGAGAGTTATTTTGGGCGTTGCTGAATGCAAATATAAGTTGCCCTCGCCAACCCTTCTCCCCAATTGAGAAGGGCTAGAATTCTTGTCCCCTCTCCTTTTGGGAGAGGGCTAGGGTGAGGGCGACCTTATTGGCGTGCTTTGCTATTATCAAGAAAATCGAGGACGTGGTTCCACACTTGGTCTAGAAGATCGGGGCGATCGGCATCAAACCACTCGATCGTCGAATCTGCCCGAAACCAGGTGCGCTGCCGTTTGGCAAACTGACGCGTGTGCAAGACAATCAGTTTTTCTGCCTCCAAAAGGGAAATATCACCGTTCAGATATCGCTTCATTTCGCCATAGCCCAACGTCTCTAGTAATGGTAAATCTTTGCCATATTTTTCGCACAGCGTTTTCACTTCCGTTTCAAATCCCATCTCTATCATGTGACGAGTGCGTTGCTCAATGCGTCGATCGCCTGCCTCAACGCTTTCACAATCCAACCCAATTTGCAGAATCGGATAACTCGGCGGATATTCTCCCTGCTGCTCAGTAATCGGGCGACCCGTCACGTAATAAACCTCTAGCGCTCTCAGCGTCCGCACCTGATCGTTCGCGTGAATTCGTTGAGCAGACTCCGGATCGACTTGTTGTAAGAATGAATAGAGTTGAGATTGCCCAAGCGATTGAAGCTGCGATCGTAGCTCCATTTGTGGCGCAACTCTCGGAATCTTTAACCCCCGAACGATCGACTTTATATAGAGTCCCGTGCCGCCTACCAAAAGTTTAGGGCTGGGAGTTTGAATCAGCGACTGCGCGAATCCTTGATATTGGGCGAGGGTGAGAGTCTCGATCGGGTCGCAAATATCAATCAAATAGTGAGGGACGAGTGTTTGCTCTGAAGGAGTTGGTTTTGCGGTGCCGATGTCAAACTCTCGATACACTTGACGAGAATCGGCGCTGATAATCACCGAATTGAGCCGTTGTGCCAGAGAAATCGCCAAGCTAGACTTCCCCGTTGCAGTGGCTCCGCACACTATAATGAGAGATGGTACAAGTGTATTAGACGATAAAAAGATGCGATCGGAATTCAATTCTTCAGGCAAAATAGGCTGATCCATTCCTCTAATAAACTTCGCTTGATAGCGGCTCAAAATCGCTCGTAAGCCTTTTGTGTTAGAATTTACATAGATTTTACCCTCTGGATTCATTAGAGAGTTTCAGACCGCCTAAGGGAGCGCTTCAACTATGACAACAAATTATGGTGCTGATCAGATTCAAGTCCTCGAAGGTCTTGAGCCTGTTCGTAAGCGACCGGGAATGTATATTGGCACCACCGGACCGCGCGGGCTTCATCACTTAGTTTACGAGGTTGTAGACAACTCGGTTGACGAAGCGCTGGCGGGATATTGCAAAAATATTCAAGTCTCCATCAACCAAGATGGCTCAGTGTCAGTCACAGACGACGGGCGCGGCATTCCGACAGACATTCACCCCCGAACCGGGAAGTCAGCCCTCGAAACGGTGATGACCATCCTCCACGCGGGCGGTAAATTTGGCGGCGGTGGATACAAAGTCTCCGGCGGGTTGCACGGAGTCGGGATCTCAGTCGTCAACGCCCTTTCTGAGTGGGTCGAAGTCACAGTTTGGCGTGAGAAAAACATCCACACTCAACGCTTCGAGCGCGGCATCGCCATCGGCGAGTTGAAGGTAAAGCCCAGCCCCGAATCATCCCGCACCGGAACGTCTGTCTCGTTTCTGCCCGATACGACGATCTTCGTAAATGGCATTGAGTTTGACTACGCCACGATCTCCGGACGACTCCGCGAACTCGCTTACCTAAACGGTGGCGTGAAAATCACCTTTACCGACAGCCGCCCCGCCTCACTCAAAGACGGACAGCCCCACGTCGAAACCTATTTCTACGAAGGCGGCATCCGCGAATATATCAGCTACATGAATCGCGACAAGCAGCCTCTGCACGAGGAAGTCATTTACGTGCAGGGTGAGCGCAACAATGTCCATGTCGAGGTCTCGCTGCAATGGTGCGTCGATGCTTACACCGACAACATTCTCGGTTTCGCTAACAACATTCGCACGATCGACGGCGGCACTCACTTAGAAGGGCTAAAAGCTGTCTTGACGAGAACGCTGAACGCGATCGCGCGCAAGCGCAACAAAATCAAAGAAGGGGAGCCAAACTTAGCGGGTGAAAACATTCGCGAAGGCTTGACGGGCGTGATTTCGGTCAAAGTCCCCGACCCTGAGTTTGAGGGACAAACCAAGACCAAGTTGGGCAACACTGAAGTTCGCGGCATCGTCGATTCTCTCGTCGGCGAAGTCTTAACCGAATATCTGCAATTCCGTCCTGCCGTGTCGGATGCGATTCTAGAAAAAGCGATTCAGGCGTTTAACGCTGCCGAAGCTGCACGACGAGCGCGGGAACTCGTTCGCCGCAAATCGGTTCTAGAATCTTCCACCCTGCCCGGAAAGCTGGCAGACTGTGCCTCTCGTGACCCTAGCGAATCTGAAATCTTTATCGTAGAAGGCGATTCTGCGGGAGGATCTGCAAAACAGGGGCGCGATCGACGCTTCCAAGCCATCTTGCCTCTACGCGGAAAAATTCTCAACATTGAGAAAACCGACGACTCTAAGATCTACAAAAACACCGAAATTCAGGCATTGATTACGGCGTTGGGTCTGGGTATCAAGGGCGAAGAGTTTGACTCGTCTCAACTGCGCTATCACCGCATCGTGATCATGACCGACGCAGACGTAGATGGCGCACACATCCGCACCCTATTGCTCACCTTCTTCTATCGCTATCAGCGCTTGATGGTTGACCAGGGCTATATTTATATCGCTTGTCCGCCGCTCTACAAAATCGAGCGAGGTCGCAACCACTACTACTGCTATACCGAGCGTGAACGCAATGCCCGAATTGCAGAGTTCCCAGCGAATGCAAACTACACAATTCAACGCTTCAAAGGTCTGGGTGAAATGATGCCTCAGCAGCTTTGGGACACCACGATGAACCCCGACACTCGCACCTTTAAGCGCGTTGAAATTGAGGATGCTGCCGAAGCCGATCGAGTGTTCACAGTGCTGATGGGCGATCGAGTTGCCCCTCGTCGTGAGTTTATCGAAACCTACGGCTCTAAGATGAACCTGGCAGATTTGGATATCTAACGGTTTTCAGCTTGCAGACTCGGTGAAATTAGACTAAAAGCAGCAATCTTTAGAGACGGCTGCTTTTTCTACTCATAGCTGTAGCTCACTGGATTAGAACATTGCTGTACACAAACCGCGATATTTCCTGTTCAAAGCAGGACTCGAATTGAGTTCTCTGCTAGAAATAAAATGCGGTGGCAAACTCTACTTAAGATGGCGTAGAAACCGCTCAGAGAGAGGCTTATAACGATTATCAAAAAAGCGATAATAGGAATATCAGAGTCAAGAGAAAGCAAATGAGAATTCAATCGGCAGTGCTAGTACATCTGGGGTTTGGTAAGTATGTGCGCTCTGACCAAGTGACGGCGGTCGTTCCGATCGAAGAAGATCGCGGTCCCGGTCGTCGCACCTTTGTTCAATTAGAAGGACAGACCGATCCGATTATTGCGTCACGGGCAGAAGACTCGATCGTCCGAGATCTAGTGCAAGAGCCGCGTGAGGTGACTCAATCTCGTCAGCAGCAAGAGATTTTGCGTGACTTGTTTAATGATTTACAGCAAGTGAATAAGTCTGTCCGTCGCTTTTCTCGCGACGAGGGAGGGCTGGATCTCGATCGTTTAGAGCGCCGCATTCGAGAAGTTATAGAAGAATAAGGATTTACAGGTTCTAGCAGTCGTGCCAGAGCCTGTTTTTTATTGAGGGATTTGAACTCACGCAGTTAAAAACGCTTCGACGTACTTGGGTTACGATAAGACGATCGCTGAGTAATTTGCTATGAACTGGACGGATTGGATATATCTGGGAATAGGACTCGCCATCGGCAGATGGATCTGGGGCGAATCTAACAGCGATCGCCGTGTTCTACAAGTTTCGACTTCTCCAGCAGATTTGTCTCGCGATCGACAACGTGAATTGGCATATCAAATGGCGATCGAGATGAGCCAGTTTAAGGGAGGGTTTTTGTCGCGCACCTCTCACGAGCTACGATCGCCCCTCAACGGGATTATTGGCGTTCATCAACTGATCTTGGCTGACCTGTGCGAAAACACCGCCGAGGAGCGAGAATTCATCACTCAAGCGCATGAGTCTGCTCTCAAAATGGTGCAGATTTTAGATGAAGCGATCGGCGTTGCCAGAGTCGAGCAGGGAACCGACGCGCTAGAACTGCAGCCTGTTCAACTCGCTGAAATGCTGTCGCAAGTCAAAACCCTGACCCATCTCAAAGCCGAAAATCGCAACCTGTGGATGACGATTCAGATCCCTGAGCCTGAGATTTTTGTGCTGGCAGACCCGAAGTGGTTTCGGCAAGTGCTGCTGAATTTGGTGAATGGCGCGATCGACACGATGCAGCAAGGCAAAATCACGCTCTCGGTGCTGTCGGTTGATTCAGACTACGCTTATGTGGTGCTAGAAGATGAGCGTCCCGCAGAGTTTTGGCAGGAGTCGATCGACCTGTTGAATTCGGTCTTGGATGAACCGCTGAAGCCAGATTCCTTTGAGCCAAAAGCGCGATCGCCGGAGTTTAGTCTTCTGTTGAGCCAAACCTTGATGGAAGCTATGAACGGGCGACTGGAACGGTTAGCCATTCCTGAATCTGAAGAAACGCTGAGTCGCATTCAGTGTTCAATTCCTTTGGTTGCTCTAGAGACAGACCAATAGCTTCACAAAATACGCTAGTCTAAAGGCGTTTTAGAATGGGCTAGCTGTGAATCGATAAAACATGGATGCGCTAATCGGCAAAACGCTTCAGGGTGGCAAATACACTCTAAATGCAGAACTGGGACGCGGTGGCTTTGGCATCACCTTTAAGGCAACTCATCACTATCTCAATCAGGTGGTGGTGATCAAGACGCTAAATGAAGCGTTGCGGAACGATCGTAACTTCCCAGAGTTTCAGCGCAAGTTTCAAGATGAAGCGCGACGATTGGCGATCTGCGTCCATCCCAATATTGTGCGAGTCAGCGACTTTTTTTTAGAAGACGGCTTATCGTTCATGGTGATGGATTACATCCCTGGCGCGACGCTAGAAGAATGGGTCTTCCCCGATCGACCCCTGCCCGAAGCAACTGCCATTCACTACATTCGGCAGATCGGCTCGGCGCTGCAAGTGGTTCATCAAAATGGCTTGCTGCACCGCGATATTAAGCCCCAAAACATCATTCTTAAAGAAGGAACTCAGCAAGTCGTCTTGATCGATTTTGGGATTTCTCGTGAGTTTACGCCCGGTTCGACACAGACCCACACCAACATGATTTCGTCGGGATATGCCCCGATCGAGCAATATTTCGCCCAAGAAAAGCGCAGCCCCGCTACCGATGTCTATGGATTAGCAGCCACTCTTTACGCATTGCTGACGGCTCAGATTCCGACAGCTTCGATTTTACGCGATCGTCAGCCGATGATTGATCCCCGATCGTTACAGCCTCACCTCAGCGCCTCGGTCAATCAAGCAGTTATGCAGGGGATGGCGCTCGATGTGCGCTATCGTCCCGCGACGATCGAGGCTTGGCTCAAACTCCTGCCACCGTCTGAATCGAGGATTTCTGGTATCACATCCATCCCCAACGCAGCCACGGCTCCAGTTGGGCTAAATAGCGCTCCTCAAATCCCGATTACTCCTTGGCAGACGCAAGAACCTACGATTCCCCTGTTGCCCTCTCAACCCGATCGCACTCCACTGCAGGAACTCATTGCGGGAACTCAGGCAGTGGGTGTCAATCCACGAACTGATTCCGCCCCGCGCAAGTCTGGCTTAAAATTAGTGCTGGGAATGGCGGCCGCCGCTGGTGTTGCACTGACTGCGGTAGCGATCGGGTCATTGCTATCCAAGCCAAACCCGCCAGAAACTCCGGTCTCGATCGTCACGACTGAGCCCTCACCCTCGATCGTGCCTTCACTCGAACCCTCTCCTACGCCTTCTGCCGCGCCATCTCCAGAAGTGAAAGTCTCGATCGAGCCAACTCCTCCAACCCCAGAGCCAGTTCCCTCAAGTCAACCCACGCCAAAGCCCCAAAAAAGTATCCAACCCTCAACTCAAATTTCCTCCAGAATTCCCGGCTTTCCGACAGGCACCTCCGAGTCTGAAGTGAGAGCGACTCTAGGCGAACCGACTTCCACCAAGACAGGGTATTGGGCAAATACTCGCAGCGCTTTGTATGAAGTCATTCCCGACAGCGTGACGTTGGCTTATATCTACGATCGCACCTCCAATCAAGTTCGCCAAACCGAAGCCTCGTTTGCCCCGTCAATGGATGAACTGCTGATGCGAGTCACCGTTAACGGGATGTTGGGAAGCCAAGCCCCGTCAGACGTAATGGCAGGGCTTCAGCGGGTCTATCAACGGCAATCGAGTCAATACAGCTTTCAGCAAGGCAGTCTAAAAGGCGTGATTGAGCGAAATAACCGCGATCGTATTTACGTTGCCGTTTGGGATGCAGATCTGCATTAGTCCCTTAAAAAAGCAAAAGGGCAGATAATCTATCTGCCCAAAAACGTTAGCGATCGCAGTCAGCACAGCGATTTAGTAACGGCGAGAGCCAGTGGTTTCAGTTTCACTGGGATCACGATAAGCGGTTGCTACGTCATCTTGCTTGCTGCGACGACCTAACAGACCAAACAGACCCAACAAGCCCATCAAACCCCAATAGCCGTTTCTGCCTTCGTCGCCGTGGTCATAATTTTGGGTAGTTGTTGTTGTACCTGTCGTACCCGTGCTATCCGTACCTGTCGTCCCCGTCCCTGTCTGAGCTGAAGCAGGCAAAACTGACAAACTTAGAGCGACAGTGCTAGCAGCCAAAACCTTAGCAATGGTGTTGTTTTTCATAATTCAGAACCTTGTGATTAAGTTTTCTTTGAACAATTCAAGATTATGCAGTCTGCGCCCAATTCAAATCATTCTTAGGCTCGATATCCCTCTCTTCTTTAAGTAGCGGTTTGGTCAACCCCTCGATCGGGATCATGCCTCTATTGACAGACTTTTCACTCTTGCAAAACATTTCAAAACCGTTACATTACAGGCTTTGTCAGCGAAAGCGAAGACTCACAGTGATAAGCTGACAAATGGATTTGAAACACTTATCAAAAGAGGCGGAAATGACGGGGCAGCAGGTTCCTTACTTATTGCGGGCGGCACGCGGAGAAGTGCTCGATCGTCCTCCTGTGTGGATGATGCGACAAGCGGGTCGCTATATGAAAGCCTATCGAGATCTGCGGGATCGCTACCCCTCGTTTCGTGAGCGCTCAGAGATTCCAGACGTGGCGATCGAGATTTCGCTTCAGCCCTGGAAAGCCTTTCAGCCAGATGGCGTAATTCTGTTCTCCGATATCGTCACGCCTCTACCGGGGATCGGCGTTGAAATGGATATTGCTGAAGGCAAAGGTCCAATCATCGAGTCACCGATTCGCACCCAGGCACAAGTCGATCAACTGCGTCCGCTAGAGCCAGAAGAGTCGTTGCCCTTCATCAAAGAAATTCTTACGGCACTGCGTCAAGAAGTCGGCAACCAGTCAACCGTGCTGGGTTTTGTCGGCGCACCTTGGACTCTGGCAGCGTATATGGTTGAGGGCAAAGGCTCTAAAACCTATTCGGTGATCAAGAGCATGGCGTTCTCAGATCCGACCATTTTGCATCAACTGCTGGGCAAATTGGCAGACTCGATCGCCACCTACATCCGCTATCAAATCGACTGTGGCGCTCAAGTCGTGCAGATGTTTGACTCGTGGGCGGGGCAACTGAGTCCGCAAGATTACGACACGTTTGCCCTGCCCTATCAGCAGCGCGTTTTCAAGCAAGTCAAACAAACCCATCCCGACACGCCGCTAATTTTACTGGTGAGCGGCAGCGCAGGTGTCTTAGAGAGAATGGCACAGTCGGGGGCTGATATTATCTCCGTCGATTGGTCGATCGACATGGCAGATGCCCGTGCCCGATTGGGCAAAGAGGTCAAAGTGCAGGGAAATATTGATCCCGGTGTTTTGTTTGGCTCTAAAGAGTTCATTCGCGATCGGATTCTCGACACTATCCGCAAAGCAGGTAATCGAGGACACATTCTCAACCTGGGACATGGTATTCTTCCCCTTACACCTGAGGAAAATGCGGCGTTCTTCTTTGAAACTGCCAAACAGGTTGATAAGCTACTAGCTACGTCAACTTATTAAGGGTGAAACACCCGACACCCTACCCGCGCTCAAATGACCAAAAAGCGAATCTTGGTGACTGGTGCGAGTGGCTGCATCGGTCACTACATTGCCGAAGCGTTAATTCAAGAGACTGAGCATGAATTGTTTTTGCTGGTCAGAAACCCTGACAAGCTCAAGCTAAACGTTCGTGCTCGTCCTGGTGTCACGGTGATTTGCGCTGATATGCGAGACATTGGGCAGCACAGCAGTCTCTTAAAAACCATTAACTGTGCAGTGCTGACAGTAGCGGCGTGGGGCGGCGACGACGTTTATGACATCAACGTTGCAAAAACTCTGGAGTTAATGAGCCTGCTCGACCCCGATGTCTGCGATCGAGTCATCTATTTCTGCACGGCGAGCGTGTTGGGTCGTGACAATCAGCCCCTTAAAGAAGCGGGTGAGATTGGCAGCGATTACATTCGCTCTAAATATATTTGCTATTCGCGGCTGAGTGAGTTGGCGATCGCACCTAAAATCACCACGGTGTTTCCCACTTTAGTGTTGGGGGGCGGCGATGGCTATCCTCTTTCACACATTTCGTCAGGCATTGCAGATGTTGTGAAATGGATCAAGTTGATTCGCTTTTTAGACGCTGAGGGCAGTTTTCACTTTGTTCACGGTCGAGATATTGCTCAAGTGGTGCGGCATTTAGTCGAGCATTCTGCTGGCGAAAGTGAGCCGCGTGACCTGGTGTTAGGCAACGAGAAAATCACGGTCAATCAAACGATCGAAGAAACCTGTGATTATCTCAATCAAAAAATCTATTTCCGCATTCCGCTCTCACTCTGGCTGGCAGATCTATTCATTTTCCTGTTTCGCATTCAGATGGGCGACTGGGATCGGTTTTCACTTCACTATCTGCACTTCACCTACCAAAATGCTGTCAGCCCCGCCACGTTTGGGCTGCCAACCTATTGTGCGACGCTTTACGACGTTCTAAAGATTAGTGGAATTCCCCGACGGCAACCGCGACGTTCCAAAATCAGAGAGCCTGAATGAATTCTAAAATCTCTTGCTAGAAATGTTGGAAACTTGAAAGCAAGACGATACGCTCAAGAAGTCTGTGATGGGTCACGTTTTTTGTGTGAGGCTTTGTAAATTATGCGCGTTTTGCTCATTTACCCTCAGTTTCCCAGAACCTTCTGGTCGTATGAAAAATTATTAGAACTAATCGATCGTAAAGTTCTTTTGCCGCCGCTGAGTTTGGTGACGGTTGCGGCGATTTTGCCTCAGGCCTGGGAGTTTAAGCTAGTCGATCGCAATATCCGTTCAGTCTCTGACGAAGAATGGAACTGGGCAGAATTAGTCATCGTGTCTGCCATGATCGTGCAGAAAGAAGACATGCTCGACCAAATTCGAGAAGCCAAACGCCGCCATAAATCGGTCGCAGTCGGCGGACCTTATCCGACCTCGATTCCTCATGAGCCTGCTGAGACGGGGGCAGATTATTTGATTCTGGACGAGGGCGAAATCACCTTACCGCTGTTTGTCGCTGCGTTAGAGCGAGGTGAGACTCACGGAACGTTTCGATCGGGCGGTGAGAAACCCGATATCACGGGCACGCCGATTCCTCGATTTGACTTGCTAGATTTTACTGCCTACGATGCGATGTCGGTGCAGTTTTCGCGCGGGTGCCCCTTTCAGTGCGAGTTTTGCGACATTATCGTGCTCTACGGGCGAAAACCCCGCACCAAAACCCCTGAGCAACTATTGGCAGAACTGGATTATCTCTATGATCTCGGCTGGCGGCGACCCGTGTTTATGGTCGATGACAACTTCATCGGCAATAAGCGCAACGTCAAACTGTTTCTCAAAGAACTCAAAGTCTGGCAAGAAACCCATCAGTTTCCGTTTCGGTTTAGCACCGAGGCTTCGATCGATTTGGGGCAAGATGCCGAGTTGCTGGAATTGATGAGTCAGTGTAACTTCAACGCGGTCTTTTTGGGCATTGAAACGCCCGATGAAGAAAGTCTAGCGATGACGAAGAAATTTCAAAATACTCGCAATTCTCTCTCAGAGTCGGTGGAGGCAATCACGCGATCGGGCTTGCGCATCATGGCAGGGTTCATCATCGGCTTTGATGGTGAAAAAACGGGTGCGGGCGATCGCATTGTCCAGTTTGCTGAAGCAACCAGCATTCCCACTACCACGTTTGGAATGCTGCAAGCATTGCCCAACACAGCGCTCTGGCATCGCCTTGAAAAAGAAGGCAGAATGCTTGGACAAAGCAATCTCAATCAAACGACGCTGATGAATTTCGTCCCGACTCGCCCTTTAGAAGAGATTGCGCGAGAGTACATTGAGGCATTTTGTGAGCTATATGACCCGGAACGATTTCTCGATCGTACCTATCGGCACTTCTTAATTATGGGTGCCCCTAAGTGTAAGCTGCCGTCAAAACCGATTAGCTGGGTCGAGCTGCGAGCGCTTTTGATCATCGTCTGGCGACAGGGAATCAAGCGCAGCACTCGCTGGAAGTTTTGGCATCACCTATTCAGCATGATGAAACGCAACCCTGCGGTCTGGAAGCACTATCTCTCGACCTGTGCCCACGAAGAGCATTTTCTAGAATATCGCCAGATTGTGCGCGATCAGATTGAAGCTCAGGTGCAAGACTACTTGACCGAAGCGGAGCGGCTCAAAGGTCAGGACGTGGCGATCGCGCCTAGCAGTCTCATGAGTCGTTAGTGGCTGTGGCTGTCTGGCGATCGTGGGAACTTTCCTATGATTGTCAGACAGCTTCTAGAACGTGTTTTCAACGTCCTACGATGGGTGCTTTAGCTTTGAAAATCCCCCTTAAACCGTCGCCTTACAATCAGACAACTTAGGAGTTTGAACGAGGATAAGCGCCCAATTTCCACATAAAAGCAGCAACTAGATTAGTGAGAATATGAGCGACGATCGGCACCAATAAGTTGCCCGTCCAGATCGCGCTATAGCCTAACAGTGCGCCAATGCAGGTCGCCCAAACGACGTATGCCCACTGTTTAAAGTTGCTGAGATGCAGCACCCCAAAACAAACGCTAGAAATCAAAACGCCTTCTAAGGTGAGACCAAACTCAGGCAGCATGACCCCGCGAAACAGCAATTCTTCGCTTAACCCAGGCAGCAACCCCAGCCAAACCAAATCGGGAATGAGCAGCGGTTTGAGCACGAGTTCGAGATAGTAATCGGCGCTGACGCGATAGGCTGCCCAAAACCGATAGACGATCGAGCTAGCGATCGTGATTGAGAGTCCTAACCCGACCCCTTGCAAGATGGCTTCTGCGCTCACGGTCACGGGCAACAAGTTGACTGAGCCAAGCTGCATCCAAAATTTGGATACGAGCAGCAGCACAACGGCGGTTACGCCCATTGCAATCAGGACTTGAGTGCGGGTTAACGGCTCCATTTCTGGAGTTTCAGGGATTTGTGCCACTGGAATTCCGGGGGTAAGGTTTACGAGAGCGGGTATCACACTATAGCTCAGGCTACCAAATTGCAGATTCGATGACTGCATCAGTTTCTAGATGGCGCAGAGGCGCGATCGCCGGATTCAGCGCTTTATGATCGATCCCAGCCCGATCGCACACCAACACGCCTAACGCTTCTAGATAAGAATTTACCGAGATGGCATTGATCCCCAGAGATTCTGGAGGGACTTGCATTTTTGTATGGTTTTCTCTAACGGCAATGATCTTAGCGGAAGATTGGCTGAGACTCATCACAGCACTTCCGCCGCAAGCAGTTTCTGGAATGACGATCGCATCAATTTGATCAGCCCACACATCGCTAGAGTGAACGCTAGAAAGAATGCTTTGAGTAATGAATTGAGGAGCGCGACTCAACCCCACCAAAACACAGGGAAGAAACGTAAATCCTAATTCTTCGGCTGCCGATCGGGGCGACAGTTCTGCCTCTAAGGGCAATGGCAACAAGGCAGGCGCATGAGCACAAGGAATCTGAAAGGTTCGCACGATCAGATGGCTAATCACAGCTTCGGCACCCGCTAACGGGTCAACGCCTTGACCGTGACGATAATTGTGCAGAGCCTCGCTTCCACAATCATCTGGAAATCGCGCAACGACGGCGATCGCGGTGGCTCCGGCTTTGTGAATCAGTTGATCTGCGGCTCTCAATAAGCTATCGGGCTGCTCGATCGTGCCCCAAGTCGCGCCAGATGCCGCGGTTTTTAACTGGACGTTTAACGGCTGATCGGTGATCACATACTCGGTGAGATTCAGTCCGAGTGTGGCTCGTGCCGCGTCCGCCGCTTGTAAATGTCGCAGTCGCAAATCGGATTCGATGGCACGATCGAGAATCAGTCCAATCCGATTTTGATGCACAGGACGCAATCCCCAACTGCCAGCCGCCACCTGATCGAGTCCGTAACCCTCGACGTATAGGGCATTTGGCAGATTCCAATAAAGCTGGGCACCGTTGAGAACGTTGGGGTGAGTGATCAGGCGATCGCAAACCTGTGCCATCATTCGCGCCACCGGAAGCGCATCGCCTGCATAGCCTCCGATCGCGGCTCCGATCCCGGTTGGCACAATCAGAACGACAGTATAGGGGCGTTTAGTCATGGAGAAGTCGTTACGATCGCTTCGATCTGGGCTTTTTGGTTCTTAGCGTTCACGCTAGTGACCGCCCAACGGAGAGGCTCACCGTGGGTTCGCAGTGTAGACTCGATCGCGAGCTGCATTTCGGCTAGTGTTGCTTGTAGGTCAACTTCAGTGATGACAAAGCGTGTATTCATAATTGTCGAAACAATGCCCAAATCATTCATTCTAGTGTCGTCAATCTACTTATTTTGATGCTGTCCAAACTGTAGGTGATAAACGGTTTCTTCTTTTTCAGTAGCGATTTTGAGATCCGATCGAGGAAACGTCACACAGAGCAAAGCATATCCCTGATCCTGCAATTCTTGACTCACGCCCATGCCATCGGTCTGATCGATGGTTCCTTCTAAGATCTGAGCCGCGCAGGTAGTGCAGACCCCAGCCGTACAAGAACTGGGCAAATCTAACCCTAATTTGTTTGCAACTTCAAGAACTGTTTGATCGTCGGGGACTGCGATCGTGTGAGTGTGTCCCCGATGCAGAATTTCAACGTTGTAGGTTGCCATTTTAACTATGATTTTGCGTGTGTTCCCATCCTTATATTAGAAGAATCGCAGCGCTAAAGTGGATAATCTGCTTCAACGCTAAAAAAACACTTTGCTTGAAGGAAATCGCCCTGTCTGTCAAAATCTAAAACTCGAAACTCAAAATGGGATTAGGCTAGTATAGGACTTACGCATTGACAGGAAAGCAAAAATGTGGTGGGTTGAGATTAGCCCATTCAGCGGTATCCGGTTGTGAGAGAACAGTCAAAGCCCTCAACTGCTCAGTGTAACGCTAATCTTTACACCTTGTTTCTCCTGGCAGAACCCAAGTACGTGAGTTGTGTGCGTTTGGCTGAGATTCTTGAAGAACTCAGTCACGATAGCGTTAACCGCTTTTTACTACGAGAGCAATACACTCCTAAAGACTTGTTTGATGAAGTCAAAGGGGAACTGATTTTGAAAGGGGGAACTGCCAGTATCGATGACAGCGTGGTGGACAAGCCTTACCGCGACCCCAGTAAAACTGCTTTGGTCGGATACTTCTGGTCTGGCAAGCACAAACGAACGGTTAAGGGAATCAATCTGATCACGCTGTATTACACAGACATCGCGGGTAATTCTGATCCGATTAACTTTCGCATTTATGACAAACGTGAGGATAAAACAAAGAACGAATATTTCATCGAGATGCTCCA
>NZ_LXYR01000067.1 GCF_001650195.1 Phormidesmis priestleyi BC1401 | reverse complement strand
CGGAGCATGATTACCTCTTCAAGACGCAGCTTCTTCATGCTCACCCCAGCGGAGTCACTCCTCACAGCTTCAACACAAACCTACACTTGTAAGGGGACGGTCTACCACACTCTCATAATTCAAGGGGGCGAGGATCTCAGCAATGACTGATCGAAAGACTTGTGTGTATACGGTAGACTTCGTGAGGAGGGCAACTCCGTTTTGTAATGACCGACCTTATTCGATTCATGATCCTTAGCGCGATCGTTCCAAGAGGTGGTTTCTTTAGATCATCGCTCTACAGTTGCCGTCAGCGTCTTAAATTCTTCGGTCTCCCGCAAGTTATCAAAGGCTAAATCGGTCAGGGCAGACCCTCGTAAATCAGCATTCAGATCGATCGCTCGTCTTAAATTCGCCAATGCCTGCTCAAGGTTGTCTTGCATTGCGTAACAGGTTGCCAATCCGTAATAAACCTCGACAGCAACAGGAGCAAGTTCTATGGCGCGGTTATAGCTGGCGATCGCGTCTTCATAACGCTGAACTTTCTTCAGAATGCGACCTTGCAGCATCCAACTTCGCCAAGCATCTGGGAAAATATCAGCGATCGCTTCGGCATCCTTTAAAGCCTTCTCGTAGTTCTCTCGTCGCTCAAAAAACAGCAGTTCCTCTTCCCATGCCATAAATGAGTCTGTGTCGCTATCAACCGCCTCGTCATAAGACTTTTCAGCGTCGTCATATCGCTCCAGCTTTTCAAGCAGTTTGGCTCGATTGATCCAAACGATCGTCGAATCTTCCAAGTTCAGCACTCGATCCAAATCAGACAAGGCATCTTCATAGCGCTCTAGTTGTTCTAGCGCGACGCTTCGAGCCATTAAATACATCGGGTTTGGGGTTAAGTCGATCGCTCGATTCAACGACTCGATCGCCTCCTCGCCTCGCTGCTGACGAACTAAATACATCCCTCGAAAAAATTGGATGCCCTCATTATTGGGCAATGCTTTTAGCGCTTCGTCATAGCAAGCGAATGCTTCATCTTGACGATCGAGTTCCTCTAAGGCAGTCGCTTTAAAGAACCATCCTTCTAAGTCTTGTGGCTTGAGCTTAATCACTTTGTTGAACGCCGCGATCGAGCCTTCAAAATCCTTTAGATCCATCAAGACTTTGCCCTTGCCCGTCCAAGCTTCCACATAATTAGACTTGAGCTTGGTGGCTTTGTCATAAGCAACGATCGCTTGCTTAAATTGCTTCCACTCAGCGAACGTTTCTGCTTTTTTTAACCAGCCGACATGCTGCCCTGAGTTCGCCATAATTTTGACCTCCGAAGAACACGTTTGCTTAGTTTACAAACCTACGAGACGGCTGTGATGAAAAACTTTGCTTTTTGGTATGACGGCAGGTTGATTGAGGGCAGAAATTTAGAACTGGCGATCGACAATCCCGGCTTAATCTACGGAGCCACTGTTTTCACAACTCTGCGAGTTTATGACTCTCTCGACCATCCGCTCACCCATTGGACAGAACATCAAGCTCGGCTGCAATCCAGTTTAGAGGCGTTCGACTGGTTACAGCCAAACTGGGAACGAGTTCGTCACGGGGCAGACTTATTAGCCGCTCAATTTCCCGTGCTTAGAATCGTCATCTTTGCCGATGGGCGAGAGTGGATTACCGGACGATATTTGCCGCCCGATTTAGCTCAACGTCAGCAAAACGGCATCATTGCTAAAGTCGCCGAATCTCACTTGCAGCGATCGCTGCCCAGCCACAAAACCGGAAACTATCTCGCTTCGTGGCTGGCACTTCAGCAAGCGCAGCGATCGGGCGCACAAGAAGCCATTCTCACCGACGACACGGGCAACTGGCTCGAAACCAGCACCGGAAATCTCTGGGGTTGGCGCAGTGGAGCTTGGCACACTCCTCCCCTACAAGCAGGAATTCTCCCCGGAATTTTGAGAAACCAACTCATCCACAAACTGAGATGGCACAATGAAGAAGTCATCGAAAAACCCTGGGACGCTGAGTTGATCGAGACGTTTGCGGCGATCGCTTACACCAATTGCGTGATGGAAGTCATTCCAATTCACACAATTCTGAGAGGTGTCGACTCACGACTCTATGACCCAGCCCATCAGAGTTTTCAGAGATTGAAGGGGCTTTTCTTCACCTAATGCCTCAGAAGATTCTCACAGTGAGTTAATATTAATTAACATAACAAAACTGAGACTCTCCTCATCCCTAACGCTAGGAGGAATACCGCTGGTGAACAAACGCTGGAGAAACGCAGGACTGTACGCGCTCCTGGCAATCGTTGTCATTGCATTGGCAACCGCATTTTTTGACAAACAGCCCGCACCAGGAGTCACCTGGCGCTACAGCCAATTTGTCCAAGAAGTTCAAACAAATAAAGTTGAGAAAGTTAGCATCAGTGCCGATCGCAGCATTGCACGGGCACAGCTTCAAGATGGCACTTATGTTCGGGTAAATCTTCCCAGTGACCCCGATCTAATCAATATCTTGATTAAGAATAACGTTGATATTTCAGTGCTGCCTCAGCAAGACGAGAGCTTCTGGCTGAGAGCGCTGAGTAGCCTATTCTTCCCTGTTTTGCTGCTGGTGGGTCTATTTTTTCTACTGCGTCGCGCTCAAAATGGTCCCGGCAACCAGGCGATGAACTTTGGCAAATCAAAAGCCAGAGTGCAAATGGAGCCACAAACTCAGGTCACGTTTGGCGATGTCGCTGGCATTGACCAGGCAAAACTAGAGCTTAATGAAGTTGTGGACTTCTTGAAAAACGCCGATCGCTTTACCGCAGTCGGTGCCAAGATTCCCAAAGGCGTGCTGCTCGTCGGACCTCCTGGAACGGGTAAAACCCTTCTAGCAAGAGCCGTTGCGGGTGAAGCGGGCGTTCCCTTCTTCTCGATCTCTGGCTCTGAGTTTGTCGAAATGTTTGTTGGGGTGGGTGCATCCCGCGTCCGTGACTTATTTGAGCAAGCTAAGACCAATGCGCCTTGCATCGTCTTCATTGATGAAATCGATGCCGTTGGTCGTCAACGGGGCGCTGGTTTGGGCGGCGGCAACGATGAGCGGGAGCAAACCCTCAACCAGTTGCTGACCGAAATGGATGGCTTTGAGGGCAACACCGGAGTGATCATCATCGCGGCAACCAACCGCCCTGATGTCTTGGATGCTGCACTCCTACGTCCGGGTCGGTTTGACCGTCAAGTAGTCGTCGATCGCCCCGACTATGCAGGTCGCCTCGAAATTCTCAACGTTCACTCTCGTGGCAAAACGCTGTCAAAAGACGTTGACCTTGAGAAAATTGCCCGTCGGACTCCTGGCTTTACGGGTGCTGATTTGGCAAACTTGTTAAACGAAGCCGCCATTCTAGCCGCTCGTCGCAACCTGACTGAAGTTTCGATGGATGAAGTCAACGACGCGATCGATCGCGTCCTGGCAGGTCCTGAGAAGAAAGATCGCGTCATGAGCGAGAAGCGCAAGGAGTTAGTCGCTTATCACGAAGCAGGTCATGCCTTGGTCGGTGCTTTAATGCCCGACTACGACCCGGTGCAGAAAATCAGCATTATTCCTCGCGGTCGCGCCGGAGGTTTGACCTGGTTTACGCCTAGCGAAGATCGGATGGATTCCGGCTTATACTCCCGCTCGTATCTGCAAAACCAAATGGCAGTAGCTCTGGGCGGTCGGTTAGCTGAAGAACTCGTCTACGGTGAGGAAGAAGTGACGACTGGCGCATCGAATGACCTTCAGCAAGTGGCACGGGTTGCCCGTCAGATGGTGACTCGGTTTGGCATGAGCGATCGCCTCGGTCCCGTCGCATTGGGTCGTCAGCAGGGCAATATGTTTATGGGTCGCGATATCGCCTCTGAGCGTGACTTTTCTGACGAAACGGCTGCCACGATCGATGACGAAGTGCGAAGCTTAGTTGAGCAAGCTTATCGTCGCTGTAAGCAAGTTCTCGTCGAAAACCGTCACGTTTTGAATCAGTTAGCAGAACTGCTGATTGAGAAAGAGACAGTAGACGCGGAAGAACTGCAAGAACTGTTGGCAAACAACGATGTGAAGATGGCATCGATCGCCTAATCGCATTCTCTCACTATCTTTAAAGCGACCCCGAACTCAAATTCAGGGTCGCTTTTTCTGATGCTGAATCTGCCCTCACCCTAGCCCTCTCCTGTGGGGCTTGTCATTACCAACATTTTTAGCTGCCCCCCGCCCCAACCCTCCAGCACAAGTCCTGCAACCTTGACCAGTCTCGCCAAAGCGTTTGCCATCCGGGCTGCCCATCAGATTTGCGACCGATGAACCCGCCCAAGCGGGCAACCGCGCCCCAAAACTCGCCCAGGGTGATCTGGGCAGTCGTCAGCTTGAGGCGAATCACCAACCCTCGCACCATGACGTTTGGCACAACCTCAGTGGCGGGTCGGTGCGGCTAAAAATGTTGGTAACGACACGCTCTAAGGAGAGCGCTAGGGTGAGGGCGAAGGATTCATGCAGGAGGTCTAATGATGGTGAACGATTGTAAAGTATTCTCTGTGGCTAAAGAGTTTTGTGCTTCTACTTAAAACACCCAGTTTTTTTAACAACCAAATTTTTATCTTTATCAGTGAGGATGGTGATATGGCGGTTCGGCTAAAGTCTCTACTCTTGGCATTCAGCTTTTTTAGCGCAGTTCCAGTTCTAGCGCAACCCGCTAATTTTGGCACTCTAACACTGAGTTCTAACAATTCTGCTGGGGCTTTAAACGGCTCGACTGGGGGTTCGACCTCGCTGCCTGCGATCGTCAGCAATAGCGATCGTCACGACAGGAAATGTTTGGGGTTTGGCGATTCCAATCCTGATCATCTGCTGGTTTTGCAAAAGCCTTTCTCAAAGCTCAAGCTAAAAGTCAACAGTGGCGATCAAGAAACCACGATCGTGATTAAAGGCTCTGATAATTCGGTTCGCTGTGGCGATAATGCTAACTCGTCGAATAAAGGGGCGCTACTAGAAGATGGCGACTGGCAAGCGGGCACTTATCAGGTGTGGGTTGGCTCGATCGAGCCTGGAGTCCGCCAAAACTATCGATTGACCGTGCAAGGAAATTAGCCCGATCGCACAAACGCTGTAATTCTCCTACGTTAGGGGACTTTTTTGTGTCAGGGGTTCTCGATTGTTTGGGATTCCACTCTCAACCCTGGGATGAAGCATCTGACAATGGGTACTCTGAGTTCGGAATTGCTGGAAAGATAATTCCGTCTACGTGGGGCACTAAATGGCTAGTTAGTTTGTAGAGTCAGTTAAAAATAACGTGAAGTTTACTGAGGCACCTGCTTAATTCACAGACTCTTCACAGCTTAGGTGTGTTTGATCACCTACTTGTGGCTCATAACTAGATTAGTGTTTATACTCAGTGCCCTCTTAGCTCCTTCATTGTTGATGCTTTTATATGCACAGTGTCTCAGCCACGATTCCGTTTGTTGACCTCTCTGCTCAACATCAGCCCATTCAAGATCAGATCGAGCAGGCGATTCGAGGAGTCATGCAGCGGGGTGATTATATTTTAGGTCAAGCCCTGGCTGAGTTTGAGCAAGCCTTTGCAGCGGCGTGTCGATCGCAGCACGGCATTGGGGTTGCCTGTGGAACCGACGCGATCGCCCTCGGACTTCAAGCCTGTGGCATTGGCGAAGGAGATGAAGTAATTTTGCCCGCCAACACGTTTGTCGCGACGCTGATCGGAGTGCTTCGGGCAGGCGCAACTCCGGTTTTGGTCGATTGCGACGCTAAAACAGCCCTCATTGATCTGGTGGCTGCCGAAAAAGCCATTACGCCCAAAACACGCGCCATTGTTCCGGTGCATCTCTATGGGCAAATGGTTTCACCGACGCTTTTGCGAAATCTCGCCAACACCTATGGTTTGCTGATTTTTGAAGACGCGGCTCAAGCACATCTGGCAGAGCGAGAAGGCTATCGGGCTGGCTCGATCGGAGTCGCTGCCGCCTTTAGTTTCTATCCGGCTAAGAATTTGGGCGCGTTGGGCGATGGGGGAATGGTCGTCACTAACGATGAAACCGTCGCTCAAAAAATGCGATCGCTGCGAAACTATGGGGCTTCTCGCAAATATTTTCACGCAGACTACGGAACTAATAGCCGTCTAGATACGATTCAAGCGGCGGTTCTCAACGTGAAATTGCCTTACCTAACAGAGTGGAACCTCGATCGCTCCCAGATTGCCGAGCAATACAATACGCGGCTCAAACCGCTTTACGCTCAAGGCATTCTCCCCATTCAAAACCAATGTGGAAAAGGACACGTCTATCATCTCTATGTGATCAGAGCACGGGTAGAAAATCAGGATGGCTCGGCGGCGTGTGCGCTCGATCGAGAAACTTTGCAAGAGAAACTCGCGCATCAAGACATTCAAACCGGAATTCACTATCCGATTCCGTGTCATCTTCAGCCTGCATTTAAGAATTTGGGCTATCGAGCCGGAGACTTTCCGATCTCTGAAACGTTGTGTCAAGAAATCTTATCTCTACCGATGTATCCAGGCTTGAGCGATCCGCAAATTCATCGGATTATAGATGTGCTAGAAGCCTCTCTAACCGCTCACTCAGCCCTCAAAATCTCGGCGTAACATTATGCGAATTCGTCTTTCTTCTACGATCGTCGAGCGCTATTGGAGCAACGCCGCCCTGATGGGTTTGCTGACCTTGCTCTATGCGCCGCTCTTGCTGCATTGGGTCGATGGCTGGCTCCGCAAAAACATCAGCATTGAGCACGAATATTTCAGCCACGGCATTATTGGGCTGCCTTTTGCAGCGTATGTTGTCTGGATGAATCGTAAACAGTGGCAGCGAATCGCCGAAAACGATCGGGCGATCGGGCTAGAAAAATTCATCGGCGCACTCTTGCTGCTCGTGGCAGGCGTTTTCTATCTCAGCGGGTTGCCCGACTTTGTAAATCTTTCTCTCCCTTGTTTGCTGACTGGAATTTGTCTGTGGTTAAAAGGGCTACCCGGCTTAAAGCTACAGGGATTTGCCTTGCTGCTGGTGTTTCTGGCAACGCCGAGCGAGATTCCTTATTTGATTGCTCCTTATACCTTGCCACTGCAAAGCTTTATCGCGGGCACAGCGGGCTTTATTCTCAATCAACTCGGTCTCAATGTCACCGTTGAGCAAATCTATTTATATGTAAATGGGCAGATTGTCGAAGTGGCTCCCTATTGTGCAGGACTCAAGATGCTGTTCACCAGTCTCTACGTCGCTTTGATGCTGCTTTATTGGACAAATCTGCTGCGATCGCGCATTGTTTCCATCCTATTTCTGATCAGCACTATCCTGATTAGCATTACCGCTAACATCCTTCGCAACACGCTCCTCACCTACTTTCACGGCACTGGACGCGATCAGGCGTTTGGCTGGCTGCATGAAGGGTGGGGCGGAGATGTCTATTCTGCTCTGATGTTGGGCTTGCTCGTCGTGCTGATTGGGGCGATCGACAAACGTTTTTCTCCGACTGACTAGGCTGCAACTCTGTTCTATTTTTTTGCGATGATGATCTCCCTCCGCAAGTCTCTGCGTCTCCAATCATCTAAAGCCGTGCTGCTCGTGCTGCTGCTGGTTCTCGCCGCGATCGGAGCCGCTCCTGGCTATCTGTCAGGTAAGTGGCGCTGGTCAGAGCCTCCCAAGGTGGCAACCCTGTCGCAACTCACTAAGCTGCGTCAGGTCGGATTGCAGATTCCAGGATGGCAGGTGATTGATCGCAAAACTCCGCAGGTTGGAGAACACAAATGGTTGATGCAAGAAATCACCAACGCCAACAAAGACAAAGCGATCGTGCTGTTGTTTCCTCAAAAGGGCAATCGAGAACAGCCCGAAGTCGAATGGAGTGATGTCAATGGCTTTCAAAACTGGGAAACGGACTCCGATCGGTCAGTTGACTTCACCGTTAAGAATCCCGCGACGAAAGTGACGGCTCAATTCTTTCGAGGTCTGACTAAGCGACAGCGAGGAAGTGCTCAAGAGACAAGGCGGCAGACTTACGCCGTTTTGCAATGGTATGCCTGGTCAACAGGCGGACATCCGGCACCGAGCCAGTGGTTTTTTGCCGATCGAGCCGCTCAGTGGCAAAATCGCCGCATTCCCTGGGTGGCAGTCA
Source organism: Phormidesmis priestleyi BC1401 (assembly GCF_001650195.1). Classification (GTDB taxonomy): domain Bacteria; phylum Cyanobacteriota; class Cyanobacteriia; order Leptolyngbyales; family Leptolyngbyaceae; genus Phormidesmis_A; species Phormidesmis_A priestleyi_B. The sequence continues at coordinate 12,105 of NZ_LXYR01000067.1, read as the reverse complement.
GCATTTTAGTGCCGATCGAGCCGCTTGACACGATCGAGCAACATTGGTCAGAAGTCGAATCGTTGGCTCAGACCATTCAATCAACTTTGATGTCGAGCGTTTTGCGTCCTTAACAGCAACTTAAAGCATCTGTCTAAAGTCAGGGAGATACAATAGCGACAGCTTAGAGGATGCCTGAAACGTGCCAATTATGACCCCAATCGTCCTGAATCGTCAGATCACAGCGCTATCTCTCGCGAGTGTCTACTCGGCTACATCCGCGTTGCCGTTTGCAATTTTGCTTTGGGCGATCGGGGTTCAGTCTCCTCAAGTTGTCCTGAGTCAAACATCTTTGCCACCCGCTACCAAACCTACGATCGTGCAACCGACTCCAGTTGCGCCCCCCAGCTCGTTTAATTTGTATCGACTGGGAGCCGGAGATGCCGTTGGGGTAGTGGTTCAGAGATTTCCTGATTTGAATTTTCAGGCAGTGATTGATCAAGACGGAAATATCACCACACCTCTGTTAGGCAAAGTCACGCTTCAGGGGTTGACGATCGACCAAGCTCAAGAGAAAGTTCGGCAGGGCGTTAACCGATATGTGATTGACCCGATCGTCCTATTGGCACTGACCAATCAGCGTCCGGTGCTGGTGACGCTGACGGGAGAAATCTCTCGCCCAGGGGTTTATCCAGTTCCAGCGCCAAGCCGGATTTCATCAGCGCTTCTCAGTGCAGGCGGGGCAACCCAGACGGCAGACCTACGATCGGTGATTGTACGGCGTACTTTGAATGATGGCTCGACCTTAGAAGAAAAGCTAGATCTGGTTTCTCCCCTCAAAAACGGCACGGCTCTCCCCGATTTGCGCTTGCAGGATGGCGATGTGGTGGTGGTTTCTAAACTAGAGCCGGGAGCCGATAAAGATTACGATCGGGGGTTAGTGGCACGATCGACCCTGGTAAAACCCCAAATCTCAGTGCGAGTCTTGAGCTATGCCAGAGGCGGATTAGGCAACGTCGTTCTCCCCAGTGGCAGCACTTTTTTGGATGCACTGACAGCCGCCGCAGTCAGCCCTGACACATCAGATTTGCGAAGAATTGCTCTGATTCGATTTGACCCCATTCAGCAAAAAGCGGTCTCGCGAGAAATCGATGGCAAAAAAGTCATTATGGGCGACCTGGCTCAAAATCTGGCACTCGAAGATAATGATGTGATCGTCGTTGGTCGAAACTTAGTGGGAAGAGTGACTTATGCCCTGAATGTGTTTACACAGCCATTTCGAGATGTGCTGGGATTTTTATTATTCTTTAGAGAACTGGGGAACGGTGCCACTAATCTCTTTGGTCCGACCAACAATCGCAATTAGCAAGTCTTACAATCAGGTTACTGAATACGTTGTGTTCCTATGACTCCGCCCATCGTTAAGCGCTATCTTCTGGCTGTCGATCGTTACAAATGGGCAATTCCAGCCGGGGTGTTTGTCGGCATGGCGGCAGCAGGTGTGGTGGTGTCTCTCCCTGACCCAGCCCCGATTTATCAGGCGAATGCTTTACTCGTTTCTAACCGTCCGCCGATCGCTTTTTCAACGATCGGCACTGAGGTCAGACAGCCGATCGAGACGTTTACCAGCGATTCTCTCGTGCCCAAGGAGATGATCGAAGCGGTTGCTAAAGAAGTGGGCGTTCCGCCGCTAGAGGTGGTGAGAAACACGAAGGTAGAGGTAGACGTGCCGAAAGCGGCAAAGGGGCAAGCGGCTCCGGCGGCTAGCTCGGCTCAAGTCGATGTCGCTTATAGTGATAGCGATCCCAAACGAGCGATCGCGGTGGCTCAACAATTTAGTCAACGCATTGTTGAACAGAGTCGGCTCAACAACTCTGCTCGATTGCGCGCGGTGATCGACTCGATCAATCAGCGGTTGCCCAAGGTGTCAGGTGATTTGAGAGCCTCAGAACGAGTGCTAGAAGAATACGATCGGGTCGAAGGACCTCAACTGATCGCGGCTCAAAACGGGACGCTAATCGGCGCAATTACGGGCAGTGAAAGTCAGCAGCGACAGCTACAGCTACAGCTTGATGGCACCAATGCCCAGATTCGGAGTTTGGAACAGCGACTAGGGCTAGACCCCAATCAGGCGTATGTCTCGTCGGCTCTGAGTGCTGACCCACTGTTAGCTAATTTACGCGCTCAGATTCAGCAAGTCGAGGCGCAGATTTCTCTCAAAGGAAAAGATCTGCGTCCCGAACACCCAGATATGGTGAATCTCCGAAAACAGCAGCAGACGCTAGAGGAGCAGCTTCAAAAACGAGCCGGAGAAGTCGTCGGCGGTGGTGGGGTAGCGGCTCCATTTTCTAGCAGTGTGCGAAAAGACAGCAGCCTCGACCCGGCTCGACAGCAGTTGGCAAATGTCTTAGTCGGGCTAAAGACCCAGCAAGAAGTCTTACAGCAGCAGTTAATTTCAACGGTGCGATCGGAGCAGACTCTGCGCCAACAGTTCTCGATCGTCCCCAATCGCCAGCTAGAGCGCACCCGGCTAGAAGATCAAGTCCGGCTCAAGAAGGCACTCCACGACCAGATGCAGCTCAAATTGGTCGATGCCAAAGCCGCAGAAGCCGAAACGGTGAGCAGTCTCAGTCTTGCTAAAGCGCCCTCACTCCTGCCGACTCCGCCCAAAGTTGGCAAGAGCATTCCGTTAACGCTGGCGATCGGAGGCTTAGTCGGCTTGCTTGTTGGGGGCGGTTTGATCTTCCTGCTCGACACAATGGAGGGCAAATTCTACACCGAGGAAGATTTGCGAGAGGCACTGCGACAGCGAGATGTCACGATTCTGGGTGCGCTTCCGTTGGTGAAAGTTTGGGATATCAAAGACTCGCCTGTTTTAATCAAATCCGACTCGCCTTATTTTGAATATTATGAGCGATTTCGCAGTAAGCTGCGGTTGACAGAAGGCAAGGCGCTGCGAGTGATTTTGTTGACCAGCACGATCGCCGATGAAGGCAAAACAATCAGCGCGTATAATTTGGCGATCGCGTCTGCCAGAGCTGGAAAACGAACGTTATTGATTGAGGCAGATCTGCGATCGTCCTCTCAAGCCAACTATGTGAATCTGGCGGCTGACCCGGATAGCGTCATTGAACCCTTGCGCTATTACGGACAGATTAGTGAGTGTGTCCGTCTCGCGCCGGATGTCGAAAATCTTTATATCGTGCCAAGCGTCGGTCCGCAGCGTCAGGCAGCATCCATTCTCGAATCGAGCGAGATGCGGCGACTGCTCGAAGATGCCAGAGGGCGTTTTGATCTCGTCGTGCTGGATACACCCGCGTTGAGTCAGTGCAATGATGCCCTATTGCTAGAACCCTATAGCGATGGATTGGTGCTGGTCACTCGTCCAGGGGTGACTCAGGAGAGCATTTTGACTGAAGCGATCGACCATCTGACCGAGACAGAAGACCACACGTTACTAGGCGCAATCATTAACGGAGTCGATGTGCAATTCTCTCGTGCCGTTGAGGACGCGATGATGGCTGAGGCGCAAAATTCAGCGATCGATCGTTCTGCGAAAACGTCCACATCGGAAAAAGTGACCACGAGCAATCGACCCTAAAACTCTTGGGAATTCTTTAGGTAGTGTTTTAAAACTCTGATCTTCGTTGCTATCCCGCCCTGAACTGAAGTTTGGGCTGATAGTGGAAAGTCCGTTAAAACGGACTGAACTTCAGTTCAGGGCAAGGCAGAATCGCAGTAAGAGAGGTTTATAAAACACGCCCTAATCTCTATCGAGTCAGCCACCCGATCGCCGTTTCCCAGAGCAGCCAAGCATTCACTCCGGCAATCAGCAAAGCAACTGCCCAACTCAACAGCTTGAGCCAGAAAGGGTTGACAAACGTGCCCATTAGTCGGCGATCGCTCGTAAACATCACCAACGGAATCACGGCAAACGAAAGCTGCAAGCTCAAGACGACTTGACTAAACACCAATAATTTCCCGGTGCTTTGCTCGCCAAAGAAAATGATCGTGATTAACGCCGGGACGAGAGCAATTAACCGAGTGGCGAGACGACGCACCCACGGGCGTAAGCGCAGGTTCAGAAACCCTTCCATCACGATTTGACCTGCTAGAGTGGCGGTCAGCGTAGAACTCTGCCCAGAAGCCAACAGCGCAAACGCAAAAATTGCGCTGGCAGCCCCAACTCCCATCAGAGGCGAGAGCAGCTTATAGGCATCTTGAATTTCAGCCACTTCATAATGTCCACTGGTGTGAAACGTGGCGGCTGCAACAATCAATATGGCTGAATTGATCAACAGCGCAAACCACAGCGCCACCGTCGAATCAAGGGTGCTGAATTTAATCGCTTCCCGCTTCTTTTCGATCGTTGGCTCCCAGGCGCGAGTTTGCACGATCGCTGAGTGCAAATATAAATTGTGCGGCATCACCGTTGCACCCAAAATCGCGATCGCCAAATAAAGCATTTCTGAGTTCTGCACGATCTCTGCTTTAGGAAAATATCCCTGAAGAATGCCCCCAAAATCGGGACGCGAGAAAATTACTTCTGCCAAAAAGCACAGCGCGATCGTGCCAACCAGCGTAATCACCAGCGCTTCGATATAGCGAAATCCTTTCTTTTGCAGCAGCAATAGGACGATTACATCTAGCCCCATTAGGCACACGCCCCACACAAGCGGCAACCCAAACAAAAGCTGTAGGGCGATCGCGCTACCCAATAGTTCTGCGAAATCACAGGCAGCGATCGCCAACTCACAGAGCACCCACAGAATAAACGACACTCTTGGGCTAAATGCCTCACGACACATCTGCGCCAGATCGCGACCCGTCGCGACTCCCAATCTTACGCACAGCGTTTGCAGCAAAATCGCCATCAAGTTAGACAACAAAATCACGCTTAAAAGCGCGTATCCAAATTTCGAGCCGCCTGCAATGTCAGTCGCCCAGTTTCCGGGGTCAACATAGCCAACTGACACCAAATAACCTGGACCTGCGTATGCCAAAAATTTGCGCCAAAAGCCTTTAACACTGGGGACTGGGATGCTGCGATGAACTTCAGAAAGGCTAGGCATCGCAACAGTCTCTTGGAAAGGCATTCACTTAATCTCCTTGACAAAAAAGATTATGAAAAGAATATGAAATCATGATATCGCAAAGAATGGGAGCAGTGGAAGAAGTCGTCATTTCAACGACTGAAATTGCAGATTCACTTCTCACTGCAAACATGAAATTAAGGCTAACACTGGCGATCGAGTCCTACGTCCTTCTTCGGTCGCAAAAAGCACTCTCTAATCGGGAATAGACGCTTGAGAATCACCAGCCTATTCAAACGTGAGTTTTGTGCTTTGGAAACGTGCGGACGAGATACCAGAAAACCGCGACATTCACGACAAAAACAATTGATTTAAGCGCTGAAAAGCCTTTTACTAACTCATAGATTTCGGGTGGAATGCTGATCCCCACCAGCATTAGCACTAGGATGTGCGCCCAGCGTTTTTGATGCCATAGCCCAACCGCCTCGATCGCCGTCACGATCGCGTAAACCATCGCTCCAATCCCGCTAAATTGCAGTGTTCTAGAATCGAAATTAAGAATCTTGTCTAAGACCCATTGAATAATTCCAACTTTGCCTTCAAGCTCGTAATTTTCAGCAAAATCCTGAAGCCCTTCGTAGTTCTTCATCGCTAACAAGAGCGCGATCGCCGTCACCATCAGCAGCGAGGCAACGAACATTTTATAAAACACAATGGCAACCAAGCCAAATGGACGCTTCTGCAAGTGACCTCCTAAGATTTGGGGGCATTGCTAAATCGATCTATGAAGCACAGATTTTACCCTCACCCTAGCCCTCTCCCTGGGGAGAAGGGACAAGATTTCTGGCTCCCTTCTCCCCAGGGAGAAGGGTTGGCGAGGGCTTGCCCCACTTCGTGAGAAGGGCAATTCATAGTTGTATTCAGCAACGCCAATTTGGGCTACGCTTCCTTCCTATTCTGCATCTATTGACAGACACCTCTCACGGTATGATATAGCCCGCAGAGGAGGATCGAGGATGACTAAGAGTCCTGATTTCACCCTCGATTCCTGATTCCTTTATAAAACCCTCATGGCACAGCAATATCGCATTACGCTTCTTCCTGGCGACGGCATCGGTCCCGAAATTATGGCGGTCGCGGTTCAAGTTCTCAAAATCGTTGGTGAGAAATTTGATCTGACATTTGCGTTTCAAGAGGCGCTGATTGGCGGGGCGGCGATCGATGCCACGGGCGAACCACTTCCCGCAGAGACGTTAGAGCAATGCAAAACCTCTGACGCAGTGCTACTAGCCGCGATCGGGGGCTATAAATGGGACACACTGCCCCGTCATCTGCGTCCTGAAACTGGGCTGTTAGGGCTGCGATCGGAATTGGGCTTATTTGCAAATCTGCGTCCGGCGACCATTTTGCCGCAGTTGATCGATGCGTCTTCTCTCAAGCGCGAAATCGTGGAAGGAGTCGATATTATGGTCGTGCGAGAACTGACAGGCGGCATTTATTTTGGGCAACCGAGAGGGATTTTCACCACTGAAACGGGTGAAAAGCGCGGGGTCAACACGATGGCATATACCGAGTTGGAAATCGATCGCATCGGGCGAGTCGCCTTTGAGACGGCGCAAAAGCGCAGCAAACGGCTCTGCTCAGTCGATAAATCTAATGTGTTAGAAGTGTCGCAACTGTGGCGCGACGGCATCACTGCCCTGTCAGCCGACTACCCTGATGTTGAGTTGTCTCATTTATATGTCGATGCGGCTGCTATGGAGTTAGTCAGACAGCCGAGGCAGTTTGATACGATCGTCACGAGCAATCTATTTGGCGATATTCTCTCCGATACCGCCGCCATGCTGACTGGAAGCATCGGTATGTTGCCGTCTGCCAGTCTAGGAGCCGCTAGTCCGGGCGTTTATGAACCTGTCCACGGGTCTGCGCCCGACATTGCAGGGCAAGACAAAGCCAATCCGCTTGCACAAGTTTTTAGTGCGGCAATGATGCTGCGTTATGCACTCAATCAACCTGCGGCAGCCGATGCCATTGAGCAAGCCGTTCTAACCGTCTTAGACCAGAATTATCGAACCGGAGACATCATGTCTGAGGGCAAAACTTTGGTTGGTTGTCAGGCAATGGGCGATGCGTTGATTAAAGCGCTTTAGAGATAACGAATATTTTTTCGTGCCAATCTCATTTTTTGCAATAGGATACAGTCGGAACGTCAATTGAGGGGAGTGCTGGTGACTAACACGATCGAGCAAGTAGGTGTGGGCGTGGACGATGAGAACATGGCGGCGTATGTAGATCCGGCAGTAGTCCGATCGGCGCGGCTGATTTATCAGATTTATTATGAAGTGCATCCCGAATTGACGGAGCCGCCCTTAGGGGTCGCCATTAATCGGTTGACCCATCGAGGCAAACTGATCTTTACAGGCAAGGCGATTTTGTTGCCCCAAGAATGTTTTGTGCCGTTTGAATGGATCGAGTCAGACGCTTATTAAAGGCTACTGGGTTTGAGTGACCTATCGTGAGGTGGGGAAGATTAGTAAAGAAAGTCGATTCGATGCAACTTTGAATTCTGCCCCCGACTCCTCATGGATTTCTTACTGGCTCTTCCTATCTCTCTGATCGTGTTTTGGCTCGGAGCCTCGATCGGCAGCTTTCTCAATGTCGTGGTCTATCGTCTGCCTGCCGGATTGTCGCTGCTCTATCCACCGTCGCGCTGCCCTCATTGTCTGACTCGTCTGCGAAAACGGGAAAACGTGCCTGTTCTAGGATGGCTCTGGCTGAAAGGTCGCTGTAGTCACTGCAAAAGCCCAATTTCTCCCCGCTATCCGATCGTCGAAGCCGCAACAGGCATTCTGTTCTTGCTGACGTTTTGGACGTTCGGCTTCTCGATCGCCACGATCGGCTACTGGATATTTTTAAGCTGGCTCCTCGCACTGTCCTTAATTGATTTGGACACGATGACGCTCCCCAACTCCCTGACTCGATCGGGATTAATTTTAGGATTAGCCTTTCAGGCAGTCTCAGGATTTGCGATCGCGTCGAGTCTAACCGGAGCTATTCAATCCCTCATTGCCGGGGTCATTGGCGCAGTGCTAGGAGTTTGGCTCCTTGATGCCATCTCACTCGGAGGCTCGATCGTGCTCGGTCAACCCGCAATGGGCGCAGGCGATGCCAAACTTGCCGCGATGATGGGCGCTTGGCTCGGCTGGAAGCTGCTGCTGATCGGCGGATTTTTGGCGTGTGTGATGGGGGCGTTTGTCGGCGGAGGCGCGATCGCATTGGGGTTGATCAGTCGTCGTCAGCCTATTCCATTCGGTCCGTTTTTGGCATTGGGAGCCGCTCTGAGTGTCTTTTTTGGTGAGGCTCTGGTGTCAGGCTATCTCCGACTGTTTTTTCCCACGCTCTAGCCTCTATTGTGAGAATGCCTTTGCTAAGGTGCAGCTAGTGCGGTATATCGCAGTCGGGTTGAGGAGTTTGATAACCATCTGGTTTGAGAAAAGCAATGCACGGCGATCGACTAAGCCTAATGAAAAAACGATCGCGCCTCAGCGGTCAACAGATGTGAAACGATCGTCTTTAACCAAAACCAGACAGACGATCATGTTTTTTCAGACTAAATTAGGGCATTTGTTATGCCAATAGTCCGGACTGTTGTTCTTCACTACTTTGAATGAGAACCAGGTAGAGCTTTAATGGTATTGGACGATAGTTAGGGAAGTTTGCTTAGTAGCACGCCTTCTTCCCAGGCTATCCTTATGGAGATTGTTGCCTCATAACCTGGAAATGACAGGCAGCATCAAGGTGAACGATTTTTTGAGCAAGAGATCAACGCCGCTATTTCATCCACTTTTCGATCTCCTCCTCATTAGCACTCCTCCATCTGTAAATGCCCAGATATTTCGCTTATTCTGAGAACCATAGCTAATGTGAATGCGGCGGTCACGAAGTGTCTCGGAACGAGAATCGCATCCATAGTAGTACAGTGAGCCAAACGGCAATTGCTGTTCCAAAATCCACTCTACGAAGCGATCGCTCCCCAACTCCACAATCCGAAAATCACAAGCAGCACCTACGAGATCACAGTAATATTTGCCATCCCGATTCACCTCATGCGCCATGTGCTGATCGCGATTAGGATCAATTCGACCATTCTTCATTCCTGTCTCCGGGTCTTTCTGGCTCAGAAACCGCTTCAAATCTTTTGAGCAAAAGCCATACGTGAGCTGGAATCGCTCTTTGCTGAAGTGGTCAATCACTGGATCAAGAATATGCTGGCATAGAGTCTCTAAGGCTGGAATCGTCTCTCTTAGATTTTTGGGGTACGGGTCAATGCGAGCACAGACCTACCGAAGCTATCGGCATACTTTCGGTAGGTCTGTGTGCAAGTGCAGAATTCCTGCAAAGTGAGGTACTTTCCCAACAGTTTTTTGTGCACTCAATCACAAGCCTCTTGAATTGGGCATCCTCATTCTGTATAAAGTTCCAAATTCTCTCAACACAGTATGGCTGCCTTCCTGACAAAATCCAACTTCATGAGTGGTCTGCAATGCCACAAGCAGCTTTGGCTGGAAGTTGATGAGCCACGTCAAATCTTCTAGCAAAGTCAAAGACGAACATCACTGGGATGTTGCCGTTCAAAGATACGTCTTGAGCGGTGTCGGTCTGCCCATCGGTTCAACCAAGCTGATGCACATCAACACACAGACCTGCTTATTCCCAGATCTGACAGACCTCTTCACGATCGTAGATATCACAGCCGAAGTCGATCTACTCCTGCCTGAGATCTCTGACAAACTGCGCCAACTCAGAGCGATCTTAACTGAGAATTTAGAGCCGACATTGGCGATCGGCAAACACTGTGCTAACCCCAACCCTTGCCCTTTCACGCAAGCTTGCTGGCAGCAAGTCCCTGAAGTCTCCATCCCTCGCTTGGACTGGAAGAAGAAAGACATGCTGCTTGCTCAAGGGGTATTGGCGATCGTCGACCTTCCACTCAACTACCCTCTGTCAGAAAACCAGCGTACTTACGTTGATAGCACTTTCAGCAATCAGCCTGTCGTGGATAGAGCGGCGATCGCTGTCAGCCTTACTGAACTCACCTACCCCGTCCACTTCTTCGACTTTGAATCTCAGAACCCCGCCATTCCTAGATTTGACGGTTTGAAACCCTACGAACAGTTTCCCTTCCAGCACAGTTGTCACGTCCTCCACGAAGGTGGGCAGGTTGAACACTGGGAATATCTCCACTGCGATTCACAAAACACTGATTCAGTGTGTCTCTATCCCTAATTCTGATTTGGGCTGAATCAGTCTGCTGAAGCCTCGTCAATCCCATAGTTGATGAAGAGAGCTTAAATCCTAGTGTCAAGGGCTTTGGCTAACTTTTGAATGCTTTCTAGAGAGGGATTGCGATCGCCCCGTTCAATATCTGAGATGTAGTTCCGATGCAAGCCTGCGCGCTCAGCCAAATCCTCTTGAGAGAAGTCAAGTTCACGCCTCCGCTTCCTAACCGCCCTACCAAATAGCCACTTAACGTAAGAGCGCTCATTTTCTTTCACGTCAGCATCCTAGAGGAATAAATATGCAGAGTCTATAAACTATAAGTGTTTCAATACAATACTCCGGACATTTTTCGAGACAGAGGCTGAAACTCGTATTCCACCGTTAGTATTTGCCTCAGTGGTGATGCTGAAACTCGCATTCCACCGTTAGCGAATTAAAATTGTCCGAACTATTGCTGTTTGATACGTATGAGGTGACGGAGGACTCCCTCTCTCGCCGCGCAGTCATTCACCTGCTGAAGAATGGGGGTGAGGTCAATGAAGAGATAGAAGACCCGGAGAAATTGCAGCAGAGATTGGTAACAAAAAGGGAAGAGATTCAACGTTTGGAAGCACAACTAGCAAGTCGTTTACCGAAGGGGCGAGAACCCAACAGGTGAGCAAGCTAACAACTTCTTACAAGAAGCCATTCAATTTCCAGAGCATCCAAACTGCTACTCAGAGTTATTCTTGTTTAATATCTTCTACCACTATGCACTGCTGCCAATGCCCTCTGTGCAGTATGCCGTTTACTTGCTTCAGATGATTTTAATTGAATCAAAAGGTGTTGAGTCAGAATTTTTAGCGTGGCAAGAAGCAATGACTGAACGGCTTACCAATGCGGCAAAAATACCCAGCTCTTTACTATATCCCCTGATCTTCGGCAGTCCAGGTGACCTTTGCTGATCATTTGAACAAAGGAGAAAAATCAACACGATTCTGAGCTTGGGAAACCAGGCGAAAGTACTAAGGATCGTGAATTAAATAGCCTGTAAAACTTGTAGGCGGCTTCCGCCCTCCTCATGAAGTAGGGCAAGCCCTCGCCAACCCTTCTCCCCAAGGAGAAGGGAGCTAGAGTCTCAGTTCCCTCTCCTTGGGGAGAGGGCTAGGGTGAGGGCAGAAAATTGCACCTTAATCAATCCACGTTCCTAAGTCGAGAAGCCGTCCATGAAGACGCAAGAGAAGTCAGCTTAAAACGCGATCGGAAGAACGAATCTATGTACGTTTCAAGTGATTAGGCGATTACAAGTTCAAGATTGCCTACGATCGCCGTCAACGACCAAAACTTCAACGATTCACTACGGATTGGCTAGCTCACAAAAAAGTTGGATAAAGAGAAAAATTATTCCTTAGGACTATTTTCTTTACGTTCAGCAAAACTAATTTAGCAAGAGGATAAGCAGTTACTTCACAAGAAGAAAGAATCTAAACAAGAGAGTTCCGAGAAATTGGATACCTTATCACAAGAATCCATTCCGCCTTGGAAAACTCATCGTCTATATCTCCAATGCTCGATCGACTCAGATTTACTGACAGCAGAAGGAACTGAGAAAGTCCGACCAAGAAAGATTAGTGAAACAAGGAAAACCCTTGATAATGCCAGAAAGAAAGAGCAAGAGCTTCTGGTACAAACGTTTAGAAGTGACCTGACTGAGCAAGACAAACAGGAACTTGAGAAGGGTGCGACCTCTATTTGATACTATTAGAGGGCAACGGAAAAGCCGTATTGATTCAGTTTGTTCCAGAATTGATCCCAACGCGTTGAGGTCAAGACC
>NZ_LXYR01000066.1 GCF_001650195.1 Phormidesmis priestleyi BC1401 | reverse complement strand
GGGGTGCAGAAGCAACGAGGCAGACCGCGCAAGTACGACGGCAAAGTTGACCTGACAGACCTCAGTCACTTCACCTTTGTGGAAACCGTGCAACCCCAGGTTGACCTCTACACTGCCCGATTGTGGCACGTCTCCTTGAAGCGGGAGATTCGAGTCGCCTACCTAGTTGACCGTCGCGTTCCGAACCGAGTCCGCACCTGCCTGCTGTTCAGTACCGATGTTGAGCAAGCCCCCAAGCAGATTATTCAGTTCTATAAATTGCGCTTCGGGATTGAATTTCTCTTCCGCGATGCCAAGCAGTTTACGGGTCTGAGTGATTGTCAAGCCCGTGACCTCTTGAAGTTGGACTTTCATTTCAATGCCAGTTTTACCGCCCTCAATCTAGCGAAGTTCGACGCGCATCCCCAGCACACCGGTCAAGACCCATTTGTATTCTCAATGGCAAGCGTTAAGCGTCGTGCCCTCAATCAACACCTACTTGAACGATTTATTGCCACCTTAGACTTGGAGCCAAGCTTGATTAAATCCCATCCCAACTACTCAACCCTTTGCGATTACGGCACTATCGCCGCCTAAAACTGTCCGAAGTATTGCTGTAGGAACACTACATTTAATGTTCCTACAGACTCTTGGCAAGACACTATTCTTTAGTTCAGGGCATCTTTGACCTTATCAACGGTGCTTTCAACCGCGTTCTTTGTTTTATCTACGGCTTTCTGGGTTCGTGATGCATCTTCCTCGGCTCTTTTACGAATTCGAGCAGCATCTCTCTTAGCTTTACTCTCAGCAAAACTGCCTTTGCCACCCGCTGCTTTCTCAACACGATCGGCGTTTTTGTTTGCAGTTTGCTCAACTTTATCTGCCGTATCTTGGATAAAGCCTTTGGCGCGTCCGGCACTTTCGCGAGTCTTGTCTTTGACTTGGTCGCCTGCGTCTGCTGCAATTAAAGTCGGAGCTGCCATTGCTGAAGAGGCTGAGAAAAACGCCCCGTGCCCAGCGATCGCAGATACAAAAAGTAGAGCAGTTGCAAGCCAACGTCCAGCCATAGAAAGCAGTTTCGCAAAATAGTTCAGTTTCATAGAATACAATTTCCATTAACGGTTACTCTACGTTTTACTTCATCTGACACACCGACCAAATCGCTCCCTAGACGGAGGTTCTCTCATCAGAAGTTATTCTCTACTTACACTATTGGTGGGCTAAAAATCTCTCTTTAGTCAGTAGGTTAAAATCCGGATTTACAGTCTTTTGCGCTTTTTAGAGATTTATATGTGAACTCGATGCCACGATCTCGATTCAAATCCGCATCGATCGCTCCCTGCGATCAATCAAAGCGACGAATGCAGTAATCTAGTTGGGTGTTTTATTGGCGAGTTATGGGTTCTCAATCGATCGAAAAAATCTACACCGATGGTGCGTGCTCTGGCAATCCCGGTCCGGGTGGGTGGGGCACCGTCGTTCATTTTGCCAATGGGTCTGTGCACGAAATCGGAGGAGCCGACCCACAAACCACCAATAACCGGATGGAAATGCAGGCAGCGATCGATGCGCTTAAGTTTCTGCAAGAATCAAATCAGAAAGGTTCGGTTGCCCTCTATACTGACAGCGAATATGTCAAAAACGGCATCACTAAATGGATCAAAGGCTGGAAGCAAAAAGGCTGGAAAACCTCGACGGGCAAATCTGTTCTCAATCAAGACTTGTGGGAGATTCTCGACCAACTCAACTCAAACCAAGTCGAGTGGCGCTATGTGCGAGGGCACACCGGGGATATCGGCAACGAACGCTGTGACACGATCGCGCGCGCCTTTTCTCTCGGCAAAATTCCCTCATTAAAAATAGTTACCGACCAAACCTACGAGCCTGAGGTTGCCATGACGGATGTATTACTGCCCACGCCCGTTGATTTAGACGAGTTGCCTCGCGAAGGTCGCGTCGAAAGTCTGCGAAACCTGGTAGAAACGCTGCAAATAGCCGATGAGATTGCCAGCAGAACTTATTTAATCACCAGTTCTGAACTCGCCGACTTGATGGATGTCAACGCCAGTGCTGTCACCAGCCGCGGTGATAATTGGGTGTGGCGCAACTGGGTCGTCTCACGAGTGCGAAGAGAAGGCAATCAAATTTTGTGGCAGTTAGAAAGAGTCGATTGAAGTAAGGAACCTGCGTGAAGACAAGATGTCCGATCAAGTAAGTTGAGCAGAGCCAAAACCCACTCGGTCGCTGCACACTCCAGCAGACTGCAATTCCCCAAGAGCAAAAATCCCCGACTTCTCGAAGAAGCTGGGGATCTGAAGAGACTGCCTAATTAGATTATTGTGAGAAGCTATTCTTGAAATTCGTTGGACCTTGATATCCAGAAATTTTTGCCAGCTCATCTAACGGCTTTTGACCTGAATAAAACTTGCCGTTGACCTCCCAGGTTGGAAAGCCAAACTTCTGACCTAGCTCTTTTTCAACCTTAGCCGCGACATCCTGACACAAAGCCGTTTGCGGATTCTTACCTTCAGGTGCGCATTCAACCGAAGGAACGTCCCCTAAGGCTTGCACTCCAAACACCTTCTTCTGCTCATAGCAGTGAGGGCACCAGTAAGCGCTATACATCTTCGCCCCAATATTTTTGAGATGACGGGCAAGCTCGATCTCAGCAGGTCCAGACGTATCGGTAATCGTGAAATAAGCTTGACCCGATGCCGGACCCAGACTATAAGTAGCCCCAGCATCGGCATTGGCAGAATTGGTCGGTGCATAGATGCCCAGAGTGCCAACCAGCGTCACCGCCGCCACTACAATCCCTGTAAAGAAGAGTTGCCCCACATCATCCCAAGTGCGACCGATCAGCGTCAAAACAAACATCGCAGTGGCAAACGTGGCAGATGCAATGCAGTAGTAGCAAACCACCTTAATGTCAAACGCCAAGACATACATCAAATAGCCGCTAAACAGCAGCATGGCAGTCGAGCCAGCAAACAACAGCAGCCAGGTTGAATTTTCTAAACTGGTTCGCAGCGATCGCTTCTTTTCAGCGTTCACTGCCAATGGAGCTAGTGCAAACGTCGCCATGCTCACGTAAGCCAAAAACCCAAACAGTGACAGTGGCAGTCCTAGAACTTTGGCATAAGGACTATTGAGCACCGATTCACAGTTGCTTGTGCAAACCGGGCTGCTGTCTAAAAATTTGCTGATCGTGAGATAGCCCGTATTGATGGCTCCCAGGATGGCGATCGACCCAATGAGCGGGCGTGACCAGCGATGAATCCAGGGGGTAGAACGTCGGCGCATAAGCGTTTTAGCTAAAGTAGCTCTAAAATCTAGCGGTGATCTGTAACCAGTGTAAATGGCACCTCTCCATTTTGACCGATCCATCTCCAGTTAGATGATTAAATTAACAGAGTTATCAATGCTGCTTGCTTCAGCTTTAATCAAAGAAGACTCCCAAAGTCTGGGTTATTTTACGACGGCTTTTTCAAACCACTTGCAAACTGCGTTTGTTTTTGCTACTTTAGTTAAGCGCTAAACGCAGCTAATTCTGCCGGGATAGCTCAGTTGGTAGAGCAGAGGACTGAAAATCCTCGTGTCACGAGTTCAAGTCTCGTTCCTGGCATTCATCATCAACCGCATTGACAAAAAGAGATGGTACGCCGCATTTCGTCCTAGTGATCTCCAGTATGTTGACTGGAACATTATTGCGAGTTTTAGACCATTCTTACTAGCTGTCCGGCTTTGACTTCTAGAATTTGTGACGAGTTAATCCATTGAGCATCAAAAGAGCCTAAGTGAGTCGTCGTAATCAATGTTTGAAAGCGATCTTGAATGGCATCCAACAGTTGATTTTGCCGACTCAGATCGAGTTCTGCTAACACATCATCTAAAAGCAATAGAGGTGATTCACCAATGACCTCTTCAATCAGTTTGAGTTCGGCAAGTTTGAGAGCAAGGACTAATGTGCGCTGCTGTCCCTGAGAGCCATATTGACGAGCGGGCGTATTGTTGATGGTGAATTCGACTTCATCACGATGCGGTCCGACGATCGTGGTTCCTTGATGTCGCTCGACGATCGCCCGCTGCTGAATCTTGTCCAAAAACGCTTTCTGCAACGCTTCAGGATTATCATCCACGAGTTCTACATTCGGCGCATAGCGAATCTCTAACGCCTCAGTGCTGCCGCTAATCGCCTGATGCCACGATTGAGCAAAGGGGACGAGACGCTGCAACACTCTGGCACGACGACGGATTACACGAGATCCCGCGATCGCGAGTTGGGCATCCCACAGCGCCAGTTCTGATGGGCTTGACGACTCAGATTCACTCATGGATTCTGGACTGCTGAACAGATTTTGACGACTCAAATCTGATTTTTGAACGCCTTTTAAAAGTGCATTACGCTGACGAAGAATTTGATTGTATTGCTGAAGCACGTAAGCGTAAATCGGCTCAAGCTGCACCAGCAGAGAATCGAGCCAATGACGACGCTGCTCAGGTCCACCGCGCACTAAATCTAAGTCGAGACTAGAGAATTGCACCATGTTGAGCGTGCCGAGAAAGTCTAGCTGACGGCGCAGATTTAGCCCATTTAAGCCAACGCTGCGACGACCATTTTGGCGAAGCGTCATTGACAGATCGACTTCGCCCATCTCTTTTCGCAAATGCCCTGTAATTTGGGCGATCGCTTCTCCGTCGAGAATCAAGTCACGATCGCGAGAGGTGCGGTGCGATTTCAATGACGACATCAACTCGACCGCTTCGAGCAAGTTTGATTTGCCCTGAGCGTTGTTGCCGACCAAAATCGTTTTGGCTGCCGAAAACTCCACTTTTTGATCGGGGTAGTTGCGAAAGTTGCGGAGGTGCAGCGTCTTGAGATACATAGTGACGGACAGGGCGTTTCGGAATGTCTGTAAGCGATCTATTTACTATAAGCCTTGGTGTAAAAGGATATCTGATACCAATTCAATTCTTGAATGCGATAGATTGTGGGTCATGGTGCGATCGATGAGACGTTCCACCGAAACGTCTCTACGGCACGGGTAAAATTTATCACTCTATTGCGTTCATCGTTTAACGAGATCGATAAACCTCTTCTGCAACGTCTGCCAATCGCTGCATCGCGGTTTCAAGATCGCGATCGCTGCCCGTCAAACTAATCCGCAGACACTGGTGTTTGTGCGTCCACTCTTCTCGCAGCCCTGGGAAAAAGGTGCCGCCCGGAACCACAATTACGCCGACATCTTTAAGCTTTTGATAAAACTCCCAGTCGGTGATCGGCAAATCTTGCAGCCACAGCCATGCAAAGATGGCACCTTCGCCCCGATGCAGGAACCAGGGGAGTTCTTGCGGCATAGCACGATCGAGCGTCGCCTCCACGATCGCGATTTTTGCTTGATAAAACGGACGAATCACCGTTTCAGAAATCTCTGCTAACCGACCCGACGCGATCGCACGAGCCGCGATCGCTTGTCCATATCGGGGCGAGTGAATGCACATATTTGTTTGAAAACATTCGAGAACATGAACAAGCGACTCATCTCCGATCGCAATGCCGATCCGTTCTCCAGGCAATCCGGCTTTTGACAGACTCATGCAGTGCAGCACGTTGCCCCCAAACTGAGGAGTCATCTCCGTAAAATTGAGTGCCGGAAACGGAGGGGCATAAGCAGAATCAATCAACACAGGCACATCGTGAACTGCCGCCAGTGTTGTAATTTTACTCACTTCGTCATTACTCAAAACGTTTCCAGTCGGATTGCAAGGGCGCGAAAAAATCACGCAGCCCGTATTTTCAGTAATCTGTAGCTGAGTGAAATCAGGACGATATTTAAAGCGATGAGCCGATCGGTCAATCTCCAATTCTGGTTTATAAGCAACCAAAGCTTCTGGAGTCAGCGTCACTCCGCCATAACCCGTATAGTCTGGGCTAAGAGGCAGCACAATCTGCCGAAGTTCTCCACTGGCTGCATATCCCCCAAACGCATTGGCAGCATAGAAATAGAGACTTTGACTACCCGGAGTAATCAAGATATTTCGCTCGGTCAGGCTTAACCCATAGCGCTGGTTGAAATCTTTGACGACTGCATCAATCAGCGGTTGATATCCCTGACTCGCCCCATATCGGCAGACGACATCCCCGTAATCAGAACTCGCCAGCAGATCGGCAGTGCAGTCGCGCCAGAGTTGTTCGACCTCTGGCAAAATAACCGGGTTTCCGGCACTTAAATTAATAAACGCTCGATCGCCACCTGCCCTCAGCGTCTCGATAATGTCTTTCATGATCGCCCGCACTCCAGACAGGCGAGACATCTCAACCCCAAGTTGACTGAGGACAGGATTCATAACGGCGACTCATGTTGAAACAGCGCTCTGATGCTAACTGATAGCCAACGTCGATCGCCAGTTGCCTCAAACCATCTTCATCTCTAGAAGAGCGTTTCGATCGTCAAATTTAATATCTGAGACCAGACTCAACCTATTCAACCTAACTGAACGATAGAGTTTTCTTAATGAGCAAACAATCCAATTTATAGAGAAAAAATACCAGTTTGTATCTCAGATGTTCTCTTAGAACAAAAAATACTTTTACGATGTGACCAGTATATGTATGGGTTCTTTTGCAGCCCCAAATCTCCGCTCTTTGCTCTACGTTCGGATGATCAATCCCATGACACTCTATGTTGGAAACTTGTCTTATCAAGCCACTGTGGATGACTTGCAATCTGTGTTTGCTGAATATGGCACCGTCAAGCGCGTTGTTTTACCCACTGATCGCGAGACAGGACGAATGAGAGGCTTTGCCTTTGTCGAAATGACCGAAGATGCTCAAGAAGATGCCGCGATCGTCGATCTAGACGGAGCCGAATGGATGGGGCGACAACTGCGTGTCAACAAGGCAAAACCCAAAGGAGATAGTCGTGGAGGAATGGGGCGAGGCTAAAACTATCCGCTAATAGTGAAAGGTTCTTGCTAGAGCCATTATCTCTCAGCAAGAACCTTTGTTGTTTATCCACCAATATAGGGTTTCTAATTCAGCGTTAGCAAAGCAATCACTAAGCGGCACGACGGGTAAATAGACCCCACAAGAAGATAGCAATGATTGCACCTAAGACGGCAACAAAGACTCCAGGAATGCTCAAACTAGCAGCAGAGCCGATCGCCAGATTTCCGGTGTTCAAAAGGCTGAACAAGCTACCTCCCACAAATGCACCAATGATTCCTAGAACGATTGTTCCAAGAATGCCACCACCCTGATCACCAGGGTAGATAGCTTTCGCAATCGCACCTGCAATTAGTCCCAAAATCACCCAAGCGATAATGTTCATCTTTAATTTCTCCTAAAAAGTTTCTGCCCACAAACCAACAATATCAATGAGGGCAAATTAAGCCTATCTGTCAAAGGAGATAACTCAAAATATCATTTGGAATAGACTACTCTGATTTGACTTTAACCATTCACTTAACCAAAGAAACGATCGCTAGAATTCCTATGCCAGAGCGGTTTTCGATGCTTAAAAGACGGCTTAGAAGTTTCTTTTGCACCTGATGAAATGACTACTTTTTAGACATCTTCTTAAGGTCTACGATGACCCCAGCTTTCCTCTTTCCAAATTTTCCTCATGCCACAGCCCAACGTGCATAATATAGGCTGAGTCTAAACCGCAACGATTTTGTTGCCGGTTGAGGTTGACGGCAATAGCTGAGTTGCCCAACCCTCAAAACTGAGGTGTTTTGGAGAGTCGATGTCTGGGTACATCTTGATTTTGGCAGTGTTAATTCTAGGGGGCGTGATTGCGACGGTTGGCGATCGCATTGGCACTCGCGTGGGCAAAGCCCGCCTCAGTCTATTCAATATGCGTCCGCGTCGCACGGCTGTTTTAGTCACCATTCTCACCGGAACGCTGATTTCGGCGACCACACTGGGCATCTTGCTAGCAACCAGCGAACAGCTTAGAATTGGCATCTTCCAGCTAGGACAGCTTCAAAAAAAGATTTCAGGAATTCGAGAATCTCTCAACAAAACAAGTCAAGAGTTGAAAACTACGACTGAGCAAAAAGGTCAGGTTGAGACAGAACTTAGCAAAACCAAATCAGAACAAGCCAGAGTTGAAGCACAACTGAGTCGCATCAATCAATATCTTAAGCAAGCAACTGATCGACAAGCCAAAACCGCTGCTCAACTGAGATTGACAGAAACTCAGCGCGATCGCGTTCGCAGTCAGCTAGGCACGGTTTCTCAGCAAGCTACGAGTCTGCGATCGGAGATTAATAAACTGCAATCAGAGCGTCAGGTTTTAGTCGCCGAACGCAGTCGGGTGCAGGCGCAAATCGCTCAACGAGATGCAGAAATCGCAAAACGCAATCAGTTAATTGAGCAGCGCGATCTCGACATTGCCAGCCGCGACACGGTGATTGCTCAGCGAGAACAGCGACTCAAAGAATTGGAAACTCAGCAAGCGTTTTTAGCCCAAGAAGTGCAGCGATCGGATGAAGAAGCGCGACAGATTCGATTGGGAATTTTGGGCATCGAGCGCAATCAGGTGCTCGCGTCTGCGGTCGTGCGCGTGGTCAATCCACAAGTTGCGAGTCAGGCAGTTGATCAACTTTTGCGAGAGGCAAATCGGGTTGCGCTTCAAAAAGTTCAGCCTGTTGGAGCAAAAGTGACGGATCAAATTGTGCAGATCACCACTCCTGAAGTCAAACAACTGACGGATCAAATTGCGGATGGTCAAGACTATGTGGTACGAATTCTCTCTGCCGCAAATTATGTCAAAGGCGAGAGAACTCCGATCGCCATCTTTGCCGATGCAGTGCGAAATCAGGTGTTGTTTCTCGCAGGTGATGTGATTGCGGCGAAGTCGATCGAGCCTGCAAAGCTATCTGGCAACGAGCTAAATCAAAGCATCAGTCAGTTAATCGATGCATCTAGATTTCGTGCCCGTCGCGCCGGAGTGCTCTCGAACGCGGTGCAGATTGATGGAGTGCAGTCGCTCCAGTCGTGGACGGGTTTTGCTGAAAAATTGCGGCAGTTTCAGACTTCGGTTGAGGTGCGGGTGGTGGCTTCAGAAGTCACCTACACCGTCGGACCGCTTAAAATTGAGCTGGTCGCCGTGCAGAATGGACAAGTGGTGTTGAGAACTTCTTGAAGGATCAAAAATGATAGGGTAAGCAAATGAGATACACCGGAGACGAGACAGATGATTGCAGCTACCCTTCTTGATCAACCTGTGATTTTGGGTTTTGATCCGGGGAGTCAGAAGTGCGGGTTGGCGGTGATGGGAGTCGATCGTCGGTTGTATTATCACCAAGTTGTGACAGCAGATGCCACGATCGCCACGATCCAAACGCTACGTCAGCAGTTTCCAGTGTCTCTGCTGGTGATCGGTGATCAAACCGCGTCTAAGTCGTGGAAGCAAACGCTCGAAAAACAGTTGTCTGACCCACTGCGAGTAATCACGGTAGACGAGCGACACAGCAGCCTAGAGGCACGCGATCGCTACTGGCAAATGTATCCACCCAAAGGTTTAAATCGCATCATTCCACAAGGGATGAGAACACCGCCACGCCCAATCGACGATATTGTCGCAATTTTGCTGATCGAGCGATATCTAGAGCGATTGACCAGTTAAAACACCGATCAAAGCTCGGCTCGAATCGTAAACGAATAGTCTCCACCGGGTTCTAATTGATAATCTTTTTGCTCTAAAAATCTTCCGAGTGGCTCTTTAATTAACGCTCGACCCAGAGAAGGCTCGACGCACAGTTCTCCTTGACGGAAGTGCCAGTAAAAACTCCATTCAAATTGATTGGCTCTCACTTCGCCCTCAATGCTGCCCTGCTGCCAGGACTGACGAGTAATGCGAACATGGGCAGTGGTTTCGGGAAGGAGTTTTGACACAGTGATTCAGACGGTCGGTTGCTCAACACTACGATTGTTGTAGAGACTCATCGATTTTTCAACCCCTTGTTTGAGACTGAGTTCGATCGCGCCCACGGTCAAATCGAGAACGTCTGGAATCAGTTTTGCCTCAGCAGCCGAGAAGGTGCCCAACACATGAGAAGCGCCGTCTTTGTCTCCAGGCAGTGATTTTGGACTGCCGATGCCGATTCTCAACCGAGGGAAGTTTTGCGTACCAAGATGGGCGATCGCTGACTTCATGCCATTCTGTCCACCTGCCGACCCGGATAATCGGATGCGAATTTTTCCCATCGGCAAATCCATGTCGTCATAGACCACGAGAACCGATTCGGGCGATAGCTTATACCAATCCACCACCGCCCGAATCGACTGACCCGAATGGTTCATGAAGGTCAACGGCTTCAGCAGGCGAATCTTGCTTCTTGAATAAGTGCCTTCGCCGACAATGCCTTGAAACTTGCGATTTTCAGACAGCGCAATTTGCCAGACTCGCGCGAGAAGGTCGATCGCCATAAACCCAATGTTGTGACGAGTCTTCTCATATTTGCTGCCAGGATTGCCCAACCCCACGATTAGCTGAGGAATAATTAACTTGGGGGGAATGGATTCGATCGTGTCCGGTCTAGGCATCTTTCTCGGCAGCGACGGCTTCAGGGGGAGGCGCGATCGCGTCATCTGCTGGGGCAAGCGTCGGCTGAGATGGCTCTAAAGTTGCCTCCATCGGCTGGCTAGGAGTCTTTGCGATTTGTTCTGCTTCCCGCTTAAATTCTGATTCAAACTCCTTTGAGGCATCCTGAAAACTACGAATTCCCTTTCCCAAACTGCGCCCAATTTCTGGAAGCTTTTTCGGACCAAACACCAGTAGGGCAACCACCATGATCACCACCATTTCTGGTAAACCAATGCCAAAAAAGTTCATGCGATTGTCTCCCGCAATGTTCTCACCTATTGTAGAGAGTTTTGAGTTTTGAATCTTGAATTTTGAGTTCAAGATTCTTCCCAATCAGTCAAAAAAATCCCGGACGAGCCGGGAAGTTGAATACATTCATCAACATTGACGGGCTGAAACTAGCTTCCTAAGCTTCTCCAATCTACAGAGAACCCATCCAAAATGAGAGAAGAGTTGTAGATTTGCAGAATGATCAGCAGGAAGACCAAAAATAGCCCCATAAACACTGCCATTACGGGGGTTGTGCCCCAGCCGGGGACGACTTTACCGTATTCAGAGTTCAAAGGTCTTAAAACATCACCTAACCGCGTCCGCTGTGCCATTGCTCACCTTAATGATAATCTCGACAAAAGTTGTAAATACTTCGTAATATTATAAAGGAACGACCTCATCATTTAGAAACTCAAATGGAACCTGCAATAGCTCTTAACATTTCAATCTTGGCGACGATCGTCGGCTTGACTGGATACGCGGTTTATACGGCGTTTGGTCCTCCGGCGAAGGAATTAGATGACCCGTTTGAAGATCACGAAGACTAATTATTCTCTATGAATCATTGTCAACGGCTTCTCAGCTTGCAATGTCTGATCGTGGATTTTGTGAGAGTGAGAAGCTTTTGATTTTCCAAGGTTCGATTGAATGAGGATCACGGTCGTCCTTCTGAAAACGCTCTAATAAATCGACAGAATGTTCAATTTTGAGTCCTAAATCATTCTCTAAGTTCAGTTCTGCGGTTTCTCCGTGACACTCATAGCAGCGCAACACAAATTTTTCACGATTGTCCTCAGATTGCTTAAACGCCGTCAAAATAAGATTTTCTGATTGCAAGTCCACAAACGATTTGACGGGCGGCAGTGAGCCTTGAGGATTCGGACGCTCAATTTGCACCACTTGCAGCGGTTGACTAAACTCGCAGCTTTTGCGAACGGTTTGAGCCGATCGCCAATCTCCAGCGTGAGGGTAGATGGCATAGCTGAAAGTGTGTGCGCCCAGATCGGCTTCTGGATCAGGAAACTCAGATCCGCGCAATAAGGTGAGACGGATTTGACTCGGCTGACAGTCATAGCCGTGTTTGTAATCGCTGAGGATGCTCACTCCATAAGACCGATCGCTTAAATCTGTCCAGCCAAGCGCGGGAACTTCCCATTGGGCTTTTTGACGATCGCTCTGTGGTTTGGTCGTTCGCTCGATCGCTCCGCAAGGCATCTCATAAGTGGCAAAGTCAGCCGAGATCGTCAGCGGAAATGCAGCTTTTACCAAAACGTGCCGTTCTTGCCAATCGATCTCGTTTTGAACTTTTAGAATCAATGAGTTTTGCTCAAGTAAATAGGTCTGTTTGAAGGTCGATTTTCCAATTTTGCGAATGACGCAGATTTGACGATCGCCCGTTTCAATCTTCACCAACTCGACAGTCAATCGAGGCTGTTTTGAATAGTCTGGATCGATATTCCAAGCATCCCAATATTGACCCGAATCTGGAAAAGCTTGAAGCTGATTCCCGGCTGCACTTAGAACTTCTCGCTGATTGACTTTATCAAAAATACTGGTTAAGTCACCTGTTTGAGAATCAACTACTACTCTAAGAAATTGATTCTCTAACTCCAAGCATAACTCCTGATCTGCAAGCTCATCACTATGGGGAACGATCCAGAAAGCTCGATATCCGATCGCTGGGATGTTCATGATTGAGCCACCAAGATTACTTGATCGCTCCCAATTATACGGGTTGAATACTACGATCGCTTTTGCTTCTGGGCAGGGTGGTTCAGGTAAATTAATTTGATGGGCGATCTCGTTTAACGATTGATGAATAATGGTTGAACAGATACGATCGCACTCCTCCCATTCTTGATTTGCATCAACAAAGACTTGAGTAATTGAAGACCCTGGAAGAATGTCATGAAATTGATTGAATAATGCTTTTTGCCAGGCAGTTTCTAACAATTCTTTTGGATAGAAATTACCGAGCGTTAAAGTAGCTAGAGATGCAAATAATTCTGCTTGATAGAGTTTCTTTTCACAGTCACGATTCTGTTGTTTTTGATCAGCGTGAGTGGTGTAGCAGCCACGATGAAATTCTAGATAAAGTTCGTCATTCCAAACAGGAGATGTCTGGTCAACGAACTCGTCTAAATACTTCACAACGCTCGTAAACTCTAACTTGGGAAAGAAAGGCGACGTTTGCCAGCGTCGAGCAATCTCCAACATATCTCGCGTCGGTCCGCCTCCGTGATCGCCTACACCAGGTAACCAAAGAGCATTTAGCAGACCCGTTTTAGCAGTCCAATCCCACGCATAAGTCGCCATTTTGATCGGATCGATGCCCTCTCCGATCGCAGCCGACATGACGCTAGAAACCTGACTACCATCGGGCGATCGCCACTCAAAAATCTCGTGCGGGAACTTTGTTGTGTCATTCCAGCGCAACTTTTGAGTCACAAAGTAATCGATTCCGCCTTGTTTAAGCAATTGCGGTAACTGCCAGCAAAACCCAAAACTATCGGGCAACCAAGCGACTCGATTAATGTCACCAAACTTTTCTTGACAATAGCGCTGCCCATAGAGAAGATGACGCGCGATCGACTCCCCACTAATCAAATTTAACTCTGGCTCAATCCACATGCCGCCGATGATTTCCCATCGCCCCGTCTGCACCTGTTGTTGAATTTGAGCAAACAGCGCAGGGCGGTTTAGCTCCATCCATTTATAAAGCGCTGGAGTCGAGTGACAAAAGGTTAATTCAGGAAAGTCTTTTTGCAGATTGAGGACAGAATTAAACGTTCGTTCTGCTGCTTTCCAAGTTTCGCCAACGGTCCAGAGCCACGCCATATCTAGATGAGCATGACCGACTAAATAAATTGCGTGTTGTTTAAGCTTAGAACTAAACGGTTGAAGTTGAGATCGAAGGGTATGTAGTGATTGATTAAAGCAAGCGCGATCGCTGACAGATTCCCAACTAATAATCTGAAGAAATTCTAAAAGTCCCTCTAATCTTTCTGGTTCAAATGATTCTAAATAACTTTGTAAGACAGCTAGCTCATCGGCAACAAAACCCGGATCAATGTCATCATAATTTGACTCGTAAATGAGGCACGATCGTACTAAAGCTCCATCATCATGTCCTGGACTTACCAACCGAATCGCAACCGTAACCATCTCACCCAAAATCACAGACGGACTGAGAATAACTCTGGCTGAATGGTCAAATAAATCCCCTTCTTGAACCAGTTGCTCATTGACATAAACCTCTGAAACTTCCGCCCACCAAGTCAACGCTAATCGCAGCGTTAACCCTTCTACCGAATACCCTTGAAGAGACTCCGGCAACACAAATTGTTGATAGAACCAGATCGCCTCATGTCCCTTTGACCAGGCGATATGGTTTTTGGCGTTGAGTTCACAGAGCGGTTGCTGCAAATCGAGACTTTGAGACGGATTGGTGAAGGACGATCGCCAGCCAGTTTGCACATCACGCTGCGTCAGTTGGCGCAACCGATCGACGACTCCAGAAATCTGGTGACGATAACTTTCAGCAGTTAGATCAAAAGAGGTTGCCGAATCCGTCATAGCGATAGCATTAGAGGTGCGAACAGAATACACTAACAGGGACAGACTTTAAGCGACGATTCACAAACAGCCCAAAGTCTGAAACCGCCACACAGACGTTCAAATCGCCCCTTTGAGTCTATGTCTTCATCTGGTCGCTTTCAAAGCCATCTCTTTAATTTTGTCTCGAAGCAGGCACGTAAAATAGCTGACCAGACCAAAAAGGCAGTGCGCCATCTTAAGGTCTCGACCATTTGGGGGACGCAAATTTTGCTTTACCCAATCTACGTTCTGGTGCAATCGACTCGACTGATCGGGCAGCGAATTGGACAAACCGTGCGACGATCGCGCCTCCATCTCAGCAAAATGTCAGACCCGTCGCCGACCTCTGAGTTTCTAACCGTTGACACCCCGATTCAGCGAGTGTTGACCGCCGCTCAAGAAAGCTGGCTACTCGCTAGCGCAGAATTGGCGGCACCCGAATCCGTTCAGTCGCTGGCTCAAATATCCGCTTCATCTCTGGCGAAGATTCAAGGCATTGCCTCTGTGATTCCGACCAGAAAGCTCGTTTTAGTGACGATCGCCAATCAAATCATGGATGTCTTGACGATCGAGCAGCAAGACCATCTCAGCCAGCGCATCATCTGGGAGGTGGCAAACTATTGGCGATATTGGCGGCGGCACTACATTGCTCAAGCCCATCCTACCCTTTTGCTTCCGCTCGAAGACCGCCTAACATCGCTGCCCCCGGTGCGAGTCTTTCGGCAGCTCATGGCTTGGATGCAAAGCGGATCGATCGCGATCGCCGCCAATCTATTCCAAGAATCAGCACTTGTCACTCAGCCAACCCTAGACTGGTTTACGACAGACCTGCCCCTATCTGCGTTCAATCCGGTTGGGCTAATTCCTCGCATTCCGACCACCGCTGAATTTTCAGGCTTGATTCAACAACTTCCGTCGCTAAGAGAAATGGAATCGTTGGTTCGAGCTGCGATGCGATATTTCTTTGGCGATCGTCCTCGAAAACAATTATCGATGGGCGTTAACGATGAGACTGCGACCTCAGAAGATTTTTGGCTCACGTCTGACGAAGTGTTTGGCAACACTGGAAAGCTCCAAGCCGTAAAGACTCGATCGCACCTGCGAGGGAAAACGGCAAACATTCGCATTGAGAAGACGTTCACACCGTTAGCTCACCTACCTGCTCAAGCAGATAGACTGTCAGGAAACAGCGAAACTCTCGCTCTCTCGCCTCAACCAGAAGCCTCGATCGAACACTCGTTGCAGAATTGGCTCAAGCGTTCTCTCCCTCAGCAAAAATCGCGCCCTCGATCGAAGTCATCGATCGCGCATCAAAGATCAAACCAGAGCCGACTTACTCAAGCTACTAAACCTCAACCGCTCACGAAGCAGAGAAAATCTTCTCAGAGCTTGAAGGTGAGTCTCGATCGCACTCTCACAGAAGACAGCCAGAAATCTATTCGATCGACTCCACCGGATTGGATTGAGACTAAAGCCACCCCGATCGGCTACGTCAAATCCCCGCTCACAAAATTTCTAGAATGGCTCGACACAGGCATCGTCTGGCTAGAGCGAAAATTAGCCGCCTTGTGGAACTTCCTGACTCGCGGATCTTAACCCTTCACCTTTTCGTAATAATTGCACCCCTCTTTAGGTAATATATAGAGACGATCCCGTCCCTAACGGAACTTTTCACGCCTTTAATCACTCTGGAGATATCAGCATGGTGACACTTAAAATCGTTGTCTATATCGTTGTTGCCTTTTTCTCACTGTTATTTATTTTTGGATTTCTATCCAATGACCCCTCCCGGAACCCCAAGCGCAGAGATTTGGAATAACTCCAAACCTTTCCCGCAAGGTCAGAGGGCAGTCCACCACTGTCCTCTCTTTAATCCTGGTGCGGGGCTTGTCAGGCGTTTCGATCGAGTAGCTTTAGCGTATGCCTTTCCCGGTTCTGCCACCCGAACCACCATCCATCAATCGTCCTTCCCAGTTTGCTTCCCCCATGTTGCCGACCGTAGCGACTCCTATCTCTGCGAAGTCTACTCAGGAATCGATCAAGCCTGCCCCGCCTGAAGTTTCCCCAGTCACGCTGGCAGATTTGAGCGCTCCAAAGGTTTTGCGCGAAGCTGCTGCATTGAGCAGATTAGAGAATTTGTCTTCTGAGTTAGCACCCCAGCGCTCTGAGGAAGCAAAAGATTTATCCCCGATCGAGTCGGCTCAGATTCCTGCGAGTAATCTATCAACTCCACTGCCACCGAGCCAGATTTCCCAGCCTCCGGTTAGTCCGACAACCCCACCGCCTGCTCCCCTTAATGCCGTTCCTCCAGTCAACATCCCTGTCGAACAGTTAGGGAGAGAGGGAATTTTAGAGCTAAAGGCAGATCGTCAAGACTACGACACGCGGCGGCAAATCTTCACAGCCGAAGGAAATGTCTCACTCAAATTTCGAGGGGCACTGCTGACAGGCGATCGCGTTCAGGTCAATCTAGTCAATCGGCTCACTGTCGCTGAAGGCAATGTGGTGCTGACGCGAGGGCAGCAGATTTTGCGCGGTCAGCGGTTCCGCTATAACTTGATTCAAGAAGAGGGCATTGTTGAGCGAGCGTCAGGCGAAGTCTTTCTAGCCAGCACCGCCAACGACTTTAACCCCAATTTGCCGACAGACCTCACCGCCGGAACGGTGCCCGGACGATCGGTCGGAGATCGCGTCACAGCAGTTCAGCCTCAACAGGTGTCTAGCCCCGGCGGAGTCAATGTGACATTCGGTTCACGGCGAAACATAGCCGGGGCATCGGTGATTCCGAGGGTGGGCGGTGAGGTCAGACGAGTGCGGTTTGAAGCCGAACAGATTGAGTTTTACCCGGAAGGCTGGCGCGCCAAAAACATTCGCCTCACAAACGATCCATTCTCGCCCCCAGAGCTGGAAGTCAGAGCTGAACAGGCGCAACTGACACGCCTCTCACCATTGCGTGACGAACTGGTCGCTACGCGTCCTCGCTTAGTGTTTGACCAGAGATTTTCACTCCCTCTGCTGCGGAATCGCGTTATCTTCGATCGCAACGAGCGACAGCCCGCTCTGGTCAATTTTGGATTCGATACCGACGATCGAGGCGGTTTATTCGTTGAGCGAGAACTAGAGGTCTTGCCTCAAGGTCCGGTTCAGTTTACGCTGACTCCGCAATTTCTGTTGCAGCGAGCGATTACTAATGGCGGAAACCCGTTCGCTCCAGATAGTTTTGGTTTGAGAAGCAAATTGTCGGCACTAATTACCCCGCGGACTCAAATCCGTGCGGTCGGAGTGTTGACCAGTCTAGATCTCGGCAAAGTTGAAAACAACCTGCGAGCAAGTGTCAGAGCGCAGCAGTTAATTGGAACGCACACGCTGAGTTTAGAGGCGAGTTATCGCGATCGCTTATTCAATAATTCTCTGGGCTTTCAAAATATCCAAAGCAGTGTTGGGGTATTGTTTTTCTCACCGACGATCGCGCTCGGCAACACGGGCATCAATCTCAGCTATCAGGTAGGGTATCAATATGTGAATGCTGACACCGATCGAGCTGATCTTTTAGAACCAATTCGACGCAACAATCGCATTAGTCTCGGTCGGTTCCAAGCAAGTGCAGCGTTGAGCCGGGGATTTTTGCTGTGGCAAGGCACACCTGCCCCCGCTACCCCAACCGAAGGGCTGCGATATTCCCCAAACCCCGTGGTTCCTTACCTTTCGGCGGCAGTCGGGTTAACTGGGGTCGGCACATCTTACAGCAATGGTGACACCCAAAATAATGTGAATGGCAGCGTCTCTTTATTTGGACAGTTTGGTCACTTCTCTCGCTCATTTTTTGACTACACTGCGTTTAATCTCACTTATACGCAGGTAGTGCGAGACGGGTTATCGCCATTTTTGTTCGATCGCGTGGCGGACGATCGCGTCCTTTCTGCTGGTATCACTCAGCAACTCTACGGACCATTTCGCATCGGCTTTCAGACTGTTTATAACGTGCAAACAGGTCGAGAAATCAGCACCGATTATGTTTTAGAATACAGCCGCCGCACCTATAGCGTGGGTTTTCGCTACAACCCGATTCAGCAGCTTGGCTCGGTGAGCTTGCGAATCAGCGACTTTAACTGGACGGGCGGAAACGAACCCTTTAACGGAAGTGGCGTGACTCCGGTGCAGGGTGGCGTGATTCGTCCGCCTGAGTAGCGCGTGTTGGGTAAAACTAATCTAAACTCAGAGCAGACACCTAGAGTGGCTATAGTGACTCACGGTTATGACGGAACTGGCAAAAGGTCTTCAAGAACCCGAAAAAAGCGCGATCGTCCATGCAGCCGATCTGCTGACTCACTATAGTTTTGATTTGGGCGATCGCACGGTTAGCTATCTGACTCAACACTGGCTAAAAGACTTTTCGGCAAGTTGGATTCGGTCAGCCGTCATCGAAGCGCTTTATCAAGGACGCTATAAAGCCGTTTCGGTCGATCAAATTTTGCTGCTTTGGAAGCGGCGCAATCAGCCGTGCTATCACTTCAACTATGAGTTTGAACGGCTAGTTTGCAACAAGTTTCCCAGAGATTTGCGGCAGCGATCACTCAAAGTTTTACCCGTCGAGCTAGACAATCAATCAACGCCAAAAGAAGCCAATCCTATCTCAATACCACTGGATGCTGAGGAACCAGTTCCTGCATGGGTGGCTTTAGCAGAGCAGATTCAGCGAGATGACGGGAGTGAGCCAATCAGTGAATTGAGAATTGAAGGGCTGTCTGCTCCAGTTCAGCTTGATGAATCTGAGCACAATTTAGAGCCAGCAGACCCTTTAATAGGGGTTGAAAGAATTCCTGCAAACGTCGAAGCATCGCTTGAGCACTTTGCAACAAAGCAGATTCTCGGAGAGGCTGAAGCGTTATTGAGTTTGATAGACGCGATCGTGGAGTCTGAAGAGTCTCAGCCGCCAATTCATCAATTTACACCGCCGCCCTCTATATCTGACTTTCACAGCAAATTAAAAGCGGTTGCCGAGAGTCGAGAAGAAGAGTCTTTGTAGGAAACGTTTGCAGACGATCGTGATTCCGAAGTCGTAAGGGTGAGTCATTCGGGCTGAGGTTTCGCTCGTTTCACAACGTTCGCCAGATGCTTTGCCCAAGCAACCATACCTCACGAAGAAGTAGTAGCCGTTTCATCTGCCGCTTTTTCGGGTGGTTTGACAACCCCCATGCGGATATCAGAACAGAAAGAAGTCATGCTAAACCCACCCATCCGCTTGAGAACGCTGTGACGTAAGCGCACATTCGGGCTTTCAAACCAAAACCGCTCCTTGGCATACAGGGTCTCAGACTCAGTGGTGAGCGTCAGTTCTTCACCCTTGATCACATAACGACCCGAAGGCGCTTTTTCGGCATCCCCTGTATCGCGCAGCAGTTGACCTTCGTGAAGATTTTCAGCATTGCTTAGAGGCACTAACACTGTAGATCCGGTGTGTTTTTCCTGGTCCCATTCCATCGTGCCGTTCCAGGTAACACGAGTTCCACACAGTGCTGTAGATGGATCGACCTTATAAAATTCGCACAGTTTAACCACGTCAGGATCAGTTTTATCAAGCATCTCAATCACAACATCTGATCTGCCCCCTTCTTGCTGTTTAACCGCCAAATTATGGCTAGTCCGCAATGAAGACCATTTGCCCGCGCTCTGCTGAAAAAACTCGACGATATCCATGAATCAAAGATCCTGTTTAGCGGCTCACATAACCATCTTAAATTCTAAGGGATTCGATCGGAAGTGGCAGCGATCGTGGATCAGCCGTTTGGGACTGCCACCCAGAAATTTAGAGCGGCTCGATCGATGCCTTTAACCCTTGGCTCGTGAGGATCTGCAACAGTTCGTTGGCTTTTGCTTGCTCGCCAAATGCCCCAGCTTGCACCAAAGCCCGTCCTCTTGATGACACCATAAAGGCACCTGGCACGATCGCTTTCACCCGCGCTTGCTCACGATCGCTGATGGCTTCGACCACGACGCGATAGCGCAACCCCAAAGCAGTGGGACGGCTGGGCAACGCAGGCGGGCTATCTGAAGAATTTCTCGCGGTCTGCCAAACCGGAACCGTAGGCATAGTGCCGACATTCCCGATCGGGGCATCCCCTGCTGGAACAGGTAGCACTCCTTGAGAATTAGACATCGCGATCGGTGACGATGACAGGATAGGTGGAATTGTCGGAGCAGAGGCAACCGAGCCAGATTCGGGCGGCGGGACGGGAATCTCAATAGCTCCCGCTGTGGATGACTGGCGGTTGAACAAAGAAGGCTGAGGATTTGAAGTTGGCGGCGTAATCTGGATTTGGGTCGCGATCGGCTTCGTGGCGCGAAGACGAGCAGCACTGGTCGCCGCAGGTCTAGAAAAGAGGGGAGTTTTCTGAGTGTCTGGTGCAGAGTTTATACCACTCCGGTTTGAGGCGTTGACAGCAGCCGGAATCGAAATGCGGGGTGATTGGAGACGAGGAAATGGCTGCCCAACTCCGATCGAAGAGGCAACGCTAGTCGGAGGCGCGATCGCACTATCCGACCCAAGGGCAGTTCCTAAAAAGTCTAGTTTGCCGCTGGTTTTGGTCGAGACAATTTGGTTGCCAAACGTCGGAATGGTTTGGCTACTCGCTTTGCTGTTGATATCAAACTGACCGTTATCCAAAAAAGTATTGTTTCCTGGATCGGTCGCCGTGCCAAGATTGGGACGAGATTCGGCGATCGCCACCATGCCGTCTCGATCGTTGCCATCGACCACATTATTGCGAAGAATCGGGCGTGCTTTTCCCTGCACCACGATGCCGTCTTTATTTTGAGTAATCCGATTGCCGACAATTCGCGGAGCCGCATTCTGAGCAATATTGATGCCAAACCCAGTTTTCTCAAAAATATTCTCTTGCAGCTCTGGACGAGACGTGCCGTAGATCGTGATGCCGTTTGCCCCGTT
This sequence comes from Phormidesmis priestleyi BC1401, assembly GCF_001650195.1. GTDB lineage: Bacteria > Cyanobacteriota > Cyanobacteriia > Leptolyngbyales > Leptolyngbyaceae > Phormidesmis_A > Phormidesmis_A priestleyi_B. The sequence goes on along the minus strand of NZ_LXYR01000066.1, from coordinate 766 downwards.
TTGATAAAAATAATTATTGCGAAGAATCGGCGCACTGCTGCCCACTACCGATACCCCATCGTGTCCACTTGCCGTAAACGTGTTGTCGCTGACGACGGGACTGGTCGATTCAACCCACAGCCCATAGCCTTGACTATTGGGATTGCTCACCGTGACTCCGGTTAACCCTGCTTGGTTTGCACCCACGATCGTTACATTCTGTCGAGCAAAACTGCGGCTTAAAAAGAATCCACTACCTTTGATAATCACGTTTTGACCGCGATCGCGAGGCTCTCCTTTAATCGTCGTTCCAGGCTTGAGTTGCAGCGGAAACGTCTCTCCCGTCTCGGCGCTATAGGTTCCAGGTGACAGCACGATGATGGTGTTGGGCTGCACCACACGCAACGCTTGAGTGATCGTTTTCAGCGGTGTCTGCTCACTGCCATTGCCCGAATCGGCTCCGATCGTCGGATTCACAAACAGCAAACCATACTGCGCGGTCTGACTTGCAGACCGTTGAGCAACTTGCAGCGGCATTTGAGCAAAGGCGGCTGTCTGCCCGCTCACCGCAGATCCGCACAGCAGCGAAAGGGCAATGAACTTCTTGCAAAAGTCCGAAGATGCCCCCATCCCCCAACCCCTTCTCCCAAGCTTGGGAGAAGGGGAGCCAGATTTCAAAGTCCCTCTCCCACGATTGGGAGAGGGATTTAGGGTGAGGGCAGGAACTTTTTCAAGAGGTCTGATGAACAGTGAACGATCGATTCTAGCGGGAAACCAACTCACAGCT
>NZ_LXYR01000065.1 GCF_001650195.1 Phormidesmis priestleyi BC1401 | reverse complement strand
CCGCCGTTGAGACTCTGACCTAAACTGAACCCGCTTTGGCAGTCGCCGTAGAGCAAGATCACTCTCATGGGCGCAGCGTCCAGCGCCCTGTGCAAGTGTTTACCTCACCCACAACCCTACAAGCGAAATACGCCCGCCTCGCCTCAATTGGGGTCGTGACGTGAGATGGCATCCGCGCCCAGCAGCCTTTCTGCGAGACGGTTTACTGTGGGTCAAGTTGGACTGGCAGACTTCTAGGACTATGGGTAGAAACTTAGCTTGGGCAATCCTAGCGTTTCGTCCCAGCCCATCATTAGATTGAGACATTGAATCGCCTGTCCTGCTTGCCCTTTCATCAGGTTATCGATCGCCGACATCACAATCACTCGATCGGTGCGCGGATCGACTTCGACCCCGATATAGCAGAGGTTAGTGCCCCAAGCCCACTTGGTTTGCGGATAGATGCCACCGGGCAATAGTTTTACCCAGGGAGTATTGCGGTAAAAGGCGCTGTAGATGGTGAGTAAATCTTCCCGCACCAGCCCCGGATCGCGAAGGGTGGCGTAGACCGTCGCCAAAATGCCACGAACCATCGGGATCAGGTGCGGCGTAAACTGCACCAAAATCTCATGTCCCGCTAAATCGCTGCAAATCTGCTCGATCTCAGGCGTGTGACGGTGCCCAGCCACGTTGTATGCCCCTAACGAGTTGTCTGCTTCAGCTAATAGCAGCCCGGTTTTGGCTTGCCGTCCTCCGCCAGACGTGCCAGATTTTGCGTCAATAATTGCCGTTTCAGGCACGATTAAGCCTTGTTTGAAGAGCGGCGACAGTGCCAGCAAACTCGCGGTCGGATAGCACCCCGGACAGCCGACCAACTGCGCCTCAGCAATGCGATCGCGATACAGCTCTGGCAATCCATAAACGGCGGTCTCGGCAACGTCTTGATCGCTGCGCTCTACCCCATACCAGTGAGTATAGGTATCGAGATCAGAAAATCGATAGTCTGCGGACAAATCCAGCACTTTGCAGCCTTTCTCTAGCAGCGTCGGAGCCATCTTGCACGCCAACCCGTTGGGCAGCGAGAGAAACACAGCCTGACAGCGATCGGCGATTTTATCGAGATCGATCGGCTCGATCATTTGGTGCACTTGATGCCCCAAATGCGGATAAAGGCTCGAATATTCCTGCCCTGCACTGCTGTTGCCGCCCAAGTAGGCGAGTTCTAGCTTTGGATGGTCAGTTAAGAGCCGCACTAACTGCACCCCTCCATAGCCTGATGCGCCAATCACACCAACGGGTACACGCTCTAAGTCACCCATGTTTCTTGACCTTTAAGACAGATGAACTGCTGAACTTCTGCTGCATTGTAATCCTCAACCTGCAATTGTCAAAGTAAAGAACGGCAGACGATTTTAGGCGATCGCTCCTCACTTTAGCGTTAGTTTGAGCTTAACGTTGGCTTCATAAGATACGAGAAAGTGATTGTTATCCTGAAAAGCGATCTCTGCCCGCGTAAACAGTATTAAATCTCTGGAATTTTTAGGCGGAGGAATTTAGAATACTTAAGTGTGAAGAGTGAATTTCAGATACGCAACTCTACTTCTTTACCGTTGCATTTACTTAGTTGATTCTCTCAGCACCGCGAAATCAGTGATTCCTCGGTTGCTTACTTCGGTTTAAGCGTTCTTCGTCAACAGACATCCTTCCAAGATTCAGTACGCTTCCGAAGTTAAAGAATTACAATCGAAGATAAAACCGCTTCAAAAAACTTTACGGTGTTACCGCTTTGAACCTCTCTGTCAACGCTCAACCCTTTTCTAATCAACCGTTTTCTTTTGACTCCATTGAGGATGCCCTGGCGGAGTTGAAGGCAGGGAAAGCGATCGTCGTCGTCGACGATGAAAATCGAGAAAACGAGGGAGACGTGATCTGTGCCGCTCAGTTTGCGACTCCAGACCTGATCAACTTTATGGCGGTCTATGCGCGAGGTCTGATCTGTCTCGCCATGACGGGCACTCGCCTTGATGAATTGGATGTTCCGCTGATGGTGCGGGAAAACACTGATAGTAACCAAACCGCCTTCACGGTCAGCATTGATGCCTCTCCCAGAGTCGGGGTCACAACTGGGATCTCGGCAGAAGACCGTGCGCGCACGATTCAGGTGTCTCTCAACCCCGACACTCAGCCTGCCGATTTGCGTCGTCCAGGACATATATTTCCGATTCGCGCTAGAGAAGGCGGGGTTTTAAAACGTGCGGGTCACACAGAAGCTGCTGTCGATCTCTCTCGTCTCGCAGGACTTTATCCGGCTGGGGTGATCTGTGAAATTCAGAATTCAGATGGCTCGATGGCACGACTGCCTGAGCTAGTGAAATACGCCAAGGGGCATGACCTAAAAATCATTAGCATTGCTGATCTGATTAGCTATCGGCTGCGGCATGAGCGCTTTGTGTGCCGCGAAACGGTTGCAGAGATGCCGTCTCTGTTTGGGCAGTTCAAAATTTATGCTTATCGCAACTTGCTCGACGACTCTGAGCACGTAGCGATCGTCAAAGGTGAGCCTGAGCAGTTTGGCGATCGTCCGGTGATGGTGCGAGTGCATTCAGAATGTCTGACGGGAGATGCGCTCGGTTCGCTGCGCTGCGATTGTCGGATGCAGCTACAAGCCGCCCTGAAGATGATTGAAAACGCGGGGATGGGCATTGTCGTTTACCTGCGGCAAGAAGGACGAGGCATTGGGTTGGTCAACAAGCTCAAGGCTTATTCGCTGCAAGATTTAGGACTCGATACCGTTGAGGCAAACGAGCGCCTGGGCTTCCCTGCTGATTTGAGAGACTACGGCGTTGGGGCACAAATCCTCAACGATTTGGGAGTCAAGCAGATTCGCCTGATCACCAATAATCCTCGTAAGATTGCGGGTTTAAAAGGCTATGGCTTAGAGATGGTCGATCGAGTCCCCCTCTTGATCGAGGCGACCTCCTATAACTCTTCTTATCTGGCAACCAAAGCCGAAAAGATGGGTCACTTGTTTTTAAGAACTTATCTGGTGACGCTGGCGCTGCATTTTGAAACCGAGGAGTCGGTGGCAGAGCGCTATGAGCGGCTCGAAAAACTGCGGCATTTGGCTAAAATCTACGATCTGACGCTGCAAGAAGAAGCGCGACCCGTGGCATCGGCGTTGTTTGGCGAAACCTCTCTAATCGCGCATTTGGGCTTTGAGCAAGCCTTGGTTAGCGATGTCGATTGGTATCGATCGCCTGACCATCCCTACATTTCAGCGATCGGGCAGATTCTTGATAATCTGACGTGCTGGGCATCGGTGAAAAAACTGGAGTTTATGATTTCTCCGGGTTCTGACCCTTTAACGGGCTTGCAGGTGCAGCTCGATCGACAAACATTTTCGATCAATCAGTTGCCTTCGTCGATCTGTGATGCGTTAGAAACTCAGACGATCTATAGTTTTTCAAGACGCTAGGCATTCGTGAAGATTGGGTCGTTAGAGGCTGGGGAAGTTGCATCCTAGCCTCTATTTTCTGGTTTATCTGCGTTGAGAAACCGTTGACATTCTTGCCGTAATGCGATCGCGACCCGATAGTATTCAGATTCTAGTAATTGAAGGTGATCAATAATTTCGGCTTGCGATGCGGCGATCGCCAGTGCTTCGAGTTCTTCACAGAGTTTTGCCAACGTCATCGCGCCGACCGTAGCGCTGCTCGATCGTAATGTGTGCACCGATCGCTTCAGAGTTCTACTATCTTGCTGAGCCAACGCCTCGCGCGCAGCGCTCAATAGTTTGGGAGCTTCTTGAAGGTAGCAATCGATAATCTCTACTAAAAATTCTGGAAGATTTCCGCCGACTCGATAAATCTCTTGCAGTGCGGTGAGGTCGATCAAAGAAACTTGAGGATCGTCAATATTTTTCATGAGGTTGCACTGGCTCAAAGCTAATCTTAATGCTTTAGTGCGGACAGACGTAAGGTAATTCGTCATACCAAAGTCTAAACACCGTTGACCAAGATTTAGCACGGTCAAGGGATGTTTTCGATCGCTATTTATAAAAGCATCGATTTATGGATCAGACCCATACGTGATTTTAATCATCAATTCTTGACTGTGAATTAACGTCCGATACCGCTTTTGCGACGAGTTGAATCTTTCGCAATATCACTATCGGTAATTCTACAAGCAACCCGAACTGCACTCTATTGCATCACCAGTGAAAACGCTGGATTGAAGCCTCTGTTATGCCTATGTGATTCATCCCGGAATCTTTAGGGAACGATTTAGAGAACGATGTTTTGAAGTCTCTAAGATTAGCTTGCCCAATTTGCTCAAACTATAGCTAGATCTAACTCTGCTCTCTTGAAAGCAACCTAACTTTTACTAAATTTCTGACATTTAGAAAGCACGGCTAAAGTGACTGATTTCGTCATTGATTAGCCCCAGCTTCGCGTCTCGATCGTCCATCCACTTTACCCACCCGACATGAAAAATTGCCCGCGCTCTCGCTTGCACCATCTGCTGGCAGCCACCCTTGCTATCGGGAGTACCCTTCCGTTCGCTGCACCGATTCTAGCTGCTGGCACCGCCGCCGGAACCTCGATTAAAAACACGGCAACCGGAACCTTTAACGATGGCGGTGGTAGCAACTACACTACGACCTCTAACGAAGTCACGATCGACGTTTTAGAAGTGGCGGGTCTAACGCTGACAGCGAATACTCCCAGCGTCGTCAACCCTAATGCAGGTGACACCCTATATGTAGATTTTGTCATTACCAACACGGGCAACGACCCGACTCAATTCTCTATCCCAGGCATAGCGACTCTCTCTAATACGACTGCCTTCTCACAAAACGGGCAGATTCAAATCGTTGCAGTTAATGGCACGACATTAGGAACGGCGGTTAACGTGCCGCTCACGCCTGCTGGAGACACCACAGGCAACTTGCTAGGAACGGGCGCAAATTCAGGATCGCTGGTTCCAAATCCCGGCACAGGAACCACCGGAACAATCACTATTCGGGTGCCGATCAAGGTCTTGGCAAGTGCAACCGCAACCAGCACCTTGAAAGTGTCGCTAGGAAATACAAGCCCCGTTGATGGACAAAACCTCGATCGCTCTGCAAACGTTAATACCAACGATGTCTACACCGTGGACAACGCAAACGGAGTCGGGGGTGAAACCAATGCAACTGCGCCCAGCAATGGCGTGAGAGAGGCAATGACAACCAGCAGCCCGATCACGGTTGCAGCCAGATTGCAATCGTTTGCAGCCGTGCTAAAAGCTGTAGGTGGCTACGACAACAAGACTACGCCAAACATTCTGACCGATGACGTGTTGACCTATAGGCTGGCACTGCGAGTTGAAAATCCTGCAACGCCTCCGACTGGGTTTGTCACGTCTGATCTTTATGGCACCCAGATCAACGTCAATAGCAGCACCGCCAAGGCGTATGTCTTAGTCAGTGATGCCGTTCCAGCAGGGTTGCAGTTTGGCGCAACGAATACCATCACTGCTCCTAGTGGTTGGGTGGCAGTTTACACGCAAGATCCACTAACCGTCAGTGCGTTAGCCGCAAGCTGGAAAACCATCCGTCCGACATCGGGTTCTGCGATCACTCGCGTTGGTTTCATCTTTGACACCAACGCAGCCGGAATTCCTAAAGGTTCAGTAAGCACAGGTACCACAGTTACTGGGTTCCAATTTGATCTGACTCCAACTGCCACGTTTGCTGGAGGGCAGATTGCTAACTTGGCTCAAGCCTTTGGTCAATCTCAACCCGGCACCGTCGCTCCAGGAACCGCTACTCAGATTGTCTACGATGAATCGGGTGACCAAAGCACAAACAACAAGTTAGACGGAACAAACCCTGATCCGGCTTCTGCGGGTGGCGCACCCATCAACAATGGCGGTATCAGCACCGGAGTTGCAAACCCTGCGGCAGATGGCACTGACCCAGGAACCGGAACTGACCCAAATAATACCACCAACACCAATACAGGGGTTGACACGACTGGTACTAAGGCAGGGGGCGGTGAAGACACCGTATACACGATCGCCGCGACTCCCTTAAACGGACCGTTGGGTCAACCTGGCGCAGTTGGACCTAATGACACCAATGATGACTTCACCAACAAGTCGATTGTGACTCCAGCAAATCTGCCGCCTACAACTTTGTTAACCGATGCTCGAACGCTTCCGTTCACGTTTGATAACACGGCTCAAAACACGAGCGGCGGTTCTCAAGCTATCTCGCTGTTGCCAACTCCTCCAGCAACAACGACTGCGTTACCAGACAACACGAAAGTGACGATTACCGGGACGGGCACCAGCGCAACTTATAACTACACGTCGGCAGGCGGCTTCGCCTTCGTGTCGGGCACGGGCGGAACGAGTGCCGCTATTCCGGTCAGGTTGACCATTGCAGGCGGAGCGACAGCTAACTATCAAGTGACCGTTGACTTACCCGCAGCACCGCAGTTCCAAGGGTTCCCAGTGCCAGTGACGGCGTTTGTCGATGTCAATAATAACGGTTTATTCGATGGTGAACCGAGCAACACGACGATCGATCGTCTCTACACCAACTACGTGACGCTAGACAAAGATGCCCGAATTCTGCACACAGACGGTACAACACCTGTAACTGCCTTTACAACAGTGCCAGCTACTCTGAATGCAGCCGCGACTCCGGGCAGAGTGATCGAGTATCGCATCGTTTACAAGAACATCTCGACGAGTGGTGGAACGAATAACGTCACTCTACCTGCTAACAGCTTGGTAATTACGGAGGATGGCGCGACAGCCGCAAACAACTGGTTTGCCTCCACGTTGGACTCAAAGTATGGAACGACTGGTGGAGTTGGCTCTGCGATCGATTCAGGTGGAACCATCGCGGTGACTACCAGCGGCACCCCGACTGACATCCAAGTATATACAGATACGATCGCGACGGTTGCTCCTGGCTCTGCTGCTGGCACCTTCACCTTCCAGCGAAAAATCAAGTAACGCTCTAGTGATTGCTGTCCATAACTTTTTAGAACAGCAATCACAACACACATTTGTTCCACTGCATTCACAACGAGTATCGACATGAAAAAACATTGGTTATTAGGTGCCAGCGCTGCCCTGGTTCTTTCGACTCTGCCGATTAACGGCTCACCCGCGATCGCTCAGATCTTTAACGCGGGGTCTACGATCGCTCAAAACGTGTTGCGTCAGCCCAAAGTCAATCTGCACTTGGTGGCAGATCAGCAAGTGGTGACGAAACAGCAGGGGAAGGAGGTGATTCGCTGGCAACCGATCGACGGCAACGTTAAAGCCAAACAAGGAGATCTGATTCGGTTCACGGTGACGGGTAAGAACGAAGGCAGTCGCGATGCAAGAAACGTGGCGATTACTCAACCGATTCCTCAAGGAACGATCTATCAGTTGAACTCTGCCACGATCGCTCAAGCAATCACCGTCACTTACAGCATTGACCAAGGCAAAACGTTTGTGGTGCAGCCAACGGTGAAGGTGACGCTGCCCAACGGCAAAGTCGAAGAGCGCCCTGCTCCGGCTGCGGCTTACACGCATGTGCGATGGGAGACGAGCCAAACGCTGCAACCTGACGCGATCGTAAGTGCCGCTTACCAAGTCAAAATCCGCTAACGTCTCTAAGCCTGAAGGGTGTTCGATAGAACGTTTCGACAGAACACCCTTCAAATTGCCTAATCGCTTCTCACTCTCACAGGTGGAATTGACGACTCCACGATTTTAAGGTTGCCTACAGTCTTTTACCCGAATTAGCTTCCATGATTTCTCACCGCAAACGATGTCGCTTATTGGCGGCGTTTCTGATTGCCAGCATTGCGCTTCAGCCTCTAGCGGCTGGTGCAAAAACTGCGATTTCTAACACGGCTTCCTATTCATTTCAAGATGCTGAAAAACATACGTTTGAAAGTATTACCAATCAGTTGAAGCAGGAGATCGTTGATCCCTTTGGGCGCATTCGTGGCTGCGGTGGAGAAGTCTTGCCCGACTATGCAGGGTTTAGCGTTGGTCTCTATGATGCTAGTGCCCAAGATACGCCGCTAGGATTGGTTTCCCTACCGAGAACCGGAGCAGGCACAAGCTTTACGGGTGCGCCACCCAACCTGCAAAATAGCAATCCCTTCTTTTTGGCAAACGACGAACCAAAAGGAAGCTATAACTTTTTCTTTAACCGTAGTGCAGGTCAACTTGAGGTTGGCAAACGATACATTCTGATTGTGAATCCGCCTGCGAGTGCTAGGCGTTATAGTCAGCGTCAAATTCGGGTTGTGATTACGGCACGAGATGATGTTGCAAAAACGGTTTCTTATACCGCGACCGCACTTGATGGGCGAGGCATTAGCTTAGATGCTGATCCGGCTTCTTTTAGTACGACGGTTGCAATTAATGATGCCACTGGTACAGGGTTGGTGCTTTCGGCGCTGAGTCTGATCGATCAGCCGATTTGCGTAGGGGCATCTCAACCAATTCAGATTACAAAAACCGCCGATCGAGCCGCTGCTGAACCGGGCGATACGGTAATTTATCGGCTCTCGGTGCGAAATCTCAATTCGGTAGCTGCCAATCAAATCGAGGTTGTCGATGTCTTGCCCTTGGGGTTTGCCTTTTTACCCAAGAGCGTTCGCGGTGAATTGGGTGGATCTGGAGTGGCGATCGCGGCAACTCAAAGCGGCTCAACGGTGATCTTTAAGTCTGACAGCAGCATTCCTCCTGATGGCGTGTTGAACATTGCTTATGCTGTGCAACTCAGTCCTGATTCGGTGCGCGGATCGGGTGAAAATCTAGCGAGTGTCAGCGTTCATCGCATCGATACCAATGCCATTCTCAGAGACGGACCGTCTAAATATCGATTGCGAATTCGTCCTGGTATCATCTCTGATTGCGGCACCATTATCGGTCGCGTGTTTGAAGACAAAAATTTCGACGGTGAACAGCAGCCCGGAGAGCTAGGAATCCCGAATGCGGTCGTGATTTTAGATGATGGCACTCGCATTACCTCTGATCCTAACGGACTGTTCTCGATCGCCAATGTTCTATCAGGCAACCGGACGGGAGTGCTTGATCTCAGCAGCGTTCCAGGTTACACCTTTGCCGCAAATCGCTATGTCAAAGAACGCAATAGTCAATCTCGCCTGGTGCATCTCGAACCTAGCGGACTGGTGCGAATGAATTTTGCTGTCACGCCCGCCGTTTCAGAAGCAGGCAACCCATGAATATGAAATCTCGACATTCTCTAGCGGTTGGTTTGCTAAGTTTAGGGCTGATTGCTGAAAGTATCAGCTTTGCATTGCTGATGCCAATCAGAAGCGCAATGGCGGCAACTATAGAAACGGCAACGGTTCCGATCGTGCAATCAGTCTCTCAAGCGCAACCTATAGTTAAATCCGAATCACAACCTACTGTACAACCGGACGTAAAATCCTCACCAACCGAGTTGTCGCAAGGCATCACGATCGTATCGCCCATTCTTAAAGCGGTGATTGATGTTCCGGCAACAACCGTGGTGCTGCGGTTTCCTCTCGATAGCCAAGTGGACTTGCAGGTGAACGGCAAATCAGTGAGTACGTCTCTTGTCGGGCGAACTGAAAAAGACAGAGCTAAAAAGCAAACTACCCAAACCTGGTATGGCGTTCCGCTGCAAGATGGCGAAAACACGATCGTGGCTCAGATTATCAGCAACGGTCAGGTGACGCAAACCGCATCAACGCAGGTGCAAGTGCGCGGATTGGCGAAACAGATCACGGTTCGCACGGCTGAGACGCGAGTTCGTGCTGATGGGCGATCGACCGTGACCATTCAAGGTGAATTGTTGGATGCCAACGGCAACCGCTCCAATCGCGATACGATCGTCACCCTCAAACCCACGGCAGGCGAATTTGTCGAACCCGATGCCAGCCCTGATCAACCGGGCTATCAAGTCAAAGCAACTCAAGGCGAATTTAAAGCGACGTTACGATCGGGCATTCAAGCTCAAATGGTGCGAATTCAGGCGAAGGCGGATGATTTAGATGCGTTTACGCAAGTTCAGTTTGAAACCGATTTGCGATCGTCGTTGGTGACTGGCTCGATCGATCTTCGGCTCGGCAAAGGTGGCACTGATTTTTATCGCAGCTTTCGGGACTTTCTGCCGCCGAATGGCAAAAATAACTACGGGTTAGCGACTCACGGTGCGGTGTTTGCCACGGGTAAAGTGGGCGATTGGCTCGTCACCGGAGCGTATAACAGCGATCACGCCCTCAATCAAACCTGTGACGGCACTGCGCGGCTGTTTCGAGAACAGCAGTTTTGCGATCAAAACTATCCGGTGTATGGAGACAGCTCTAGGACCGATGTGTTGACTCCCTCGATCGACAGCGTTTATCTCAAACTTGAGCGCACGTCTCCGACTACGAATGGCATCGACTATTTTATATGGGGCGACTATAACACCGAAGAGTTTGCCACGCGATCGCAGCAGTTCAGCGCTACCAGTCGCCAACTTCACGGATTGAAAACCAATTACAACTTTGGCAATCTGCAACTCAGCGGGTTTTATGGCAACAACGTGCAGGGCTTTCAGCGAGACACGATCACGCCCGATGGCACAAGTGGCTATTACTTCCTGTCGCGGCGGTTAGTGATTGGCGGCAGTGAAAATGTCTTCTTAGAACTCGAAGAATTAAACCGTCCTGGAACCGTTTTAGAACGCAAGCAGCTAAATCGCGGCAACGACTATGAGATTGACTACGATCGCGGCACGATTCTGTTTAGACAACCGATTTTGAGAACGGATGTCGATCAGACGGGTCAAGTTCTGGTGCGCCGCATTGTCACGACTTATCAATACGAAAGTCAACAGGCAAGTAAAAGCAATATCTACGCAGGTCGAGCGCTTTATCACCTGTCGAACACACCGGGGCGAGAAAGCTGGGTGGGTGCCACTTATCTGAAAGAGAACCAAGGAACCAGAGACTTTGAGCTTTATGGGACTGATGCCTTATTCTCATTTGGCAAAGGGAATGTCATTGCTGAATATGCTCACTCTAGCAATCGATCGGACGTTTTCGGTTTGGTCAGCGGCTCTGCTTATCGATTAGAAGCCAACGCCGAAATTGCCACCGGAATCTTGGCGCGAGGCTACTATCGCAAAACCGATACTGGATTTGCCAATGATGCCACCATCAGTTTTGTACCCGGTCAAACTCGCTATGGGGCAGAAGTTACGGGCAGCGTCTCTGACATCACAAAACTGAGAGTGCAATATGACCACGAAGACAACACGGGCATTGCACCCCGCGAAATCGACACGCTCCAGGATCTATTCGCTCCCCGAAATCAAGCGATTCCCGGAAGTCGAGTTGATAACTCACTGACCACGATCGCGGTTGGTGTTCAGCAGCGACTTGGCAACGCGAATCTAGATGTCGATTTGCTGCACCGCGATCGTCAAGATCGACTCTCCCCCGATTCAAGCGGCTCCTCGGATCAACTGCGATCGCGCTTCACCGTGCCGTTGTCTAAAACGCTCACATTTCTGGCGCAAAATGAAACGACGCTATCATCAACGGTCGATCCGGTCTATAGCGATCGGACTGGGCTAGGACTTGATTGGGCGATCATGCCCGGAGTTAACCTCGGCTTAAGTCAACAGTTTTACACCCGTGGGCAACTCGCCGGACAGTCGATCACCAATCTAAATTTGCGCGGAGAATACAAATTTGGGACAGACACGACGCTTCATGCACGCTATGGCATCCTCGGCGGAGTGGATAGCTGGACAACTCAAGGCGCGATCGGCGTAAACCAGGGTTGGACAATCTCCCCCGGTTTGAGAATGGATCTGGCATACGAACATCTCTTCGGCGGATTTTTTGGCAGCACTGGGGCTGGAATTCAATTTGCTCAACCGTTTGCAGTTGGGCAGAGTGCATCTTCTCTGGGTTTGCAGGGCGGCGATAGTTACAGCGTCGGGCTTGAATATACCGGGAGCAAAGAGTTTCAGGCAGGTGCCCGCTATGAACATCGCAGTTCGTCAAGCGGCAGCAACACGGTGATTTCGGCAGCCGCGACGGGCAAGATTTCTTCATCACTCACAGCACTGGCACGCTATCAGCAAGCTAATGCTGCCAACCAAACGCTAATCGGGTTAGGCGACACCTCTAATCTCAAACTCGGACTTGCCTATCGAAACCCCAACGACGATCGCTTCAATGCCCTGTTTCGCTACGAATATCGCAAGAATCCTTCGACGATTCCTGACACAATTTTGTTTGGCAGTGGCACAGGCTCTGAAGACCACACTATAGCCCTGGAAGCACTCTACGCCCCTAATTGGCGATGGGAATTCTACGGCAAATACGCGATGCGTCATAGCTCCACAACTCTCTCTAGCGATTTAGTCGGCACGAGCACCGTTTCTCTGGCTCAACTCCGCGCTACTTATCGCTTTGGCTATAGCTGGGACATTGTTGGAGAAGCCCGATGGATTGCTCAACCCAGCGTTGGATTTCACGAAATGGGATTTGTGGTTGAGGCGGGTTATTATCTCACCCCCAATCTTCGACTCGCGGCAGGCTATAGCTTTGGTCGAGTCAACGATCGCGACTTTGACGGTTCTCGATCGGCAGGTGGTACTTACCTGGGTCTCACCATCAAACTCAATGAACTGTTTAGCGGCTTTGGGTTGCAAAAACCGACCTCTGCCGATCGTAAGCCCAAAACAGATACCGTTTCGATCGCTCCTGTTAGTCCCCCCAGTGTTCAAGGTGTAACCCCATGAAACGTGATTTAAGTTTGACTCAGTGGCTCCGATCGGAGAATGCGATCGGGCGATTAACCAAGTTGCACAAACTTGTTAACCCTCATGGGTGGTTAGCCTTTTTCGTGACGATAACCATCATCCTGACCTCAATTAGTCCTGCAATTGCTACGCCAATCGCTATGAAAGATATCATTGCATCTCCCAAACCTGGTATACCTAGCACCTATACAGCGTTTGGGGCAAGCGGCGCGCCATCACCCGGTTATTCAACGACAACTCCATACACGCTTAACTTTAGTCAAGGTTCCCCAAACAATAACCTCGAAATCTCAGGGTTTACGACTGCATCAAACACATTTTCCCTTTTGAGGTTGACCAATCAGATTCGCATACGCCGCCACACAACTGGATCGCCTAGCGATTATAGACAACTGCTCTTCTATCAAAGGATTGGCTCTTCAGGTAATACCCGCGATTTCGCTCCTTCTAAAGCTGATGATATGGAGTCAGCCCTGCTCAACACGATTGTCAACCGAGGAACTGACAATGTTTTCGCGAATACAGGCAACCAACAGGGTAATAACAACAACATTGAACGAGTTGATTTTATTGACCCGTCTGGTTTGACGGCTCCAGCAGCAGCAGGTCTGCCTGATATTGGATTTCTCATTATGGAGCGAGGTGGAAACGATGCCTTCAAAATTGCTGCAATTACTGCTGTAGACAGTTCAAATAACCCAACCGCTTTGGGAAGCCCGTTTACAGCTACAGGTTCAACTTGGGGAAGATCGACGATATATAACAACGTTGCTACAACAGTGATGCGAGCAGACACGATCGGCACAGATCTCAGCCCTTCCTCCGATGCCACTAACCAGCCAATTGGCGGCATTTATTTTTCATATGCAGACCTTGGCATCACCGCAGGACAAAAATTTTATGGCTATGCTTTATTGCCGGGAGACGTACCTGTAGGAAATAATCTCGTAGATTGGACAACCTTCCCAAACAATACGACGGAAGGTGGTGGCGGTGGGATGGATCTAATTGCAGGTGGTGGAATCTATGTTAACAACAGTACTCCGGTTGCAGATCTAGCTTTACAAAAGACAGTGGACAATGCAAACCCATCTGCTGGAACGAACATTACTTTCACACTTACCTTAACCAATCAGTCAACGCCTTCTACCGGAAATGCGACAGGTGTTCAGGTTCAAGACAGTCTTCCAGCAGGACTACAATTTGTTTCTAGTACGAGTACAGGATCTTATAACTCGCTCACAGGTATTTGGAATGTAGGTAGTCTTGCCCATAGCAGTACTGTCACCTTACAAATCACGGCAAAAGTTATCGGCAGTGGCTCTATCACCAACACGGCTCAAGTGTTTGCCAGTGAACAGATCGACTCTGATTCTTCTCCCAACAACAACAACCCTGCTGAAGATGACCAATCTAGTGTATCTATCACAGTGGCTTCACCTCCCAACATCCGTTTAGTCAAGCGGTTAACCAAGATTCAAACAACGGTGCTGTCTGGCTATGTCGATGTGGTCACGGGTGCAGGCGCGATCGATGATAATGCGTCTGGTTGGGCTAACCCCACTGCTACAGCCGTTAAGTCTGATAATTCAGGCAATACGACAAACTTTAGTAGCCTTCTGCAAGGCGCAGTAACTGCCACTGCCCTTCCTGTCGCCCAGCAACCTAAGCCAGGCGATGAAGTAGAGTACACCATTTACTTTCTTTCAGATGGTGGAAAAGATGCGAGTAATGTCAGTCTCTGCGACTTTGTTCCAGCCAATACGACCTATGTACCAGGTTCGCTACAGCTTAGTTTGAGTGGTACTTTAACGGCTGTTCCTGATAGTCCGGCTTTGGGTTCGGGTTTCTACCCCAATTCCACTCCTGTTTTTCCAGCTTCTTGTATGGGAGTTAACAACAGCAGAGGAGCGGCGGTTGTGAGTGTGGGAAGTGCTCCAAAGGCGACAGCAAGTGGCGCACCAACTAATTCTTATGGCTTCTTCAGATTCCGGGCAAAGGTTGATTAAGACCTCCTCGATCGTCACCGAGACGTAGAAACAGCAGAGCCGTGATCTCTGGAATAAAGCCTTTCAGTCGCTCTTTCGGGTGCTTTTAGCTTCATTTCGCCCAATCACGGCAATTGCTTATACTGATTTAATTCTGGAATACATCAGATGATGAGTTTAGCCAGAAACTTGTTGGCTTCGAGCCGTGATGTCTCTGACCGTTCCCTCATAAAACAGAAAGGCTCCGGTTGCATCGTGAACTTTGCGAACCGTCTCCGAAATCCAGATCACGCTGCCATTTTGACGATAAATCTGAGACTCAAAATCTAACACGGTTTCCTGTTGCTCAAAGCACGCGACAAACTCCGATCGGCGCTGCGGCTGCACATAGAGTGGTTGAGAAATATCAGTCAGTTTTTCGATCAAATCTTTAGGAGACGCATATCCATACGTTTGTGCCAGTGCTGGATTCACTTTTAGATAGGTGCCATCGATCGACGATTGAAAGATGCCATCGACAGCATTCTCAAAGCTGTCACGATATCGGGCTTCTATGTTTTTGTGTTTTTGAATCTCGTGCTGTAGTCTGATATTTTGCGCCTCTAACCGTTTTTGCAGCACCCGAATCTTGAGTTGATGCTCAATTCGAGCCAGCACTTCTTCCATTTGAAAAGGTTTGGCAACATAGTCCGTTCCTCCGACTCCAAAGGCTTTTACTTTATCGAGAGGGTCATTCATCGTGCTAATAAAAATGATCGGAATCTCACGGGTCAGAGCATTAGCTTTGAGGCGATCTCAGACCTCATAGCCATCAACTCCAGGCATCATGATATCGAGCAAAATCAAGTCAGGTTTCTCCTCGATCGCGGTTGCCACTACAGACGCACTTGTGTCGGTGCTGCACACTTCATAGCCGTGTTTGGTCAATGCAGTCGAAAGCAGACGCACATTTAGTAGAATGTCATCCACGACCAAGATTACTCCCTGATGCGTGAGTTCACGCAGTTTAAATCCCAGTAGCCAGAAGATATTTTGTTCTGCGGCTCTCAGGTCTTGATGGTGTTTTGCACCTTGATGACTCAAGGTTTGATGAAAAACTCCGAGATGCTCTAGCTGCTCGATCGCGGCATTAATCTCCTGTTCTTCTAGATACAGGCTCTCTAGCACAGCATTTAAATCACTGAGAGAGTTTGCCTTGAGACCTGCCCCGATCGCAAGCACAGAAGTCAAGCGATCGAGGTTTTGGTGCAGCAGTTTTCGGATGTAGTAGCTCGTAGTCAGCGACAGTTGTCTCCGCATAGCCTGAAGATAAACGCTCAAGATCCCATTAGAGTTCCCTTTCAGAACAGGAATCAACTATCTCTGAAAGGGACGTAATCATCTTTGAACTCGAGGCTTTACATCCAAAACGACAAGAACAACTTTGAAGGGTTTTAAAGTACAGCCTAGCGTCGATAACGGCTATATTTCATCAGGCTAATGATCAAAAGATTGGCATCTAATAGATCTCAAATAGACTCTATAGAGACACGCTGGTAGAACGTCTCTATAGAGCTTTGCACGCACATAAAATATGAGCACAGCAACATGAATGCCTCTTAGAACGTGAATGTTGTTCGTACTGTTCCAATCACGGCATCTTGATTGCTAGAATCTTGCCCCGGAGACACAATCCAAATCAAACCCGGTGTGATAGAAATATTGTCAGACAGATTGCATCGATAAAACGCTTCCAAATGAAGCGGAATGTTGTTTTTACCTCCCGTTTGAAACGTGCTGGCATTACCCAAATAGGGTTCAGCTCATATCACAAGTCCGCCCAAATTTCCCTTTCTGAGCAGATCCGGGAAGGCAAACGTCAACGCATAAGTCCAGATGTTGGCTGCACCTAATTGATCCCCTACAAAATCTGCATTGACATAAGACACCCAGCCATTCACCGCAAACTTAGAGCTGACTTTAAAGGTGGCAGATGCGCCATAAGCATTCACGATCGCAGGTAGCAATCTCGCGTCAAGTCCGACTCCATTAGCAGCAGCAGTTCCGGTTGATGCCAGCGCACTACCTCCATCAAAGATCGCAAACCGACGATAGGCATTGATGTAGGTCAACCCGATCGAGAAGCGATCGTTAGGTGCAAAACTGACTTGAGCCAACGCTGAATAGCTGCCGTTAAACAACCCGTCTTTATTACTCGATCGGTTTGCCGCAAACAATAGCGAACCCGTAGCCGAGGTTGCTGGATCAGAGCTGTCGGCATAATAGCCCGCACTTAGCGTAATCTTATCCGTGAGCTTATGACTTAGACCAAACCCACTGCCCCCTCCGATTTGATAAATCGGATTGCGCTCACCAAACACCGATAATGCACCAGTGCCCGCATCATAGGTTTCTAAATAAGAATTATTGGTCGAGGCATAGTCAATGTGTCCCCCACCAACTGCTTCGAGCACGGCTTGGGTTTTGCTGCCGATTGGGAAGTAGTAAGATAGCCAATCGACATAGACTTGATTGGTAATTGAGTTCCCAAAGTTAGACGTTTGAATGCCTTCTACGCCGCCGCCTTGCAGGTTAAAGACGTTTGCGTTTCCGGCTGAGAGGCGCGTGTTGAGGGTGTCTTTGCCCGTGAAGCTCGTTTGCAGATTGAGCCGGACGCGCTCTTGCAGAACGGTGTTGTTATTAGTCGGCTGATTGAATTCATTGGTCAAGGCGATGACCACTTCTCCAGCCAGTTTTGTAGTGGTCGAAAACTGCTGGTTTTCGAGGGTAGCGGTTCGAGCGTCTAGCGCATCGACTCGACCGCGCAGAGTGGCGAGTTCGGCTGCAAATTCTTCTTGCAGCTTTTGCAGCGTGGCTAAGTCTTCTTTTTTAACCAGATCGGCGGTGGCAGCAGCAATCAACTCGTTGACCCGATCGAGACAGGCATTTAAACCCGCTGCAAACTCATAGCGGGTGAGGGCACGGTTGCCCCGATAGGTTTTGTCAGGATAACCTGCAATACATCCGTAGCGCGCGACGAGAGACTGTAGCGCTTGAAACGTCCAGTCAGTTGGCTTGACATCTGAAAGCTGAGACACTGAAGTGACTTGAGTGACTTGATCCAGTCCGGGTTCAAAACTTTGGTTTCTGAGTGATGCTAACGGATCTTGGAGTTGGGCAGCCAACGCCGCAGAAAGTAAGCTATTGAAGACCATCACAGAAATCGGCAGGCACCCCTGAAGCGATCGCAAAGACCCCGACCGATCTGATTGTTGATTCATCCTCACTCCTAACAAATTCTCAAATGGGTCTTATCCTAAGACCCTCAATTACTGAGATAGATCTGTAGCAATTAAACCCGTTTCTCTAGATTTTCTAACTTTCGAGGCAAAGAGATCTTGTCATCAACGGACAGCTACAATTGCCCACAGAATTTTTTACGTTTTGAAGAATTAATTCCATGACTACTAAGCGTTTAAAGCGGGAACTTTAATAATGCTTCTTGCGCTACCTGCTTAACTTCATGCAATCTAAATCTAACCCTCAAACTTCTGCCTCGCGATCGAGATGGCTTTCTCTCCGATCGATCTTGGTCATTCCATTTGTTCTGCAAGTCTCAGCGGCGGTGGGCTTAATTGGCTATCTATCGGTGCGAAACGGACAACAAGCGGTTAACGATTTAGCTTCTCAGTTGCGGGGTGAAGTTAGCGATCGCATTCACCAGCATTTAGATAGTTATCTTAATACAGGTCGTAACCTAGCTGAAATTAATGGCGGTGCTATGGATATGGGGTTACTTGACCCAGATAATCCACAGCAGATAGGGCAGTTTTTTTGGAAGCAACTCCAATTGTATAATGTTGGCTACATTAGTTTATGTTTGAAAACAGGAGATTTTGCCGCTGCTGGTCGCTACTTTCAGGATGGTCGCATTACAGTTGAGGAAGTTTCCAAAAAACGTAATGGCAACCAACATAGTTATGTCTACAACACAGACAAACAAGGAAATCGAACTAACCTTGCAGTAGATACTGGTCCCTATGTTGCGATGCAGGAAGCTTGGTGCGAGCAACCAATGAAAGTAGGCAAATCGATGTGGACGCTTTATCAATGGCAATCGCCACCTTACACGCTATCTGTGTCTGCTAATCGCCCAGTTTATGACAAAAACAAGAATTTGATTGGTGTTATTGGAGTTGATCAACGACTCACACAAATTAGTGATTTTCTTCAGCAGTTAAAAGTCAGTCCATCAGGAAAAACTTTTATTTTGGAACGCAATGGATTGTTAATTGCCAGTTCCAACAAAGAACAACCTTTTACACTTGTTAATGGCAAAGCTAAACGGCTTCAAGGCTCTGACAGTAAAGATCCATTGATTGAAGCTACTGCAAAACATTTAACTGAGCGTTTTAATAATTTGTCAAACATCAAAGACAATCAGTCGCTGGAATTTCAACTTAACGATCAGCGCCATTTTGTTCAGGTGGCACCTTGGCGGGATGAATGGGGTTTAGATTGGCTGGTGGTTGTGGCAGTTCCTGAAGCCGACTTTATGGAGCGCATCAACGCCAACACTCGCACCACGATTTTGCTCTGCCTCGGAGCCTTGGGATTAGCAACCGCATTAGGACTCTATACATCGCGCTGGATTACGCGCCCGATTTTGCGATTAAGTCGGGCATCAGAAGCCATTGCAGGAGGCGAACTGACCCAATCAGTCGCAGCGTCGAGCGTCGGTGAATTAAATATTTTAGCCCGATCGTTTAATGGCATGGCAGAACAACTGCGCGAGTCTTTTACAGCGCTAGAACAACGAGTTGAAGAGCGCACCGTTGAATTAAAAATAGCAAAAAACGAAGCGGAAAGTGCAAAAGTGTTAGCCGATGTCGCCAACGATGCAAAGAGTGAATTTCTTGCCAGCATGAGTCACGAATTACGCACTCCGTTAAACGGCATTTTAGGCTATGCCCAAATCCTGCAACGATCGGAGCCTTTAACCGATAAAGGACGCAAAGGTATCGACATTATCTATCAGTGCGGCTCTCACTTGTTAACACTGATTAACGATGTATTAGATCTGTCTAAAATCGAAGCCCGCAAAATGGATCTGGTCGAGAATGCGCTGCATTTCCCGGCTTTTTTGCAAAGCGTGGCTGAAATTTGCCGCATTCGCGCCGAGCAAAAAAACATTGTCTTTGAGTTTGAGCCAGACTCGCAGCTTCCGATCGGAGTCTATGCCGATGAAAAACGACTCCGCCAAGTGCTGATCAATCTTCTCGGCAATGCCATCAAATTTACCGAAAAAGGCGGTGTGACATTAGCCGTTCACAGCTTAGAAGACCATAAAATTCGCTTTGAGATTCGAGACACGGGCGTGGGCATGACTCCTGATCAGCTAGAAAAAATCTTTTTGCCGTTTGAACAAGTGGGCGACACCAAAAAACAATCTGAAGGCACCGGGTTAGGACTCGCCATTAGTCAAAAGATTGTGTTGCTCATGGGCAGCGCCTTGGAAGTCAGCAGCCAAATCGGAGCAGGCAGCACCTTTGGGTTTGAAGTCACCCTCCCAGAAGCCGAACATTGGGTAACCGAGTCGAGAGTGGTTTCACAAGGCACGATCGAGGGTTATCAGGGCAATCGCCGCAAGATTTTAGTCGTCGATGATCGCTGGGAAAATCGGTCAGTGGTCGTTAATTTGCTAGAGCCGATCGGGTTTCAACTCATCGAGGCAAGCAACGGTCACGAAGGCATTGAGCAAGCTTTGATGACGCAGCCTGACTTGATCATCACCGACTTAGCGATGCCGATTTTGAACGGGTTTGGGTTGATTCAAAAGCTCCGATCACTGTCACAATTCCAGGACACTATCTTGCTCGTATCATCTGCTAGTGTTTTTGAAAGCGATCAATATAAGAGCTTAAACGCTGGCGCAAATGCCTTTTTACCTAAACCTGTACAGACTGATACATTACTCAACTTATTACAGCAATATCTGAAATTAGAATGGATCTATCAGGAAATAGATAACTCTAAAAATGCGGAAATAGAATCGCCAATTTCAACAGAGATTATTGCGCCTTCTCAAGTAATCCTGAAACAGCTTTGCGAATTGCACGAAGAAGGTGAGATCGATCTGATCATTGAAGTTGCCCAACAACTTCAATGATCAGATGTGAAGTTGGCTCCATTTGCCCAAACCGTGATCAATCTCTCCGATCGCTACGAAATTAAACAGCTTCAAGCCTTTTTACAACAGCATTTAACAAACTCTTAGTGCTTCAACCCTATGACAACTTCAGAACCCGGATCAATTTTGATCGTCGATGACAACGCAACCAATCTATCAGTGTTATCTCAATCGCTCAAAAGTGTTGGCTACAGAGTGCGAGTCGCGATCGATGGAGAAAACGCCATTGCTCAGGTCGAGCGCAAGCCGCCTGACTTAATCTTGCTTGATGTGCAAATGCCCGGAATCGACGGATTTGAAACGTGCCGAAGGCTTAAAGCCAACAAAGTCAATCAACCCATTCCGATTATTTTTATGACAGCACTGACAGACACCGCCAGCAAAGTCAAAGGGCTATCGCTGGGCGCAGTGGACTATATTCCCAAACCGTTTGAAGAAGAGGAGGTGTTAGCGCGAGTCAAGACTCATTTGCAGCTTAAAACCCTCACTGACCATCTCGAACAGCAAGTCGCCCAGCGAACCGCCGCCTTGCAAACGGCTCAAGTGCAAATTGTGCAACAAGAAAAACTCTCGTCTCTTGGTCAATTAGTGGCAGGAGTCGCCCACGAAATTAACAATCCGATTAACGCGATCGCCAACAACGTTCCCCTTGCCAAAGAATACGTGACGACGCTGCACACGATTCTAGACCTCTATCAAATCGAGCATTCTACCCCGTCTGCAACCCTTCAGCAAGCGTTAGAGGATGCAGACATTGACTTTGTTTTAGAAGACTTGCCCAAGTTGCTAAAATCGCTGGAGTTGAGCAGCGATCGCATCAAAACGATCTCCACATCGCTCCGCATCTTTTCTCGCGCAGATACCGCCCTGGTTCCGTTCAATCTCCATGACGGATTGGACAGCACGCTGTTAATCTTACAGCATCGATTAAAAGCCGCTGGTCAACGAGCAGAGATCAACATCGTCAAACGCTACGGTGAATTACCTGATGTTGAATGCTATCCAGGGCAGATCAATCAGGTTTTTATGAACCTGTTAGCAAACGCGATCGATGCATTAGAAGAAACTTGGAGCAAAAATCAGCAGCCGCTCACGATTCAAATTCAGACTTATGTAAAAGATGCTCAAACTGCGATCGTGAGCATTGCTGACAATGCGCTAGGCATCCCTGACGACGTAAAGCAACGATTATTCCAGCCGATGTTCACCACTAAAGCGATTGGCAAAGGCACCAGACCCGGACTCTCAATCTCTCAGCAGATTGTGCAACAAAAACACAATGGTCAATTAAGCTTCACCTCTGTCCTCGGCAAAGGAAGCGAATTTGTGATTGAGATTTCGATACGGCACCATTGACTTTAGCAATACTTCGGACAGTTTTAGGCGGCGATAGTGCCGTAATCGCAAAGGGTTGAGTAGTTGGGATGGGATTTAATCAAGCTTGGCTCCAAGTCTAAGGTGGCAATAAATCGTTCAAGTAGGTGTTGATTGAGGGCACGACGCTTAACGCTTGCCATTGAGAATACAAATGGGTCTTGACCGGTGTGCTGGGGATGCGCGTCGAACTTCGCTAGATTGAGGGCGGTAAAACTGGCATTGAAATGAAAGTCCAACTTCAAGAGGTCACGGGCTTGACAATCACTCAGACCCGTAAACTGCTTGGCATCGCGGAAGAGAAATTCAATCCCGAAGCGCAATTTATAGAACTGAATAATCTGCTTGGGGGCTTGCTCAACATCGGTACTGAACAGCAGGCAGGTGCGGACTCGGTTCGGAACGCGACGGTCAACTAGGTAGGCGACTCGAATCTCCCGCTTCAAGGAGACGTGCCACAATCGGGCAGTGTAGAGGTCAACCTGGGGTTGCACGGTTTCCACAAAGGTGAAGTGACTGAGGTCTGTCAGGTCAACTTTGCCGTCGTACTTGCGCGGTCTGCCTCGTTGCTTCTGCACCCC
>NZ_LXYR01000064.1 GCF_001650195.1 Phormidesmis priestleyi BC1401 | reverse complement strand
TGACGCAGGTCGTAGCTGTAGGGTTTTGACATCAATGGGTTGTCTTGAGTTGGACTTCCTTCAGTCTATGTCCTATCAGTCTTGGCGACCGCTATAACTAATTTCTGTAAAGAAGCGCTAACCTAGAAAAGAGCCATTCGTTAAGACTTTTTCTTTCATAGCCTGTAGGCTAAGTCCATATAATCTTGTGAACTACAGTGTTGCAAGTGGCAGAAAAAGTCGTTATCGTAAGGCGTTGGTCTCTTAACTAGTCGTTGATAGCTTACGGAGAGGATAGAACTGTGTCTGTTGAAACTATTGAAAAGCGTTCAACATCACGAAAGCTTGCGCCTCGCTATCGGGTTTTGCTTCATAACGATGATTACAACTCGATGGAGCATGTGGTGCAGGTTCTCACAAAAACGGTGCCCAGCTTAACCCAGCCACAGGCAGTAAACATCATGATGGAGGCTCACACAAATGGGCTTGCACTGGTGATTTCGTGTGCTCAAGAACATGCAGAGTTTTACAGCGAGACGCTCAAAGCGAATGGGTTAGAGAGTACGATCGAACCCGACGAATAAAAAGCAAAAAATTGAAGTCTCGGATTAAACAATTGTCTACTTACCCTGCTCCCCTTCGGATCGGGGTATTTCTGTTGCTACTTTTGCTGATATGGACACCGCTTGTTGGGCTAACCAATTGGCTCGTTCACGATGCAAATACGGCTTCGATCGTCACTCTGGTTTTGCTCTACGCAGAGTTCATTGTCTTAGTGCGCTTATGGGGACGGTATGTTTACGACCAGCCAGATTTACTCAAACGATACGGTCTGGTTAGAACCCGCAGAAATGGCATTAATTTACTGACGGGGTTAGCGATCGGACTAACTAGCCTCCTGTTAATGTTTACTGTTCAAGGCATTTTTGGTTGGGTCATATGGTTACCTCCTCAGCCGTCTCTGCCTCGCATGATTTTAGAAGGCTCACTGACAGGTCTAGGATTCGGCTTTGCTGAGGAGCTTTTGTTTCGAGGCTGGCTGCTAGATGAGTTGCAGCGAGATTACAGTTCAAAAAAAGCGATGTGGATTTGCGCGATCGTCTACGCTTTGCTGCACGCCCCCAGATCGATCGCGCAAGTTCCCGCACTTATCCTTTTAGGTCTGGCGCTGGTGTTGGCAAAACGCGCCAGTCGGGGCAGATTGGGACTCTCGATCGGGCTACACGGTGGGTTAGTGTGGGGTTATTACATCGTCAACGTGGGGCAACTGATTCAGTATTCAAATCAAGTGCCTGACTGGTTAACCGGGATTAGTGGTAATCCGTTAGCGAGTTTGACGGGGATAGCTGCACTAGGAACGATCGCGCTAGGAATGAGATTTGCAGCATCGCGGTCTATTGCTTTGCCGGAGGCTTAGTTGGCTCATCTAAATGAGTTCCGATGAGGCAAACTCCGGCAAAATTCACTCCGTCCAAATTTGCGTTTTTCAAGTCTGCACACAGTAGGTTTGCGCCTGCCAAATTTGCGCCTGCCAAATTTGCGCCTTGGAGGTCTGCTTCTTCTAAATTCGCTTCTGAGAGCAGTGCGCCTTGGAGGTCTGCTTGACTCAAGTTTGCCCCGTGGAGATTAGCACCACTCAGATTCGCACCGCGCAGATCTGCTCCGCGTAAATCAGCCCCTTGAAAGCTGACACCCATTAAGTTTGCACCACTCAAAAACGCTCCCGTGAGCGCAGCGCGAGTTAGCCGAGCGCGCATTAGGTTGGCACCTCTCAAGTTGCTGCCTCGTAAATCTGCTTCGGTCAAATCAGCTTGCATCAGATTAGCACCCGTCAGGTTCGCTCGCAGATCAGCCCCAACCAGTTGGCTACCAATCAAATTTGCGCCGTCTAAAGATGCCCCCGCGAGTTTAGCACCCGTCAAATCAGCCCCCGCGAGTTTAGCCCCTGCCAAATTCATGCCGCTCAAATCTGCCTGAGACAGATCTTCGTCTTGCAAGTCGGCACCTGCTGAGAGTTTGAGTTTGCCCGATCGAACTGCTTGAACATCCATTGTGCTAAACCTGCTCTGTTACCAAACTACCTGCTTGCTGAGATGGCTCAATCAGATTGAGAAGGTCTTCATCTGAGTGAGAATCTAATAGCCACATACCCGCCGCGATTTTAGGGAAACTAATCGATAGGCTTAAGCCCTGCTGCATTCCCGCTGCTAGCAGTGCCAGAGCGTCCACCAGTTTGGGGTCGAAGCGATCGTCCTGTTCGTCTTGACACGCCTCTAATGCTTTCATGAAATAAGCTTCAGAATCGGGTTGAGCTTCAGAACGATTCCGCAAGTCGGCTAGGTGCTGCTGAAACTCAACGACAAGCCCCAAAATTCGTGACTCTAGAGGAATATCATCTCCTGAAAGCCCGGCGGGTTGTCCGTGACCGTCCCATCGCTCAGATTGGTGGTTGATGATGGTAGCGATCGCTTTCAAGCGCTGCATAGTGCGAAGAATTTGCGCTCCTGGAACGATCGGGCAGCTAGGCGGTACATCCGTCTCATCGTTGGAGTAGCGGGTAAAGCTGCTGGCACTCAGAACGCTGTCCGATCGCTGCAAGAAGGCAAGTCGATGCAGCAAACTAGCGAGACGAAGGCGATTTAACTGCCAGCTAGGAAGATCAAGCAATTGACCCATCGCTTCTGATAAAGTGGCAACTTCTGCGGCTGCCATTGGGTTGCTGAGATCGGTTTGATCGATGAGTTGTGCTAATCGCAAGAAGGCTTGTAGCTCATTAGAAACCAGATTGTTGTCGAGAGACTGGTGACGCTGTGGAGCAGACCCATACTCTGGCTGCTGGTTCAGATCAGCCTGACCCGTTTGTAAGTATTCCATGACCCGTGAGACGGCGGTGTAGATGTCATCTCGATCGCTAGTCTGTGCCTCTGCCGCGATCGCTTCGACTCTAGCGGTAAGTTGCTGCTGAAGTTCTGGATTGTAGCGTCCGATGTGGGCGATCGCTAACTCGACGGTTTCTCGAACTAAGCCCGATTCAAACGTCCAAAACCCATAGAACTTTCGCTCTAAGTCTTCTGCGGGAACTCCACCAACTCCATAGTCAGCAACCGAAAGCTCTTGACACAGCACCATTGCGGTATAGGTAGGAGCCAAAATCATCAGGTGCCACTCTTGAGCGACGGGATCGGTCGGTTCAAGCTCGACGAGGGAGACATTTGGCTTTTGGCTAGTCGGATGCTCGGCAAAACCTGCATCATGAGATGCCATCAGCACGACTTGCTGAGAGTAGTCGGCTAACTCTGAGTAGCGATCGGCTTCTTGGAGATACCATTTACCTCTTTGAAACGCCGTCACAACGAGAGGAGCGCTGCTGCAAGTGAGAATGCAATCCTCTAGGGCGTGACACAGAGAAACCAGCGTATTTTTATAGTAAACACCGAAATTAAGAGGACGCTTCCCACCGTCTCCTGTTTCGTGGGAAACTCCCAACTCGTGCAGAATTGAACCTTCTAACATTACTTTCCTACTCCAACACCTGCCAATGCTTGCTGTTTGGGTTCGATCGGGGCAGAGAGCGCTTCCTCTAACTCGGCTCGTCCCAGTCTTGCTTCTAGAATACTCATCACTTCTCGCCCAAAATCGTTGGGGTTTCGCTTCCATGCCTGAAGGCACACTTCACCAAAGAAGGAGCCAAGGGGTTCAGGGTTCCAGAAAAGCTTGCGGATTGACCAGGGCGTGATGTTCATCGGGTCATATCCTGGCTTGAGAATATTGTTCTTGAACGCATATTCTTCTAAGTGAGTATGGGGCTGAAGTCCGATAAAGAAGATAGCGGGTTCTACTTTATCTGCACCGAAGATCTTCTCTAACTCTCGGTGATAGGCGATCGTTTGACGAATCGTGTTGTGACTCTCATCAATCACGTTAAACGAATAATTGACTGAAACCAGAGAATTGAACCCAGCAGCTTTTAAGTCTCGGCAGTTCTCTAAGACGGTTCTCAGGTTATAGCCCATTCTCATTTTACGAACTAACTCTTGCGATCCGCTCGTGATGCCAATCTCAAAGTAGTTCATTCCAGTCTTGACCATCAAATCGCACAGTTCGGGAGTCAGATTGTCTGCCCGAATATAGGCTGCCCAATGAATGTCTTTCATGCCCGCGTCGAGAACTTTTTGGAGTAGCTCGATCACGTCATCCATATATTTACGAGCCGGGATGAGTTGCGCGTCGGTAAACCAAAAATTGCGAATGCCGCGATCGTAGAGTTGTCGCATCTCAGACACAACCTCGTGAGCCGGGTTGATCCGCACCTGCTTGCCTTCGATCACGGTGTAGATGCAGTAGCAGCAGTTGTGAGGACATCCCCGCTTGGTTTGCACGCCCACATAAAAGTCTCGTGACTGAAAGTAATATTCAAACTCAGTCCAGATCGTTTGAATGTAATCGTAGTTGCAGGCAGTCTTCTCAATGTTGGCGGGAACTTCGTGAACTAAACGATCGCGAGGCTTGGTCTCGCCCACTATGTAACACCGCTCGTCTTGAAAATCTTGCCCCCGCATCATCTTCTCTAGCAGCGATTCGCCTTCACCGACCGAAACAATCGAACCCTTTGGTAAGCTCTTGCCGATTTGCTCATAGAAGACGCTGACCGCACCGCCGCCCACGACCACACGAGCGCCCGGATTGTGCTGTTTAGCCCGACTAACCCCCCGCTTAATTAGGTTAATGTTCCGCCAAAGCTCACCATAGTAGCCAGAGGCAATTCGCAGTAAGCCGACCGCCCCTCTCGCTTTGACTAAAGGATTTAAGGAGTAAAAGAACTCAAAGGTATGCTGTAGAGGGTTTCCACCTCGTCCATCGACGGGGGCATAAATCTGAATATCGCGCCAAGAAAACACTAATAGAGTTGGTTTAAACTCGTCAACACATTCATCTAAGGCAGCATTGAAGTCTAGCGGAGGAACCGTACCCAGATCGAAAATCTTCTGCTCAACGTCAGGGAACTGCTTATGAATATGATCAGCTAGATAAACCACACCGATCGGAAAGATGGGGTTACAGGGAAGGCGAACGTAAAGAATCCGATTTTCCATTGCAGTTAAGCTACTGAGAAAGGGTGTTTTAGCCGAATTGAGTGAAAGAGAGTCAATGTAAGGAAAACGTGCTTCTCAAGGTTCCACTCTGCGTTTTTGAAGATGCTATCTGAGTGGCACTTGCTGGGAAGGTAGGTTTAAGGCAAAACTCTTACGGAGATTCTGAAAACTATTTTCATATAACTTTACGATACCACCGACGCTCATCTTCTGCATGGTCTGAGCTTAAACTTCTAAAGATTTCAAAGGATCAGGCTGGATAAGCGATCCCCAGTACTGCCTCTGTTTGGGTAATCGTCAAGAGAAAATTCTTAACGTCGCTCTACCTTAAGAAAGAATTAGTTATGAGAGAGGCAGTTGGTAATGATGTTTACAGTTACCAGGGATCGCATGGTGTTAGGGTTTTTCTGATAACCACCTTTAAGGTTGGAGTACCCCATTAGACTTATGGCTCAGGTCTTTGATCCCATCCCATCTGAGAGCAGCGATCGCTTTCTTTGCTGCTACGTCAACGCAACCAACCAGATTCAGATCGCTCGAATTACAAACATCCCTAACTGGTATTTTGAGCGCGTTGTCTTTCCGGGTCAACGGTTGCTTTTTGAGGCACTCTCAGATGCCCATCTTGAGATTCATACTGGCATGATGGCGAGTGCTATCCTATCCGATACGATCGCGTGTTCTAGTCTTAGTGTTCCAGAAGAAGCGGCAACTGTGAGCAAACCGACTCCTGAGCAAGAGTTAGAGCAAAGAAACGAAGGAACCCTGATCGGAGACGAACCTCAAGTGAGCGAGCCGAGGCTGACGGTTTTAACCTCCGTAGACTGAATTGATCGAATTCAAACCGATAATCCAATCAATTTCTGACTTTTTTGAGGAAGATAGAGAGGTAACGTGCAGGACTTAAAACCTTGGATTTGCCCTCTTTCATCTGGCTCTGGAAAATTGCAGCGTGGTCAATGGGTTTGGCGATCGTAGCTTATCTCGTACAAGCCGCGACTGGAGTGAGCATGGTTGCAGCACGATCTCAAGGCGGACAGCGGTTATGGGTGCGTCCGCTGCATTTTTGGAGCGGTGCCGCAATGTCGCTGCTGGTGCTGCTGCTGTTGGCGATCGGTATCGTGGGCACGCTGGGTCACTATGGCAGTTTGGGACATTCGACCCACCTACCGATCGGAATTGGTGTCGTGGAACTGGTGCTGATCTCGGCTTGGAGTGCGGTGCAGATTAGCCCCGATCGTCCGTGGGCGCGTCCCCTTCACATTGGCGTAAATGCTCTACTCTGTGTGGCGTTCGTTTTCGTGTCGTTGACGGGGTGGGAAGTCGTTCAGAAATATCTATAAGTCAGACCTTTACAGGAGCGATGTCCCAGCGATCGCCCTGCACCACAGTATGAACTTGCCAATCAGAAGAAGGTCGGGGATAGTCCGATCGATAGTGCCCTCCCCGGCTCTCGGTTCTGAACTGAGCACTTTTGAGAATCAGATCGGCAACATCTAGTAAGTTATACAATTCTCCCCACGCCTTTAAGGAAGGGTCTGCGTCAGCAGCAAACCGGATCGTATTAGCGGAGTTGAGGCTGATCAGGGCTTGACTGAGCGAGAGTTGAAAAAATTCTTGCCGCCAGACTTTAACTTGCGCGATCGCCTTGTCTAACGTCATTTCCTCACGGCAAATTCCTGCATTTTGCCAAATCAGTTTAGGCAATTCTGCACGAAGCGTTTGAATCTTATCTAATTCAAAAGGCTCTAGGAAATGAAATGTATTCGGACTATCCGATGCTTCGTCACGTTTGAGTGGATCACTCTCTATTTTGAGATGTGTCAGTTGCGCCCCAAACACCAGACATTCTAATAAAGAATTGCTGGCGAGTCGGTTGGCTCCATGAACGCCCGTGCTGGCGGTCTCGCCCACTGCATACAGACCTAAAATGCTCGTCTGGTTCAGAATATCTGCTTCGACTCCTCCCATCCAATAATGGGCAGCCGGAGCAACCGGGATCGGCTCTTGAAAGACATTAATGCCCCAGTGCTGACAGACTTGAATGATATTAGGAAACCGATGCCGAATGGTTTCCGCAGGAATGGGGCGCAAATCTAGCCAAACATTGGCGATCGCGGGGTCTGCCTCTGTTTTTTGCAGGTGATTGAAGATTGCCCGACTCACCACATCTCTAGGCGCAAGCTCTCCAGCCGGGTGATAGTCAAAGGCAAAGCGATGCCCGTGTCGATCGACTAAATGTGCCCCTTCCCCGCGCACCGCTTCGCTAATCAAAAATCGAGGTGCACCCGCTTTTGTCAGAGCCGTGGGGTGAAACTGCACAAATTCTAAATCTCGCAGAGTCGCTCCGGCTCGATGGGCGATCGCCACCCCATCCCCCGTGCTCACAGCAGGATTAGTCGTTTGAGCAAAGACTTGTCCGCCGCCTCCAGTCGCTAAAACAACGGCTCCTGCCCGAATCCAACAAACTTGCCCTTGATAAATCAGGCTGACTCCCTGGCAGCGCTGACTTTGGGGATCGAGCCAAAGATCCAGCACGAAGGCTTGAGAGAGAATCTGAATATTTTTGTGGCTGAGAACCTGTTCTGTCAGAGTGGTCACCACGGCGCGACCCGTCGTATCAGCCGCATGAAGAACTCGCCGACGAGAATGAGCCGCCTCTAAAGTGAGGGCGAGATTAGACCCGTCACGATCGAACGCAACCCCCATCTCTACCAAATTGTGAATGCACGTCGCGGCATTCTCGACCAAAAATTTAACCGCGTCATAGTCACACAGTCCGGCTCCCGCTTTTAGCGTGTCTTCAAGGTGCAACGCTGTCGAGTCGTGGGAGTCAACTACCGCTGCGATTCCCCCCTGTGCCCAGTCGCTGGCAGATCGGGATAGGGCATCTTTTGTAATCAGCCCAACGCGAAGATGAGCGGGCAGACACAGCGCTGTATATAACCCAGCAGCACCCGCACCCACTACAAGGACATCAAAGCGATCGGGAATATCAAGGCGTTCAGACCCGTCTAAACTGAAATCTGACATAGTGAGCTAACGATAAAAAAGGCTCCCTGCAAGTAGGTCGAGCCAGAGAAAACATCTTGGATAAACCCATAGCGCAGAGAGCGATCGAGCACAAATGTGAGTCAAAGAGAATTGTTTAAAGCGATCTTAATCTAGCGGTAAATGCCGTTATTGATGCGATCGTTCCCTTCTGTAAGTTCTTTAGAAACTTCGCTGGTGACAAAGTTCTTCATGTTTGACTGAAGTGTCTCTTTCTGTTTCTCAGTCAATCCAGGAATGTCTAGAACATCTTCAACCTTTTCATAGGGAGCATTCTTAAAAATGATGCTTGCCAAGGTTGGATACATTCCCGGAAATTGCCGGAAAGCCCGCAAATTGGTGTTATTTAAGTCAATCTTTTTACCAAATGCCGTCGCCATCTTATCTTCGACAGCATTCCGAAGCGACCCAGTTGTCTCTTCTGCCAGCAGACTAGACGGACGTGAAGCAAAACCGAGACCGCTGAAGTTAGCGGCTAAAGCAGTTTGAGACGACCCTAACCAACCTAAACAGCTCATGATCAGGCTCAAAGTGGCGACAAAGCGGACTAAACGTTTCATAGTGGATTTTCCCTCCCATTCGGATCGAGCAGGCTCTCTACACAGCTTTTATTAGAGCCTATCATCTCAGTGCTACAAACGTCTCATTGACTTCTAGAGGCGAAGCCCGATCGGGCTAACCCCTCATTTACGTCTCATCCACACTTTCATGTTTAGTTTGTAAGAAAGCGTCGAGATCTGCAAACGAGCAGGCATGAGTGGGAGTCGGGGCATCATAGCCTTTGAGGTGAACGTTATATTGCTCAAAAAAGTTGGCATCTGCTATGAGCGTAGACAAGTGATGATAAGTGGTTTCACCCAGGGCGATGTCTAAACCAATTTGCTTAGTGGCAGACTCTAATCGAAATGCCGCATTCACCGTGTCGCCCAAAGCGGTGTAGTCAGGTCGATCTCCGCTCCCTGTGTTGCCCACCATTGCATAGCCTGTATTGATCCCGGCTCCAATTTTGAGCGGAAATGGCAGAGGATATTGATGATGGAGACTGCTGGTCATGGCGTGTAGTGCATTCACAGCCTGAACGATCCGCAGCATTTCATCTCGGTCAATGCCTTGTGCTCCATGAATCCAGACTGCCATCACGGCATCGCCAATATATTTATCAACCCAGCTTCCATATTCACGAATGATGTCTCCCGCTCGACGAAACCAGGTGCCAATCACTTCTGAAAGCAGCTTTTCATCGAGTTGACGAGTCAGCCCCGTAAAATCTCGAATGTCTACGACCAAAACGGAGATTAACCGACGAATGTGCAGCGTGGCAGTCGCCGTAAATTCTTTGGAATCCATCCCTAAGGAGGCATCAACCGGGCGATGAGCCGGACAGTAGAACTCAAGCTCGGTTTGCCCAAATGTCAGCCGATCGCCGTTTTGCAGCGTGACCGGAATGCTGACACGCCGACCATTGAGAAAAGAGCCGTTGCGACTTCCCAAATCGATCAGGTAAAACTCGCCTGTCTCCATTGACTGCACCATCGCGTGGTTGCGCGAAATCCAACGATCGGACAGAACGACATTGTTATCTTCGCTACGTCCAACGGTCCAACAGTTGCCGCTAGTCATCGAAAACTGACGACTTCCTGAGTCTGTTCTTAATACGAGATGCGGAGTGGGTTGCAAAGTCACCACAGGCTGAGAAGAAAATAAATCCTTTCTTATGATGCAGCATGACACAACAAAAAAGCGCCAGCTATCGCGATTGAAAATAGATCACCTAAGCATCTTTAAGCAATTAATGATCAAACCCTCAGCATTGAGAATCCAGTTTCCAACCGTTTTAGTCAATCTAACTCAGCCAAACCTCACGCAAAGGAGGCAGCCAGCCAAAATAAACTATCTACCAAGATTGTACTCAGAACTGCGCCACTAAACGCCAGCCAGTGCAGTTTTTGTGAGCGAGAAGAAATAATGCCAACACTTAGAAGCAATGTTGCTAAAACAGCTACCCACGAAAGCCCCCAGGGAGTATGCACCTGAGCAACGGCTTGGCGAAGGACTGTCTGAGCCATATCAGGTTCGACGAGCATCACCTGCCGCCAGTAGGGGATCAGATCAGCCAGATAAAAATAGATGTCAGTGACGATCGTCCCAAAGAGCGAACCGAGATAAAAGAAGTTACCAACTTTGCACCAGCCGCGACTCAAACCCCACAGAGCGATCGGGAGCGCAATCGCTTCGATCGGCAAGTGCAAGGTCGGCTCCCAGCGCAGCCATCCCCAATAAAGGGAACCCGCTAGCCACGTCCAGGTGAAGCCTGTCAGCAACTCTCCCCAGACTTGAGTTTTGGGTTTAGCCGAAAGAATTATGCTTAACCAGACCCAGCCTGCGGTTGCTGCCAAACTCAGCCAGGGCAGCGATCGGACTAAAGGAGCTTCAAAAAATACGGGCACTGAGACTAGAAAAATCGCTCCGCCAAAAACCAGCCAGCGTTGAGCAATAGAAACAGTCTCAGATGAAGGAATGACTACTTCAGTCACTGAAGCGGGGCAAACAGCGTTGGGAGTGGGCGGATAGGAAATCAAAATATCTTGACTATTAGTTAGATTTGTTTACGTTAATTAACATTACCACAGGGAAACTGAAGAGTTTAGAAGGGATTCAGCAAAACCAACCTTCAGAAATATCCCCCCCCTGGGCATTCACTTTATCGTAGCGGAATTTTGAGAGGTGTGCGCGTCTGGGCGAATGAGATTTTATTGAGCGTCATTAAATCTGAACCGGAAAGTCATATCTTTCGGATACGCTGTGTCTTGATGCGAAGACAGCCATAGAATCTCAATGACTGCTCACTAAAATCATCAAAGGAATGGACGCATGGAAGGTTTTGGACTCAGCCTCGACTGGTTAACGGTTACTTTTAATTGGAGTAGTCTCTGGCATTCTGGACAATCATTGCTCGGCATCCCAGATCCCACCGCCTCGAATGGCAGCAATTTGCTGGTTGGAATCTTTCAGGCGATCGTGCTCGGTATCGTTCAAGGTATCACCGAATTTTTGCCAATTAGCAGCACCGCTCACCTGCTGATTTTTCGAGACGTGTTTCACTGGTCACAGCAAAAATACTTCATTGATGCGATTCAGTTTGGCAGTGTAATCGCGGTCGTAATGTACTTCTGGAAAGACATTCAGCAGATTTTGACTGGCGGCTTGTCAGCCTTTCAGCAAAAAGACTGGGAGCGAGAAGAGTGGAAACTGTTAGTCGGCATTGCGGTCGGAACAGTGCCTGCGCTGGTTGGGGGCTTGCTGCTCAAAGATAAGCTGTCAGAGAGTCCGCTAGTGATTGCGGTGATGTCGATCGTCATGGCGCTACTGCTCGGACTGGCAGAAAAAATCGGCACCCATAAACGAGGATTTGATGGCTTAGAAATTAAAGACGGCATCTTAGTCGGTTTGGGACAGATGATTGCGCTATTTCCAGGGGCATCGCGATCGGGTTCGACTCTAACCGTCGCTTTGTTTTTAGGATTAGAGCGACAGACAGCCGCCCGGTTTTCGTTCTTATTAGGCATTCCGACGTTAACGATCGCGTGCCTCTATCAATCCCGAAAAGCGTTTGGCAACGTCGATGATTTGATTCCTCTGTTAGTTGGCATTGTTTCGGCGTTTATCTTTTCTTATCTGTCGATCGCCTGGTTGCTGAAATATCTGCAAACCAAAAACACGCTGGTTTTTGTGTGGTATCGGCTGGCATTTGGGGCGACGCTGCTGGTGGCGATCGCGACGAATGTGTTGAAAAATGCCTAAATTGGTAGACTGAAGATCTCAGCATTCCAGGCGTTTCTCATGAGCGAGTCTTCTATTCGTCCAGCGTTAATCACGGCGGTTTCGCCAGACTCGATCGCCGCAGAAATTGGCTTTGAAGCGGGCGATCGCTTGGTGTCAATCAATGGGCAACCGCCTCGTGATTTGATCGATTATCAGTTTCTCTGTGCCGATGAAGTGCTAGATCTGGAAGTGTTGGACACCAAAGGCAAGACTCATCAGGTCGAAATTGAGAAAGATTACGACGAAGATTTAGGACTGGAGTTTGAAACCGCCCTATTCGACGGGCTGATGCAGTGTACGAATCGCTGCCCGTTTTGCTTTATCGATCAGCAGCCTCCCGGAATGCGGGAAACGCTCTACGACAAAGACGATGATTATCGCCTCAGCTTTCTCTACGGCAGCTATTTGACGCTGACAAATCTCACGTCGCGAGAGTGGCAGCGCATTGAGCAAATGCGGCTTTCTCCTTTGTTTGTCTCAGTTCATGCGACTGAGCCAGAGGTGAGAAATCGGTTGCTTAAGAATCCGCGTGCGGGTCAGATTTTGCAGCAGTTGCAGTGGTTTCAAGAACGCCAGTTGCAGATTCACGCTCAGGTGGTGCTTTGCCCTAACATCAATGATGGCGACCATTTGACGCGCACTCTGTTAGATTTAGCCGCGTTTCACCGTCAAGATATTCCTGCGGTTGCATCGGTGGCGATCGTGCCTGTGGGGTTGACACGCTTTCGTCCCCATGAAGATGAGTTGATTCCGGTAACTCGTGAGAAAGCGCAAGAGGTGATCGCCCAAGTGCAAGGGCTTCAGCAACAGTTTCAGCAGCAGTTTGGCTCGACGTTTGCGTGGTTAGCGGATGAATGGTTTTTGATTGCGGGGCAAGCGTTGCCGCCAGAGTCGCACTATGAAGACTATCCGCAAATCGGCAATGGAGTTGGCTCTATTCGGCAGTTTCTTAAGCAATTTAAGTCGGCATCTAAGCGATTACCCAAAAGAGTTGTGCCCGATCGCACCCTCATTTGGATTGTCGGCAACGCAGTCGAGCAAGCCTTTCAGCCAATTTTGCAGCGTCTCAATCAAGTGCAAGGACTCACCGTACGAATGGTGGCACTCAACAGCCACTATTGGGGACAAACGATCACAGTCACAGGGCTACTGACCGGACAGGATATTCTGCAAGCCTTGCAAGGACAAGATTTAGGCGATGGGATTTTGTTGCCTTCTCTAATGCTCAAACATGACGATACTCGTTTTCTAGACGATATGCGAGTCGAAGAACTTGCCGATCGACTCAACACCAACATTCAAATCGTGCAGGGGCTTGAGGGCTTAATTGAGGCGTGCCAGAATTATGTATTGGAAACGGCGATCGCTCACTAAACGCGGTCAACTCAATGCCTTCAGAATTTTCCTGCCATATAACGAGTTAACGACTACAAGAAGTGAGTTAATCGGCACCCATCTCAATCAGCTGATTCTAGAACGAAAAAGCCAGCTTTCTAAGCTTCTCTACTCTTAACAAGGGAAGTTTTAGATGAGGTATTAAGATCTTAACTATAGTGAAAATCACCCTACGCTAAAAGTCCGAAGTATGAACAATATTAAAAATCAATCCAAAAAAACTAGAACTTCTAAGAAAAACTTACTTCAACAGTTAGGTCCGGGGCTGATTACAGGTGCATCAGACGACGACCCCAGTGGGATTGGCACTTACTCTCAAGTCGGCGCTCAGTTCGGCTATGGAATGCTTTGGACGATGCTATTCTCCTATCCATTGATGGCTGCAATCCAGGAGATTAGCGCTCGACTTGGACGCGTTACAGGGCGAGGGATTGCTGGAAATATGCGTCGCTATTACCCTCGATGGTTGACTTATATTGTCGTCGGGTTATTACTAATCGCGAACGTCATCAATATTGGAGCGGACATCGGTGCAATGGGAGCCGCCTTAAAGCTACTCATTGGTGGCTCTGCTCCGCTCTACGCTGTGTTGTTCGCTCTTACCTCATTGCTGCTGCAAGTTTTTGTGCCCTACAACAAGTATGCGGCGATTCTCAAGTGGATGACGTTGGTGTTACTGGCATATGTCGCCACAGTCTTTGTAGTACACGTCCCATGGGGTCAAGCCCTTAAAGAAACGTTTGTCCCTAACATTTCGTTTAAGGCTGACTATCTAACTGCTCTCATTGCCGTGTTGGGGACGACGATCAGTCCCTACCTATTTTTTTGGCAAGCCTCGGAAGAAGTGGAGGAAATTGACAGTAACCCGATCGCAGACGCGCTCAATCGGTCTCCGGGTGATGCAGATGAAGAATTTCAACGGATTAAAGCTGACACATACATTGGGATGGCAGTCTCTAACATCATTGCGTTTTTTATCATCCTGACCGCATCGGTGACTTTAAATGCTTATGGCAAGACCAACATTGAAACCGCTTCTCAGGCAGCA
Source organism: Phormidesmis priestleyi BC1401 (assembly GCF_001650195.1). Taxonomy (GTDB): domain Bacteria; phylum Cyanobacteriota; class Cyanobacteriia; order Leptolyngbyales; family Leptolyngbyaceae; genus Phormidesmis_A; species Phormidesmis_A priestleyi_B. The sequence continues at coordinate 9,851 of NZ_LXYR01000064.1, read as the reverse complement.
GAAGCTCTCCGCCCTGTTGGAGGTGATTTTGCTTTTCTGCTGTTTGCAGCCGGAATTGTGGGAACTGGATTGCTGGCAGTTCCGGTGTTGGCAGGGTCAGCCGCTTACGCGGTGAGTGGGGCGTTTGGGTGGCGTGCCAGTCTAGAGCGGAAGGCACTGCAAGCTAAGCGATTCTATAGTGTGTTGGCGGTCTCAACTTTAATTGGGTTAGGGTTAAACTTCACCTCCATTGATCCGATCAAAGCCCTGTTTTGGACTGCCGTGATTAACGGGGTGCTGGCAGTTCCAGTAATGATAGTCATGATGCTTATGGCAACTAATTCTGATGTGATGGGGCAGTTTACGATTCCTCGACGCTTGAAGATTATGGGCTGGTTGGCAACCGCTGTCATGCTTGCAGCCGCCGTCGGATTGTTTGCGACGTGGGGAAGGTAACCCGTCGGTTGCCCTCTCTGCACCGATACTTAGTGTTGAAGGCACCTTTGCGACCTTGATTCAGAGCGTGCAAAATCCAGATTCAATCCTCCTTGACTTGCTATGATTTTTGACAGTGGATTAGAGAGAGCAACCATGTCAGAAACCAGCAGCGAAGTATTTTCTAAAGCCGTCAGCGATCGCATCTGCAAACACATGAACGACGATCACGCCTCAGCCGTTTTGCTCTATGCGACTGCATACGGGCAAGCGAACGAGGCAACGAGCGCAGAAATGGCAGCGATCGATGCTCAAGGAATGGATCTCAATGCCCAAATCAAGGGCGAACCCGTATCATTGCGGATTCCATTTGACCATGAGCTAAAAGATGCTGAAGACGCGCATCATACATTGATTGATATGTTGAAGCAAGCGCGCCCTAAAGCATGAGGAATGAAGGATGAAGGATGAGTTGCAGGCGGCAAAATTAAAGTCTACAAATCTAGCGATCGAGACTCGGCACAATTCATCCCTCGTCCTTCATTCATCGCTTAAAAAGCCCGTTTTTGTTTTTCTAGAGATCTTCTCCTGCGAAGGTGGAATTCAGTCTTATGTCAAAGACATTCTGCAAGCGTATTCCACAGAGAAGGCAGATGTTTTTCTATTGAGAGATGGCGCGGAGGTCGAGAATCCGTTTGAGTCGAGTGCGATCGAGTTTCACTATTTCAAATCTCAGAATGCCGCGATCGGGCGAACTCGTCTGGCAATCGCTCTATTTGCTTACCTGCTCAAAAATCGTCCTCAGCGCGTGTTTTGTGGTCACATCAACTTAGCGCCGTTGATTCAAACCCTGTGTAAACCGTTGGGAATTTCTTACACCGTCTTGACCTATGGCAAAGAAGTTTGGGACACGCTTCCAGCCATCAAACAAAAAGCTCTTCAGCACGCCGATCGCGTGTGGACCATTAGCCGCTATTCTCGCGATCGTCTCTGTCTCGCGAATGCCCTTGATCTAAGTCGCGTCGATCTCCTGCCTTGTATCGTCGATGGAGACGCGTTTACTCCTGGCATCAAATCGTCAGATTTAATAGAGCGCTACCAGTTAGCCGGAGCCAAAGTCTTGATGACCGTTGCGCGACTGTGGTCAGGCGATCCTTACAAAGGGGTGGATGTCACGATTCGGGCATTGCCTGAAATTATTCAGAGTTTCCCTCAAGTCAAATATCTGGTGATCGGACGAGGAGACGACCAGCCGCGATTGGCTCAACTGGCAGAAGATTTGGGAGTGAGCGATCGCGTCATCTTCGCTGGATTTGTCCCAACTGAAGCGTTAGCCGACCATTATCGCCTTGCTGATGCCTATATCATGCCTTCCCAGGAAGGCTTTGGCATCGTCTATCTCGAAGCAATGGCGTGTGGAGTTCCCGTTTTGTCAGGTGACGCAGACGGTTCGGCTGATCCGTTACAGGATGGAAAATTGGGTTGGCGGGTGCCCCATCGAGATCCGGCTGCGGTGGCGGCGGCTTGCATCGAAATTCTCAAGGGTGAAGATCCGCGATGTAAAGGAGTCTGGCTTAGACAAACCGTTTTAGAGCATTTTGGAAAATCGGCTCTCGCTCAAAAGTTGAAAGTTTTATTAGAACTTTAGCTATGCGAGGATTGAAGACGTAAGTTTTCGGTGACGATCGCTCATGCTTGACGACGTGTGGATTCTCAACGCCCAAGTGCCTGGTTATCAAGAATTGCAGCAGATTTGCATTCAAAAGGGTATCATTCGTGAAATTCTTCCCAACACCATCCGACTACAAAAGAATCTACCCGTTCTTAATGTCTCAGGTGACTGGATTTCATTAGGCGGAATCGATCTGCAAATCAATGGGGCATTGGGTTTAGCTTTTCCAGATTTGAGTGACGAGAATTGTGACAAATTAGAGGCGATCGGGCAATTTCTCTGGAACCAGGGCGTTGATGGATTTTTGCCCACGATCGTCACAACTTCGGTTGAGAACATTCAGCGATCGCTCTCCGTCCTATCAAATTTTCCGTCCTCTCAAATTCTCGGAGTCCATCTCGAAGGACCGTTTCTCAACCCCGAAAAGCGCGGTGCTCACCCTGCCGAACATCTGCTGCCGCTTACGATCGAGCACGTCAAACGCACTTTGGGAGACTACGCTTCTGTCGTCAAAGTCATCACCCTCGCCCCCGAACTTGACCCGACTGGCAACGCGATCGCCTATCTGCGATCGCTGGGAATTATCGTCAGCCTCGGTCACTCTCAGGCAACGGCAGCCCAAGCGCAGCAAGCCTTTTCTCAAGGAGCCTCAATGGTGACTCATGCTTTTAACGCAATGCCTAGCCTTCACCACCGAGAGCCAGGGCTGTTAGGAGCCGCGATCGTGCACCCCGATGTCTACTGTGGTCTAATTGCCGACGGTCAACACGTTTCGCCCATCATGCTCGATCTGGTGCTGAAAGCGAGTCAGTACGATCGGGGCATCTTCTTGGTGAGTGATGCCTTGTCACCCCTGGGGTTGCCCGACGGCAGATATCCTTGGGACACCCGCCAAATTGAGGTGCAGCACGGCACAGCCCGATTGCTAGACGGAACTCTGGCAGGAACAACCCTGCCGCTTTTAGTCGGAGCGCAGAATTTAGTCAAGTGGGGCATCTGTGACGTGGGACACGCGATCGCGCTGGCAACAACCGCACCGAGACGAGCGATCGCCCAATCAGAGGACTATCTCAATCAGCCTGCACACTTGCTGCAATGGAGATTGCATCTGGCTACGGGTGCCTTGACTTGGGAAAGACTATAAAGGTTAGAAATCTTTTGTTGTGCCAGATTGGATTCTGTCTCATTTTAGGCAGTTCTAGTGTGTGGCTACGCTTAAACTGCACTTAGAAAAGTAGAAGTAGAAGTTTGTTTTTCCGGTAGAAAAGGGGCACTTTATAGGTGCCCCCAAGATACTCAGATTGACTTGTCAAAGCAAAAATAGCCTCACAGATTCACTGATTTGCAGTTAAACATGGTTGAGATGGTTAACAAGTGACTGTTTGAGATTTTGCCCACCCGTAGGATAACCGACAAACGGAGAGAGTCGTTTCAGCTACATCAAAATTTCATGAAACTCTAAATTTTTCTCAGTAAGATACGCAAAACCTTTGCCCTAAGTGCTTAAGTAGGGCAACTTTTTTGTTCAAACCCGATCACTCTGTTCTTGGTTGAGGCACGATCAGTATTACGATAAACCTGTTGAGACAACCACAAACAGGCTTTATGAACGGAATCGATGACAAAACCGTTGTTCGGGACTATTTCAACGCGACGGGGTTCGATCGTTGGCGGCGCATCTATGGCGATGGTGAAGTCAATAAGGTTCAGTTAGACATTCGCACAGGGCATCAGCAAACGGTTGACACGGTGCTGGGCTGGCTTAAAGCAGATGGCAATCTGGCTGAGTTAACGATTTGCGATGCAGGGTGCGGAGTCGGGAGTCTGAGCATTCCTCTAGCGCAAGCAGGGGCGACGGTTTCGGCGAGTGACATTTCTGAAAAGATGGTAGGGGAAGCGAAAGAACGGGCAGTCGCGATCGGGCTTTCGGCAAACCCAAGTTTTTCGGTTCAAGATTTAGAGACGTTGGGCGGAACTTATCACAGCGTGATTTGTTTGGATGTGTTGATTCACTACCCTAGCGATCAGGCGATGGAGATGATTAAAAACTTGACGAGCTTGGCAAGCGATCGAATGATTCTCAGCTTTGCTCCCAAAACGTTTTTCTTGACCATTTTGAAGAAGATCGGTGAGTTTTTTCCCGGTCCGAGCAAGGCAACTCGCGCTTATCAACACCGAGAATCGGATGTAGTCAGAGCGTTTGAGAGTTGCGGATTCAAGATTCAACGCACCGCCATGACCAGCAGACGCTTCTATTTTTCACGAATCGTGGAAGCGGTGCGGGGTTGAGCCAGAGTTGAACGTTTACCAGAGTTTGGTATCAGCGTTATTGCCGTTGTCTCTGAAAGGTAATGGGGAACAAGGGTTTCTTCCCTTCAACACTTTCAGAGACTTTTAAGAACCTCAATCAATTTCTACCTTTTTGGGAGGTCGATCCAGACCGAACATTTAGCAAACGAAGGGATTGATTCATACAAGATATCAGTAGACTCTCGCTACTCCAACTCAAGAGCCACTGGTTTAATTCCCAAATTTGGTAATTATCTAGTATTGATTCGGTATAAATCCTAAAAGATTGAGTTGTGTCGATTACACGCGGGATAGTGGCACTCAGTAAACTATCTCCTGTCTGGAATACGTCTAAACGGTAGAAATATAAGTTGTACTACTTCGGCATTGGCTGCAATGATAATGACTTGAAAGTGGTTGATAGGGTGATAGTTGAATGAGAGAGCTAGGCTTCAAGCGTTACACAATGCATTGTGCAGGTGGGATGTGGATGCGGGGAACGTTAAAGGATTTGCTATTTGAGATGCCTTAATTTTTACATACATTTATTCCCCCGCTCAACGTGTTGAATGATCTGTTGAGACATGGTGTGCCGAATGATTTTCCCCTGATGGGATTTTACTAGATGGAAAAGTTCAATATGATGCTGGAATGAGTGGAGGTTGTGCGTGGAAACCTTTCGAGATTACACAAGAGGAATACGAGGAATTAGTTTTGGATCTGCTTACTGCGCCGGGGTCACAGCTTAAAGTTTTGAATACACCACTAGAAATTCAAACTTATAGGCAGTGGGTAGAGTGGAAACGAGAGCACTACAAGTTAATCGGTGGGCTATAGCCAGCGGCACAACAATTTTACAGCGGACGGGATAGAGGTTATGGGGGAGTTATCTGTCGTCGTTGAACTCAACTGTTAGGCATTTTTTAGGCTTCTTTATGCCAATGGTTCAAAGGCATAAATTGACCATCGTTGTAGGATTAGCTAGTATGACTGTATAATCCTACTCGACTGTCGTAGGCAGCTTAAATGATGAGTAAGAAAATCAGCATCACTTTAGACGACGAAGTTCTGAAATTTGTAGATCAGCTAGCAAACAATCGCAGCAGTTTCATAAACGACATTCTCTTGAAAGAAAAGAAGAGGATTTTTATGAAGGAACTGGAAGATGCTTACAAAGAGCAGGTGAATGACTCAGAGTTTCAAGAAGAGATTTCTGCTTGGGATGTTACAGCAGGCGATGGTTTAAATGCCTAACGGAATATTGATTTACAGGCGAGGAGAAATATGGTGGGTCGATCTGAAGCCTGTTGTCGGGAGTGAGACTGACAAAGAGCGTCCTTGCTTGATTTTGCAAAATGACGTTGGCAACCAAAGTGCGACGACAACAATAGTTGCGCCATTATTGCCTGGAGCAAAGACTCATCCGTTTGTTGTTGATGTTGCGCCGACCTTGCAAAATGGGCTGAATGGCGATCGACATATCAATTTAAGTTGGAACAAAGACTTATCCATTTGTTGTTAATGTTATGGCGACCTCGCAGAATGGACTGAGTGGCGATCGGCATATCAACTTAAGTCAAATGAGGGCTGTAGATGCTCGGAGAATCAAGAATAGACAAGGTATTCTAGAAGACACTTATTGGGAAGAAATTGAAAAGTCTGTATGCGTTGAGCTTGGTTTTAAGGCGGCGTTCAAGTGATTAAAGTTTCTTTGCTCCAGTCCTTCCAACTCTTTGTCAGTAGACGCAAGAATTTCGCTAAGGTCATAAAAGATAACATCCCTTGAAATTTTTGGGTTTATGACCGATCGGACTTCTCTTTCCCCAACCTATCGTGATATCGAAACTGCCGCAGAACGACTGTCAGGAAATGCCCATCGCACGCCTGTTTTAACCTCCACGACCGTCAACCAGCGCACCAAAAGCCAGGTTTTCTTTAAGTGCGAGAACTTCCAGCGCACGGGTTCGTTTAAGTTTCGGGGAGCCTTTAATGCTCTGTCGCAACTGTCTGATGAGCAAAAAAAGCGAGGCGTTTTAGCGTTTTCTTCTGGCAACCATGCTCAGGCATTGGCACGATCGGGCGACCTTCTCAATATCCCCGTGACGATCGTCATGCCCAATGATGCCCCTGCGGTCAAACAAGCAGCGACCCGTGAATATGGCGCAGAGATTATTTTCTACGATCGAGCCACCCAAAAGCGCGAAGAACTCACCCAACAAATTGCTGACGAGCGATCGCTGACTCTGATTCCTCCTTTTGACTATGCGCCTGTGATTGCTGGACAGGGCACTACGGCGAAAGAACTGATCGAAGACGTGGGCGAGTTAGACGTACTGCTGGTCTGCTGTGGGGGAGGTGGATTGCTGTCAGGATGCGCGATCGCCACCGATGCTCTGGCTCCAAATTGTCAAATCGTAGGCGTAGAGCCAAAACGGGCGGATGACGCGACGCGATCGTTCTACAGCAAAACCTTGCAAGTCGTTGAAGATCCTCAGACGATTGCCGATGGTGCCCGGACTCGATCGCTGGGTCAGCTTACCTTTCCTCTGATTTTGAACTATGTGGATGATATGGTAACGGTTTCGGACGCTGCCCTTTCACGAACGATGTTCTTTTTGTGGGAACGCCTTAAAATTGTGGTGGAACCTACTGGAGCCTTGGCTGCCGCAGCTCTTCTTGAAGGCATTATTTCGGTGCCAGATGCTCGAATTGGAGTGATCATCAGTGGCGGCAATGTAGACCTTAAAGAAGCGAGTAAGCTATTTGCTAAAACCACGTCTAAACAGAAAACAAGCCGTCGTCTTCCATTCGCCCCAGAACTGAGTTGAGCACAAAGGCTGGATCAGAGAAAAGAGTTCAAAGTACAAAAGTACTATTCTGTTATCTTTATGATACACTCAGTCAAGAGGGTTATGTTCTCTTACATCAATGAGAAGAGGTTATCTTGGCACTCAATCCAAAGAGGCAGCATGGGGAGACCAACGTCACTATTACAATTACGGTTGATGGTGATGAAATCTCGATTGAAGATTTTTCAGATGTCCAGCGTTATTTCTCCATAATCTTAGAAGAGATCGACAAGGAATCCTTTCGCTCCGACAAGCGGTCTGTTAAATGGAATATATCAAGTGTTAGTAATGGAAGTGTAAATCTGACTTTTTCTGGTGTTCCAATCAGTCCAAACGTTGATCTGAAATCGGTAAGCGACTTAGTTGAAAACATTCAATCGGGAATTTCGGTTTTAGCTGAGAAGGCTCAACGTCCCCGCTTCTTCTCTGATCGTGCGTTGAAACAGCTTGAATCTCTGGCTAATAAGCTGAATCACGGAATGCAAGTGCTAAAACTTGGGAGTGAAACTCATGTAGTTAGTATTACCAAAGATATTGCAAGAAATGTAGATGAGATTATAGGACCAAGGTTTGAAAGCTATGGATCGATTGAGGGATGTCTTGACGGAGCGAATATCCACAAAGATCCATATTTTCACGTCTACACTAGTCTAAACGATCGCCTGATCAGGTGCAATGTTGATAAAGGAATGACACAGAGAATGTTAGATTGCCTTGGTCAGCGAGTTTATGTATATGGACTAATTCAATCTAGAAATGACGGAGAACGTGTGAGTATCTTGGTTCAAGAGATTGAAACTCTTCCAAGTGAGAACGAGTTGCCTACCATTCAGGAAATGATCGGAATTCTCGCTGAGGATCACGATTAATGGTAACCCCTTTACACTACTGGGACTCTTGCACGTTTCTTGCTTACTTGAAGGCTGAAGCAGATAAAGTGGATGATTGTGTAACGGTGTTGAAACACGCTGAGAATGGCAACATCAAGATCGTTACCTCGTCGCTTACACTAGTAGAAGTGATTAAACTAAAGAAGAGAGAGCCTATTTCAAGAGAGGATGAGGAAAGGATCAGAAGATTCTTTATGCACAAATGGCTCATTCTTCAAGATGTAGATCGTAAAATTTCTGAACTGGCAAGAGAACTCATTTGGGAACACGGATTACAACCTTACGATTCAGTCCATGTAGCAACTGCAATCAGAGCAAAAGTAAGTCGCATAGACACCTTTGACGATCAACTAATTAAGCTTTCTGGAAAGTTGGGAGAACCAAATATTATTATCGGTAGACCGTTTCTTTCTACTCAGACAGAGCTAGAATTTCCATCCTAATTAATTTGCCTACTTGATACAGCAATTCGTTTTCTGATTCAAGACTACACACACAACTTATTAAAAATTGAATTTCTCTCAAACTAATTATAATCAAGTCGATAAGCCAGATATTGGCTATTTGCCTACGCCTCAGGAAGCGGTTGAGGTAATGCTGTCGTTGGCAGAAGTTTGCGAGTCTGACATTCTCTATGATTTGGGGAGCGGAGACGGGCGAGTTTTGATTGCTGCCGCACAAAAGTTTGGAACGCGAGGCGTGGGCATTGATATCGATCCGCAGAGAATTAGTCAAGCGATCGAGAATGCCAAGCAGTCGAGAGTCAGCGATCGAGTCACGTTCCTTCAGCAAAATCTGTTTGAGAGTGACTTTTACGAAGCCACGATCGTAGTGCTTTATTTGCTTCCCCACTTAAATCTTAGACTTCGACCCAGGCTATTGCAGCAACTCAAACCAGGGACTTGCATCCTCTCGCACGATTTTGATATGGGAGATTGGCAACCTCACCGCGTCCAAATGGTGCAGACCTCCGAAGAAACCGCCACGATCTATCAGTGGATTGTTCCGTCTGAGATTCCTGATTATCTTCGCTAAGATTAGCCTTCAACTGCAATTACTGACTCAATTAAGGCTTCTGCGCTGGTGCTATATTCGCGATCGTCAATCCGCTCCAGGTCAAGCCATTCTTCGACGACTTCTAACAGCGCTCTCACCGCAAAATCACGCTGAATAAGTTCAACGATCGCATCCCAGGCAGATGTCGCAGTCGGGAAAAATCCCATTTCTACGCGATATCCGGCTGAGTGCCACCAAATGCCAACCCACCCAGAGTTTTCTTGAGTTAGTTCGATTTGTTGTCCGAGATAGTGCATCATGCGCCTACTGATTAATGGATACCACCAGAATAGAGAGACTGGCAGGATTTAGCATCTACTGCAAGAAGCGGAGAGAGTCGCGGGTATCTCATTCTCCAGGTACAACATCAGCCGTCTTAGGATCGTGGATTGAATAACTTCGGGAATTGTACAAGCCGGGTTTGCCCTCGTTCTCTAACCCCTTCTTCCTCGTGCTACCGTGTGCACAAATCCTCGTCGCTTCGTTTGAGTCGGCTTATGCCCCCTTGTATCTTGAGAGAGCAGGGTGGTTTCAAGGTCTAGAGAGAAAAATGAGGATGGACTGGAATCATCATAAAAGTAGCTGTCCATGTCCCTCATAGACCAATTAAAAACGATTCCCGATCCGCGAAGCAAGCGCGGTCAAAGCCATCCCCTCTGGTTAGTTCTGTTTCTAGCCTTG
>NZ_LXYR01000063.1 GCF_001650195.1 Phormidesmis priestleyi BC1401 | reverse complement strand
AACATCTGTTGCTGATGATGGCTGCATGGGGTGATTGCCTTGGTTCTCTCAAGTTCTCACCCCTTTGTGTTGTGTTGCTTTTATCTATTTTGTTTTTGCTTTAACCCTGAACATCCGCATAATGATTCCGGTAGAGCCTGTTAAACGACACAACACAGCTGAACCTCAACAGGCTAGCTTTCCGTTGAGAAATTTGAGAAGAGTCTAGTAATTCGCTACCGTTGGAGCCGCTCAATGAGCATGTCCCAGAAGTACTCAGCAGATCCCTGCTGCGAAAGAAGTTTGTTCGCATTTTGCCCACTGAAAGTGGCTAGTCCCAAAGGACGAAGAAGCAGGGCATAGCCGTCATCAGCAATGGATATGGATTCGTTATAACTATTATTCATCGAAGCACTGTGCGAGTAGGTGATACTCTCTCTGGAGGACTGGTGAGCGCCTATAGAAATCCGGCATTCCGTTGCTGCTTTGCCGCAGATATAGATGGTAGCCGTAAAATTGCTGGCATCAATACGCCTGAAACGATTTTCTACTCCTGGATTGCGATTTAATAATTCAATAAGGGAGTTCTCGAAGAAGTTTGCAATGTATTCAAACGATTCCTCCAAAAATTTGTCTCTGTCGTGCTCAGTGAAATCTTGACGAATGCGGAGGTTGCTAGATCGTGGAGCATCGAACACCTGCGGATTGGCAGAAGCACCAGAATGCTTGACCAGTTCCACAGGTACGCTATCAGGAGCAAGCTTAGAAACAGCCATCCTGATAGCCTGAACAACCTCCAGGAAAGCTTCATCCCGATCAGGAAATTTCGAGACGGGCTTGCCATCCCTGGGTACAGCCAGCAGATTGCCAAAAGGTGCGTGTTCCCAATCGCAGTGACGGAGAATAACCGGAAGGACTATGGCTTCCTGACGCTCGTGCCTTTCCATCGCTCTTTGCAATTCGATGTTGTGAATGTAATCAGAAGCTAGAAAACTTGGGCTTACCAACAGGAGAATAATGTCTGCCTCCTCAAGGTTTTTGCTGATCGCTTTGTCAAATTCCTCTCCTGCCCCTATTCGTCGATCATGCCAGATTTTGATAATACCCTGCCGCTTCAGCGTGGAAAGTTGGACTTCCAACTCGTCGCGTAACGCTTCGTCGATGTGAGAGTACGAGAAAAACAAAGTAACCATATGGGAGATGCTCTCAATCGCCAGTGTAGCTATCAAATCTAACCGCTGAAGGCGCGTTGCAGTAAAGTTTGAAAAAGATACTTGACCCGAAGTTTGAACTCGCGTCGCTGCACTCATACACTTTTATAGTTTTCCGCCATCTTTTTATATTTCTCCTACTCGGACAGAGGCACATGAGGCAATGGCATTTCTTGGAGTACCTCCCAATGAGTGTGCTATGGCTTTAGGAGCAACTAAGGTCTTCTATGCTTATTCCCCTGGTGAAGAATTAGACAACGTACTAGAGTCTCATCTAAGTCTCCTAAGACGTAGAGGCATCATTCATGAGTGGCACGCTGGTAAACTTGAACCGGAAGTGACCGAGAACGGACTATCAGAGATCAACTAAACACAGATGTTATCATTTTGCTATTAGTTAGCGCTAATTTCATTGCTTCCGATCACGAATATGAAATAGCTACTCAAGCAGTTTATTGGCATAACATTGGATAAGCTTGTGTAGTTCTAATCGTTATCCGTCTCATGCATTGGCAAGATGCCCGTTTTGTCCGAAGTCCTCGGACAAACTTGTAACAGTATCTGTCCTGGTACCAAGGGTTTTAGGGCTTAATTCTCATTGTTGGGCGCAACACGACGACAAGTAGACATATCAAGGGTAGCCCAGATGCAAATGACAAATTCTTACTTAGACAAGATCGCTGTGGAAATTCGGCGAACCGCCGATCCCGATGCGGTCCTGTTAGACGGGGATTTGCCCCTCTACCGCATCTACGCTGTCCTGTTGCTGGCTAAAGGGCAAGACGTAGTGGCAGAGGATGTGCATAATGCGTGGGCTGCATGGGCCTGCGAGCATGAGCCTGAAAGCCAGAGTCTCTTGCCCTTTAAGGAACTGTCGCTTCGGAATCAACGTAAAGATCAATTATACGTTGACGCGATCCGTCAAGTTGCTGAACGCATGAAGCTGGGTGAGTAAAAAAGGATAATCCTATGTATATGTTTTCTCAAAAGAAGGTTTGCATTAGCTTTGATTGGCATAATGATCGCCAATACCGATACCTTTTGAATGCTTGGAGCGCAAACCATAGAAGCCCAATCAGTTTTGAGGATCTAACACCAGGGGCAATTAATACTGATGATGTTGGCAGAGTCAAAGCGGTTTTGACCAGTAAGATCCGGAATGCCACACACACGCTTATCCTTATTGGAGAACACGCCAATGATCTGCACGAAGACAGAATTAAAATCGGTACACGAAACTGGATTTGGTGGGAGATTGAGCGAAGTAAGGAAGAAGGAAAGCGTTTAATTGCAGTCAAGATCGACAGCAAAAACCCAACACCCGATCCACTTTATAATTCCAGTGCTAAGTGGGCGATGTCTTTTACTGTACCTGCCATAATTAAAGCAATCAATGAGTCGTAGGTAACGGCGTGACTACTGGGAAGCAGCTTACAGACAAGCAGCTAGAAATTCTACACGACCACTATAAAGAGACTTTTACGCGACTTCGAGAGGCAGAGGCTTCACGAGATCGACTACTCATATGGGTAATTGGACTCTTCGCACTGCTAATTTTAGAGATTGGCTATCCAGCAGCCGTAGGAGGGACATTAGGGAAGCTGAGTGTAGTCGGTGGAGAACTTAATCTTCAATCACTACCATTACCAGCACTTCTCAATGCAACATGGGTACTGACCCTTGCAATCAGCCTGCGATATTGCCAAACCACAGTTTTAGTCAATCGTCAGTATCCTTACCTTCATTCCCTTGAAGAGGCTATCTCTCCCGGACTTAGTGGGGGTGACCTTTATCAGCGTGAGGGTAAAGTCTATTTAAGGGAATATCCTCTGCTACTAGATGTAGCCTGGTTCGCCTACTGTATTCTCTTTCCGTTTATCTTAATGTTTGCGACCGTTGGATTACTAATCTGGGAAATCACTCGGGTAGACTATCCCTTCTACCACAAGATCTTTGATACTTGTATCGCTGGTGCTATTATCTGTTTCTTTTTTCTCTATCGAATGCAACCAACCCTAGCTTCTAAATGGAGAAGATGGCAGACGAGGTCGCGTAGAAAATAGATTTTTCCCAAACAACCACTTTGCATACATTGCCATTTATAACGATTTCGGCAGAAGTTCTGCTTAGAACTTTATTGGCGCATCTTAGGATTTTCGGACTCTTCCCATCTTTTAGCAAAGTTGCTGCCATCGGCTGCCTAATCAGTTCTTCCAGAACCTCGCTATCGCCCTTTCTGCATGCCTCTACGATCGATCAAGCGATTGCGTTCCTCCAACTCTATATCCTCCCTGCTAACCAACATCTCACCATTGAAGCTGAGATCGCTCTAGTTGCTCATCGGGGAGGCAGCGAAGCCTTAGCAGATCTTTTGACGCTGAAGTGTAGTTGTCGCGTCCGTCGATAAATGATCGCAATTCCGCGATGTCTGATCGCTAAAAGAATAGCTAAAACCCTTGCTGGAAAACTGTTTCCTTCTTAAAGAAGGTTCAATCGCGATCGCTTCAGCACTGCTTCTCTTAAAGCATTTTATCAATATGGCTTTTCTTCAAATTCCTGCCCAATCTATCTTCTAGACTCCGAGGTTAAATATCGCGGAATCAGTGTCAGTTATCGCGGGACGCGACACCACACTACGTCAGGTATTTTCTTTTGTAGAGATCGCCTTATCGCAGTCGCTTCACCATCGTGGTGGGTAAAAATGCAATTAACGAGATCGCTCTACAAACTACCTCTTTGGCAAGGGAGCCGAGCAAATTCTGCCGCAGGAAGCCTGACAAGCTATACAGTCATCCGATCTCCTGGTTGTCCGATCGTCAATCGGCTATCTAGTAGGTTTCGCGGTCTGGGTCTGAAGGTTGACCACTCAACACCTCCCACAATTGACCGGGAGTTGCCTTGACGTTCAAATAGGCGCGATCTACGTGAAGAACCTCTAGTCCATGATGTCGCAAGAAACAGGCAAAAAACTCCATCTTGCCCGTATCCCTGAGCGCTCGACAATTTTCCGGTACATCTTCGCGCCGAAACCAGAACGAGGCTTTTGTCCAGGTCAAACCAAAGATGCCTGTTTCTTTGTTGTAGCCACTCATAGGGCAGGTTTGCGATAAGTACGTTTGTATCTTACATCAGCATTTATTTTTAGGCACACGACTCTACATGCAAGTCTCGACTGAGCTTTTAAACTTGCTGGATTGACTAATCGCCCTACGTTTGGAGCTTAGGGTTGCTCTTGTTTTGAGATTATGAGCAGCCGCTTGAAAAACTTCTGATTGCTCTCGTGAATCAATTTGAGGGCTAAACTCAACACTTCTCGATCGTGCTGCTATGGTACTGGTCTGAGTACAGGACAAAAAGTTGCAAAAGGATAGGAGGAAAGGGTTTCATCAGAATTACAACATTCAAACCATGAAACCCTATGCATCAGATTACTCAATTACGGCAAACCTTGCAGCCCTTGCTCGGTTGGCATGGAGCAAGAGTTACTTTTCTGTCCTTGTTTCTGGTCGCCCTGTTCCGGGTCAAGACGGTGAACTTGGCAGAGGTGGCAACTGGATTTGCGGGACGAGCAAAAGCCGAGTCGAATTACAAACGCATCCAACGATTTCTGCGGTCGTTTGAGATCGATTATGACCTGATTGCCCGGTTGGTCATAAACTTGGTCGGGATTCCGAAGCTGTGGGTCTTGAGTGTAGACCGCACGACTTGGGAGTTTGGCTCGGTGACCATCAACATTCTGATGTTAGGGGTCGTGCATCAAGGGGTAGCATTTCCCTGTTTTGGCATCTATTAGACAAGCGGGGTAACTCGAACACGCAAGAGCGCTTTGACCAACTGGTCGAGTTTCTATGCGTCTTTGCACCTGAAGACATCGCTTTTCTGACCGCAGACCGGGAGTTTATTGGCACCCAGTGGTTTGCCTTGCTGATGGCAGAGCCGGTGACCCGGTTTCGCATCCGTATTCGCGAGTCGGAGTTCCTGTTTGATGGGCAGCAATTGCTTAAGACCACAATTGTGTTTCAAGATTTGCAGCCTGATCAATCCAAGGTGCTGTCCCGCAAACGACGGCTTTGGGGACATTGGCTTTACTTGGCAGGATTGCGATTAGAAGACGGATCGCTGCTGGTCGTTGCCACGAATCATGCACCCTCCACTGCCATCGCTGACTATGCTCTGCGTTGGGGCATCGAAACCTTGTTTGGCTGCTTGAAAACTCGTGGCTTTTGCTTGGAGGCAACCCACCTCAAAGACCCGGAACGGCTCAAAAAGCTCATCGCTCTCTTGACCTTGGCGTTCTGTTGGGCACATCGAGTCGGGGAATGGGTCGTGGAACAGCATCCGATTAAAATCAAAAAGCATGGACGCAAAGCCAGAAGTATCTTTCGCACAGGGTTTGACTCTCTCCGTACCCTGCTGCTCAACTTGGACGAGAAAATGGATGAGTTCCTGGATGTTTTGCGTTTTTTGTCCTGTACTTAGGGTACTGGTATTTGAGTCGAGTTCGCTGATTAGGTTAGGCAATTGCTCGTTCTAAAACCTCCATCGGAATGACCTGCCTCAATGCCTCCTTCTCTTCAAGAGTATGCGCCGCTTCCCACTGAGAGCGAATTGCAGCTAGGGACTCTGAAGTGAACCACGGGTCAGTTTCTACGACTTCGATATCAGTCTCCAAGACAGCCTTAATCTCAGCTTCTACAACCGCTTCAGGTTCTATGTATGCATTGTGGGCAACAATGAAGTCAGCTATTACCTCTTCACGCCAAAGGGAAGGCTTCAACGTGTAGCGATACTCTCGTGTCGTCTCTGCCTTTTTGGGCCGCCCCCTGCCTCGCTTTTTAGATGGAGGAAGTTTTGTGTTTGGAGTACTCTGCCTATGAAAATTGTATACAGGATCATCTATGTGATTTTCATGGACAGAGTATTCAGAAGCCTCGATTTGTACAGGTTTTGGAATGGTCACCCTTTCTGAATCAAATTCAAACCCTAGAAACTTCCTAAAAAGGTCGCTCACGAAGCTCATCGGATTAGTTTCGGTCGAAGCCATCAGCCCTAGAACTTCTTTGACCTCATCTGGGATCGCCATAGCGGACTTTAGAATCACTTTCACTGCCCAGTGGTCACGCGTCACCTGTTCGCCGTTGGGTAAGTCGAGCAGATGATGCAGATTCAGCTTTTGCAGCGTCTCAAATACCCGTTGGCTGGATCGATAGCCCATTCCCCAAATAGTGCCCGTCGCGCTGATCTGATGGGAGAGATGACGGCGATCGCTCTCTGATGCCATACCAGGGTTTTCCCATTGCGCCGCGCTCCGAAGGGCTGCCATCCTTTCTGCTCCTTTCCACTTGTCGGCATAAAAGTGACTAACGAACGCTCGATCGTCAACCTTTACCCCGTGTCGTTCTCGTGCAAGGGATTTAGTAGCTAGCAATCGATCAGCATAAGTCGCGTCCCCCTCCCTCAACTTTGTCCGTGCCTCGTCTGGGGTTAGCTTGCTGTCATCTAGCTCAATCCACTTATTGACAAAGGAAGGTTGAATCTGATCTACCTTTGCAGCTTTCAGCAGTTCGCAGGTTGAATCGGCGACTTCTACGATCAGACGCTGACTATTGATGTGGTGATCATCTAGCTTGATTCGAGCCTTCAAAGATTCCTCTAGAAGCTCTTTGCCCGCGCTTTCTCGTGCCAAATACTTCGCAGCCAGTTCATGGGCATTGGCGATTACGCCTTGCTTTTCAGCCTTCAATCCATGCTGTTTGATCGTGAACCCGCAGTCCGTGCGGTATTGCTTCAAAATTGCGTCTGGGTCAAATTTGCCGGGGTTGCTGCTAGTTTCCTCCACAAAGATGAAGCGGGGTACTGAAGCATCTCTCACTCGCCCTAGCATCTGATAGCTAACGCTAGGCTCTAAGCCGCTCGATAGCTCGACGATGACATCAAATAGCCCCTTTTTATTCATCGATATTCCAGACTCGATCGCAGGAGTGCCAATCACCAGCCGCGCCGGATGCACACTGAGCACCCCGTCACCATCCTCGAATAAACCTTTAGCCCACGGCTCCGATGAGGTTTTTCCGTCGAGCCTGAGGTTCTCAAGCTTGAGCAACTGAGAAATATAAACATCGATTTGTTCTGCGGCTTCCTGCGAAGTGGTTAGCAGTAGAACACGTTTGCCCTCCCGCAAGAGGTTGGGGACAAACTGCGCCGCTGCTTGCTTCTGGGTTGCCTTCCTGCTCCCCTCGCAAAACTGCACATTCCAAGGTGCTGGCTTAACGGTGTTCTCTGCCACAATGACAGTCATCTTGCCACCTGACAAAACTTTCAGGGCTTCAACTGCCAGAGCCGTTAGATGAGCTTCTCCACCAATGACATATCCGCCGCCTTCAGCAACCTTCTCTAGCAGAATCCCAAACTTAGTAATCGTCTCGATCCGTCGCTTGGGTTTAAGAGTTGTTGACAGCAGCAGGTGCTTAATCAGCGCATCTACTTCGTCTAAGACTAGTAGAACCTTACGCCCATTCTCGATCGCTCGAATTAACGTGTCGAATCGTCTCCGCAAAGAATCAATGCAGTATGAAAGCGCGTCTGTGGTGTTCATCTGCAAATCCGTCAACCGTCCAGCACCCAGCGTCTTGACGTGGATGAGATTCAAGCCGGGAACAAGCTTGTTCAGCAGATCGGTCGTCTGAAATAGCAGGTTGTTGCGATGCCCGATCACATCCACGATTAAGCCTTGATGTTTTGCTAATAAGGCTTTGATCGGCGTTGCATACCCATAGGTCTTACCACTTCCCATAGGGGAATTGATCAGCTGTCCTTGCCCTTGTTCTGGCAGAGGGAAGCCACAATCAGTCACTCTGGGAGCGTTTCTCACGATATCGGGGATTGCCTTACGTCCAAACTGCTGCACGGTCGATCGTGCCCAGTTCTGGCGAGCAGACTTCTTCCAATCCTTGAAAGCAAGAGCGCTTTTAAGAGTCATCTCAAAGCCCTCATGCCCTTGACTGGCAATGAAATCGTCTAGTCCTTTGCCTTGTGAAGAATCCCACTCTAAAACCCGAACCTCAGAGGTCAACATCAACACAGCTCGTCCGATCGTTTTGATGCTGCCTTGGACTCTGCTAATAGCTTCAGGCTTCGTGTCCTGGTCAAAGGTAAAGTAAGTCGAATGCCCTCTCACAGCGTCTCTGAGCTTGGGCATCAGTTGCCGCTTGTCGTATTTGCTGTGTCGTGTTTCCCACGCACTAGAACAGCCGTAGAGCGAGATGCAGGGATAACCTAGAGAGATTGCTGCTAAACACTTCGTGCCACCCTCAGTCAGGAATAAAGGCAGTTCCTTGGCTTCTTTGGAAGATAGAAACCACGTCCAGAAACTACCCTCAAGTGGCACGTCAACCCCAAATCGGACCGACATTAGTTTGCGGATTCTTTGCGGCACGTTAGGAAAATAGACCTGTGCCCCATTGCCCTTAATGGACTCGTACTTCTGGACTTTCCCGTCATCAGAAACTCTGGGAACATCGAGCCGTAGCTGCCATGGGTTACCAGATTCTCCTAAGAAAGCAGCCGCCTCGTTAAAAGGTTGCATTCCCCAGCCGCGTTGATTGGGAATCCTCCAGTTCAGCGCCTCGTAAAGCTCTTGCCCTTCTAGGTAAATGATGTTTGCTTCATAGACATCAAGGGCGATCTTATTTTCATTAAGGCAGCGATCTTTCCACCTGTGTTGAAACTCAGAGGCAAAATTTTGTAGAGCAGCAATCATGATGCCCCCCCTCTGCCACTGCGCCGAGGATTAGCTGCAAGCCGCGCTGAGTCGACTACCCAACCGGACGAGCCACATACTGAACGGTTCCACAACGAAGCGTCCAGCCCGGGAATGGCAATCCAGCTTCCACAAATCCGACAGTGGCCGTAGGATGTCGAGAAAAGATTGGACTCTGACTCTAGCCTGACTTCAGGCTGAACTTTAACTTTGGCAACTTTGGCTTGAATCGAGGGCGAAGTTATTTTGAGCGCTGCTTTGGGCTGTCGTGAAGCCTCAAAAAGCCCTAGCTGTGAAGATTTCGACATCTTTGGATTCCTTTGATGTGGTGAACTCAAAGGAATCAGGGATTCAGGAACCAGGCAGCCATGTTAACAACGGTGGTTAACGTGGAAACTCTTCAGAGTCTTAGCGTGTAAGGATTTTAACGACACTCTCTTGAAGAGTTGCGAAAAGATACACTAAGATTGAGATGTTAGGGCAAAATATACCTTAACAGCCTGGATTACCGGGTTCTTGCTGGGGAAGCAAAAAATGAATCCTCTGATTCCGGAAAGCCCTTGTGTCCTTGCAGGACGTACTAGGGCTTTCGCGTTTTAAACGTTACTCGAATCTGGCTAACCAAGCGCGAACAAAAGTTAAAATTTCCTCCTCTTGAATTACAAATGCGGTTCCCTTTCTCCTGAGAGCCAGGAGCTTTACATCCCCTACTTCAGAGTAGAGATGGGGCTTATGGGCTTCAGCTCTTGTTGGATGCCAAAGTGCCAAGACTCTAGCCGTAGAGGTTTTTTGAGCCTCCCTTGAGTTCAGCCCAAATAATGCCCTATTCTTATCCAGCCAAACTTTGTAATCTGCCAATTCTACTAGTGGGCAAGGGTTCCAAGTGCTCAACCCGCCTCGCTTTTTCTTAACCTGTAAAACCTCCTTCGACTCGTTGTAGACAACCTCACTATCTCCCTTTGAGCGGATCGAGAGGAATAGATGTGTTTTTTTGGGGAACCTGATAAATAGGTCGATCGGATTTTTGAACTTTATCCCCTGTGCTTCTTCTATACCTTGTACTGGAAAAACCTGTACTCCTTGATCTGTAAAGTTCTCCAGAAGTAGGGTTGTTACTTTTTCTAGCCGCACGATTTTCTCAACTCTTGCCAAAGGCGGGTATGCCATTGCAAACAGTAGAAAACCGGGTGGGAAGAATACTCCCGATGCCGCCGCTGCACCGCCTACCGCTAGAGCTTGTCTTGAAAGGATGTCTTTTTCCTTCCTTAATTGAGCTAAGGCTTCCCAGTTATGAATTGGAAGTTTGAAATCGGTTTTTTGCTGTTGCTGTGCCACTGCAATCATCAATCATTACCCCCTATTGTGCCCGTACTACGTCTCTGTCGCCCTGCTACAAAAACCTGATTTGCTGTCAAATTCAATCCCTTCAATGTGGGAGAGATAATTCGATCGTTTCCGCGAAACCGTTTGGCTTGATATTCGCCTTCAATAAGTTCATAGACCGTGATCGTAGGAGCTTTTGGAAAACCAATGTATTTAGCAGCCCCTAGCCCTTCGTGATCTACAACCCAGTACTCTCCGACTCTAAGTAGCTGGTATTCCTTCAGCTTTGCATCGTAATCTCCACTAGCAGAGCTAGGGCTAACAATTTCGACGACGATCGGCGCGGGAACTGTTAGCACTGCGCTTTGATTCAAAACAGGCTCAATTTCTTCAAAGGGGACGACTGTTACATCTGGCAATCGAGAACTATCATCATCTGTGCGTTGTCCAGTTTCCCGCACGGGAACCCAGTCATAGCCCAAACGCTCAATTTCTATTTCAAATACTCGTTCAAGAAAACGGGCAATTAAAACGTGTGCCCATGTAGGAGGTGTCATTTTAAGCAATTCCCCCCGCACCAATTCGTAGCGCTCATCAGTTTGAGCGCAAAAGTCGATGTATTCTTCAAAGCTCACTCTCGGTCTGACTGCTGCTTGTGTCATGGCTTCTACGCTTCTCCCTCTGAAAGAACTTGCTGTGCTGTCAGGTTCAGAGCCTCGGAGGTTGGAGATTGAACTCGATTGCTCCCTCGAAACTCTGCTGCTTTGCAGGCGCTGCCAGCTAAAGATGCTATCAGCCCCACTGCCCGCGATGGATCAACTAACCAAAATTCAGGGATACCCCGTTTAGCGTACTCCTGGGGCTTCTCAACGTAGTCTCGAACGGGTTCCCCACAGCGAAGCTGTTCGTAGTTTGGCTTACCAGGCTTTCCATGTGAAACCACTTCAATGACTAGCAATGGAGCAGGCTCACCAAGCTCTAGGAATGCCTGCTTTTCTTTACTGATAACACTTTTCGAGGCTTCAGAATGGATGGCAAAGCGGTCGAGTTGATCGTAAGTGCGAAAAATCGCTTCCCCTTCTTGCATTCTTACCTTCCTGCCGAAAAGATTTGATTAGCTGTAAGATTCAAGTCTTGAAGAATGGAAGAGGTAATCCGGTCGTCGCCTCGAAATTGCTGAGGCTGGTATTCTCCATCGACTAACGTATAAATGGTCATGGTCGGCTGTTTGGGTTTGCCGATATATCGGATACCGCCCAGTACTGAAAAGTCTATGATCCAATATTCAGAAATTCCTAAAGCCTCATATTCGTTGAACTTGTCCTCATAATCATCTTTCCAGTTTGTGCTGACGACTTCGATGGCAATCGGTGGCGGAACATAAGCTGCGGCAGAACTTGAACTTTGGCGCATCCGCTCCCACTCTTCTTTCGTAAATACAACGATGTCAGTTCTTCGACTTTCTTCCCTGCCTGTGCTGGGGTTGCGTCCTGTCATGACTTGTTTCTGCCGTTTGGGAACGTAAGGGAGACTCAATTCTTTGCAGTGGTTTGAGAGCCGCTCACAAAGTTCATCTGCGACATCTTCATGTTTGGCAGTGGGATCGACGATCGGCATAGGAAATCCGTCACGTAGTTCAAAATCTTCGCCTGAACCATCGTCCCAAGCGAGAAACTCTTCAAAGGTCAGTGGTTTTTGAATGACTGCTGCTTGTGCCATCGCGTGTTCTCCGAAGTTTGCGCCCTTATCGCTAATCGCTTCTGTGCCTCTACTGCCTAGATCAATGATGACTCAAATCTTTTAGCTGAGTGCTTTTTCGATCTCAGCCTCTAACCAAGTCAGGGTTTTTTCTTTCGCAAAGTCAGCCGCTGCCCGTGCCGCCTCTGCCAGAATGGTGTCTGTGTTGGGAGTCAACTTTAAGGCTCCACCCAAATACCCTAATGATTTGCAGTAATAGTCAGAAAGGTTTGTTGATGCGAGTCTTTTTACGAGTTGGTGGTCGCCGCGCTCAAAAGCCGCTAACGCTTTACGGTGCAGATCAGTTTGAGGCTCGTCCAAAACGTCAACGATCGCTTTAACGGCGATCTGTACCCGCTCTAACGTTAGCTCTGTGGTCTGTGTTGCTTGCATCATCGTTTATTTCCAGTCTTCAAAGTTTTCAGCCTCTACTTGATTCGTCTGATCGAATTGTTTTGCCAACTGCCTCTCGAAACTCTCGCACGGCTTTGAGGTGATTTGGCTCATTGAGGGCTTTGATTAACAGTTGCAGATCCAGGTTTGACAAAACCTCAGACTGTTGAATCGCCTCGTATCTATCTATCCGCAACGCATAGAAGGATAAACGTTCTTTTTCCCAGAACCAAACTTCAGAAATCTGAAGGCGTTTATATGCTTCCAGCTTGTTGATTCCCCCGCTGGTGACGACGACTTCGATCGCTAAATCGGGACGATCGCGATTTTCTCCAATCTCATAAGACTCGTCGGCTTCTCGCCTCACTAAACCCGATTCGCTCTCCAAAGTCATTGACCCAGTGGGTGTGTGAGGGATACCCGCAATTTCTAAATAAGCTTCGATGAGAATACCAATTCGTTTCTTAACGACTTCATGCTTTTTCCCAGGCATACGTCGAATTTCTAACACTCCGTCTAAGAAAGACACTCTCACCCCTGGCACGTCTAGCAGAGGCTCAACTGCCTTGAATTGCTGCCATGTGAAACCAGGAAATAGAAGTGGTTCTGCAATTTTTTCAAGATCAATCTCTAAAGTTGTGGTCATGGCAATTCGCCTCACTTATTTTTATCCGTAGATTCTGAACTCAGTTCTCCATTTGCTTCCGCCTTGGCAACCTCTTCTACCAATACAGACTCGATGAGATTGCTCAAGCTCCGCAAGCGGGATTCTGCCAACCTCTCAAGTTTTTCTTTGATTTCTGGTTCGCAGTAAGCGACCAGCCTGGCTTTGTTTGTTGCCACGTCATTGAACTGCATACACTTTATATCCCTTTAGGTTACTCGATAGCACGGTGCTTAACTCAAGTGTACACACTTTATGCAAACTGTGTGCTATCTTAATTCGTAGGCAGACGGGAAATGAATCGCAGCGAATGCCTAAACGCCTTGCAACCCCATACAGCTTTTGACTAAGGAGAATACAACTAATGGCTAAGATGCTTGACTTGGATGACTCTGCCACTGCTGAAGTCTTTGAGAGAATCGACCCCGCGACTCTTCAAAACCGTGCCTACGCCCGTTCGCACGAACCTACACGCAACGACGTAGCGATCGAGATCTTGGACGGATGCGAACCCACTCAGGAACGCGAACCTGTTAAAACTCTGCTCATAGATATTGACGATCTGCTGACGATTGAGCACTGGAAACCCGCAGAGCCGCAGTTTTGCAAAGAGATTGCAGCTCATTACCAACAGGGGAAGCGAACGATTCAGAAGTGGTTCGTCGATCTGCGGGAAATTGCCTATTGGCTTGATGAGTCAGAACTGAGATTGAGCGACGATCGGTACACGCCACTTGCGGTTGAGCTTTTGGGAGATCGCTACTTCGCTGGCTCTAAAAAGAAGTGGGAAAAGGTTTTGACGGATCGATTTGTCGATCGTCTTGCCGCCACTAGTGCCCCGGCTTCTCCTGAAATTCTCCTTAGCCCAACTGAAGTGTTGCCGCAAACTGGTGAACCCACCGATCTGCGTCCTAACGGTCTAGTGCTGCACTTTGGCTCCAGTCTTGCCCTGCCTGCTATTCCCGGCATCGTCCCCCCTGGTAACGATACCGCCTATCTAACGCAGATCCAGCAGAAGCTAGAGCAGTTTGAGGCACTTCAACAGCAAGTTATTGCTCAAATGCAGCAGCAGTATGACCAAGCTCAAACCCTCAACGCCCAATACCAAGAAGCGACCAGCCTCAGTGACCAGTTACTCCTGCAAGAATTCCAACTGAGGGGCGTTCAACTTGGTTACACCGCCCTGCAATTGAAGCAACAGGCATTCAAATCAACGGTTCAAGCGGCTGAAGCCGGAACCCTGTCAGCGCCGGGAAAGCCTCAACCCGGAGATGCTCAACCACAGCCAGCGTAATTCTGTTCACGATCGGCTTGTTCCTGATGAGCGTTTGGCTGATTGTGCCTCACCTTGCCCCTTATTCTCACAATCCTCAGACCGATGGAACGTTCCACGATCGCTGACCTAATTACCGCCCGGTTTGATTTAAGTCGCGCTCTCCTGCAACTCCAGGAAGGGCAACGAAGCTGTTGCTTGGCTGCAATGGAACTCCAAATCGCAGCAGCAAAAACCGATTTAGCGCTCATTCACCACGCCCAAGCTCAACTCAAAGGAGTACAAACCAATGCCTAGACCCAGAAAGAACCCAGTCACAGACCTGCCCGTGATTGAAGTGGAACCTGTAATGGGTGAACCAGGCATTTTCCAAACCGAGACCGAGCAAACCAAGAGCAACGTTGTGCCGATCTCCACAAGCTCAGAACCCGTTGACTTTGGTAGGGACTGGAGTGAACTGGATCGTGTTCTCTCAGATGTTGTCAACTTCGTTTAAGGAGTCACCCAAATGCCGTTTAATCTACCTCAAAGCTTCGAGGTTAATCTGCCTGACCTTCAGGAGTTTGCCAACAACGCGATCGGGTTCGAGCCTAACCCAGATCTCCCCCGTATCAGTGACTCCCAGCGAGAACAAGACGCGCTGACCTACCGTGAGCAGATGAATGCCGCTGCCAATCTGAAAGACTCGATTCAAGTGGCGAACAAGTATGTCGATGCGGGAATCTCAGCGACTAAGTTAGGAAAGTCCCTGATCACCTATCAAATCGGACTCCAGGATATCCGCACCGAGAAAGTGAACTTCCAGAAGTCTGTCCTCAGAACAGACTTAGCCTTCACCGAGCTTTCAGAGTTGAATCTCAAGCTGGGCTATCAAACCGCCTTCTTGCCCGTGCTGGAGCAGGAATACCAACACAAGCTAACCGAGGCTCAAAGCAAGGCAGACCTGGCACAACGTAAAGCGATGGCTCACCAGTTTGAGACCGAGATGAAGTACCCGACGATCGACATCCAATCTCGCATCGCCGCCTGAAGTCAAAGCCCCTAGACAAGTTGACAGCCAATCTAGGGGCATCCTTCCAAACCTTCTACAGAAAGGAATTGCCCTCATGCTATCACTCAAAGAAATCAAGCAGCCCCTGAGCTTTGCGGGCTTTTTGGGCAGTGCAATTACGCTTCTCGCTGCCACGACCCTGTTCAACAACTCAAAGTTTGCGAGTCTCTCCACTCTCTCAGGAACGCTTTCCCTATATGCCTATATAAGAGTTGAAAAAGAGAACACTCAATCACGACTGCAAGAGGAGCTTGAAATCTCACAAGCCACGCTCAACCAGGTGGAAGCCTCCTTAAAAGAGACGAGCCATCAGAACCAGGCGCTACTGTGCAAAATCCAGCCCTATATACAACCTGATGGTTCCTTGCTCAATGTCGAGGCTCAAGAGTCCCTCGTTGCGGCTCTGAGAGCCTACTTGGAACGGGCTGAAGAACGTCTCTACATCTGCACCGATCAGCTAGAGGCGGTGACTGAAGAACGTGAGTCCTTGAAACTCGAAGCCGATCGCCTGAAAGGTCAAATCATCAGTCTAGAAGAGGTCAAAGCTCAGTGGGCGCAAAAGTTTGACCACATGATTCTGGCTAATGCTCAAGAAGTTGATGCCCTCAACGCCAGAGTGAATGAGTTGAATCTAGAGAATATGCAGTTCAAAGCACAGTTCAGCAATGCTGACGAAGTGGCTAGACTCCGAGCTAAACAAGAGTTCTATCAGACTCAAGAGAAGCTAGAGGCACTCAAAACTGAGTATGGCGAGGTGTTTAAAAAGTATTCTGACGTGGCGACTCTCTACAACTCGCTGCGGTCTGAGCATTTAGCGCTCAACGACGAGTATGTGAAAGAGTTCACAGAGCTGAATGAAGCCGTGTCAAAGGGACTGCCCACAGCGTTCCAATCCGTCATAGATGCCCGTGATCAGGAGCTAATGAGACTGTCAGGGCATCTCAACGTCTTGCTGCAACCGCAATTGTTTGAAGCGATCGGAGAATACGACCGAGCCAATCGACTGATCACAGCCCTTTGGGAAGGGGACTCTAAAATCTGTCTCGATGCGTCTGAAATCGTGCCCTACAGCGACCAAACGGGTTTTGATGTCTACTTCAATCTGAGGGATCGCAAAAGCAGAGGTCAAGCGTTCATTGATGGATTGAACAACCAGGGCAATGAGTTCTCTGTGTTCTGCGGGTGCATCAAAGACCTGAAGTTTGAGTATGACCGCATCAACCCTCATCGCATCAAGACAGCAATGGTCTTTCGTAAAGCATCTAAAACAGAATCTAAAACCACGATCGATAAACTGTGGATACCTGCCACTCAGTTTGAGAAAGTCCACAAGCTGGTCAAGAAACCCGTCACCCGTGTAATGGGAGCAACGGGTGAGGGCAAAGGGATTTTTGCTAACCTGCTGCTGGCGATCGAAGCCAATCAACCAAGCCCCAGCTTCACTCGCTTGCATGACCCGATGGATGGCTCTAGTGAGGATTACTGGCAGATCTCCAAAGCTTCTAAAAGCACGGCAGAAACGAAAAAGGCAGTCAAAACCTTTGTCTCTGAGTTCAAGCACCGCTTAGAGAATGGCATCTCAGAACCGAAAACCCTGGACGTGTTTGATGAAATCGACATCGTGGCAGACAGCGATTCATCCATTAACAAAGACTTCCTTTCCTGCTCGAAAGGGATGCGGCACAACGGCATGAGAGCCTACCTGATTGGGCAATCTCCCTCTGTGGGCAAAAAGTCCTGGGAATGGGCAGACATGGACAACTTCAACGCTGTCTATTTTGGCACGGCGATCATCACGGCAATCGATAAAACTCCCGCACTAAACTCTCAATCAGACTCCTTGAAAAAGAGCTACGAAAAGCTAAGAGCATTTTGCGACCAACAGAATGAAGAACTGGGTTTAGAAGGGGGCAATCAGTACCGCTTAGGGTTGCTTGTAACAGGTGGAAAACCGACCTTCTTTGAACTGCCGAACGCAGATTCTATTGTCTGTGATTGGTCAAAGTTGACTCAAGAATTACCCGCGATCGAGTCTGCTTTCGAGGCTCAACCTGAGTCTAGACAGCTTAATTCAGAGTGTCCTGAATGCCAGTCAACAAACTTGAGAAACAAAGGAAAGACAAAAGACGGGAACAGCAATTACATGAAGTGTAAGGACTGTAACCACAATTTCAAGGTCAGTTTGTAGCGTCCGTAATCTTAGGCAAACTGTTGGGCACTTGCCTAACCCTGCCTAACGTCTCTCTAGAATCCCCAGTGCATCAAGCTTTTGGAATTAGGCAAACGATGGGCATTTCCCCATGCCCGTGAATTAGGCACTGCCCAATCCTGTTAACAAACACTCGTTCATTCCTGTTAGGAGAAACCATGTACGGGACTCGAAGTTCACCCATTAAAACAATGTTGATTAGCTTTCTCGTCGGTTGGATGTTTGGCACCTTCTTTAACGTCATTCCTAAGTCGTCTCTGCCCTGGGAGCAATCTCAACCCACGAACACTAGAAGGGGTTAGGCAATGCTTAACGTCTTGCGAGTCTTTCTCTATCCTTCCGTCTCAATGCAGGAGCGTCACAAACTGCCCAAAGAATCAGGAGTTTATTACCTAAGACTAGGCACAGTGAAGGAGATTGGAAGCACCAGCAAAGAATCAGAATCGAGCAGACAGACGACTATGAAAGGTATCGATTACATACTCGAATCGTGCCCACAAGAAAGCTCGATTTCGTTGAATATTCAGAGATTGAGATCTTTAACCCTCCCTTCAACATCAAGAGCATTGACCCACAAAAATGCATCAATTGGCGGTTAAGGCTGGAACTGATAGCGGTTGAACTAATTTGGATGGTTGCCATCGGGCTAACGATCGTTTCTCTCTGTCTCTTGCTGAATCGCTAATTATTTCAATCTGCCTACAGCGCAGATCCTGCCCTCAAAGTGTTGAATTCGGCTGCATCCTGCCTTGATAGTCCAGTTTTACCCAGCGTTCCTTCTGTCAATTTCCTAGGTTAAGGAATATAAACTATGTCAATTGTCCTGCTAATGTTCAAACCCATGCAACCCTTAGAACTAGGCGAATCAGTAGTGTTCAATGAAGCCCATGTGGTGATTTCGCAAGACAAACACAATCGTGTGATGTGGTTCGAGCGTATTCCCCAGATAGGCGAGCTTGTGGTGTTTCCGCCTCCCAGAGGGCGTGGCGCTGTGTGTTTCCGAGTTGATCAAGTGCAACATTATCCCGTAGAAGTAGGCAGTTTGCCTGCCTCGGCTACGCTACCCCAAGGACTCATTGCTCTCCGACCCATCTTGGTTAAGTAACGGCAACCTAGTTCTTGGAACAAACCCCGTTGAAGCGAGCGAGGGGTCTGCAATGAGCCACTTGTCCCCTTATAGCTACTTACAATTGCACCTGTAGCTCGATCGTCATCCCCATTTGACTCCAGCACTGCGATTCCCGCTACTCGATGTTCTTCGGGATGACGAGGGGCTATGCTTCAAGTTTTCAGTGAGTAAGATGCGTCTACAAGACTGCCGTGGCTGGGAACTCTAATCCAGTCGCATGGAGTCCCACAATGCCACACCTTGATTGGAAATCAATTCGGTGGAAGCGAATCACCCTTGTTATTCTCCCGATCGCTCTCTTCCTCACTGTTCCCGTGTGGCATCGCCTTCTTAACCCAGCTGCTTATGCAGACATGCGGTGTGTGATGCAAGACTCTCAGGGAGAGGCTACGAAAGGAGCACGGTAAGCCGAATGCACAAACAATGGCAAGCAAACTCTTGTTTTAAGGGTAGAGGAATAAGTTTGGTTTCGATAAGTAGAAGCTTCAAGTCATGCAATGAAAACCACCAATATTGAGTGGAGAGGCGTGGTCAGGGGCGATGAATACAGTTCCTGACGAAGCTATAAAGCACTTCCGTCTGACCGTTGATGGGGGACTGGCGGAACCACTCCTAGTGGGTCAGTTGGCATGAACATCGCCATTCTTAAATTCTGGAAATAACCTATACAAAAAGCTCTTCAGCGTTTGAGAATCACGACAGACGGGGCAAATGACCCCCTAGCGAGAAAGCTGATTGAATCGGGAATGCAGCCTTATCCGGGTCGGTAGTTAGTCGTTATCAATGATGAGAAGGCGAAAACCTTGCCCGATGACCTGCAAGCTGAGTTAAGGGCATCGTTTGACTTGAGGGAGACATCAGGGGAAGAGTTTAACCAGATTAATGAGGCGGTTAGACAAGAACTGATAGTGACGGAACCTGGTAATGAATGACGTGACAAATTTAGTACACTTGCACCCCATCGGTTCCTGCTCTACAATGGCGGCAACGTGTTGAGGACAAAGGCAATGAATAAAGGTGAACTGATTGACGCGATCGCGGAAAAGGCAGAGGTCAGTAAAAAAGATGCTGATGTCGTTTTGACCGCACTCATTGACTCGATCGTAGAGGCAGTCTCCGCAGGGGAGAAAGTCTCGCTGGTCGGTTTTGGGTCGTTTGAGCCGCGAGATAGACAGGCAAGAGAGGGACGCAACCCTAAAACGGGCGACAAGATGACGATCGCAGCGACTCGGATTCCTGCCTTTTCTGCGGGGAAAGCCTTTAAAGAGAAAGTGGCACCTAGCGATTAGTTGAAGCGCTGAGGCAGTGAGATGCGAAAAATCATCCACATTGACATGGATGCCTTCTATGCCTCGGTCGAACAGCGAGACTATCCCCGCTATCGAGGCAAGCCTCTGGCTGTAGGTGCCACACCCCATCAGCGAGGGGTCGTCTGTGCAGCTAGCTATGAGGCGAGAACGTTTGGCATCCACTCTGCCCTGTCCTCACGGGTTGCCCTCCAGCGCTGTCCTCACCTGATTTTCGTCCCACCTCGCTTTGACGTGTATCGGTTAATCTCGCAGCAGATTCGCGCCATCTTTGAGCAGCACACCGACCTAGTGGAGCCAGTGGCACTGGATGAAGCCTACCTGGATGTCACAGAGAATAAGTTGGGATTGCCTTATGCCACTACGATCGCGCGAGCGATTAGAGCTTCTATCTTCAAAGAGACAGGCTTAACGGCTTCAGCAGGGGTGTCTTTCAACAAGTTTCTAGCGAAGATGGCATCGGGGCTGAACAAGCCCAATGGCTTGACGGTGATTCTCCCTGAGCAAGCGGAGACGTTCGTGGAATCTTTACCGATCGAGAAGTTTCACGGCATTGGCAAGGTTAGCGCCACCAAGATGCACGAGTTGGACATTCACACAGGAGCTGACTTAACGCAGCGGTCTGAAGCTGAACTGGTGCATCATTTTGGCAAGGTTGGGCACCACTACTTTAAGATTGCCAGGGCACAAGATGATCGGTTAGTTGAAGCGAATCGAATTCGTAAATCCGTGGGTGCTGAGACTTCTTATGCTCAGGACTTAAGCGATCGGGCGGTGATGCTGCATGAACTGGAAACCATTGCTGAAACGGTCTATCAACGGCTGGAGCGTCACCAAACTGGCGGACGGACAATCACGCTGAAGGTGAAGTTTGCGGACTATCAACAGATCACCCGCAGCCGGACGGTGATGAATTCGATCAGGGAAGTGGCGACGATCGTTTCCTTGGCGCAAGAATTGTTTGAAGCGGTTGAGTTGGAGGGGCGGAATGTGAGGCTGTTAGGGATTTCGTTGTCTAATTTGGGAGGGGAGGAGCGATCACTAGGTGCGTCTCCCCTCGAATCGTCGATTCAGTTGGTCTTGTTTTAGCAGGAGAATCCTTTCATGTCAGAGATTCCACCTCAATTCACTCCTTTAGAACTTCATGACTGGCAGCAAAGCCTTGAAGAGGCAGCTCGGCACAACATTTTTTGTCACTGTCGGGAGTGCGAGCGGGAGTGGATTGCCTCTAACCCTGAAGCGTGTGTTTGTGGCAGTAAGCGTGTAGAAAGTATTGCTTACTGGCAGTTTCCAGATGGATAAGGGAGGTAATAGAGATGGATTTCAAAGGTTCCGTTGCATGACCTTACGCCTATCCCGAACCAGCTCTGTCTAGAAAGTTTTTGAGATTGTACGGGTATCAGAAATCACTCTAATTAGTGATGTAGTCACGTGTATAAAGTTTAGGGCATTGGAGCTTAAACACTTTGTACGCGGCTCAAATTAAGGAACTGATCGAAGCTGAACATTTAAAAACTGGAAACGCTTGGATTGAATTGTCTCGGCTTTCTCAGCTTTTATACGACAAGCATCAGGCGACAGTCACCAAAAACTTCTTCATTGAGAATCCAGAGTTTCGCACTTATGGAACACCAAATCCAAACGAAATTTATATTTCTTTACCCATTGAAATTAGTCTACTGACGACAGCAAAGAGACCTGTTTCTCAAGCCAACGACTTAAGCAGCCAAAATCGTTCAAAGCCTCAAGCTCCACCAAATTTTGAGTCTTGTGAAGAGCTAGAAGAGTCACTGTATCAAATTCTCCAGCTTCTGACCTATAAACACCCTGACACGTTTGTTGATATCCGAACGATAGAAAGCTACTTCTTCAAAGTTTATGGCACTTCGATTCAATCTGTAGTCAGTGAACTGATTCCCGATCTTAACCCAGTAGAGTTTCTACAGTGTAGTAACAGGTTTCTCGTTGCACAGTTAGAGAGTTCTTGGAATGTAGCGATCACTCCTCTTAACCCTTCACTTTACATAGCCGATCTCATTTCTTAGAATCATGCTCCTCCACAACTGTGCTGTGAGTCGCTCATGGTAAACCGACCGCCCGTTCGATAGTTCATGACTTTGTAAACTTTGCCTCGGTTATCCCCAGGAGGGCAGTTTTTAGGAACTGAATTCAAGCACATCTTGACCTTATCCTTGAGCTTTGACGCTTGAACCGCAGAAACAGTGTCATAGGAAACCAAATAGATGCCGTTTGTAAAGCTGATAGAAGTTCCTGAACTTGCAATAGGCTGTCCAGTTTCTCCAACTAATCTCGTTCCCACACGAGCCACAAAAGTTTCTGAACATCGCCCTACTTGAGTGGGAGGTTTCGCGGCTTGACTGCTATAGGGTGTCAGCGTTAAAGCGAGAATTGCAAGGTTGATGCCGATTCGATTGATTTTGCTCACCATAATTTTCGTTGTGAAGAGTTGGAAAGTTGACTATCTGTAGTTATTTAAGCAGGAACTGTAAGATCTGCTCGGCAGGAAGGTACTGCTAAACTTCAATAAAGTTTTCGATAGAAAAAGTAAAATAATACGGTTTCCGTGTAAGTAAGAAGGCGAAATTAAATATAAAATGAGTTGAGAACAGATTTCACCTTTGTCTAACAATGCCTGCTCCCCTTCAAATCACGCTGACTCCTGAAGAAGATCAAACCTTGAGTGAACTCCGCACCGCTCAAACTGTGCCGCAGCGGACGCGAGATCGTGCCCATATGCTGCGACTGAATGCTCAAGGTTGGACAGTCGCGGCAATCGCCGACATCTTTCACTGTCATGAGCATACAGTACGCTCAACCATTGAGCGCTGGCGAACACGGGGACTGGGTGGACTCTGGGAAGCACCAGGACGAGGAGCCAAGCGCAAATGGCAGGAAGCAGATATGGAGCATTTGGAGCAATGTCTGGAAGCAGAACAACGGACTTACAACAGCCAGCAACTGTCCGCCAAATTGGAACAAGAGCGACAAGTCAAACTCAGTCCAGACCGGATTCGGCGGATCTTACAAAAAAGGGGTGGCGATGGAAGCGCACCCGCCATTCCCAACAGCACCAGCAAGACACAGACCTGCGACACGTCAAGCAAGCTGACCTCGAAACGTTAGAGTTAGCCGCCAAAGAAGGACACATTGACCTGAAATACTTGGACGAGGCAGGCTTTTGCCTCTACAGTCCAGTCAGCTACAGCTATAGCCGTATCGGGACTCAGAAGCAGTTAGAACAAGTACCGACTCGTGGCAGTCGCATCAGCATCTTGGGACTGTGGCAACCGGACAAGCGCTTTGAGTACGCCCTTGCTCAAGGGGGATTTGAGGGAGAAAGTTACATCAAAGTGATGGATTGGGTTGCCCAAACAGCATCAATCACACTCGAACAGACGGGACGGTTCACCGTGGTCGTCCAAGACAACTGTTCGATCCATAAACGTGACATCGTGCGACAACATTGGCAGAAATGGCAAGACCAAGGCGTATTTCTGTTCTTTTTGCCGCCCTATAGTGCCGAGATGAATCGGATTGAAGATCAATGGCATCAACTCAAAGCCCATGAGATCGCAGGACAGATGTTTGAGGATGAGTATGACTTAGCGATGACCGTAATCAGAGGAATGGAAACGCGAAGTGAAGCAGGCGGATATGCGCTCGAACGTTTTAAGTTTAATTCCGCCTAACTACTTACAGTGATTGAACTAAAGGATACCGATCTAAAAAATGCTGACTTGCGGAATGCGGAACTACGTTCCTCAAGTCTGAAGGATGCTGATCTACGTCGCGCTCTCCTACACCATGCAAATTTGGAAAACGCTAACTTGATGGGTACTCACTTAGAGGATGCGGATTTGAGTGGTGCTGACTTAAAAAATGCTGACCTAAAGTACGCCAGCGTGGGGAGCAAAACTTTAGAAACTACACTTCAGTGCAACACTGTCTTACCCAATAAAACAGTGTCAAATCGCGATTGTGCAAAATGGAATCAGGTATCTCAAAAATAAAACTTTATGAATCTATTCGTCTCTCCGAACTCCTACGATTGACGTTCCCAGCTTGATTTGTCAGCAAAGAGGAGTATTTAAGTACTGAGGTGGAACCCAAAAACTGGACAGGTGAATAAGCTCTAAACTTCCCACCTATGATAGGAATGGTTATGAGCAAAAACAAACGCAAACAGTACAGTTCTCAATTCAAAGCAAAAGTTGCGATTGAAGCGGTGAAAGGAGAGAAAACCATTGCTGAAATTGCGAGTCAATATAGCGTTCATCCGACGATGATTCACGGTTGGAAACGGCATCTTCTAGCGGGTATGAGTGAGGTGTTTGAGCGCGGTTCCAGCGCCAGCAAAGTGGAGCCAGAAGGGCAAGCCCACCTCGATGAGTTGTATCGACAGATTGGACAGTTGA
>NZ_LXYR01000062.1 GCF_001650195.1 Phormidesmis priestleyi BC1401 | reverse complement strand
GGGGTGCAGAAGCAACGAGGCAGACCGCGCAAGTACGACGGCAAAGTTGACCTGACAGACCTCAGTCACTTCACCTTTGTGGAAACCGTGCAACCCCAGGTTGACCTCTACACTGCCCGATTGTGGCACGTCTCCTTGAAGCGGGAGATTCGAGTCGCCTACCTAGTTGACCGTCGCGTTCCGAACCGAGTCCGCACCTGCCTGCTGTTCAGTACCGATGTTGAGCAAGCCCCCAAGCAGATTATTCAGTTCTATAAATTGCGCTTCGGGATTGAATTTCTCTTCCGCGATGCCAAGCAGTTTACGGGTCTGAGTGATTGTCAAGCCCGTGACCTCTTGAAGTTGGACTTTCATTTCAATGCCAGTTTTACCGCCCTCAATCTAGCGAAGTTCGACGCGCATCCCCAGCACACCGGTCAAGACCCATTTGTATTCTCAATGGCAAGCGTTAAGCGTCGTGCCCTCAATCAACACCTACTTGAACGATTTATTGCCACCTTAGACTTGGAGCCAAGCTTGATTAAATCCCATCCCAACTACTCAACCCTTTGCGATTACGGCACTATCGCCGCCTAAAACTGTCCGAAGTATTGCTTGGAGCCGACTGCGATTAAATCTCACCCCAACTATCCAACCCTACTGTCCTACGGCTCTATCGCTGCCTAAAATTGTCCGAACCATTGACAGATGAGTGCTCTACTAAAACAGATATCGTGAGTCATAAATTCATCTAACCAAGAATTCATCTGAATATCGAATCAACGAATAGAACTCAGATCTGATGATTTTCAGATCAGATCGATCGGATCTGGGTAGACTGGTCATAGTCCCATTCTCTGTCATGGTTGGGAAGCGTGTTCTACCCACGAAGTTTTGAAAGCCTGTCCAGTCCACCTTGCTTAGCAATTCCCTGAATGCTCCATCTCCGAGATTTGTCTTACCATCCCACCGCCAGCCCTAGCCCGATTTTGAACGCGATCAACTTAGATATTGCCCCTCAAAAGCTGGGGCTGATCGTGGGAGCCAGTGGTTCTGGAAAGAGTACGCTGTTAGAAATCTTAGCGGGATTGGCAGAGCCAACCAGTGGCACGATTTTTTGGAGAGAACAAGAACTGACGTTCCTTCACTTGCAGCAGTTGAGCGGGTTGGTCTTTCAGTTTCCAGAGCGACACTTTTGCGGCGGCACCATTCTAGAAGAGTTGCGGCTCGGTCATCCTGAAATTAAATCAGAGCGAATTCATGAAGCCCTGGCAGAAGTGGGACTCGATCGCTTATCGCTGCAAACCTCGCCTCACTCGCTGAGTGGGGGGCAACAGCGCCGCCTCGCTTTAGCGGTGCAGTTAATTCGTCAACCCAGCATTTTGCTGCTCGATGAGCCGACCGCAGGGTTAGACTGGTCTATGCGCCAACAGTTGGTGAGCCTGTTAGCCAAGTTGAAGGCGCACTGGAATCTGCTGGTTGTATCGCACGATGCGGGCGACATGTTGGCGATCGCCGATCAATGCTGGACTCTGAACCACGGAGAACTCACCGCAGTGGAACCCGAAACGCTAAAAGCATCCGGTGAACCGCAGCTTATTTCTTAAAGGACGACGGATGAAGGATGAAGAAGACCGACCCACGTTGCCAGACCTGGCTGATTTGTGGCAAGAAACGATGAACTGGCAGCCTGAAGCAGGTCAACACGCCCAGTTTCAAAGCTTTTATGAGTTGATTTTAGAAAGCAATCGTCAACTCAACCTGACCCGAATTACAGAACCCTCCGAGTTTTGGGAAAAGCACCTGTGGGATTCTCTACGGGGAATTTCGCGGTTGCTCCCATCTCCCCCGTCTCTTTTTCGGGCGATCGACATCGGCACAGGTGCTGGAATTCCGGGGGTGCCTGTTGCGATCGTCCGACCTGATTGGGAGGTCACGCTGCTCGACTCGACGCGTAAAAAAATTAGCTTTGTCCAAAGTGCGGTAGACACTCTAAAGCTAGAAAACATCAAAACGGCGGTTGATCGCGTCGAGCAGATCGGGCACGATCGACATCATCGCGAACAGTACGATCTAGGGCTGATTCGCGCTGTTGCGACTGCCTCGGTTTGCGCTGAATATACGCTGCCGTTGCTCAAAGTGGGCGGACTTGCCATTCTCTATCGAGGACAGTGGACCGACGAAGAAGCCCAAGGGTTAGCTGTCGCAGTCGAGCAGTTGGGAGGCACGATCGAGGCAACCGATGCCTTTGTGACTCCGCTCACTCACAGCACTCGCCACTGCATTTATCTCCGCAAAATCGCCACTACCTCAACGATGTTTCCTCGCACGATCGGCATCCCGACTCAAGATCCGCTCTAGCTCACCCGCAGCAAGATTTTTGAGCACACAATAGCGAATCACCCGTTTCTATCTGAATCGTCGTATGTTCAATATCGAAGCGATCGTGCAACTCTCGTCCAATTCTGGCAAGAAAGGCATCGTCTGGGCACCCACTGGGCATGACTAAATGGGCAGTCAGGGCTGTTTCAGTCGTGCTCATCGCCCAAATGTGCAAATCGTGAATGGCAGCGACTCCTGGAGTTTCAGCTAGGTAGGTGCGAATGGCAAGCGGCTCAACGCCTTGAGGCACAGCATCCAGCGCCAGATTGGTAGAGTCGCGCAGCAGATTCCAGGTGCCCACGAAGATAACGGCGACGATCACCAGACTAATTACCGGGTCAAACCAGAGCCAGCCTGTTGCGAGTATTGCGATCCCAGCCAGCACCACCCCCAGCGACACCACCGCATCCGATACCATGTGCAGAAAGGCTCCTCTCAGGTTTAAGTCGTGCTTTCGACCCGACATAAAGAGCAGTGCCGTCATGCCATTGATGACGATGCCGACGAGTGCGACCCCGATCACGATGCCTCCACTCACCGGGACGGGATCTCTAAATCGCTGAATGGCTTCGATCGCGATTCCTCCGATCGCCACCAGCAAAATCATGGCATTGAGAAGTGCCGCCAGAATTGAAGAACGCCGCAGCCCATAGGTATAGCGCTGAGTTGGGCGCATCCGAACTAACCAACTTGCACTCCATGCCAGCACAAGCCCCAGCACATCGCCCAAGTTATGACCTGCATCAGCCAGCAGCGCCAGAGAGTGAGCTAAAACCCCAAACGTTGCTTCGGTGACGACAAATCCAGCATTCAGCGCAATGCCAATGATAAAAGCGCGATTATAGCTAGGCTGCCCGTGGTCATGGTGGTTATGAGAGTGAGAATGTGCCATTGACGAGGATGAAGTAACAGTGTGCTTATTATATATGAACGTCTGCTCAGAGGTTCTGTCTATCCTGCGCCTTTTGACAGGGCGGCTCGATCGCTTTGCTGAAACTCTTGCCACGATTTTTGCAGGTCGGAGGTTTGATCGGAAACACCGTAGCTAGAAAAAGGATAGATCCTGCGATGGCGGAAATGCTGCCAAATAACGACGCACCAAACTGAGATGCTCTACGTCTACGATCGGACTTAACTCGGCTCTGCCTCAAAGCTTTCTGAAACGCTCCGTCGATCGTGCCCTGCTTCTTTAATGAGACTTCCTGCGCGAATCTGGACAGCCCTCCTCACAAAGTGGGGCAAGCCCTCGCCAACCTTTCTCCCCACGGCGAAGGGCGCTAAAACCTCTTGTTCCCTCTCCTTAGGGAGAGGGCTAGGGTGAGGGCGAAGGATTCGTGCAGGAGGTCTATTGTTCAAGATCCATTTAGTAGTAGTTATTTACAGGTTTGGAACAAACGTGTGGAAAATTCACCCAGTGTTCTGCCCAATGATTTAATCCTTCAAGACACGATCGAGACTCTCCGCAGGTTGAATTCCCATTCTTGGGATCGTGGATTTAATAAAGCCGATGAGTTATCTAATCCGCGTTCCTTCGTTATTTGGGGTGTGTTTCGTCTACGGGAAAACGCTAAACTTGCAGATGCCGACTAAATCGCGGGGTTTTCTGTGGGGTCTTCGACGCTGCCAACCATCAAATTTTTGCGACAGCCCACCTCTTCAGCTTGGGTTGAGCAGGCGCTTGCAAATCTAGACACTATTTTGCTCGATCATTCTCACTGCGAGCGCAAAGCGGCTGGAGTGGCGTTAAATCTGATGTTTCGCTATCCCTCCAACGCGAAGTTGGTCAGAACTTTGACCGCGATCGCTCAAGAAGAATTGCAGCACTTTGAGCAAGTCAACCAGATTTTAGAGCGGCGCAATATTCCTCTAGCTCCCCTCGCTGCTCCGCCTTATGGGTCAGGTTTGGCAAAACATATTCGTCGCGATGAACCCGATCGGCTCCTTGATTCTCTGCTCGTGTCGGGGCTAATCGAAGCCCGCAGTCACGAGCGCTTGGGCTTGCTAGGAACTCACTGCCCAGAGCCTGACCTCGCCCGTTTTTATCGAAGCTTGATGGCATCCGAGGCGCGTCACTATGGCGCTTATTGGACGTTGGCAGACACTTATTTTGAGCGATCGGCATTGACCCAACGGCTCGAACTATTAGCCCAGGCTGAAAGTGACTTGTTAGCGGCGCTGCATCCGCAACCCAGAATTCACAGTTAGATGGGGCGGTCATCGCAAAAACGGAGGGCGACGCAGATCGGAGGGCTTCTTTTGCACCACCTCACTCATGAAGCGTTTGAGTGCTTTTTCCCGGTTCTTCATAAACACTGCCCAAAAACCAGGATGAAACTCTTCCATTGTTTTTGCCAGCGCCCACACATCTACTGCCAAAATGCTGTAAAGCGTTTCATCTTCTTTTTTGAGAGAGTCAATCTGATCGGTCACCGATTCTTTTTGAGGAACGCGATGACCTTCGTTGTTCGACACGATCGTGGCTCCAGTTAAAAATGGACTAATTCGTATGTCAGTAAGATTCGATACCTCTACCAGCGCAAATACGGCTAGGTTTTTGAGAATTATCGGGCGATCGAATCAGAGTTTTCTCGATCGTAGACCTCGTTAGAATGCTCGCAACCAGTAATAATTAGGAGTGAGACATTATGTGAGCAGATAAACCCTATGTTACGTCGAATTTCTTTAGCGGTTGTCGGCTTGGTGGTCGGTGGAGTGTTAACAATTGTCGGGTTTGCTGCCTACTTTCTAGACTATTCGACCCTCAACCTGATTGGCTTTTTTTACGGCATTCCTCTGTTACTAGGAGGGTTGGCACTTAAAGCATCTGAGCTAGAACCTGTGCCGCTGATGGAGCCAACGCCGCCAGCAGTTTTAGAACTCCGGCAAACGCAAGCCACTCCTACCCAGACTCAAATTCTCAAAGATGTCACTCGCTTTCGCTATGGGCAAGAAGCGCACTTAGATGACTCTCTGGCTCATTTAGGGTTAAGCCCGACAGACGATGAGCGCCCCATCTTGAGAGGGGTGCGAGAAACCGAAGTGGACGGGGCGTATACCCTAGTTCTAAATTTTGAGTCGCTGCTTGTCCCCTTTGAGACCTGGAAGACAAAGCAGGAAAAAATGACGACTTTCTTCGGTCCTCATGTGAAAGTTGGGTTAGATAACCCAGATCCCGATCGGGTCGAGGTGGCGATCATTTCAACTCCTGAGACACCTGCATCAGAGACTTGAATGTTGAGTTGGCTAAAACCGAGTTTAACCTTCATTTCTCCAGTCGCACCGCATACCACTGAAGATAGTCTCCCGATCCAACGTCTAGCTCACAGGCAGTATCGAGTAAATGTTTTGCCTGCTCTTGAATGGTCGGCAGAGACTGCAAGTCTCTAGGCAAGTTGTCTTGATGCTGTGACAAAATCGATCGGAGTTTTTCTAACATCTCGGCTGCTGTCAAAAACTGCTCTGGTTGAGCGGTTTCTAACACCACAAAATGGTCTTCTTGATACATTAGAGAATCTGGCATAGTGGCTCCTATCACTCACCAACTATTGTGTCATTTACAGATAAAGATAGACGCAAGAATCAGTCGAGATCCCCCATGAGTGAGAGATTTTGACCCAAAAGCAGTGTTATCAAGGAAGATATCAATACTCCACAGGTTAATAGACGCTATGCTTCGTTCCGCCCGCCTGATTTTCAACCCCGTTGCAGGTCACAGCGATCCTAACCTTGATTTAGAGCATATTCGATCGCTACTCGCTGATCTTGATTTAGAGGTCGTCCAAACCACCCCAGAAGTGGGGGCAGATGAGCTAGCGCGGCAGGCGGTTGAGCACGGAGTTGATGCGGTGATTGCATCCGGTGGAGATGGCACTCTGTCGGCGGCAGCGAACGCCCTGATTGGCACAGGAATCCCTTTGGGCGTGATTGCGAGAGGAACCGCCAATGCCTTCGCGAATGCGTTGGACATTCCGACCACGATCGAGGCTGCCTGTGAGACGATTTTGAATGGCCATACCAAAACTGTGGATGTCGCGTTGTGCAACGGTCAGCCGATGGTGCTGTTAGCTGGAATCGGCTTTGAAGCAGAGGCAGTCGAATTGGCAGATCGAGAAGCAAAGAATCGGTTTGGCATGATGGCTTACGTTTTAGCAGGCTTTCAAGCGTTGCGGAATATGAAGCGCTTTGAGGCAGAAATTGAGACAGAGGACAGAATTATTTCGGTTGAAGCGTGCGCTCTAACGGTGGCAAACGCGGCTCCTCCCACCTCTGTTTTGGCTCAAGGTCCGGCTGGGCTAGTCACCGATGACGGGCTACTAGACTTAACGATCGTCGCCCCCGCTACCAAAGCAGGAGCGCTCGCTGCAACCTATCATTTATTTCAGTCCGCTTTGTCAGGCAACCCCACCGATCGCGATGACATCGGCTATTTGCGGGCAAAGCAGTTTAAAATCACCACCGTGCCTCCTCAAAAAGTTGTGGTGGATGGGGAAATGATTGGAACGACCCCGATCGAGATTAAGTGCATCCCGGCAGGGCTGACGATTTTTGTGCCGATCGTCGAAGAAGAGGCACCGAGCGAAAAACTTGAAGGACTTCCCCATCTAGTGATCGAAACAAAAGATTAACGGAGATTGAGTGGATACTGACCTGGAGAAACTGCACTATAACTGATAAGTCACTATAAAATCCTGATGGGTTAGATGGTCAACGCATTGGGATAGAAGAATTGGCTTTCAAGTCGCTTCTCTTCTCGATCGTCTCCGACTGTGTGGAAAAATGGGGTAGAGGCTTGAAGTTCCGGGTCAGTCATCCATAGAGATCACCGTTGAATGCTTTCAGTAAATGTCGAGTGGGCTTTTGGGGCTGCAAACGCGATCGCAGCGCTTTGCAACATTACCGTCCTTGGGGCGATTATTCGTCGAAGGCAGCGGCAGTCTTTGCTGAAGACTAGCTTTTTGACCCATTCGTCGAGCGCTCCTCCTCAGTGTGAACACGCCGAAGCGCTGCGCCGTCAGTCAGTCGCCGTTGAGGCAGCGATGGATGGAATCGCTATTTTTGATAACCACGGGACATTTCTCTACGTCAACGACGCTCTAGCGCGACTGTTTGGCTGTGGCAGCAGTCAAGAATTAGTGGGTAAGGTTTGGCATGAGCTGTATTACGCTGCCGAAATTTCTCGACTAGAACGTGATGTCATTCCCTTGTTAAAACAAAACGGGCAATGGCGGGGTGAAGCGATCGCCAAACGTCAAGACGGCAGCACGTTTTTTGAGGAAGTGTCTCTGACGTTGACCGAAGACGGCTTTATCTGCGTCTGTCGAGACATCACAGAGGCAAAACAAGCTGAGATTCGACTCAGACTGCTTGAGCGGGCGATCAGCGCTAGCAGCAACGGCATCATCATCACCGATGCGCGGTTATCTGATAATCCCATGATCTATGTCAACCCAGGGTTTGAGCGGATGACGGGCTACACCGCCGATGAAGTGTTAGGCAAAAACGGACGCTTTCTAGAAGGACCCGAAGCCAATCAGCCTGCCCTCGAACACCTCCGCAGTGCCATTAAAGTGGGATCAGATTGTGTAGTGAACCTGCGAAACTATCGCAAAGATGGCAGACTGTTCTGGAATGAGCTATCTATTTCACCCGTGCGAGACGCTGAGGGGCGTTTGACTCACTACATTGGGGTGCAAACTGACACCACCGAGCGCAAACGGACTGAAGATGCCCTGCAACGACAGTTCCAGCGCACGCTCTTGCTCAAGCAAATCACCCAAGAAATTCGTCAAAGTTTAGACAGTCAGCAGATTGTGCAAACCACTGCAACTCAGGTCGGACGGGCATTTCGCGCCAACCGCTGTCTAATTCACGCCTATGTAATCACGCCTGAAGACGCGCTTCTGTCTGGATTTGAGCTATCTCAACTAGGTGCCTCTTTTCCCCAAATTCCGCGCGTCGCTGAATATTTAGAACCGGGCTGTGAATCGGTGTCAGATGCCGAGATCCCGATTAGCGGCAATCCCTATACCGAGGCGCTATTGGCGCACGATCGGGCGATCGCGTCCCCCGATGTCAACACTGATCCACTGCTCACCCCAGTTGCCAATCTCTGTCAACAGCTTCGCCTCAAGTCAATGCTGACCGTTCGCACCTCTTATCAAGGTGAACCCAACGGCGTGATTGGCTTGCATCAGTGTGACGATCTTCGACAGTGGAGCGAGGACGAAATTGAACTGTTAGAAGCGGTGGCAGATCAAGTCGGCATTGCCCTCGCTCAAGCGCGGTTGCTCAAGCAAGAAACGCTGCAACGAGAGAAACTCACCGAGCAGAACTTTGCCCTCGAAAAAGCCAAACGACTCGCAGAATCGGCAAATCGCGCTAAAAGCGAGTTTCTGGCAACGATGAGCCACGAGATTCGCACTCCGATGAATGCGGTGATCGGTTTAACGGGCTTGCTGTTAGATATGAAGCTAACTCACCAGCAGCGCGACTTTATCGAGACGATTCGCACCAGCGGCGACACGCTGCTGACGATCATTAACGAAATTCTAGACTTCTCAAAAATCGAGTCGGGCAAACTAGAATTAGAACAGCAGCCCTTTAATCTTCAAGCCTGCATCGGGGAATCGATCGACCTCTTAGTTGCCAAAGCTGCCGAGAAGACCTTAAAGTTGTCCTATCAGGTGTC
Organism: Phormidesmis priestleyi BC1401; assembly: GCF_001650195.1. Lineage (GTDB taxonomy): Bacteria > Cyanobacteriota > Cyanobacteriia > Leptolyngbyales > Leptolyngbyaceae > Phormidesmis_A > Phormidesmis_A priestleyi_B. The sequence goes on along the minus strand of NZ_LXYR01000062.1, from coordinate 15,720 downwards.
TCCCCACGTTCCGTCTGTGATTTTAGGAGATGTAACTCGGCTGCGGCAAGTGTTGGTCAATCTCCTGAGCAATGCCATCAAGTTTACAGACGCGGGGCAGATTGTCGTTCAAGTCAACGCCCGCCAACTGCCCGATAAAGGATCTGATTCTAAAGTTCACCCTTCAAAGTCCCCATCCCAATCTCCTGTCTATGAAGTGCAGTTTGCAGTAGAAGACACCGGAATTGGCATTCCACCCGATCGCATGGAACGACTATTTAAATCTTTCAGCCAAGTCGATTCTTCAACGAGCCGACAATATGGTGGTACAGGGCTAGGGCTGGCAATCAGCAAGCGCCTGAGTGAGTTGATGGGCGGACGGATGTGGGTTGAGAGCCACGGTCAGATCGGCGGAGATTGTCCTTCCTACTACCGAAAGCTGAGTGGACTACGCGCCGCGAGTGCAGAGGCTCCTCAAGGTTCAATGTTTTGCTTCACGATCGTCACTAGCCTTAGTGTCGAAGTGGTTGAGACGACGGGTGATTTGCCTCACGATCGCTCAGGGTCTAATCGGGCATTTGCGGTCGATCGGCTCTCTCCTTCTTGCTCAGAATCTTCGGATTCTGCTACTCAGCAATCTGCCAGCGCTGCCCCTCATCTCCTACGAATTCTTTTAGCCGAAGATAATGTGGTCAACCAAAAAGTGGCGATGCACCTCCTTCAGCGATTGGGATATCGAGCCGACATTGCGGGGAATGGGTTAGAAGTGCTGGAGGCGCTGCGCCGGCAAACTTATGACGTAGTGCTAATGGATGTGCAAATGCCAGAAATGGACGGATTGACCGCCACAGAGCGCATCTGTCAAGAATGGCAAGTGGGCGACCGTCCTCAAGTGATTGCGATGACCGCCAATGCAATGGAGGGAGATCGCCAAATCTGTCTCAACGCTGGAATGAGCGATTATCTCAGCAAGCCGATTCGGATCGAGGCACTGATGCGTGCTCTTGACAAGTGCCAACCGTTGACTAGTCAGAAGCCTGTTTTATCTCAGCCGTCTACAAACGGCACCGCTTACTCAAGCGCGGCTCAGGTTGCCGCTTCTATTTCCATTCAAACTGCCATTCATGCAAACGCGCTGCGAGACATTCGAGGGTTATCAGGTAATAATGGCACATTGCTGATAGAAGTCATTCGCAGCTATCTAACCAATGCTGTAGAACTCGTTCAAATCATTCAAACATCGGCTCAAATTGGAGACCTGCTTGCGCTTCAGCAGACCGCGCATACCCTCAAGTCAACCAGTGCTGTGTTGGGCGCAACTCACTTATCTGAGTGCTGCCAGGAGTTAGAGAAGGTAGCTCAAATGGGAAATCTAGACAATATCGTCGCAAAAGTGCACCAACTAGAGGTGGAATACGATCGCGTCAAAGCCTCGCTTCAACTAGAAATCCAGCAGTGTCAGAGATAATGTCTTTCCACACTCCGCCTCTGATCTTAATTGCAGACGATGACAAAGTCACTCGCATGGGCTTGCGTCAAGCAATGGAGCAAGAAGGCTATCAGGTGGTAGAAGCGATCGATGGCGCGAGTTGTATCGCAATTTTTTCTCGCTTGCGACCCGATATCGTGCTGCTCGATGCCATTATGCCGACTATGGATGGCTTTGCTTGCTGTGCGCGCATTCAACAATTGCAAAGCACCACTCCCACTCCAGTCTTAATCATCACAGGGCTTGAAGACCAAGACTCTGTAGATCAAGCGTTTGCAGCCGGGGCAGTTGACTACATCACAAAGCCAGTGCACTGGGCGGTGCTGCGACAGCGAGTCCGCCGATTGATTCAGCAAGTTAGACTTTACCAGCAGCTTGAACAAGCTAACTTTGAGCTTCAGCGCCTTGCCACGGTGGACAGCCTAACACAGGTTGCAAATCGCCGCCGCTTTGATGAATATTTAGACAATGAATGGCAGCGCATGATGCGAGAGCAATTGCCCCTCTCACTGATTTTGTGCGACATTGACTGCTTTAAGTCTTATAACGACACCTATGGGCATCAAGCAGGCGACGATTGCCTGCGGCAAGTGGCTCAAGCCATTCAAAGGGCGGCAAAACGGGCGATCGACCTTCCTGCCCGCTATGGCGGTGAAGAATTTGCAGTGATTTTGCCCAACACTGAGCAGGCTGGGGCGATTCAAGTAGCTCATGATATTCGAGTGGGTATCAAGAGGTTAGAGATTGCTCACGTTAATTCTAAGGTGACTGCGATCGTCACAGTCAGCTTAGGGGTGGTGACGACGATACCGAACCAAGACAATAGCCCTGAGAAGTTGATTATGGCAGCCGATAAAGCTCTCTATCAGGCGAAGGCAGAAGGGCGCGATCGCGATCGCATTTGCACGATCGACTAAAGAAATTTGAGCGGAATGGGAAACAAAACACCGTGCAGAATCATCTTATAGAGAGTGAGCATAGCGTTTTGTTAAACGGGATAGCGATGTACCTTTCAGGAATCAGCACTCTGTTTGCTGTAAGAAGCATTAAAGCCTCTCTGATGATAAAGCACTACAAAATTGTATGAGGACGCTATATTGCTGTCGAAGTAACAAGGGGCTTAAGCCCCTTGCTCTCAAGTATCTGCGTATGGTTATCTCTATAAAAAGTAAGAGTTAATAGCGTTGTTTTGGCAATTTTTATTGACAGAAGATGAAGATTTTATAGTTGACTAAAAACTATTGATGCATTCTACTTTTTATGTGACACTTCGCAAACAGACCATCCTTAATTCACGATTATAAACTCACAGATTACAACTGAGATATAGAGAAGCTACTTCATCAACGAAGACAACAACTCTAAGTTCCTGATTAGAGAATCTAAAGGTTTCTACTCACAAATTCAGAGCTTTTAAGACTTATTAATAAGCCCTCAACCTGTTAGAAATCATTAGAATTCTTAGGAACAAATCAACCCATTCTTACGACTTTAACCGTAAGAGAAACATCCAAAACTAAGTACTCAGAGAACCGAAAATGAAACTCTCTCTTAAATCTCTCTCAACCCTTTCTGCGCTTTCTGCACTCGTTCTCGCTCCTGCCTTCTTGGGTGCAGGGTCTGCGTCTGCTCAACCTGTCCGCTTTGATGGAAGCTATGTCGGTGCAGGTATTACGGGAGGATTCACCAACGGCGGACGCAATAACGATGCGGCTGTGCTGGGTGGCAATATCCAAGGTCGCTTTGCAGTCCCTGGCGCACCTGTTTCTGTCAGAGGCGCGGTGGTGTTCACCGGAGACAATAGTGCTGTGATTCCTAGCTTGACTTACGATCTGCCGATTAACAGCAAAACAAACGCCTATTTCGGTCCCGGTTATTCCTTTGTGCAAAACAACGATCGCTCTTCTCAAGTTGGTAACAAAGATTCAGCCGTGTTGACGGCTGGGATAGAGTCTCAAGTTGCAAAAGGGGTTGTTGTCTACAGTGATCTGAAGTATGGCATCAACGCCTATCAAGGCAGTGGTGCTGGTTCATTGAGCGGCAGCGCTGGAGTTGGACTTCAGTTCTAACTCAAAGCTGGTTACAACTTGGATAGTTCTGTTTTCTGCTAGCGCGTTCTGTTAATATCAACGCCACTTATCTAATCGGTTTCCAATCAACGTTGGGAGCCGATTTTTATGGGTCTCTTTTTTGACCCAAAGAGAGAGGTAAATCTTGGCTATCTCTAGCAAACTTGAGTTAAGGATTATAGCTAAAGACCAGATTAGCAAGCCTTCAAGGTGACACACCCATAGCTTTATATTGGAGTTAATCATGTCTAATCCTGTCAAAGAGAAGATTTCAACAGACTTAAAGCAAGCAAAAGAGGTCGGACAGCTTCGCACCGATCGGATTCGGGAAATCGTGCAGGCTGCAGTTTCTCAAGTTGCATCAGAGTTAAAAACGGGTTCTAGTGAGCTACGATCGTTGGTCAAAGACGCATTTACATCAGCGATTTCGGGCGTTCAAGAGAGTGGCGGACATCTCAAAGATGATGTAACAGCTTCAATTGAAGGCGTGATTGACGGCATCAGCCGAGCGCAGCAGACCAAGATCAGCGAAACGGAGGCAGAGGTTAAGCGCCTTCAGGCTCAACTTGATCAAGAAGAAGATCAACTCGATAAAGATGTTGAAGAAGGTCTAGAAGGGCTGAAAGAAGCCAGTCAGGATATGTCAGCCGAAGTCAGAGAACAGATCGAGCAAACGATCGACACCATTCGCAACAGCGAGGAAGTGGCTTTGTTGAAAAAACGCTACGCTCAACTTCAAACCCAAGCGGCAATTTTGAGAGCAAACTTGGCAGCTCGCAGTGAGGCTTATTACGATCGTGCCCAAGATCATCTAGAGGATGCCAAAACCTGGTATCAGCAAGCTCGTCCTAAGGCAGAAGTTGCCAAAGAGCAGGCAGATCAAAAAGTCAGCGAACTGGAAGATAAACTGGGCGAAGCCGGAAGTGCTTTAGCTAAAAGAGAGCGGCAGGTTCGCAGTTTGTTAAGAGATTTACTCAAGCAGGCAACCGACTCATTAAGAGACGGCGATAAAGAGACTGCAAAAAGCCCGATCGCAGACATCCCTCCAACCAAACGAATTGACATTGATCGGGACGAACCATAACGGATATCGGATTGGCTTAGTTCAAAGCGCGATGACGGGAGCGAAAGAACCCATTTGGAAGGTTCTGCGTCCCCGTTTTTTCGCCTACTCATCCTCATGGACTTTCGCAATCGCTCAACCTCCTCTAAAATAGGTAGTCTGATGCAACGTTTAGAGAAAGCAATGGCAGAAACCCTATTCTTCAACGCCCTTCGAGAAGCCATTGATGAAGAAATGGCGCGGGACTCTACTGTGATGGTGATGGGTGAGGATGTTGGTCACTATGGTGGCTCTTATAAAGTCACTAAAGATCTCTATAAAAAATATGGCGATCTGCGGCTGTTAGATACTCCGATCGCTGAAAATAGTTTTACGGGCATGGCAGTTGGAGCCGCAATGACTGGGTTGCGCCCGATCATCGAAGGCATGAATATGGGCTTTCTATTGCTGGCGTTCAACCAAATTGCCAACAATGCTGGAATGCTGCGCTACACGTCGGGCGGAAACTTTAAGATTCCGATGGTGATTCGCGGTCCGGGTGGAGTCGGTCGGCAGCTAGGTGCCGAACATTCTCAGCGCTTAGAAGCCTATTTTCAAGCGGTTCCTGGCTTAAAGATTGTCGCGTGTTCGACTCCTTACAACGCAAAGGGGCTTCTCAAAGCAGCGATTCGAGACGATAATCCCGTCCTGTTTTTTGAACACGTTCTTCTCTACAATCTCAAAGAAAACCTGCCAGACGGTGAATATGTGTTGCCGCTCGACAAGGCAGAAGTGGTTCGTAAAGGCGAAGACGTGACGATTTTGACTTATTCTCGAATGCGTCACCACGTCATGCAAGCCGTCAAGACGTTAGAGAAAGAAGGCTATGACCCAGAAGTGATCGACCTGCTGTCACTCAAACCGTTAGATTTTGAGACGATCGGGGCATCCATTCGCAAAACTCACCGCGTCATGGTGGTCGAAGAATGTATGAGAACGGGCGGCATCGGTGCCGAAATTGTGGCTTCCATTAACGATCGACTCTTTGACGAACTCGATGCTCCCGTGCTGCGATTGTCATCTCAAGATATTCCTACGCCTTATAACGGCGCAATGGAAAATCTGACGATCGTGCAACCTCAGCAAATTATCGAAGCTGTTCGGAAGATGGTAGCTGTGAAAGTCTAATGAATGGGTGCAGCCGATCGTATAAAAATTATTGGTTGAGTCCAATAGGTTACTGCGACGGTTGACCTTTACCATTAAGATTTTTGACCTGCTTTGTCAATCCGAAATAGCCAGATCATTAAGGCAATCACCCCGATCTGAACCGCTAAGTTTGGGAGAGCCGTCTCAACCTCGCGACCTGCCAAAATCTGCGCCAAGAAGACCGCCGCCCCGATCGCGCCTGAGGCTCCAAATGCCCCATAAATAAACTTCCTCAACCCGCGATAAGGAGCTTTTGCTTCTGCTATCAGGTAAGCATATTTTTCGGGGTCAGTTTGCTTGAGGGTTAGACGCTTGGGTTTAGAGTCTGGCATTGATATTTAGGTGCGTGAGGTCTGAGAGTATCGTGACATGAGTTTGCAGCGATCGGGCGTTGTCGAGAAAATCAGGTGCGATCGAGCAAACGCTGTGACAGAAGATCATCAATTCTGCTATACTTTCAAATCGTGTTGCCGATGTGGCTCAGTGGTAGAGCAATCGATTCGTAATCGATAGGTCGCGAGTTCAAATCTCGCCATCGGCTTTCTTTGTCTGTCTGATATAGCCATCGCCACTTTGCTTAGGACATTTTTGGTAGTGTGCTTCGCGTGCTGCCAAAAATGTCCCTGTCCTAACCTATGTGGCGGTAGCTATAATTTCCAGATTGACCCTCACCCTAGCCCTCTCCCAAGTGGAGAGGGGACAAGATCTTTAGCTCCCTTCTGCCCAAAGAGAAGGGTTGGTGAGGGCTTTGCCCCACTTCGTAAGGAGGACGGTTCATACTTGCAGTCAGCAATGCCGTTGATGCTATGGGAAACGAGGGGCACCAGAACGCGCGGCATAGATACCTATTTTTCTGTCGGGTTTTTGACGACGATTGTTATTTCTTGGCAGGTGTTAAAGCGCTGTTCAACATGTTCTGAAAGAGTTGGCTTAATGGAATTCCTGCCGCTTTTGCCATCTCGGAAATCACGCTGGTTTGAGCAAAAGAGCAGTATAGTCCTGCTTCTAAAAACCAGGGCTGGCGGTTCGGGTCAATGCGGAAATCAAACAGGCTGTAGTGGCGACAGCCTAGTGCTATGTGGCAGTTCCGAGCCGCTTCCCAAACTCTTGCAGTCATCGGATCACTGGGATCAACAATCCAGGCTTTGGCATTTCCCTTCGCGACCATCCCCAAGTCTCCCTTTTCATCTCGCTTGAGCTTGTCTTCGTGTTGCCGAATCGGTTGCTTGTGTTTGTCCATTGCGTATTCTTCTAATGGCAAACAAATTAATTTCCCCTGATCTTCAATGACACCACATCTGACTTCCCGACCAAGTTCAACAAAGGTTTCGACTAATATCTGATCAGCGTAAGTAAAAGCGGTTTGTAAGGCACTCCCATACTCAGAAACATTTTTTACAAACGCCACGCCCAGAGAGTTATCTTCATTTACGGGCTTAACGACCGTTGGAGGGGTCAGCGTAGGAAGAGATCCGAGACGAAGTAGCTCTCCTGAAGGCACCTTCACCCCTGCTGTCGCCACCACAGCTTTTGCTTTTGCCTTGTTTGCGGTCAGCGCCATCACGTCTGGCTGGTTGCCCACATAGGGAATGTTTAGCAAATCAAACAAGGCTCTGTAAGAAGTCATACCCGGAACACAAAACATTTGGGGCAGCATCACGTCTAGTTTGAGCGCTGTTAGGATTTGAATCGCTTCAGCTAGGGGCATGGGATGTGCAGCCGCGATCGCAGCTTTCGTCAATGATTTTGGGAACCGCCATTGGCGATCGGGCGTGACGTAAGCAATGTAAAACTCGTACAGGGCTGCGTCTGCATTGGACTTCAAACAATCCTCTGCATAGAGACGTGACAAGTCACAGTAGAACTCACTGACCGCAGAACCCACTAGGTGCAAAACCCGAAGTACCATGATCAATCCCCCGCCAGTTCTACGAGTTTGCCGATGTTAAAATCAATCCGAATCCATCCTTTAAACTGCCGCAAATTCTCCAGCAATAGCCAAGGAATCTGCACATGGTGAACCATCAAAAAGGGAAGCGGATCAGCCCAGTCAAAAATCGCGTCTTTGCCCCTGACAATAATGTGTACTCGTTGCCGAACTTGATTAGGTGAACTTAAATGCGTCAGTAACCGCCAAATTTCATGGTAAATCCAGTAGGTCGGACGACTCGACTCTAGGGGCTGAATCGCAGTCGCTAAAGGCTCTTGCTCTAAATAAGCCTTTGCGACATCTGGGTGGTTGTAAAACATCGTAATGGCTGAATGAGTGCGAGGGTTACACTCAATCGCGTAGATCGATCCATCTGCTGCCTCAATAAAATCAAAAGAAACTTGCCCAGTCAGATGCAGACTGCCTACAAATTTTCTGACCCATGCCTCAATCGTCGGATGCTCGACCATCTCGTAGTTAATCTGAAACGCTGACGATCGACAGCAACAATGCATCCGCAGTTCTCCATCTCGCACCGTACTATGAGTGCAGTATTCTTGCCCTGGAATAAAGGCTTGCATAATCCAAGGATTGTTTTTAGAAACAGGCAAATCGTGAACAAATGCCTTGGTTTCTGAATAGCTATCACAAGGAAGCTGTGTCAAGTCTAGCCGTCGTACCGAGTCATAGGGAATACTTTTGAGAATGTATTTTTGAGAGTGTTTGGAAAAATCAAAGTCCAGCACTTGCTGCGAATCTGTAATGCAGTAGGAATCAGGAACAGAGAGATTCAAGGATGCTGCGATCGCTGAAAATTCATACTTGTTATCTAATTGCTGAACCTCAGCTAGATCACTATGCAGGACTTCACAGTAGGCTGAAAGCACCTTTTTTGCTAGTGCATCATAGTAGCTCGCGGCTGGACTGCAAACCGGGACATAAACATCGACAGCTTCTTGTTGCACAATCTCTAGAAGTGCATCAATATATTCTGTCGCATCTGGCTTGGGAATTGTATAAAATCGATCGACATCCCAAGAAAAACGGTGCCCTGTTAACCAATATTTGTAGGATTCTACTAAGATGACCCGATGCCCTGCCCGATGAAACGATCGGGCTAGCTGCAATGCCTTGGTCATTTTACCACCGCTAACTAAGACAGTTTTAGAGTGAGCCGCGATTGTTCGACGCTGAAAAGGCTTAATTAGAATCGCTCTGAGGAGCGCGATCGTGGTCAATGCAAGGTTTAGCGGAAGAACTAAAAGCAGTAGGGCAAGAGTCCCTATTGTTTTCAAAGAAGCTTGTACCCGATCGTCATTTGTGTGATCAACACCCATTGTTAAACTCGCTTTAAATCTGATGAATCTAGCAGGGTGAGTAGGGCAAATCGCAACCCGCCCTACGGGAGCATCCCAATTGTGCAAAATACCTGGATCGCCCTCATCCCCAACCCTTCTCCCTAAGGAGAAGGGAGCCAGACTTCTTGTTCCCTCTCCCCCAGGAGAGGGCTAGGGTAAGGGCAGAAAGACTTTGACGCACAATTGGGATGCTCACCACCCTACTCTCTCTAAACTCGGCGGATCAACGTTAGACCATCTCTTAATGGCAGCAAAACTTGTTCAATACGAGGATCATCAACGACAGCTTGGTTAAAAGCCGCGATCGCAGTCCCATTCGCCGTGCCTTCACCTGACAGGTAAGGTTGTCCCTGCATCAACGTATTGTCTACACAGATTAAGCCATTCTTCGCGAGCAAAGAACTGTCTAGCAAGATATTTAGATAGTCTATATATCCTGCTTTATCAGCATCAATGAACACTAAATCAAACGTCTCATCTGCATCCGCTAAGTGTTTCAGCGTAACCAGCGCTGGAGCAACCTTAACCAGAATCTTGTGCCCATCAGGAGATTGAGCAAAACACGCTTGCGCGACCGCTGCTGCAAATGGATCAACTTCACAGGCAACAATCTGTCCGTCTTGCGGTAATGCTTCCGCGATTGCCAGCGCCGAGTATCCCGTAAACATTCCGATTTCTAGCACCCGCTTTGCTTGAGTCAAATGCACAAAAAACTTGAGCGTTTGCCCTTCTACATGCCCCGATAGCATTTCCTGCTCCAAGGGCTGCACTGTCTCACCATCTGCCGATCGTTGGCTCCAGTCTTCGCTTTGGGTGCGTTGCACAAGGGATGCCAACGCGGGCGATTCTGGCGTTGTGCAACTGCTGATGTAAGGATCTAACCCTCTCGCCAACTCCCAGGCTCGACTTAATTCAGATTTGACTTCAGGATCGACGCTCTCCAAAGCTCCTATTTGCTGATTCAGAAACTCTAACTTAGCCGCCAAAATCCCGACTGGTGTCACAGGTCTAGGGGTCATGCCTGCACTCCGGCTGAGATTGGGGCATCCATTGGAGCACTAGAGGAAAGATACATCTCTTCTCCCTCACCTCCTCGTGGATAGTGGCTACATATTTCTTTGTGAGTCGCGAGGTGTTGCTCCAAATTCGATCGAGTAAGATCGTTCATAAAATGACAACTGCCAATGGGCATCGGCACGGCTGCACGGACTAATCCATCCCGTGTCCGACTGATCGATTCTGTCGCTTTCCACAGCAGCTCAGAGGTTAGATAAGGACTATCGATCGCTAACCCAATTCGACTCATCAAACCCAAGATGCGATCGCGATCGACAATCGAAATGTAGCCCCGTTGTTGAGCAATCGTTGCTGAGAATGCCATATCGATGTTGACACTGTGACCGTGAAACATCGGCACGTCGGGAGTTAGCTCCAGCGTCGGACTCCAAGTATGACCATAGGCGATGACGCGATCGAGATCCAACTCGTGCAGGTTGGGAACTTCTAGACTGAGCATGGTATTGATAGCGCCATACGTGATCTGATGCGCCACCTGTTGCAGCTCAGGCGTACCGTTCAAATAGCCAAACCGAGTCTTGAGTAATGCCTCACCATGCTCTTCCAGCAAACTAAAGATTTCGCGATTAGCAACCACAGCAATCTTAATCAGTTCTGCCATCCCGTTTCGCACTTGGTCAACGGGCAGCGTCTTCAAAAAAGAGAAGTCTAGGATTACCTTTTGGGAGGCATGATAAGCACCCAATCGGTTTTTCAGCTTGCCGTGATTGACTGCAACTTTAATCGCTACGCTGGCATCGATCAATCCAATTAGCGTCGTCGGGACTCGGATATAGTTTGTGCGACGACGGTAAGTGGCACAGGCAAAACCAGCGACATCAGTGGTCAAACCGCCACCTACGACCAGCACTGGCTCTTTACGCACCAGCCCAAAGTCAGCAAACGCATCAATAATTTGCTCAAATGTCCGCAGCGTTTTGTCTGTCTCTTTAATGGTCACTGGAAAGACTTTTAGATCGATTTGGTGATGCTTAAAGTAATGCTGAATCTGTTTACTATATAAACCATAAACCGTTGCATCAACCACCATTAAGCAGCGCCCAAACTGACGATAGCTCTCGGCAATCTCAGAATTCTCGATCGCAAAGGCTCCCTCTACATAGAGTAGACTGAAGTCGATCTTCTCGTACCCTTCTACATGGAACGCTGTTTCTGTCGCTCTAAAAGTTGCCTGAACGTTACCCATGTGTCTTTCCCAGTAGCTTGACGTTTACATAACTTAACAGGTTTTTCATAGTAATTTCGAGTTCTTTGAATCACACTTGAGCCGTTTGTTTTCAGCTCACATTCAGTCTGAAACATGAGCACTGAGATCGGCAGCAGCGTTGCCTCACAATAAACGAACCCTCAAGTGCGATCGATTTAAGATACTCAAAACCATCACGTTTTATCGCCCATCTCGCTGGCAATAAGACCACGATGAAGCACACGATCGCCGATGACTTTCGCGTGATCCGCACGGTGCATCGTACAGCGATTATCCCAAATCACAATGTCGCCGTTTTGCCAGTCGTGCCGATAAAGCCTGCGGGGGCGAATCGAATGTTTGTAGAGTAGACGAATCGCTCGCTGACTCTCTGCTAAGGTCAATCCTTGAATCACTTGACATCGCTCTGGTGTCGATAGAAAAAGTGCAGTCTTTCCAGAAACAGGATGTCGCTGAAATAAGGGATGCCAAGCTTGGCTTTCTTGATCAGCGTCTAGCTTCACGCCAGAAGCGAGATGGAGTACAGTCGCGTTTGATAGCTTCTCTTTTACCCGAGTCGGCAGCGTTTCAAAGGCACAATACTGATTAGAAAACAGAGTTTCGCCCCCACATTCAGGCAGTAAAATCGCTTTTAGCGCTGTGTAGGCAGGCGGCTTAACAACATAGCTCGTATCGGTGTGAAAAACGCTTCTGGGGGTGCGATCGCGCCCTACATTGCTCACAAGATTTAACCAGGGTTGATGCGGGACAGGCTTTTCCCCTGCGGTAAACATAAGATCACCCAACCGCTTAAGAAAACTGACGAATTCAGCATCATCGATCGATTGATTCCGAAGGATGACCACGCCATTTTCTGCCAACAACTGCTTGAGACTAGAAATATCGCGATCTGCCGCCTCGCTGACTTGCATTCCTGCAACTTCAACACCAAAAGGCGAAAGGTTTTGCAAAGTAGCGTCCATGCCTGATTCCTACGGATTGACTTAAGATCGTGGATTAAATAAAACCGAATTCTCCCTCACCCCAACCCTCTCCCTAAGGAGAGGGAGCAAACCTCTAGTTCCCCTTCTCCCTGGGGAGAAGAGGGGATGAGGGCAACCCCGTTTTGCAATGACCGACCTTATTTAATTCACGATCCTTAGAGAAATTTTTGCAACAGTTCAAAATCTAACCGACTCACCTGAAGATCGGCAGTCTTGAAATTGTGACGTGCTGTGTTTTCATCAGGGAAGGCAATGCAAGCAAGCCCCGCTGCCTTTGCCGACTCCAACCCATCGACATTGTTCTCGATCGCCACACAGCTATCTGGCGTTTGATTCAATTCTCTTAAGGCAACCGCGTACGCATCCTTGGCAGGCTTAGGGTGCTCTATTTTAGAAGCATTGAGGACGAGATTAAAATCGTTGGCATCAATCTCGCTGCGGAGTGCCTCAAGCATGGACAACACGTTTTGTTCTGACGTTCCTGTCACCAGAGCAAGCTTCAGCCCGTTCTGTTTTGCCCTTTGCATCACGTCTACAACACCAGGACGAGCCGCTAACGGCTTTTCATGCAGAACGTTTTGAAAAATCTCAAACTTAGAATGGTGAATAGCGGCGGCATCAACCGATTGCCCCATTGATTTTGCATATTCTTCAATGCGCTGTTGCCCTCCACTTTTCTCCAAAAGACTCGCGTATTCCTCTCTTGACCATTGCCAGTCTAAGTTATGGAGTGCAAAGGCTTGATTAAAGGCTTGTCTTTGCATCTCGGAAGTATCGGCGATCGTGCCGATTGATCCAAAAAAGATTGCTGACATTTTCTCTGTAGATAAGTTGTGCAAGCTGAAGTGTAGAAGAGAGACGAAAAAGACTCAATCAATCTTTAGAGAGAATTGAAGTGCACCAGATAGTATTGCGTCCGCTCCTCTAAACCGACTAGCTCTAACATTTGGACTGCCCGATCGCGTCTCCCACTGCGAGAATAAGCCCCGTGCATTTCTAGCCCATTATCACGTTCTTTTGGGCAGCGAGGCTACTATGCAGGTTATGTGCCTGAAAACTGTGACCCACGATCGAGTGGGTGGTCAATTTGGCGCATCTCAACCTGTGGCATGGCTCGACTCTGGAGAACGAGAGACCCACGCGGCGATTACCCCAAAAACATGGCGGGTTTGTTATCAGATCTCCTATGAAAACACCCACTATGCCATAGAGGAAGTAGGTGTTTTCATAGGAGGTCTATTGATTGACTCGTAAGCGATTTGGGAAATGAAGGCTGACTTTCAATAAAAGTGAATAAACTCAACATTCTGACTCCACGAGCCACCACAAGGCACATGAGCCGGAAATATTTGAATACGACCACTGGTGTAGTCATTCGCATCAAACCGTGTGAGGCTCGACCGACCGTCAGAAATCCAATTTACTTCTACAGACTGGTAGCCAAGGGGGAGCACAAGGATGTGTTGAGGATTCTGTAGTTCAGGTAACTCCCACGCTGGCTGAAGATAATGAGCGAGATGGAGTTTCTCCAGCTTGATTGATAGCTGGAGAAAAGGGGCGAGTTGGGTAGAATCTGCGGAGGCACATCCTGAAGGAAGTCAACCTTCACAGGCTGTTCTATTGGCATGACGTTCATTCCCAGTAGATGGTTAACCAAAAACCCTAATCAGCGAATATTGTCAACCCAGGAGCTAGTGAGAGTGAGTGTCTCAACACACTAATTAACAGCAGATTCAGAGGTCTTCAGCCGATGACTCAGGATGACAGACATGGTGAGGCGGGTGTCTGAAAAGATTCCCATGAGTTAGATTTGGGGTTTCTAGAAGTCAACAAACAGTACGACAACATTGTTTCCCCAACATCTCTATGAATCTAATTAAACGCGTCGCGATCGTAGGCGGGACTCACGGCAATGAGTTTACGGGGGCTTATCTAATCAAAAAGTTTGAGCAATACCCAGAACTGGTGCAGCGATCGAGCTTTGAGACACTGACGCTACTCGCAAATCCAAAAGCCTTTGCTGCCGCACGTCGGTATATCGATCAAGATTTGAACCGAGCATTTCTGACCCAAGATCTGCAAAACTCCACGCTCTCTGACTACGAGGCGCTACAAGCAAAAACTATCGCCCAACAACTCGGATCCAAAGGCAATGCCCAAGTCGATGTGATTATCGATTTACACTCCACTACCGCCAATATGGGACTGTCTCTTTTGTTGGCAAATCGCAGCCCTGCAAGTTTGCAGCTAGCCAGCTATGTCAGTTCGATCAATCCGCTTGTGAAGGTTTGTTCGCCCCATCCTGAGTCAGAAAGTGCGGGTCTACGATCGCTCTGTGATCTAGGATTGGTGATTGAAGTCGGCGCGATCGCTCAGGGCGTACTGGATGCTTATTGGTTTCTAAAAACAGAAGAACTGATTCACACTATTCTGGACTATCTGCAAACCTGCAATCAAGGGACTTATCCGATCGGTGAAAGTTCTCTCACCCTTTACGAAACGATCGCCACGATCGACTATCCGCGCCGAGCAGCAGGAGAGATTCAGGCAATGATTCACCCCGATTTGCAGGGGCGAGACTATGAGCCGCTCAACCCTGGCGATCCCATGTTTTTAGGATTAGATGGGCAAACGATCGTTTACGAGGGCAGATCAACGGTCTATCCCATCTTCATCAACGAAGCCGCTTATTACGAGAAAGGGATTGCGTTAACCTTGACGCAAAAGCAGACTATTAACGTCCCTAAAATCTAATTTGGCTAGAGTGAATCATTCCCATTTGTCCACACGCATCGGTGTAATACCAGTTTCCTTTAGCGCCATAGGTGTTAATAGCAGTCTGACCATTCAATGAGCAGAGAATCCGACCGTTGGGTGAGTCTCTGATATTCGAAGGAGGATCGACGATAAACGCTTGAGTCGCTCTCGTCTGATTTTGTCCTCAATTTTGACAGACCGCGTTGAGCATTGTCTGAGTTGCTTGAGACTGTGGACGACTGACGGTCTTTTCAGGAAACGTGGTCCAAGTTCCTGCCTGACAGTTAGCTTGACTGTAAATCTTCTCACTGCCTAAGAAATAGACAAAATCAAGACTGCGATCGCTGACTCTCTGAGTCGAACACAGATCGACATTGATCGGTTTCCCATTAGACGCTTGACCTGCATAGTAATTACAATTTTGCGCCACTGCAATTCTAGGAACACTAACGCTAGCGGCGATTGCCAATGCTGCGGTTAATAATTTTGCTGATGTATTCATGGTTAACGACTCAATTCAATGGGGTGCGACCTCTATTTGATACTATTAGAGGGCAACGGAAAAGCCGTATTGATTCAGTTTGTTCCAGAATTGATCCCAACGCGTTGAGGTCAAGACC
>NZ_LXYR01000061.1 GCF_001650195.1 Phormidesmis priestleyi BC1401 | reverse complement strand
TTGACGCAGGTCGTAGCTGTAGGGTTTTGACATCAATGGGTTGTCTTGAGTTGGACTTCCTTCAGTCTATGTCCTATCAGTCTTGGCGACCGCTATAAATCGAAACTTTAAAGAAATGAGCATCCCATCACGAAATCATTGACGCTATTCCTAAGACTAGCTAGGATCAAGCGAAGATTTGGTGCTGTTGAATACTCGTGAATAAGTCTCAGGTTATTGCTCTTCTTGTAAGCGAAAAGTGGACAAAGGCGGATGCGATTCGAGCGTTGGAAGGAATTGACTTTGCGACCAATCCTGACGAACTGACCATTCGCAGAGCTATTTCGCCATTTTCGGGAGCCGAACTGATCAATCGTCAGCGCCTTCAAGCTGCTCAGAAAGCTCAAGTAACGAAAAAAACCAATGAGATCGAGCGTTTAGAGAAAGCGCATGAATTAGAAATAGAAAAACTTAAAGCGAGAATTCAAAATCCATCTCCTAAAGATGAATTTCTAGAGGCTAAAGTCAAAGCTCTGGCTTCTCAAAATGATGAACTGATTAAAGTGAATGATGGACTTAAGAAAGATAACAAAGCTTTGAAAAATCTGGTCGATCGAATTCGACTTAAAACGGCGATCGATGTGAAAAATCTTCTGAAATATGAAGACAGTGAAATTCGGAGAGCTTTAGCTAAATGGTTTAAAGGAACACAGGGATAACCAGTTAAATTAATGGCAAGTCAAAAAAGAAATTTTGATGGGATGAGTTATCGCGAAGTTCAACGTGCCAACTCAGATAGTCGAAGCAAGTTGCAAAAAGACGATCGGACGTGGCTAAAAGATAATAGATACAAAAATGTTGGTTGGAACAACGTCATCACTCTCTATCAGAAAATTAAAGAGTTCTTAGACAAAGATTTAACAGAAGACTCAACGCTTGAAGATTTATATTTGGAAGCCGATCGCATTGGAAACAAATACCTCGATCGTCACGAAATAGAAGAATTTAACCGGGCTTTTTCTAAAGAACTAAATGAGATTGCCGAGGAGATTGACAAGCAGTTTCCCGATACAGAAATCGAAGCGGTTGATTTTAGAGATAAAACGGATAAAAAAGCTCGAAAAAGTCGTAGTCAAACGTCGTATAAAACTACTAAATATTCGTGAGGGACGTTGTGGATATTGAGGAGCAAGAACTTAAAGAACTGTTTAAGCTTGTAGACAAAATTGGTAACAAGCGATATCACAAACTGACTCAGCAAGATTTTGAAACCTATAGAAAATTTGACTATTGGCGATATGTCAATGGCGATTATGAGTGCGGAACAACTGAAGAGAGCAAAGAGTGGGTGAGAGATCATTCAGACTGGGACTGCCCGATTTGTGACAGGAAGTATAGTGGAAAAGGCTGCAAAACGATCGACCACAAGCTACCTCGTTCGCAGTACCCTTGGCTGTCAATGGAGTTTAAAAATTTGTGGGTTATTTGCCAAACCTGTAACAGAGAAAAGGGTGAAATGCACTGGTATGAATACGAACGCTATGTGCTTGCTAAATATCCAGATCTTTACGACGCTGTGAAAGCTGCGCGTCCCAATCAGTTGCTTCAATCTTTAAAAGATTCATCAACGTGATTTTTGTAGAGATCTCAAGAAAGCGCTTGAACTTTAGATTGTCGATCGTGTCTTCTCGAAGAAATCACCAATTAAATAGAGCGATCCGCACAGCACGATCGGGTCTAGCTCTGCTTGCTCGATCGCCATCTCCAACGCCGCAAACACAGTTTCGTAAACACAACAATCTGCTAAATCAGGACAAATTTGTTTCGCTAAAGTGGCTAACTCTTGAGGATTCGCAGAACTGTGACCGGGAACAGGAACGAGATAAAGCCGATCGCCACTTTTCAGCAATTCTTTAAACACATCAGCGTGGTCTTTGGTCGATAACATCCCCATCACCCAATGAATCGGAGCGGGTTTCAACATGTCTACAAATTGACGCAGCACCTCAGCACTCGCGGGATTGTGAGCGCCATCAATGAGAATCTGACGCTCTTTGTAGGTAGACCATTGCAGCCGTCCTGCCCATTTTGTGTTAGCGATTCCGTCTGTGATCGCCTCGTCAGAAAACTCCCAGCCTTCTTGTCTGAGCAGTTGCAGCGCCGCGATCGCCAACGCTGAATTCTGTAATTGAATGGCTCCCTGCAATGGCAACTGATATTGAAACGATTTGACTAGCTCGATCGAGCCTTCTTCGCCCGTCTCAAGCTTCAACTCATACTCTTCCATGCCCTGATAGTCTGCCCAACCGCCGCCCAAATCTTTGGCAGGTTTTGGGTAGATGGTCGGACAATTTAACGCCAACACGCGACGATTTACCACGGCTGCTGCCTCACTTGGAATTTGACCAATCACCGCCGGACAGTCAGATTTGAGAATGCCTGCTTTTTCTCGTGCGATGTCGGTCAAAGTCGGTCCGAGTCGCTGCCAGTGTTCCATGCTGAGGGAAGTGATCACCGTGACGAGGGGACGATCGCACACATTCGTCGCGTCTAACCGTCCGCCTAGCCCGACCTCAATCACGGCGAGATCGACCTTTTGTTGAGCAAAATAGAGCCACATTGCCGCCGTAATCACTTCAAATTGAGTAGGAGACGGGCGATCGGGGCAAATCGCGGCTTCGACTTGCTGTAATACTTCGTGCAGTTTTTCGGGTGAAATCGGTTGGTCACGAATACAAATCCGTTCACACCAACCGACGAGATGCGGAGAGGTGTAGCGCCCGACTCGATAGCCTGCTTCGGTCAACACGGCAGATAGATAGGCGCACACAGAACCCTTGCCATTGCTTCCGGCAACGTGAATAATCGGCACTCGATCGTGCGGATCACCCAACTCCGCCAATAAGTGCTGGATCGCCTCTAAGCCGAGATTGACCCCAAAGCGCTCAAATTTTTCGAGGAAAGCGTCGATCGAGGAATGAGTCATGAAGCGTCGGTTAATTCAGTGCAATGTCTAGTGTGACTTAAAATCAAAACGATCGAATTCGGAATCGCCCTAACCCTTATGGTATTCTTCGATTCTCGTTTAATTCATTCTGTTGTTCCATGAAGAAAATTCTGCTTTCCGGGCTTCTATTTTTATCGGTGCTGTCTTTATCTGCGTGTTCATCGACGACTGCACCAGAGGCGGCTAACCCTGCTGTCCAATCTAAAACGTTTACAACGGGCGCGATTCCTGACCAAGATCCAGAAAAGTTACAGCGTCTCTACAGCAAATTATCGAAGTATTTAGAAGCTGAATTAAAAGTTCCCGTGGTTTATAAGCCTGTGACCGACTACACGGCGGCGGTGACTGCTTTTAAGGTGGGCGATTTGGATATGGTGTGGTTTGGCGGTTTAACGGGCGTGCAGGCGCGATTGCAGGTTCCGGGTGCAGAGGCGATCGCGCAACGGGACATTGATTCACAGTTTCACAGCGTGTTTATTGCTAACAAAAAAAGTGGCATTCAGCCGATTCAAGATCTCAAGGGGTTGACGGCTCTTAAAGGTCACAGCTTCACCTTTGGCAGCGAGTCTTCGACCTCTGGGCGATTGATGCCGCAATATTTTCTTCAGCAAGCAGGCGTGAAATTAGAAGGCGACTTTAAAGGACAGGCAGGCTTTTCTAAAAATCACGATGCCACGATCGAGCTAGTCACCGCGGGCACCTATGATGCAGGCGTGTTGAACGAGCAAGTTTGGCAAAAGCGTCTCAAAGAAGGCAAAGTCGATCTCAATAAGGTTGAGGTCATTTGGCGATCGCCCGCTTTTTTTGATTATCACTGGGTGATGAATCCGAGTGTCAAAGAGCGATTTGGAGCCGATTTTCCGCAAAAAGTTCAAGCCGCACTGATGAAGCTCGATCCCAAGGTTCCTGAGCAAAAAGAAATCTTAGAATTGTTTGGGGCAGCCAAGTTTGTGCCCACCAAAAACGAGAATTATGCGACGATCGAGAAAGTCGGACGCGAGATCGGCAAAATCAAATAATGACCCGTAGAGACGTTTCGGTGAAACGTCTCCCCACGATCGCCGGGTAAGCCAACAATTTATGCCCCACGATCGCCGGGTAATCCCGATAATTTGCGGAGACGTTCCGGTGGAACGTCTCCACGGGCGGGTACGATTTGTTGAACATTGCACAAATTTGGTTAGATGGATCTTCCCGCTCCCGTTTTTGAGCTTAAACACGTCTCTCAACAGTTCGGTCAGTTTTCAGCGCTGACGGATATTAGTCTGCAAATTTATCCCGGCGAACGAGTGGCGCTAGTGGGGTCAAGCGGGGCAGGAAAAAGTACGCTACTGCAATTATTAAATGGCACTCTGCGATCGACTCAAGGTGAAGTCTGGGCAATGGGGCGAAATTTGAGCCAACTCAGCTCAAAACGGCTGCGTCAAATTCAACAGCAAATCGGCACTATTTATCAACAGTTGCATTTAGTCGATAACCTGCGAGTGATTCACAATGTAAACGCAGGACAGTTAGGGCGATGGTCATTTTTAAAGGCGTTAACATCTCTAATTGTGCCGTTGGAAACCGAGACTGCAATCAAAGCGTTGAGTCAAGTGGGCATTGCAGAAAAAGTCTATGAGCGCACCGATCGTCTCTCAGGCGGACAACAGCAACGAGTTGCGATCGCCAGAGTGCTTGTACAAAATCCGATCGTGATCTTGGCAGACGAACCGATCGCCAGTCTCGACCCCGAACTCAGCCGAGAAGTAATGGATTTGCTGCGAAATCTCGCCCAACAGACCCACCGAACTCTAATTGTCAGCTTGCACGATGTTGATTTTGCGCGGAGTCACTGCGATCGCATCATCGGCTTACGTCAGGGAAAAGTTCTCTTTGATGCGGCTCCTCATCAAGTCTCACCCGATCTAATCGCAGACTTATATCGATTGGAATCTCACCGATGACAGTCACTCCATCTCTAAAATGGGGCTTGATTGGACTGGCTGCGATCGTTCTTTCGCTCGCTCAAGCGGGACTGTTTCAGCAAGATTTATTCAACCTAAATGGCGCACCGCTGCTATGGAAATTTATAGTAGCCAGCGTTCATCCAGATTTCAGCCCTGAGTTATTGCAAACCACATTCAATGCGACCCTCACCACGTTAGCTTACGCGGTATGCGGAACGTTCTTTAGTCTGATTTTGGGAATCATCGGTGGCGTTCTCACCTCTGAAGTTTGGTGGTTATCGTTTGGTCAACCTTCACGTTTTTGGCTCTTGATTCGAGGATTTCTTGCCGCACCTCGTGCCATTCATGAACTGATTTGGGGACTGTTTTTTGTCAACATTTGGGGACTCGACCCACTCACGGCGATCGTGGCGATCACCATCCCGTTTGGTGCAATTACCGCTAAAGTCTTTTCTGAGATTCTCGATGAAACTCCACGACAGCCATTACTAATTTTACTTAATAGTGGATTCTCTCCCCTGACAGCATTTTTCTACAGCCTATTACCGCAGGCATTTCTCAATCTATTGTCCTACACGTTCTACCGATTTGAATGTTCGATTCGATCGGCAGCAGTGCTAGGAATCATCGGCGCAGGTGGATTGGGATATGAAATCTTTCTCAGTCTGCAATCGCTTCGCTATGAGCAACTCTGGACATTTTTCTATGCGCTGTTCATTCTCAACGGGTTGGTCGATCTGAGTAGCGCTTGGTTGCGACGACAGCTAGGATGCTCTAGCCGTCTCGATTTGAACCTTCAGCAAACTAAGAAAAAACAGGCTCCAAAAGACATTGTGCGACGACGTTATTTTCTCTTACTTCCGGTCTCTTTGGCTCTGTTAGCTCTGTGTTTTTGGGTGATCAATCCCGATTTCAGCAAACTTTGGGCACTGCGCACTCAGCAGCTATTGGGGCAGTTTGTTCGGTCTGCGTTACCACCTGATTTTAGTGAGGTTCCGCGACTGATTCCACAAGCGATCGAGACCGTCTCAATGTCAGTCTTAGCGATCGCCTTTTCTGCATTTGGTGGGTTGCTCCTTGCTTTTCCGGCAGCCAATAATTTCTTTCTTCCTGGCGGACTGCTCAACTCAAACCCCGGCAAATCCGCCAATCTACTGCCGCAGATCATGCTGCTCTTATCACGAGCTATCTTGCTAATGTGTCGTGCTATTCCTGCCCCGATCTGGGCGCTCGTCGTTCTATTCGTGATGTTTCCAGGCATCTTACCTGGAGCGATCGCCCTCGGTCTTCACAATTTAGGCATTTTGGGACGTTTGATGGCAGAAGTGATCGAAAACCAGGATCAGCGTCCGCTCGAAGCGCTCAAAGCCCAAGGCACTCCCAACTCGCTGATCTTTCTCTATGGGGTTTTGCCGCTTACCATGCCCCGATTTGTGGCTTACTCTCTCTATCGATGGGAAGTCTGTATGCGGGAAACCGTGATCGTCGGACTCGTCGGCGCAGGCGGACTCGGACGATCGCTGACCGAACAGTTGAGCAGTTTTGATTATCGATCGCTGATTGTCACACTAGGAGGCTTTCTGATGCTGACATTCTTAGTCGATTGGGTGAGCGCAACGGCACGGCGATCGCTGCGATAATCTCATCCAAAAATAACAATACTCAAACAAAAACCCTCTGACTGACGGGATCAGAAGGCTTTGCCAAATATTTCGAGTGCCGCGAAATCTCGATCGTATCGTTAGCGAGATTAAGCCTGACGGGAGTAATACTCAACCACCAGCAGTTCATTGATTTGAATCGCAATCCATTCGCGCTCAATCACACTGTTGACTTTGCCTGTAAGCTTGGCTTTGTCAAACTCTAGGTGATTCGGCAGGTTTGCCAAACCGGGATACTGCAAGTTTTGCTCAACTAACTTGCGAGACGTTTCTCTATCTTTAACCGAAACGACATCGCCAGGGCGACACTGATAGCTGGCAATATCGACCACGCGACCGTTAACGGTGACGTGCCCGTGATTGACTAACTGACGTGCTCCCGGAATGGTTGGAGCCATGCCCAAGCGAAACACGGTGTTGTCCAAACGCATTTCGAGCAGTTGCAGCAGCACCTGACCTGTCGAACCGGATGCACGGCGAGCTTTTCTGACATAGCGAAGCAGTTGACGCTCGTTAATGCCGTAGTTAAAGCGGAGTTTTTGCTTTTCTTCTAAACGGACTGCGTATTCAGAGCGCTTTTTGCGGTCTTGCCCGTGTTGCCCAGGGGGATATGCCCGTCTGGGTGATTTGCGAGTCAGACCTGGTAGGTCTCCTAAACGCCGCACAATTCTTAAGCGCGGACCTCGATATCGCGACATTCTGACTTCCTCGTCTCGAAAATTTAGACAGCTTATCTAGTATAGGGCTTTCTGACGTTCTCGTAAAAGTCTAAATGTTAACGTTTGTGGATGATTCCTAAGATCTACAATGGTGTCGGTTTCTACCCCTGAAAGGAAATGACGAATGAAACTGCGTGGATTCTTTAAATTCGCGATCGTTCTTTCTGTCTTATTGCTGGTGATCAGTTCCCCTGTGGTAGCGATCGCTGAAAAGCCGTCTGAAACAGCAAGCAGTAGTTCAAAATCTAACCTCACCGACTTACAGAACCCGACTCAAGTAGTCGTCAACTCTAGCTTTATCGACCCTTTGGTCGAGATGTTTGGCAATGTCTCGATCGGGCAAAAAAGTTTCATCGCTGGCAACACAACTGTGCGGGCAGACCCCGACACCCGCATTTGCATCGGCAACGAAACGAATTTTCAAGACAATATATTATTTCTGTCCCTTCGCAATTTGCCTTCTCCTCAATCAACCTGTGGCGATCGGGCGAGCAGCACCCAAAATCGCGTCAGTTTAGCTCACCAAGCCGTGGTTAAAAACTCTAGCTTGGGCACCTTTACGTTTGTGGGGTTTCACGCACGGATCACCAATAGCGTCTTAGAAGACGGAGTGTTTGTGTTGCACGGAGCAACAGTGACGGGGGTTCGCATTCCTCAAGACCGACTGGTGTCGATCGGAGCCGTGATCACAACTCAAGCTCAGGCAAACGCACTTCCTAAAAAATCACAAGCTAATAGTGACTTTCAAAACGAAGTCTTAGAGGTGAATGAGGAATTTGCAGAAAACTATAGTGAGTTG
Organism: Phormidesmis priestleyi BC1401; assembly: GCF_001650195.1. Taxonomy (GTDB): domain Bacteria; phylum Cyanobacteriota; class Cyanobacteriia; order Leptolyngbyales; family Leptolyngbyaceae; genus Phormidesmis_A; species Phormidesmis_A priestleyi_B. The sequence goes on along the minus strand of NZ_LXYR01000061.1, from coordinate 17,257 downwards.
TATGCACAGAAGGGCTTTGATGCTGTCACCGGAGCCACTTCTGCCCCTAAAACTTCCTGGAACCCAACACCCGTCAAGCCCACGCTAGGAAAAGGGGTTCGGCTTGAAGAATTTGCTCGATTGGTGGGCGATGTGCAGCTAGGAGCCAATAGTGTTGTAGGTCATCGCACTTCAATTCGAGCAGATGAAGGTGCTCCGATCGTCATTGGTGAGAATGCCGAAATTGAGGATCGAGTCACGTTTCACGCGCTGAAAGGAACGAGCATTCGCATTGGCAAAAACTTAGATACCGATGACAACATCGTGTTCCACGGTCCGCTTGAAGTGGGTGACAACCTGACGATCAAAGACGATGCAATTCTGTTTAAGTCTAAAGTCGGGAACCGAGTCGCGATCGACAGAGGCGCGATCGTGGTAGGCGTGACGCTCAAAGATGGCGCACAGGTTCCTGCTCAAGCGGTGATCATCACTCAAGATCAAGCGGATGCCCTGGCAATTCGGCGGAGCGATTAAAATGGATGAATGAAACGTCTTTTAATCGGACTCGTTCGCGGCTATCGAGTTTTTATCTCGCCCCTACTTTTACCGACTTGTCGATTTCACCCCACTTGTTCCCACTATGCGATCGAGGCGATCGATCAGCATGGAGCTTTGAAGGGCAGTTGGCTGGCGACTCGTCGGATTTGTCGGTGTCATCCTTTTAATGCAGGTGGCTATGATCCTGTGCCTCATAGGGAAAGTGACGAACGGACGCTGTAGTTAATTGCATCGTCACATTTTCTGGTCATGAAGAGAGCATCCTGGATTATTGCGATCGCCGTTTCGTCTGCGGCGGTTTTAGGAGCGGGAATTGCGGCAACGGTGCGCCTCAATCCTTCGAGTCAACCGCCGTCTCCACAAGTTGCCGTTTCGCCGAGCGGGTCAGTCTCGCCGTCTCCACAAGTAGCAGTCTCGCCTGCTATGGAGCCAAGCCCGTCGCCCAAGCTAGATGATTTTTCCCATCAGCGCATTTCACTGGTCGATCGCACCGCTACCGATCCTGAGTTTGCCAAGTTTCGCCAACAGTTGCAGAAGGCAATTCAAACGCGAGATGCTAGATTTGTATCGGCGCTGATTCCGGCAAAAGGAGTTCCGATCGGCTTTGGCAGAAGTCAAACCGTTGAAGATCTGAAGTTGACCGACCCCAAAGCTATGTTTTGGAGCATTCTTGAAAAGGCAATGGGAGCAAATTGTGGGTTTGCTGAACCCGACGCTACAACGTCAGCCAAGGGCTGGATTTGTCCAACGGTGTCGCGCGACTTTTATCGGCAATATCCACCTAACCCAAACGCGGCTCCCGGTTTAGGGTATGAACTGTCTAACGTGATTGTGGTCGGAGATCGGGTCAACGTCCGCGCCCTTCCCAATCTCAACAGCGAAGTGGTGGGCGTGTTGACCAACGAAGTGGTGAAGTTTGATCAAAAGCGATTTGAGAATAGCCAAGAAGAGCAAATTAAGGCATTCGATCCGATGAGCGATTGGACTCCGGTTGTTCTGCCGAATCGAAAACAAGGCTATGTTTATAACCGCTATGCCTATCGATCGTTAGAAAACAGAGCCATTTTCAAGAACATCAGCGGCAAATGGCAAATTACAGAAATGCCAGGAGGCGATTAGTCAAATAGAATGAAGCCTTATCAACAAGTCCCGATTCTTGAATGTGGCGAGGCTCTCATTGCCATTCCATCTGAGTTCTCGCGGGTATCGCCTCATCCCTACAAGAAATTGGGTGCGCCTTATGAAACCCGATCGCCGTTTTATCTGCGGCAGGGAGTCGTCGATCGACTTCTCATTGCGCAACAGACGCTACAAAAAGATTATCCAAACTGGCAAATTCAGATTTTTGATGCGTATCGCCCTGTTGCCGTGCAGCAATTCATGGTCGATTACACTTTTTCTGAATTGGCACACACCCAGAACTTAACGCCAGAAAATCTGAGTGATCAGCAGCGTCAAGATCTTTTGCAGCAGGTCTACCAGTTTTGGGCGATTCCCAATCTTGATCCTGCAATGCCGCCGCCCCACAGCACAGGAGCCGCGATCGATGTCTCGCTGATAGACAAAACGGGAATCGAGATTGATATGGGTTCTCCGATCGATGAGATTTCGGAGCGATCGTTTCCCAACCATTTTGCTGAGACATCAACGTTTACTCAACATCGGCAAATTTTGAATGACGTGATGACGATCGCTGGATTCAAGCGCCATTGGAATGAGTGGTGGCATTTTTCCTACGGCGATCAAATTTGGGCGTGGTTGATGAGGCAAGAAACCTTAAGCCAGGAATTTATCGCGCGATATGGGCGGGTTTAAAGTAGCGATCGCTCCCTTCACCAAATCTCCGCCATCTGTAGGATAAAACCAAACAAAACATCTTCACCAGACAAACTTTCAGGATTGTCTACGACATTTACTGACCGATCGGCACGATAGATTTCAACTTGACGAGTTTGGCGATTAATCAACCAGCCTAATCGCGCGCCGTTATCAAGATATTCCTGCATTTTGGCTTGCAGGGTTGCCAGATTATCGCTAGGCGACAGCAGTTCGACGACAAAATCGGGACAGATAGGCGCAAATCGCTGCTGTTGGTCTTGACTGAGCGCGTTCCAGCGATCGAGCTTCACCCAAGCAGCATCAGGCGATCGATCAGCACCATTAGGCAGTTTGAATCCCGTTGAAGAATCAAAGGCAATTCCAGAAGCATCTTGATCTGACCAGTTAAACAGTCGCTGATTAAATCTGCCGTTGCGGTTGCCTGTTTCGCTTCCAGTTGGAGACATAATGATCAGCTCTCCTATAGTAGTGCGTTCAAATCTCACCTCTCGATTGGCTTGGCAGAGGCTGTAAAACTGCTCATCAGTTAAATCAATAACGGAGTTGAGTTGGATGGTGAGTGCTGTCATGATGACTGGGAGACGATTTAGCTCGATCGTAGATGAAGTCTAGTTCCTCGATCACCTTTGCTGAAGCTTAGAGAACCTTCAAACGTGAGTTTCGGGTTTTGAATGACAAATTCTGACGATTCACTCGCCATTCAAAACCCAAAAGTCTCTTACTCTTCGACCTTCATCGAGATGATTTTGTCGCCCTGACGAATGGCGTTAACGACATCCATGTCTTGGGTTTGCCCAAACGTGGTGTGCTGCCCATCGAGGTGAGGCTGAGGAGAATGACAGATAAAGAACTGACTTCCGCCTGTGTTGCGACCTGCATGAGCCATCGACAGCGTTCCCGCCAAATGCTTATTTTTGTTGATTTCGCAGTCGATTTTGTAACCAGGACCGCCCGTTCCAGTCCCTAACGGACAGCCGCCTTGAACCATAAAATTGGGGATGACCCGATGAAACTTGAGATCATCGTAAAATCCCTTGTTCGCCAGATCTACGAAGTTTTGAACCGTTTTAGGCGCGTCTTGATCAAACATATCAAGATGAATCGTGCCCTTGTCGGTTTCCATTATTATGCGAGTCATAGAGTTGCTCCTAGTTTGCACCCTACGATCCTACAACTTGATGGCAGTGATGGGGTCAGGCAGATTCAGGATTGAGTTTAGCCATTTCCCAAGTGGTGTAGGTGCCGATCGGACTCCACAGCAAATAAGGCACTAACAAAAGCGCCGCAGTGCCAGACACTTGCATCACAAAAAAAGCCAGAATCAAACCTAGAATGAACCCCACCCCGCCGATGATGGTGCCAAAATTGAGCCGCCGCGTCCACAGCATGACGGGAGAATAAAGGACGATCGTGACTTCGACCAGCAGATAAAACGCCATCAATCCCCAATTTTGAGTGCGCTCCCAGACAATGTAGGCTGACCACGCGCCGCAAATGAAGACGATCGTCCAAATAATCGGAATTAAAAACTCAAAGGTTAGCCAGTTAGGGCGACGCAATCGGGCAAACCACTTCACGTCTTTGGGTTTGATGATCCCGCTTCCAAACGCGACGAGAAACGTAACTGCTCCGATGACCATCCACGATTTGAGCATCTCTCTGACCTGACTAAAAACGCCTGATAACTCCTCAGCTATCAAGCGCTATTGTGTCAGAGATTAACTGAGGCAATCATCAATCTTTAGGAGCGATCGTGTCCCTTCCCAAAGAGCGAATTTAGCCAAAAATGCCGCCGAAGAATTCAACGGCTTCTTTCAACGAGGCGATAAAGACATCAATCTCTTCACGAGTATTGTAGAAATATAAGCTGGCTCGTGCGGTCGATTGGGCTTTGAGGTGGCGGTGAAGTGGTTGAGTGCAATGATGTCCCGCCCGAATCGCAACGCCTGCCTGATCCAAAATAGTAGACAAATCGTGAGGGTGAACATCGCCTGCCGTAAATGCCGCTAACGCCGTTCGCCCGCTGCCGTCTGCGTTGGGCTGAGGTCCATAAATGTGGAGTTCAGGAATTTCTTTGAGCTTGTGGAACAGATACGCGGTGAGTTCTTCTTCGTAGGCGTGAATCTTGTCCATACCGATGTTAGTCAAATAATCGACGGCAGCCCCTAGCCCGATCGCTTCAGCAATGGCGGGCGTTCCCGCTTCAAATTTGTGAGGCAAATCAGCGTAGGTGGCGTGATCTAAAAAGACATCCGCAATCATTTCGCCGCCGCCGAGAAAGGGAGGCATCGATCGCAGCAAATCCAGTTTGCCGTAGAGAAAGCCAATCCCGGTCGGGGCGCACATTTTATGACCCGAACCGACCAGCCAATCGCAGTCCATGTCCTGCACGTCGATCGCCATGTGCGGCAAACTCTGACACGCATCAATTAGAACTTTCGCACCATGTCGATGCGCCTCTGCGCAGATTTCTTTAGCAGGATTGATGCAGCCTAATGTATTCGAGACGTGAACCACAGAAACAATCTTCGTTTTATCCGACAGCAAAGACTTGAATTGCTCGAAATCAAATTCTTCAGTCTCAGTCAGCCCGACGAACTTCAGCACTGCCCCCGTTCTCTGAGCCAACATCTGCCACGGAATCAGATTGCTGTGATGCTCCATCACCGACAAAATAATCTCATCGCCCGACTTTAAAGTGCTGCCCCACGAGTAAGCGACGAGGTTAATCGCTTCGGTCGCGTTGCGCGTGTAGACGATCTCTTGTCGAGACGCTGCATTCACAAACGCCGCCACTTTGTCACGTGCCCCTTCATAGGAATCTGTCGCACGAGAACTGAGCGTATGAACACCCCGATGCACGTTCGCGTTATCGAATTCGTAATAGTGACGCAACGCATCAAGAACCGCGATCGGCTTCTGCGAGGTCGCTGCATTATCGAGATAAACCAGTGGTTTGCCGTGAATCTGCTGGTGCAGAATCGGGAAGTCAGAGCGCACTTTGACGGCAATGGTTTTTTCTTGAATAATAGTCATCTTAGAGGGATGAGAATGAAGGACTGAAACTTAAAGTTGCTGAGTTCGGATGATGGTGGTCAGATTGGCTTTGAGAGAAGCCACGGGAATGTGATTGATGATCTCGATCGCAAACGCGTAGGTCAACAGTTTACGGGCTTCTTCTGGGTTCAATCCACGACTTTGCAGATAAAACACTTCGTCGTCTTCGAGCTGACTGACGGTCGCGCCGTGGGCACACTTGACGTTATCAGCCGTGATTTCTAGCTGAGGTTTGGTATCGATTCTAGCTCTCGGAGAAAGGAGAAGATTTCGGCTCAGTTGCGCGGCGTTCGTCAGTTGGGCAGCTTGCGGAACGGAGACTTTGCCGTTAAAGATGGCATGAGCACGATCGCCGACAATACATTTCTGAACCTGATCGCTCGTCCCATAAGGTTTGGTGAACGCAATCTTGCTGTGAGTGTCGCCGACTTGCTCACCGTTGATCATCGTCAGCCCGTTAAGCGTGGTTTGCGTCTGCTCACCCGTCTGATAAACCTCCAAATTATGGCGAGCAATCTTGGCTCCCAAGCTGATGGCGCTGCAGCTATATCGAGAATCACGAGCTTGAGACACGGCTGTTTTACCGATGTGAAACGCGGTCTCACTCTCTCTCTGAACTCTAGTATGATTCACCTGCGCGTTTTCAGCGATCGCGATCTCCGTCACGGCATTGGTGAAATATCCGCCATCTGCGATCGAGACAAACTCTTCAACTAACGTCAGGCTGCTGCCCGATTCTGCAATCACGAGACAGCGAGGATGCGCGATCGTGGCAACTCCAGCCGTAGACACAAACAGAATTTGAATCGGCGTTTCGACGTGCTGATTTTTGGGGACGTGGACGATCGCGCCATCGATCAAACTTGCCGTATTCAGCGCGGTAAACACTTCTTCTGCGCCCTGCTGTTTTGCCAAATAGTTATGCAGAGACGGCAAAAACTGAACTGCGACGCTTAAATTCGTGACCAAAACGCCTTCCGGCAAATCGTCTGTAGCCGATAAATCGGGCGCGTAAGTTCCATCCACAAACACGAGGCGACTATTCACCGCTTCGGGCAAAATAAACGATTCGATTTGGGCAAAACTAATCGACGCACGATCGGGCAACGCGAACCCAATGTGCACCAGCGATGACAAATCGGTAAATCGCCATTCTTCATCGCGAGTCGTGGGAATCGCTAACTCTTGAGCGATCGCCAGTGCTCGATCGCGGACTCCCTGCAATTCAGCCAATTCTTCTGGCAGTTCAGGACGTAACTTGAGCAATCCGGCGAGATAGGCAGATCGATCGACTCTCGCTTTTAGAGTTGGCTCGGTCGTATCGGTAGAGGTAGATACTTCAACGGTCATCGCGCCACCTCCGCCGCTTCTTCTTCGCGCACCCATTCATAGCCACGAGCTTCTAATTCAAACGCCAACTCTTTGCCGCCTGTCGTGAGAATGCGTCCGCCTTCCATAACGTGGACAAAATCAGGGACGATGTAATCAAGCAGTCGCTGATAGTGCGTAATCATCAAAATCGCGTTGTCAGACGTTCTGAGTTGATTGACTCCGTTGGCGACGACTTTCAGCGCGTCGATATCTAAACCAGAATCGATTTCGTCGAGAATGCCGAGCTTGGGTTCAAGCAGTGCCATTTGCAGAATTTCGTTGCGCTTTTTCTCGCCGCCAGAGAATCCTTCATTCACACTGCGGCTGAGAAATGCAGCATCCATTTTGAGCAAATCTAACCGGGTGCGAACTAACTCATCAAAGTCAAACGAATCGAGTTCTTCTAAACCTTCTTGTTTGCGCTTGGCATTATAAGAGACGCGCAAAAAATCCAGATTACTAACACCTGGAATTTCTAACGGATATTGAAAGGCGAGAAACACACCGGATTTTGCCCGATCGTCCGGTGCCATCTCCAACAAGTTTTGTCCTCGGAATGTAACCTCGCCACCCGTCACGGTGTAAGCCGGATGCCCTGCCAAAAGCTTAGAAAACGTACTTTTTCCAGAGCCATTAGGACCCATGATGGCGTGAATTTCACCCGCCTTGATCTCCAAATTCAACCCTTTAAGAATCTGAGTATCGCTCACATCTGCGGTCAGATCTTTAACTGATAAAATCACTTCGCTGTTTTCGTTAATCACACGCCGACCTCTCTAATTTCATCGCTTACTAAAATTGACCAAACCGCTTCAGAATTCTAAAGACTTCATACAAATCATTTCCTCGATTGCGGGTTGCAAACTCATCCGAAACAGCATACTGAGAAACGGTGTCTTTCACCAACTTGACAAATACAAAAGTTCCGCCTGTCACAATCATCCCAAATCCTGGCTTAGTCGGATGTGGATTTGCCAACATATAGGACAACAGTTGCGCGAGTCCCGCTTCAATTGAGAATGAGAACCGTTTGGACTCGATCGCCATGACCCAAAACTGCTCTTTCATCAACAAAATGTCGAGTTGTCCTCGAATCACAGTTCCTTCGTCTTCAGCCACAATCTCGATGGAATGTTCTGCCCTTAACCTAAACGGAGGTAGAAAAAAGTCTCCCAAATGAAGCATCGGACTCAAAATCGCAATCTGAACGGGCTTCTCAAGAAAGGGCGGATCGGTTACAAGATTCAGATATCCAGCTTTCACCTTGTCTAGAAATTCTCTTTCTGATGGTGTGATATCGGGTAGATCTTGCTGCCACTCCCAAAAGAATTGACCCTCTTGAACCAATTGCAATCCAAATTGCTCAATCAGATCGCGAATATTGACATTCCCAGCTTGTATGGTTTGCGCCATCACGTTATCAACTTTTCGAGAAACTTTAGATGTCTTCTCAGTTGATCAGGACTAACTGAATTCTGAACAACCCTTGTTTCGATATTCGCTCCACTGGGGAGAAAGAGAGCTACTTGAACACTGCGAGAATGCTTACCGCGACTCAGTGGTCTCCCTAGCTGTAACGCGAAAAGAATTGAACCAGGCATCTCAGAACTCTACCCTACAGATCCTTCAAGCTTGAGGCTGAGAAGTCGATCGGCTTCGACTGCAAATTCCATCGGCAACTGGTTAAACACGTCCTTACAAAAGCCGCTAATCATCATCGAGATCGCGTCTTCGGGCGAGATGCCGCGCTGACTAAAGTAAAACAACTGGTCTTCCCCAATCTTGGAAGTAGACGCTTCGTGCTCGACTTTGCTTTGGTTATTTTGCACCTGAATGTAGGGGAACGTGTTGGCTTGGGCACGATCGCCAATCAGCATCGAGTCGCACTGAGAATAGTTGCGCGCACCTGTCGCTTTCGGTCCGATCTTCACCAAACCGCGATAGCTATTGTGCGACTGACCCGCCGAAATCCCTTTCGAGATAATCGTGCTACGGGTGTTTTTGCCAATGTGGAACATTTTGGTTCCGGTGTCGGCTTGCTGGTGGTGATTGGTCAACGCCACTGAGTAAAACTCGCCGACAGAATTATCACCAACCAACACACAGCTTGGATATTTCCAGGTAATGGCAGAACCCGTCTCAACTTGCGTCCAGGAAATCTTGGAGTTTACGCCCTGGCACAGTCCGCGCTTGGTGACAAAATTATAGATGCCGCCTTTGCCATTCGCGTCACCCGCATACCAGTTTTGCACGGTGGAATATTTGATGTCAGCGTTGTCAAGAGCCACTAGCTCAACCACTGCCGCATGAAGCTGATTGGTGTCAAACATCGGAGCCGTGCAGCCTTCGAGATAGCTGACCTGACTGCCTTCTTCGGCAATAATCAGCGTCCGTTCAAACTGCCCCGAATCGCCATTATTGATACGGAAGTAAGTAGACAACTCCATCGGGCACTTCACGCCTTTGGGAATGAACACGAACGAGCCATCACTAAACACGGCGGAATTTAACGCTGCAAAGTAATTATCTCCAACGGGAACCACACTACCCAAATATTTCTTGACCAATTCGGGATATTCCCGCACGGCTTCAGAGATCGAGCAAAAGATCACGCCATCTTTAGCAAGCTTTTCTTTAAAGGTCGTCGCGACCGAAACGCTATCAAAAATCGCATCGACTGCCACATTGCTGAGACGCTTTTGCTCAGACAGAGAAATACCTAACTTTTCAAAGGCTTCCAGCATCTCTGGATCGACTTCATCCAGGCTCTTTTTCTTCTCTTTGAGCTTGGGCGCAGAGTAATAAATGATGTCTTGATAATCGATCGCCGGATAGCCCACATGCGCCCAATCTGGCTCGGTCATTTTGAGCCATTGCCGATATGCCTTGAGTCGAAACTCCAGCATAAACTCCGGCTCTTCTTTCTTAGCAGAAATTAGCCGCACCATCTCTTCGCTCAGCCCACGAGGAATGGTGTCGGATTCGATATCAGTGACGAACCCGTACTTATAGGGCTGGTTAACCAGATTTTGAACAGTTGCACTCATCGATCGTATTCTCTTATCTCAAGGGTGAGGAAGGTGAAAAGGTCGAGGGATAAAAAACAAATCTTCTGATTTGTCGTCCACCTCTAACCATGATTAGTCGTCGCGCGGATCTCGTCGAAGGTGATCTCTTGCAGCTCACCTGCAAAATCGTTGTCTGGGGTCAAAAACAGCAGGCAGTGGCACTCTTTGCGCTCACGCATGGGGACGCAGGGGCAGTTCCAATAAGCGGCTGAAACTTCGGCTTCTTTGTCTTCATAGTGACGACAGGGGCAAAGCGGAGCGCCCAGATCGTCTTTGTGCTTGGCAAGCCCTTCGATCACAACGGCTGTCACACCGGGATCAACGCAAAAATAGGTGCCCGTGCGCTTGGCGTAAGTTTCTGAGAAGTGCCTCATCGCTTCGAGGCTTTTATCTGATGCTTGGGTGGTTTGGGTTTCTGTATTCATAATCCAGAACGACACTACATCCGATAGATCTTATAATTAAAACAACACTTTTGTTGCTCAACTTCCATTCTAAGGTACTTTAGCAATATTAACGTTGTTTAAGTCAACTTTTTTGTCTTAGATTTCTGTGAGCTTTAAGGATGACCCCGACTCAGCAACCCTCGACTAAACAAGACATCCTCCACTACCTGTTAAAGCAAGGTCAATCGACTGCCCAAGAACTGGCGGAACAGTTGCAGGTGAGTCCGCAGGCGATTCGTCGTCACCTTAAAGATTTGGAAACCGAAGGACTGATCTTGCATCAAGCGATGCAGACGGGCATGGGTCGCCCCAATCATGTCTACACGTTGAGCCGCGAGGGGCGATCGCAGTTTCCCGATCGCTACAACGAGTTTGCGGTGTCTCTCTTAGATACGCTGGCAGAAACGGTCGGGCGCGATCAGGTGAGTCTGATTCTCCGCAAACAATGGGAGCGCAAAGGGATTGAATATCGAGAAAATCTGGGGGCGAGTGACTTGCCCGATCGCGTCAATAAGCTTGTAGAGTTGCGAAAATCGGAAGGCTACATGGCAGAGTGCCACGAGATCGATCCCGATACGACTCCCAAATTTGTATTGACCGAATATAACTGTGCGATTTCACAGATTGCCGAGTCGTTTCCCAGCGTTTGCGGTCACGAGTTAGAAATGTTTGAATTGGCGTTACCAGATTGTCGCGTCGATCGGACTCACTGGCTCGTCGAAGGTGAGCATCGCTGCGGCTATTTAATTCAGCTAAAATGATTGACTTGTAAGAATTCAACCTTTGTTCTATGAGTGATTTGCCTGCTTCTACAGAATTTTTGACTCCCGACGAGTGTCACGAGGTTGATAAAGCGCTGCTGACTTCCCGCGAAAGATTTTCGGCGAGGGTAGCGATCTATGCGCTGCGATCGCTCAAACAAGTGGCTCAACAATCGGGACAAGTGATCGCCGACCTCAGTCCTGAACAAATTGCGGATTGGGTCGCCAATGATCCCAGTTTGCAAAGCGGCATGGATAGCAACTTCAAAGATTTCTTCACGCAACTGACAATTTCAGCAATGAGACCGCTTCAGCGATCGGCAGCCGATGGGGGAGTAACGGTCGAGAAATTAACGATTCCTCAAGTAGTGGCGTGGTTTGAGAAAGAGGCAAAACTTCGGCTTGAGAAAGGACTGTAGCGATCTGAGGAATTTGGAAATCGCGGAGTGTGCAGCGATACGATCGCTAAGAAGCTTGCTAATTGCAAAAGTCACGCTGATTGACGGGCACCAGCATTCTTCTGCGCTTCTGCGTAGATGCGTAGCACAGCAGCCATATGCTGTTCAGCTTCTTCACCCTTTGATTGGAACCATGCCAACGTTTCAGAATCAACTTGAATCGTGACAGTAGCTAGCGGCGGCGAAGGTATCCGTAGCGTTGCTTTGGCGAAAAACTCGTCTGTCAGAGGCGGAATATCTGATGTGTCAATGTCATCGTCAGTCATTGCATCAATTCTAGACCGGTCAGTTCTTGAGGAATTGCTCATAACGCCTCCGTTCATCAGAAAGTGCTTTTCTCAACGAAATAATCCGAACAGCGTTCATCAAGGTCAACCACCATCGGTAACTCAAAGATTCGATAAGCATCAGCAAAATCGAAACCGTGCTTATCGAGATTAAGTTCGTTCTTTCGCTCATCCCACTCAAAATTCATGAGCTTTCACACAATTCGATCGGCTCTCTGATCAAAACAAGAAATATCGTTGTGCCATTGGCAGCACGGTTGCAGGTTCGCAGGTGAGCAGTTGCCCATCGGCACGCACTTCATAGGTTTCGGGGTCTACTTCAATATGCGGCAGAGCATCATTGAGCTTCATATCGAGTTTTGACAGATTGCGAATATTGGAGACAGCAACGGCAGTTTTTTGGAGATTTAGCTGATCGGGAATGCCTTTTTTGAGCGCGATGTGAGACAGAAAGGTCAAAGAAGTCGCGGCGATCGCGCCTCCAAAACTGCCGAACATCGGACGCATATGCACAGGTTGCGGTGTAGGAATGCTGGCATTGGCATCGCCCATTTGTGCCCAGGCAATCATGCCGCCTTTGATTACCATTTCGGGTTTAACCCCAAACATGGCAGGTCGCCACAGACATAAGTCTGCGAGCTTGCCGACTTCAACCGAACCGACGTGATTCGCTATGCCGTGAGTGATCGCGGGATTGATCGTATATTTTGCGATGTAGCGTTTGGCTCTGTGATTGTCATTGCGTGACGAATCTTCTGCCAGGGCACCGCGCTGAACTTTCATTTTGTGTCCGGTTTGCCAGGTGCGAATGATCACTTCCCCGATGCGACCCATTGCCTGAGAGTCAGACGACAACATGCTAAACGCGCCCAAATCGTGCAGGATATCTTCAGCCGCGATCGTCTCTCGGCGAATTCGCGATTCGGCAAACGCGACATCTTCAGGAATGCTAGGGCTGAGGTGGTGACAGACCATCAGCATATCTAAGTGTTCGTCTAGCGTGTTGAGCGTGTAGGGGCGAGTCGGATTGGTCGAGGACGGCAACACGTTTGCCTCGCCGCAGACTTTGATGATGTCGGGAGCGTGTCCGCCACCTGCGCCTTCGGTGTGATAGGTGTGAATGACGCGCTGTTTAAACGCCGCGATCGTGTCTTCGACAAATCCGGCTTCATTCAAGGTGTCGGTATGAATAGCAACCTGCACGTCATATTCGTCAGCGACGTTGAGACAGTTATCGATCGTAGCGGGAGTGGTTCCCCAGTCTTCATGGAGTTTTAGCCCGATCACACCTGCTTTCACTTGTTCTTCAAGGGCGGCGGGCTGCGAACTGTTGCCTTTTCCGAGGAATCCGATGTTCATCGGGAATGCGTCGGCAGCTTGCAGCATCCGATAGATGTTCCAGGGTCCGGGAGTGCAGGTGGTAGCGTTGGTTCCGGCAGCGGGTCCAGTGCCGCCGCCAATCATTGTGGTGATGCCGGACGCGATCGCTACCTCAATCTGCTGCGGACAAATAAAGTGAATGTGGGTGTCGATGCCGCCAGCCGTAAGAATCATCCCTTCGCCTGCGATCGCTTCGGTGCCAGGTCCGATAATGATCGTCACGTTGTCTTGAATGTATGGATTTCCGGCTTTTCCGATCGCTGCAATTTTGCCGTCTTTGATCCCAACATCCGCTTTGACAATGCCCCACCAATCGAGAATTAGCGCGTTCGTAATCACTGCATCCACTGCGCCGTCTTCGTTCGTAATTGGCGATTGCCCCATGCCATCGCGAATTACTTTGCCTCCGCCAAACTTCACTTCTTCGCCGTAGGTAGTGTGATCATGTTCGACTTCGATGATCAGTTCGGTGTCTGCGAGACGGACTCGATCGCCCACCGTCGGACCAAAGGTTTCAGCGTAGGCGCGGCGATTCATGCGGTAGCTCATGGGGTCTTCCTCACGGGTAAAAATTAAGGGCGAAAGATGCGTTCAAACGGGTGTCTTCGATAACGACGATAAATATCAAAATCTTCGTCTAAGGTTGCAATAGTCGCAATATTCAACCGTTCAGAAATCACAATCAAAGATAAATCTGCAAAATCACCCGGCAAATCAGCATACTGAGCGTTCAGTTCAGCAATTCGCGTAAAGTCATTTGGGGTTAGCGGTTCACATTCGTAAAGACCAATCGACAGGTCAGACAAAAACTCGTTTTGAACTTGCCACCTAGAACGCAACAACCACATAACTTCGGTCACGCACCCGATCGTCGTGATCAAGACACTGGTGGAATCATCAAGAAATTGGCGCGCTCGATCGTGATGGGCATCTCCTGCATTGTAGTAAGCCACGATGGGTCCAGTATCAATCAGAACTACGGGATGATTCATGGTGCTTGCCGACGCTCATGCCGTTGCTCAATATGTTCGGCGATGATTTGCTTTCGCACATCTCTATCAGACAAATCGTCAGGACCGTTTAGCAGGTGTTGAGGATGCCCCCCTCGCCGTTCTAGAAATGTTTTTCGAGGCTGTAAATTTTGCCAATGTTGATGTAAGAGTCGTTGAAGCAGTTCATTGCTAGTCGTTTTTTCTTGGGCTAAGATTTCGACCAAATATCTTTCTGCTTCATCGTTGAGAGCGACATTCAGCATGGCTTTTTCTCCAGTTTGAGCATTCAACTTTAACTCAGAGAGATGCAAAATGCTCGGATTGTTTAACAACGGTGATCCAAAATCGAGGACGAGACAAATTAGCTCCTAAACTATATTGCTCAAAAAATAGCCATTTGAGAACTTGATTCCGTTCTAAGCGATCGACCGGAAAGAAATCTGTTTCTTCAGACAAATGAAGCAAAATCGAATTAGATTCTGTCAGAAAGACATCGGGTTCAATTTCTAAAACGGGCACCTTACCATTTGGGTTCTTCTGCAAAAACTCTGGTAGATGAGTTTCTTGATTGAGCAGATTCACAGAGATCAGTTGAAATGGAATTTGCAGTTGGGTGAGCAACAACCGCAGCTTATAGCAGTTGCCCGAAGGAGGAAAACTATAAAGTCGATACATAGATTTGATTTAACTAATTCCTAAATCCTTACGAATGCTTGGATTTCTTCTTTGATTTCTCTTTTTTAGGTTTTTCATCTAGCGCGCCTTCAATTTTGGCATTGAATCCATACACCTCACGAGTGCCCGCTAGAGGGATTAACGTGACCGCCCGATCATCCCCCGGTTCAAACCTCACAGCCGTCCCTGCCGTGATGTCTAGCCGCATTCCTCGCGCTTGCTCTCGATCGAATTCCAACGCCGAATTCACCTCATAAAAGTGAAAATGCGACCCAATTTGAATCGGACGATCGCCCTGATTGGCAACCTTTAACGTTACGGTTTTCCGTCCTGCATTCAGTTCGATTTCTCCGTCATCAATCAACAGTTCACCCGGAATCATAAATTACCTCAACGAATTGGATTGTGTACCGTCACTAATTTCGTCCCGTCAGGAAACGTTGCCTCAACCTGCACATCGTGAATCATTTCTGAGATTCCCTCCATGACATCTTCTTGAGTTAGCAGAGTTGTCCCATAGCTCATCAATTCTGAAACCGTGCGCCCATCTCTTGCTCCTTCTAGAATCGCTGCCGAGATGTAAGCGATCGCTTCAGGATAATTGAGCTTTACGCCTCGATCTTTCCGTCGCTCTGCCAGCAGTGCAGCCGTGAAAATCAGCAGCTTGTCTTTCTCTTGTGGTGTTAATTGCATCTCTATTTCTGGGTGTCGTTATCAACAATAGTTTCAAGTTCAGCTAATAGGATCGGAAGTTTGCGGTTCATTGTGACTCCACTACAGTTGCCAAACTCTTGGAATGCAGATAGGTCGATCGAGAGACTCCGATCGCGCCAAGCGCCAGACTTCAATCAACCACTGTCGCGCCTCCATTGTAGACGCGCCTCGATAGCGACACAGTAGCCCAGACATCAGACGAGTTACGCCGATCTCCCCATTGCCGACCCAGACAGAACGGGCTTTTTCAACCCATTCAGGCTCGATCGATCGTCCAATCCAGGCAAAACTTGCTACGACTGGAGAACTTGCCAACCCGTGAGGACTGGTGAATACCTCTTCACTGCCCGGTAGCCATTGACGATCGACCCAAATCGGACGATCGTGCTGCCAAACTTCGGTGTGCGATCGCCAATTCCCTTCAATAAACCGTTCGCCCCTGGCACTGCGACCAAAGCGAGTGATCTCCCAGCCGAGCCAACTGGCATCAGGTGCGAGATTCACCCGCATGTCTTGGCGATAAACAGCTTGATTGAAGACGATCGTCTCTTGCGGCAACCACTCCAAGCAGGCTCCGCTTGCCACGTCTATGTGAATCATTTGTCTAGCTTCTCGTCCGTTCGTGCGATAAACCTTGCTAGCTGCCGCCGTTGTAATCAGCGCTTGAGCGTTGGGCTTGAGACAAATATTGACAGAAAGCCGATCGCCGCCTACGATTCCGCCTGCGGTGTGCATGATCACGCTGTGACAGACCTCAGATCCCTCTGGATAAAAAGGGCGTTGTGTCTTTAAAGGAGCTTTTGCCTGACTGTGGCTGAGCTGAGTCGCACCTTGACGGGTTGCAAACTCTAGGCAGAGACTGCCGTGCCAATCGGTAGGTGCTGTCTTAGTCGAAACAGAGCGAGGTTGATTCACAGAATAGAGCAGATGAACAGCACGTTGTCACTAGCTTCCCGTGAACCTCATCATTTTGGTAAGAACTTGCGAATCTCTTAAACTTTCTTTCCATCTGTTCATAAACTCACCCAGAGATGCGGGAGCCTGTCTTGAGAATGTGATTTGCTATTGATACTCCCCATGCCTAAAGGCGAGGGGATTCTTGAAGAGTCCACAAGCGAACCTTCAAAGGCGTTAACAAAGCGCCCCTACTGACTCCCTCAAGGCATAGCCCTAAAGTTGTCGCTACTTTTCGCAAGATGTTTGCCGCACCGTTGCAATCAGCATTGATGTACTGATTGTTTTGAGTGCGGTACAAGCCACGTTTAACTCGTCTGCCTGACTCCTTCCACCCTTCGGGTTTCTCACCGATTTTAGGCAGGAAATCATCATCCACAAACGAAGCCTTAGACGTATAGCTTTCTTCCGTCTCAACGAATCGAATCCCGTGCTGTTCGCACAGTTGCGAGACTCTCTCTTTGAGTCTGCCCGTGGGAATCTGGACAAACTTCTGATTGGTTTTAGCACCCATATTGGCACCGTCTTTCTGCCCTCGATTCCAGCCAAACACGACGGTGCCGATTCTGTTCTCAAGACAATGATTGATCACCTTTCTAGCCGCTTTATTGACCGCATCCCTAACCTGACGATTGCGTTTCTCAGTGATGGCAGCTAATCGCTTAGACCAAAAACCTTGAGGCTGATTCTCTTTGAGGGTGGCAACTTGCTTGTTATA
>NZ_LXYR01000060.1 GCF_001650195.1 Phormidesmis priestleyi BC1401 | reverse complement strand
GCCCAGACCAGCCGATAAAGACGAAGCGATCGCGTTTCAACCAGTCATCGAGAGCGTCAAATACGCCTCTCGTGGGTTGAGCGCGTCCAACTGCAATAGTCATGACGCAAATCTCCAAAGATTATGAGGACAAAAGATTAAGGCATTCAGCCTATCAACGACAGCTTCTTCTAGGCGAATCGGCTTGATACGTCAATTTAGGGGGAGTTTACTTTTCTTTACTATGTCACTAATTATAGGGGCATGTTCTCTAAAAGTTCTAGCCTCTTCTACATAAAACTTAGAATTTGTTTACTTTTCGTTATAAAGCTGAACTTCACTTTGAATTTCAATAGACATAGCGGTTAGTGATGGAGTCGGAATCACCCGTCGAGACGGATATTTGCGATACTAGAGTCTGGTTCTCAGTAAAGCACTCTCTAAATATGTTCATTATTGAATTGACGTTGAAGACTACCCCTGTTCCCCTTTCTGTGCAGCGCAAGTCGGCAGAAGATGCAGAAGCCACCTATCAGGAGATTGTGCAAGCAATGCGATCGGGTGGTAGCCAAGTTTTAGAACTGACGTGCGATCGTCAAACGGATAAAAAACTTGCGCTTCTCAGTGATGGTCTTGCCGCAGTGCAGATCTATGAGAAATCAAGTGCATCTGCATCTGGCAGAGCGCCTGGTTTCTTTTCAATGGCTGAGTAGTTGCCTCCATGACTTCTGGATCTACTGCTGCCATTAACATCCACGACCTCTGCTTTAGCTGGTCTAAAGGTAAGACAGTTTTAGAGTCTTGCTCTTTAGAGGTGCCTAAAGGAGAGTTTTGGATGCTTTTAGGCACGAATGGCAGTGGTAAATCTACTTTATTAAGGCTACTAGCGGGACTGCTGAAGCCTGATTCAGGAGAAATTCAAATTGCGCCGCCGATCGGGTTTGTGTTTCAAAATCCTGATCATCAGCTCGTAATGCCTACGGTTGGCGCAGATGTCGCGTTTGGGCTGGTTCAAGAAGGGCTGTCA
Organism: Phormidesmis priestleyi BC1401; assembly: GCF_001650195.1. Classification (GTDB taxonomy): domain Bacteria; phylum Cyanobacteriota; class Cyanobacteriia; order Leptolyngbyales; family Leptolyngbyaceae; genus Phormidesmis_A; species Phormidesmis_A priestleyi_B. The sequence goes on along the minus strand of NZ_LXYR01000060.1, from coordinate 24,827 downwards.
ATTCCACAAGTGCGCCAGCGAGTAGAAGAATCGTTAGCCGCCGTCAATTTATTAGCGCTGCAACGACGACCGATTTACGCGTTGAGCGGAGGGCAAAAGCAGCGAGTCGCGATCGCTGGAGCCGTTGCCCGTCACTGCGAGGTTTTGCTTTTAGATGAGCCGACTGCTCTACTTGACCCAGATAGTCAGTTAGATCTGGTTGCTCAAGTTCAAAAACTGGTTAAAAGTCGGGGGCTGACTGCCCTGTGGGTGACTCACCGCCTAGATGAGTTGGACTATTGTGATGGTGCCTTTTTGCTAGAAAAGGGGCAAGTCGTTGATCAAGGAGATCCGCAGCGGCTGAGACAGCGCTTAATGCAATCTGAAGAATCTTTGGATTAAGCTTGACTATTTGCACGACTGCCAGGACGAATTTTTGATTTGTCTTTATGTTGTGCGAATTTTTGTATGCAAACTTCGATCGGAGGTGCCAATATTAAAGAGTGAGAAGCCGCCGATGTTCATCTATAGTCTGATTCATGTCCCGTTCTGTGCCGCAAGCTGTGCTGTTGGTGGACGGCTATAACATAGTCGGAGCTTGGCATGACTTAAAACAGGCGCGCGACTGTGAAGGACTTGAGGAAGCACGCCGTCAGTTGATTGATGCGCTAACAGGCTACAGTGCCTTTCAGGGGTTTGATACTCAGGTTGTCTTTGACGCTCAATATCGCGATAGCCTCGCTAATCGCGAAGTAGTCACTCCAAATTTGTCAGTTCACTACACCGATTTTGGGCAGACCGCAGACACGTTTATTGAGCGATCGTGTGCTGATTTTCGTCATGACCTTCGCAAATTTCATCAGCGGTTGATTGTGGCAACCTCCGATCGAGCACAGCAGTTAACCGTTATCGGCTATGGAGCAGAGTGGATGTCAGCTCAACAACTGGCAAATGACGTTGAGTTTGCAGCACGCCGAGTTCAGCGCAAGCAGAAAGACACTAAAAAATCGTCGGGTCGGTTTTTGTTTAATTCTCTCGACCCGATCGCTCAAGAACGGTTAGCCCGCCTGCGATTTGGCAAAGATCAGAAATAATCCTGTAAAAAGCTTGTCAAAAGATTACGTTTATCGCTATTATTGGATTCGCAATGAGTAACGTTCCTCAGTAGCTCAGTGGTAGAGCGATCGACTGTTAATCGATTGGTCGCAAGTTCGAATCTTGCCTGGGGAGTTTTAAAAGTAAATAGTTCATCATTGACTTCGAGCTATCTCGGTAAGCCAGCCTAGCTGCTTGCAGATAACCGACTCACTCACTCGAACCGTGTAATGTCGATCGTCATCTTCAGCAATGATTTTGTAATGCAAGCGATCGGGTTGAGAACTGGCAGAGACGATGTTTGAAGATATAAAGTCTTTTGCCTGTATGAGTTGACGGAGTTGTTCGGCTTCAGAGGTCGGCAATATCTCTGTGTCAACGGTTGCTGTCAGCAGCATTCCCGCAAAACCACCGCTCAAAACCAACTTTTATGAGAGATAAATGAGAGACTGACTCATAACTCCAAATTCTAATGTTTTGTTACAAAACTTATGTCTCCTTTCAGATAAATTCCCTCTTACTTTTATGATGACTAACAGACCTGACAAATGGGTTCTACACACTTTTTAATAATTCAGTGTTTGAACCCGAAACGTTTTAATCTAAAAGTAAGCGTGGTTGACCCTGGATAGTCGTTGTATTCATGTGGTTCATTACTTCGCTAGAATCTATGTTCTAGTGAGTAACGAGGCTGATTGACGGTGACAGGTGACACTCTGGTCAGATTTAACACAGTAACGATCCGTTAAATGGGAGCTTTAGAAATCCAATGAGTGTTAAGGCAAGTGGTGGAAGCTCGGTTGCACGCCCGCAACTATACCAAACAGTCCCCGTTGCGACTATTTCGCAAGCTGAACAGCAAGATCGATTTCCCGGTCGAGGTGAGCTAGACGAGCTGGTTCGCTATTTCAGTTCGGGTGCCAAACGCCTAGAAATTGCTGAGTTGTTGACCCGCAACTCAGAGCTAATTGTGTCTCGTGCGGCAAATCGCATTTTTGTAGGCGGTTCGCCAATGGCGTTCTTAGAAAAGCCTGCGGAAGCGCCTGTCATGAGCATGGCTGGCACGGTGGTAGACACCCCAGAAGCCATGAAGCTAGGCACAGCAACCTATGTGAGTGGCAGCGGTGGCGGCTTCTTGGATGGAATCCGCGCCTTCTTTTTGACCCCCGGAAACAATGCGATTCCTGCAAATTTCCGACCCATCAACGTCTCTCGCTACGGTCCAAGCAACATGGCGAAATCGCTGCGGGACTTGAGCTGGTTCTTGCGTTACATCACCTACGCGATCGTGGCGGGAGACCCCAACATCATCTCGGTCAACGTTCGAGGTCTGCGCGAGATCATTGAGAATGCCTGTTCGGGTGAAGCGACGATCGTGGCGCTTTTAGAAATGAAGGTTGCCGCCTCCAACTACTTCCGCAATGATGCCGAGGCACTTGAGATCGTGTCTCAATACTTCGATGTCTTGATCACAGAGTTTAAAGCACCGACCCCTTCAACTAAGGTGCGTCAGCGTTCCTCTACTGATCTGCAAGGTTTAGAGCTTCCTCAGATCTACTTCAATGCATCTGAGCGTCGTCCTAAATATTCCATGAAGACAGGGCTGTCTTCGTCTGAGAAGAATGAGATCATTAAAGCTGCTTATCGTCAGGTGTTTGAGCGCGACATCACCCGTGCTTACTCGCTGTCTATCTCTGACCTAGAATCTAAAGCCAAAAACGGCGAAATCTCCATGAAGGAGTTTGTTCGTCGGTTAGCAAAGTCTCCGCTTTATCGCAAAAACTTCTTTGACCCCTACATTAACAGCCGTGCGCTTGAGTTAGCGTTCCGTCACATCTTGGGTCGCGGTCCAAGTAGTCGAGAGGAAGTGCAGAAATACTTCTCGATCGTCTCTAGCGGCGGTTTGCCTGCCCTGGTGGATGCTCTAGTGGATTCAGATGAGTATTCTGACTACTTCGGCGAAGAAACCGTTCCTTATTTGCGCGGCTTGGGTCAAGAAGCACAAGAATGTCGCAACTGGGGACCCCAACAAGATCTGTTTAACTACAGCGCACCGTTTCGGAAGGTGCCTCAGTTCATTACGACGTTTGCCTCCTATGACCAGCCATTGCCCGACCAGCACGTTTATGGCTCTGGCAACGATCCGTTAGAAATCCAATTTGGTGCTATCTTCCCCAAAGAGACGCGCAACCCCAGCAGCCGTCCTGCACCTTTCGGCAAAGACACTCGCCGAATTCTGATCAATCGCGGAGCGGGCATCAACAACCAACTCAGCAATCCTGGTGCAAGAGGGATAGCCCCCGGTACGCTCGGTCCCAAGATCTTTAAACTGGATCAGTTGCCAGGGTTCTCAAACACTTACGGCAAGCGATCGGTCAGCAACAAAGGGGTCAGCGTCAAGTTTTCAGAAAGCTCTACGCAAGCGGTTATCCGGGCTACTTATCTACAGGTCTTTGGACGTGACGTATATGACGGTCAGCGCCTAAAGTTTGACGAAATCAAGCTAGAGAATGGTGAGATCACGATTCGGGAGTTTGTGCGTCGCCTTGCCAAGTCCAACCTATTCCGCAGCCTTTATTGGACTTCACTCTATGTGATGAAGTCGATCGAGTATATCCACCGTCGTTTGCTGGGTCGCCCCACCTACGGTCGTCAGGAAACCAACAAATACTTCGATCTCGCCTCTAAGAAAGGATTCTATGCGGTCGTCGATGCGATTTTAGACACCCCTGAATATAGCGAAACCTTTGGCGAAGATACCGTTCCCTATGAGCGCTATCTGACTCCCGCAGGTCTATCGCTGCGAACAAGCCGCGTGGGTTCGATCGCCGATAAGGGAATGCCTAAAGTCGTTCTCGAAGAAACCCCCCGCTTTGTCGAACTCGGTGCCGTTGAGGAAATGCGGACAGAACCCAATGTACAGTTCCGCATCAATCAAGGAGTCAGCAAGAAACGCGAGCAAACCAAGGTCTTCAAGCTCACGAGCTTGTCAGACAAAGCGAACCTCAAAGTGATTGCAGGGGCGGCTTATCGTCAAATCTTTGAACGTGATATCACTCCCTACGTGGTCAAAAACGAGTTCACCGAACTGGAGAGCAAACTTGGCAACGGCGAAATCAACCTCAAAGAGTTCATCGAAGGGTTAGGAATTTCGAGCCTGTACCTCAAAGAGTTCTACGCGCCCTATCCCAACACGAAAGTGATTGAGTTAGGCACCAAGCACTTCTTAGGTCGTGCCCCGCTTGACCAAGCTGAAATCCGCAAATATAACCAGATTTTGGCAACTCAGGGAATCAAGGCATTCGTTGGGGCAATGGTCAACAGCATGGAATATGCTCAAGCGTTTGGAGAGGACACGGTTCCTTACAACCGATTCTTGACCCTCCCGGCGGCAAACTTCCCCAACAGCCAGACGCTCCATAACAAGCTGACCAAGCAGGACAACAAAGTTGAGAATCCTAGCTTCGCACCCGTGAAATCTCGCATGGATGCCAGCAAACTGCCGTTGACGAGCAAAGCGATCGCCGATCAAGCTGCCCAAGCGCTTCAGATGGATAAGAGCCAGCCTCTCTTTATCGAACTGGGTCGATCGTTCTCAAATGGCAGCGGTCAATCGGTCGAAGTGGGAGTGGGTACAACCCGCCGCAAACCTGCTCGGATCTTCCGCATGAACCCCGGCATGGGTCAGGGTGAAACCGAGTTGGTGCTGAACGCGGTCTACGTTCAGGTAATGGACGTGTTTAGTGGTCAGACTCCTGCTGGGTTCCGGCGATCGGACTTAGAGAGCAAGGTTCGTAATGGCGAAATCTCGGTTCGCGAGTTCGTCAAGACGCTAGCAAGCTCGGAAATCTATCGTCGTCGCTTCTACACGCCCTATCCCAACACGAAGGTGATTGAGTTCTTATTCCGTCATCTGTTGGGTCGCGCTCCGGCAACTCAGGCTGAGATTCGCCAATATAACAAGCTGTTGGCAGATAACGGTCTAAAGGCGGCAGTTGAGGCAATGGTGGACAGCGCTGAGTATGTTCGTTATTTTGGCGAAGATGTAGTGCCTTATAAGCGCTTCCCATCGCTGCCAGCGGGCAACTATCTCGGTAGCGTTCAGGCAGATGCTGACTTGGTGAAGCAATCTTGGTCTGATCTGTCTCCGTCTTCTGTGAGAGGTCGCATTAGCTAGTAAGCTAGGTGATTGAAAACAAAAGGACTCGATCGGGGTGAACGATCGAGTCCTTTTTGTTCTTGCCGAGAGCAACGATTTGAATAGACCTCTTGCAAAAGTCCTTGCCCTCACCCTAAATCCCTCTCCCAAGCCTGGGAGAGGGACTTTGAAATCTAGCTCCCCTTCTCCCAAGCGTGGGGAAGGGGTTGGGGGATGAGGGCATCTTCGGACTTCTGAAAAAAGTTCAATCTGTGGAATAGGCTACCAGATTCCGCGTTTACCCGTAGGTCTGATGGTCATCCAATTGGTTCGCGCCACTGCCAATTGCTCAGGACTCAGTTTTGCACCCGTGAGATTAGCGCCACAGAGGTTAGCGCCGCGTAAATTTGCATTCAGTAGATAAGCCCCACTCAAATCGGCTCCGCGCAAGTCTGCTCCTTCTAGGTCAGCGTTACTGAGGTAGGCTTTGGTCAAGTTGGCATCCCGTAGATTGGTGCGGCTGAGATTGGCGCGTCCAAAGTTGGCGCTGATTAGGTTGGCTCCGTGAAGGTTAGTTTTATGAAAGTTTGCCTGATGAAAAACAGCATTCGACAAATCGACTTTTGGCAGACTCAACTCCTTCAGTTCATAAGAGGCAAAATCGCGCTTTCCTTTACTGTAGTAGCTCTGTAGTCCTTGAGCATCTAACTTAGGCGAGCTATTTGACTGCCCTCCAGAGCTTCCGGTGCGCCCCGCAGAGTCGCGGCTTTTAACCCCCGAAACAGACGGTTTGGCTGCCATGACGCGACTGCGAGTCAAGCCCGATTGAAGACTAGTCGATTCAGGGCGAGTTTGACGCGCTCTAATCGACATCGCAGCACGAGCAGTAGGAGAAGCAGAGGGGGTGTCTTGAGAATCTAGGATTGAGGGGTCGCCTCGCTTGTGCCCTGAACTGTTTGGCTTGTTTGAGACTTGGGTCATGCCGCTTGCCAAGCTTTCTAGATATGGCTCCATGTCTAAGTCTCGCAAAATCTCGTTTGCCGACTGGTAGCGGTGGCGAACTGAGACTTCCAGCATTTTTCTGAGCACTTTGGCAAAGTGGTCGCTCACCTGAACTTGCTTTTGCCAAACGAGTTCTCCCGTGGCAGGGTCATAGTCTAAGTCTTTGGGAGATTTCCCGATCAGCAGATAGATGCAGGTGACCCCTAGCGCGTAAAGGTCGCTGGCATAGACAGGACGCATCGCCATCTGTTCAGGGGGAGCAAAGCCAGGAGTGCCGATCGCGTAAGAAGTCAGCGCGGTTTGCTCTGAAAGGCTGGCGTTGACAGCGTTTACCTGGTTTTTGACCGCTCCAAAATCGATTAGCACTAGCTTGCAGTCATGAGAGCGCCGAATTAAGTTTGCAGGCTTAATGTCGCGGTGAATGACTTGGTGGCTGTGGACGTATTGCAGAATAGGCAAGAGTTCGCTGAGGAAACGCTTGACTTTTAATTCGCCAAAGGTGCCTTCTCGCTTGACTTCTTGTTGAAGCGTTGCCCCACTAATATATTCTTGAACCAGATAGAATTCTTGATTTGCCTCAAAGTAGTCTAGCAACTGAGGAATTTGAGGATGGTTGCCAATTCTTCCCAGCGTGCCTGCTTCTCGCTCAAACAAATCTCGCGCCATCTGCAAAATATGAGGAGCGGTGGCAGTGGGGCGGAGTTGCTTAATCACACAGTTGGGCTGACCGGGCAAAGACTCATTGCGGGCTAGAAAGGTTGCGCCAAAGCCTCCCTGTCCAAGGGCGTGCAGAATCCGAAAGCGATCGCTCAACAGCAGCTTTGACCCACAAGCCTGACACGATTCAGTGTGGATAAGGTTTTCAGGATGTGGACAGACTGGACTTAAGCAGTAGCTCATTCAGCATTACCCGCGTTGATTGTGAGTACTGGGATATTGCTACCCTGCCCTAATTATCTGGGCATAGACTCGATCGGTCAGTGTCTATTGGGTGAGACCTCTTACTAAAGAGTGTCTAAAGTTGTTGGATCTCCACTTAAAGTCTTTGCCCATAAGTTTAGCGACCCTCATTCATTAGATGTCCCTAGTTATATAGAATACCCACGTAGCAAGGGTTTACAAACAACAGTAGCGCTAACTTTACTTTCGATCAAAGAAAGCTTTTATGGGAGATGAGCGATCGTAGCAGATATGTCCCAAAATTGAGTGAGTTGACCGAGGGCAAAACTGGCTGAATGAATCTAACTTCGATCAAGCAGCTTCTAGAATCGTAGACTGTGTGAATCATGCTTGTTTAGGACGCAGATGCTGACATTACAGCGTTGTTATTCGACAGTGAGATGAAGGTAATATCTACCTCCTACTACTCAATACCGCAACTGAAGGCAACTTCCGCAACTTTGTGAGATCTAAATCGAAACTTTAAAAACAAGTTTCAGCCAAACTACGGTGTTGATTAGTAGCAAAAAGCAAACTTTATTCAACTTTAACTACGGAGCGAAGAGTTTGGGGGATGAGTCAGACCCCCTCTTTGTCCAATCCTTCGCATGAGAGCGGTAGAATGATTCAAATTGGCGTAGATCAAAAGCAAGCTCAATGCGTATTTCTCTGAACTGGTTGCAGGAACTAGTAGACCTTTCAATGCCCCCGGAAGCGTTGGCTGAGATGCTGACGATGGCGGGGTTTGAGGTAGAAGATATTGAAGACCGACGCACTTGGGCGGATGGGGTTGTGGTAGGCAAGGTGTTAGAGCATGACCCTCACCCAAACGCCGATCGCCTGAGCGTCTGCAAAGTGGATATCGGCGGTGACACACCGTCTAATATTGTCTGCGGTGCGGCAAATGTGCGATCGGGCATCTATGTCCCGGTGGCGACGTTGGGAACCTATTTGCCCAAAATCGACTTAAAGATCAAACCTGCAAAGCTGCGGGGCGTTCCATCAGAAGGAATGATTTGCTCACTGTCTGAGGTGGGGTTGACCAAAGAATCGGACGGCATCCATATTTTTGATGAGTCAGTCGTGGGAGCGCTAAAGCCAGGAAGTGATGCGCGTCCTTTATTAGGATTGGATGACGTAATTCTCGATCTGACCTCAACAGCAAATCGGGCAGATGCCTTAAGTATGGTAGGCGTGGCGCGTGAAGTCGTGGCATTGACAGGCGCGACGCTGAGATTACCGGAGGCAGACGAGCCGACCATCCAAACCTCTAGAAGTGGCAGTTTAGCGGTAAAAGTCTCAGAGTCTCAGGCTTGCCCAACGTATATTGGCACCGCGATCGCGGGGGTAAAAATCGCTCCGTCTCCTCTGTGGCTACAGCAGCGTCTTCAATCTGCGGGCATTCGTCCGATCAGCAATGTGGTGGATGTCACCAACTATATTTTGCTGGAGTGGGGGCAGCCGCTCCACGCCTTTGACCGCGATCGTCTCGTCACCGTCGCGGGAAGCGATGCGTTGACGATCGGAGTTCGGTTTGCTAGTGCTAGCGAGTCACTCAAGACGTTAGACGGACAAACCAAATCTCTTCAGGAGCAAACGCTCTTAATCACTGCAAATGACAAACCTGTGGCACTTGCAGGTGTGATGGGCGGAGCCGAAACCGAGGTGTATGAAGGCACCCAAAATCTGCTGCTCGAAGCGGCTCTCTTTGACACGGCTGCGATTCGTCGGTCTGCGCGCTCTCAGGGTTTGCGAACTGAGGCATCTGCTCGCTATGAGCGGGGCGTTAATTTTGCAGAACTAGAGACCGCTTGTCGCCGAGCTTTAAAGCTGATTGTTGAATTGGCAGGCGGCACGATCGTCGCTCAAGAAAAAGCCGATTCTCGCCCTAGTCAGGCGACGGCGAGAACAATTGAACTGCGCTTAGAGCGAGTCAACCAAGTGTTAGGAATGGTCGAGCTAGGCGACGACATCGGCGAACTGCCCGCCAAAGAAGTCGAGCGAACTCTGACGGCTCTGGGCTGTCAGCTTGCAGTCATCAAACCCGATGTTTGGGCAGTGACGGTTCCGTTTTATCGCGATCGAGATTTAGAGCGGGAAATCGATCTGATTGAAGAGATCGCTCGAATCTATGGCTACAACAAGTTTTGCGACACGCTGCCTGAGAAGACAGAGCCGGGATATCTGTCGATCGAGCAAGCCATCACCCGCAAACTTCGCGAGTCACTGCGAGCCGCAGGGTTAACGGAGTTGATTCACTATTCGCTGGGCAAACCGGATTCTGATCGGCAAGTGATTCTCGCAAATCCCCTGTTTACTGAATATTCTGCCCTGCGGACGGATTTGATTTCGGGCTTAATCGATGCGTTTCAGTTCAACTTAGAGCAGGGGAATGGGGCGCTGAACGGCTTTGAGTTTGGTCATGTCTTCTCGCGAGACGAAGATGGATTGACCGAAGCAGAATTCATTGCTGGAATCATGGGCGGCGACCCGACTCAGGGAAAATGGGTGCGAAGTGGGCGAGATCAGCCTCTCTCATGGTTTGAGGCAAAAGGTGTCTTAGATGCGGCATTTAGGCGAGTCGGGTTGACGATCGAATATCAGCCCGATTTGCGCGACCCACGACTTCATCCCGGACGGACGGCTTCGCTTTGGAGTCAGGGTAATCGCCTCGGCACCTTTGGGCAACTGCATCCGCAACTCAGGCAAGAGCGAGATTTGCCCGATGAAGTCTATGTGTTTGAACTCGATTTGAATGTGGCGATCGCGCAACTCGAACAGGAAGAGATCTTGATTCCAACGTTCAAGTCTTACTCGACTTATCCACCGTCCGATCGTGATCTGGCGTTTTATGTCGCGACAAATGTTGCCGTGGCTGAACTGGAGAGACTGATGACTAAAACCGGGGGCAAATTGCTAGAGTCAGTCGAATTGTTTGATGAATATCGGGGCGATCGCGTGCCCGAAGGTCAGCGCAGCTTGGCATTTCGGTTGGTGTATCGGGCGGACGATCGCACGCTCACCGATGAAGAAATTTCTCCCGTTCAACAACAGGTGCGAGAGGCGCTCGTCGAGAAGTTTCGGGTGGATTTGAGAAGCTAATCCTTCAATCCACAAATGAATTTTGGAGGTTGAGCGGTGCCTAAATATGTGATGTGGGGCAGCTACTGTGAGGATGTTTTAGAGAAACGGACTCCTTATCGTCAGGCGCATTTAGATGGGCTGGCGAAACAGAAAGAAATGGGAGTGCTGGTGACGATCGGTCCGACCAAAGATGTCACAAAAGTCTTCGCGATCTATGATGCACCCGACGAATCAACGGTGCGTCAGATTGTTGAATCTGATCCCTACTGGCAAAACCAGATTTGGACAGAATATGACGTGAAGGAATGGATTCAAGCCGTTTAGATTGCTAGAGCCTAACTTCCGCGTAGCTGACTCACGAGATGCACAAGTTCTGGGAGAATCAGCGTTTCTAGGACAAGTTTGACGGCATTTGAAGAACCGGGAACTGAGAAAATGAGTTTGCCGCGATAGACTCCGGCGATCGCTCTCGATGCGATCGCCCGTGATCCAATCTCTGCATAACTGAGTGTCCGAAAAATCTCCCCAAATCCCGGCAGAGTTTTTTCTAGCAGACCCTCGATCGCATCGTAGGTTGTGTCTCTAGGAGCAATGCCCGTTCCGCCGTTGAAGATTAGGGCATCAAGATCCGATCGATCGCTTAAAGTCTGCATCTGCGATCGGATCTGGTCTGGCTCATCTTTGACGAGCGTATAGAACCCGATCGTGTGTCCCGTCTCTGATAAAAGCTGTTGAATGAGTTGACCACTGCGATCGGTGTCGCGAGTGCGAGTGTCGCTCACGGTGATGACAGCACAAGAAACCGTCATACCGGGAGCATCGGGGTGAGGGTGATGGGTCATTATGACGACTTAGAAAAGCCTAATCCATTACGCTCGGCGTAGCGTTCCATGAAACGCATAAAGCGGTCCCATTCTTCTACAGATTTCATCACATAGAGGGCTTCTAGCGCTGCTGGCTTGCCGTTAATAAATTTGGCGTTGACCTCACGAGTAATGATTTCGCCCTCCTCGTCGATCATGTATAACCCGGTGACATCTTGGGTGACATCATTGCCCAACGCACTAGGCTTTTCAAAATAAAAGTTAGCCGTTCCACTGGTGCCATCTTTAGAACGAGTCAGCCGGACATCAGGCGTGACATCTTCATCAACGCCCCTAAAAAATTGCATTTGAGCCATAGTAATAATGTCAAGGTTGTAATTGGGTTAATTAGTATTCTCCCATAGGAACGGATAAGGGATGAAAGCGAGATTTTGATTCTCATCCCTCATCTCTTTAACTAGGCGTTGGCGATATATGGAGAGTTCAGCGAGGCGACTCTGCCGTCTCGTGCCAGAGTTTGATAGACCATTGCAGACACCTCAGCTCTGGTGGCATCGCGATTAGGGCTAAACTGGCGCACGTTGGGGTAGTTGACGATGATGCGTTCTTGAGTCGCGGCGGCAACCCGATCGAGCACATTTTGCGGAATCGCACTGCGATCGTCATACAGATTCAAAACACTCACGTCTCCGGGCGGCAGGCTAAACCCACTGGCGAGTGACAGCACTAACTGAAGTCTCGTGACGTTTTGATTGGGCTTAAAAGTACCGTCCGGGAAACCGGAAATGAAGCCAGCCCGATATGCCTGATCGATCATCGGCTTCGCCCAGAAGTCAGCCGCCACATCTGGGAATTTGAACGCATCGCGCTTAGGAGCCGGGTTAAACGCTTTAGCCACGATCGCGGCATATTGAGCACGAGTCATCGGGGCATCGGGCTGGAAACTGCCGTCGGCAAATCCTTTAATAAAATTCTGACTGGCTAACCCCAGCACAAAATCTTTTGCCCAGTGCTGACTGACATCGGGAAAGATCGCGATTGAGACATCTGGATCGACGATGAAAGCAGACGCGATCGCAGGTGCGCGATTGGTCGCCACTAAGGATTGATAGACCAGTGCGGCAACTTCGGCGCGGGTGATATCCATTGAAGGTCGCAGTTGCGCCAGATTGGGATGGTTGACGACGATGCGTTTTTGGGTGGCAGTCGCGACTAAATCGGTGGCATAACTGGGAATCTCAGCCCGATCGCTATAAACGCCAATCACGCTAGGAGTTCCGCCTGTGAGTCCTAGCCCGTTGACGAGTGACACGAGCGCTTGCACACGAGTCAGATTTTGACCAGGGCGGAAGGTGCCATCGGGGAAGCCTGCAATAAAACCCATCCGGTTAGATTTGGTGATTGAATCGAGTGCCCAGAAATTTTGCGGCACGTCTGAGAAATTGGTAGCCGATTGTTTGAGCGGCAAATCGTAGGCTTTCGCGACGATCGACGCATATTGAGCACGAGTGATCGGGGCTTCTGGCTTATAGGTGCCGTCAGGGAAGCCACTAATGAGATTTCGACTGATTAACCCTTGAATAAAGGTTTCTGCCCAGTGTCCGCGAACATCACTTAAACTACTTGGCGCAGGAGTCGGTGTGGGTGTCGGGCTTGGGGTCGGAACGGGAATGGGAAGAGGAGTTGGAGTTGGGGCTGGAATCGGAGTCGGAACGGGAATCGGATTTGGCGTAGGACTTGGAGTTGGAATCGGAGTCGGAACGGGAATCGGCGCGGGAGTTGGGCTTGGGGTCGGAGCGGGAGTCGGCACTTCGCTGACGAGGAACTCGATCGGACCCTGCACTTTTGTTGGAGTTAACTGGTTGCCAGCCGACGCGATCGTAATCGGCGGACTCGTCGCATTCTGAAAGTCAAATTCGCCATTATCGCGGAAAATATTGCCCCCCGGATCTTGGCTGCTGCCTAAATTAGGAACCGATCGTTCTAACGAAATTAACCCGCTTTCTGTGTTGCGTTCGACGGTGTTGCCGCGCAAAACGGGACGAGCCGCTTTTGATAACACAATGCCTGAGCGATTCTCAAAGATGCGGCTATCGGTGATTAGAGGAGCGGCATTATCTCCGATCGCCAGTCCAAATCCAGTGTTTTGGTAGACGTTGCGACGAAATTCGCCTTTGGTGTCGCGGACGATCGAGATGCCATTCGCAGCGTTTTGAAAGAACACACTGTCGTTGACGACCGGATTGGCGGTGCCTGTAGCGAACACGCCTTCTCGTTTGCAGTTTACAAAGGTGCAGTTGGCGATCGTGGGTGCGGTCGATTCAATCCACACTCCTGTGCCGCGTATTTCGGGGTTAGTGACGGTGACTCCCCGCAGTTGGGCATTGTTGTCTAGCCGAAACGTCGCCATCTGATTGGCAAACGTAGGGCTGGCATAGGTGCCGCCGCCTGTGATTTGAATGCCGTTGCCTTTATTGGATTCATTGCCAAGCACCGTTACCCCTGAAGGAATAAAGAGCGGAAACGTTTCGCCGCTTGCGGTGCTGTAGGTGCCAGAAGCAAGCTGAATCGTCGTTCCAGATCTAACTTGTTGTAAGGCACGAGCGATCGTCTTAAAGGGCGCAGACTGGCTGCCTGCCGCGCTGTCACTGCCGCTTGTAGGATTAACGTAAAGAATAGGAGACGTTGACTGAACCATAATTTTTATGTAATGAATGCGTAGGGGCGATGCTATTTCTGGTAGGAGAAACAGCCCTAAATCAGGCGATTTCAGAAAGGGTAAAGAGGCTCTTTATAATACTCATCGGAAGGAGAAATAGTGCATTTAGTTCGATCAGAGATGCAGAAGTTATTGGAGGAGTTTTTGAACGATCGGGCGATATTCTTCAGCAATCATTGTGGGAGTGTTGCCTGAGCCAGGTTCTAGAATCATGTCACCGATCGTATCCAGAGCGCGTTCGTTAATAGAGTCGATTAACAGTTCGGGCATAGTGAGCGTGTCCTCAGCAATTTTTTTAAGGGTCGCATCAAGTTTTTTTGCTTAGCGATCGCTCCCAGTGCCGCGAGTTCTGAGGCAGATAACTGAGTGAAAAATTGTGTCCACTCGATCGGGAGATCTGGAGAAGCCGATTTAATCGCCGTCTTAATCGATCGCTGATTAACGGGAATGATCGACCCTTTATTTGTGACATCTTTTACCAACGCTTCTTTTAATGCGGCAACGTCTCGATCGAGGTCTTCTTTTTGCTGGCGGCGATCGAGAATTTGAGTTTCTAGTTGACCGAGTTCTTCATGCAAAGAGGAAATTTGAAGCTGGAGTTGCCCGATCGCAGCTTGCAGAGATTTAGAACCTGTCTCAACCTGCTGGCGTTTGGGTTCGGCTGCGAGCAGGAATTGATCGAGTTCCGATCTATAGCGTTCTAGCTCGTTTATCTGCGGCTGCAGCGTTGCTAAATCGGCTTCGATGCGCTGTTTTTGATGAGTCAGCGTTGTAATCTCTTGACCGATCGTTTCTCGTGTGTTTTTCTGTTCTAAAATCTGCGCTTTGATTTGATTGAGTTCTGCTTGAGTCGTGGTTAAATTTAGCTCCGCACGCTGTTTGGCTGCAAGGGTTGAAGACAAAGATTCCTGAAGCTCGGCTTCCTGATGCTCTAGCGCTTGCGGTTTGGGTTGACGCAGATGAGCTTGACCACTCGGTGTTTGGACGGGAGCAGACGGATTTGCGAGATTCCAACTGACGGCTGCGTTGGGTTTCTCAACAGTTTGAAGGGGTTCAGCATCCAGGTTTTGAGCTAAGCGATCGTGTTCTTCACTCAGGGCAATCAGCGCTTCATAAGCTTCCGATCGCCTGTGCTGCAAGCTGCGAATGTGTGCCATCAATTCAGCGGCTCGTTGCTCAAACAAGTAGTAGTAGCGGCGTTCTGCAACGGCAACGCCAACCAAGCTAGCAAAAAACGTGACCAATCCTGTCAGCAATGCCCTGCCAATGTCTCTGCCCGTCAAAAAACTGATGCCAACGCTGACCGCAAAGGCAACCAAACTGAGAAGAAGACGGCTTTTGAACATAGCGATCGTGCTTGAGAACCCGGCATTGAAAAGAATGGGTTTGTCCTAAAGTGTACGCGTTCTAGCAGCGTAGACGCAATTTAGACGAGTCATTTTTCTGTTTTCATAATGCGATCGAGCCATCTTAGAATCCCGATCGCGACCACAACACTCAAAGAGAGAAATAACCAGAAACTATGGGCGATCGTGGCAGATTGATCGAGTGCCCACCCGCCCAACGGAGGACCGATAAAATATCCGGCTGCCCAACACTGTGAATTGATCGCGAGATAAGTTCCTCGCAGCGATTCGGGTGCTAAATCGA
The DNA here is from genome assembly GCF_001650195.1 of Phormidesmis priestleyi BC1401. Classification (GTDB taxonomy): domain Bacteria; phylum Cyanobacteriota; class Cyanobacteriia; order Leptolyngbyales; family Leptolyngbyaceae; genus Phormidesmis_A; species Phormidesmis_A priestleyi_B. The sequence continues at coordinate 9,397 of NZ_LXYR01000060.1, read as the reverse complement.
CGACTAGCGACGATGCCGCAGGCATATAGGTCACGGTTGCGAGTGACAAAACGCCCATGCCTAAGATTGCCCAGACGAGATGCCCCTGAGATACGATTCCAGTCACGCCAATGAACGCGAACCCGATCGCCCAGAGTGACGCTGACAGCATCAGCACTTTAGGACGACTGAATCGATTTAGGGCACGGGCGATCGGCAACTGAAAAATCACTGACAGCGTTAAATATCCAGTAAATAGAGCGCTAATGAGAGCGGGAGGAAAGCCCCGATTCGTATTGTCTAGTTTGAGGAAGTTGCTGAAATAGAGAGGCATCGTGCTATCGATTTGCACAATGTAAGTCGTAAACATTGTGTTTACAAGCGCGTACACTAACAGGCGTTTGTCAGTAAGCGCGATCGTCCATCCTTCTCCACGCGGTCTTTCGACAAATCGATTGGTCTCCGCGATTGCGACGTAGATCACACCAAAGAATACTAAAAATGAAATTCCGTCAATGATGAAGAGCGATCGATAGGCTCCCGTTAAGCTAATCAGCAAGCCGCCTAACACGACTCCGACTCCTAAGCCCAACGCATCTGATAACCGCGTGATCGAATACGCCTCGTTGCGCTGAATCGGCGTAGTTAAGTCTGCGACAACGGCTTCGGTTGCAGGCCAATACAACCCCATTCCTAATCCCATCAGCAAATTGCCACTGACAAAAGTTGGAAAATCATAGGCATTTGCTAGGCTGAACGACGCGATCGCAGACACCACTGCCGACAGCAACAGCGTCCGTCTGCGTCCCCAAAATTTTGAATCGGCAAAGGTGCCGCCAAGGGCACGCCCGACCACACCCGAAATTGCAGCACTGCCAAGCCCAAGCCCAACCGCAGTCGCCGATAATCCCACCTGATTAACAAAGAAAATAGGGGCGTAAAACAGCGTGAATCCGGTGCCAACTTGTGAGAGCAGCCGCCCAAATGCCAGAATCCAGACTTCATGACGAAACCGGGGGAGCCAGGAGGGAAATTTCATGGTGATGAGTAAGCGAATGATGGATTTCATCCATTAATAAAATAGCCAGAACCCAGAGAATATCTGAATCCTGGCTATTAGATTAGCTTTGATTGCGAACTAAGTCGCCCATCTAGAGGTTAACGACTGCCTGGATTTTGGATCATTTGCCGAACTTCAGGTCCGGGCACGTAGCCATAGCCAAAAGTGGAACGATCGGAGTCATCAATAATCTGCGGACTCAGCAGCACGATCACTTCTCGGCGCTGATTGTTACGCTCAGTGCGACGGAACAAAGCACCCAAAATAGGAATGTCTCCCAAAATTGGAACCTTCGTCACGGTTGTGCGATCCTGCTCTTGAATGATCCCCGAAAGCACCAACGTCTGACCATCACGAAGTCGAATTTGACCTGACTCTAGCTTCCGCTCAGACAGCAGCGTGATGATATTATTTGCACCGCCAATGTTGACAGATTGAGTGCTCTCAGGCTGAGAGATCGACGGAGCGACCGACAAAGAAATGAAGCCGTTGTCATCAATGCGATCGACCTTCACAGGCAGAATCAATCCCGCCGATTTCTTCTCAGCCGTTACCGTGACGGTTGCCACCGAGCCAGCCCCCGAACTCGTCACATTCTGTACGAAGTTTGTAATCACTTCTTGGGTCAGGTTAACGGTCGCGGTTTGTCCTTCTTGAACTACCAGCGTTGGATCGGTCAGAATCTTAGCGTTGCCGCTCACGACCGATGCCTGTAGTTGAGCAAAAAAGTTACGGACAAAATTAACGGGCGATCCATTGACCAGGCTGGCAACCGTACCTGTTGTATTGTTGCTAGCGTCCGATTGTGCCGTGCTCGATCCAGGCGTGTTTCGACCAAAGTTAAGCACCGCGATGCCACCCTGATTGATAATCTGCGAGTTGCCAACCCCAAACGAAAACGTTGTCCCAAATCGACGCAGCGCCAGCAGGTTCACGTCAATCACTTTGACATTGACCGCCACCATCCGTCGTCTTGAATCAAGCTGAATGAGTTGGCTGGTTGCCAGTTCAATTTGTCTAGCCGTACCGATCAGCGTGATCGAGTTGGTGCGCTCATCGCCTGACACCTGCATCCCGCGCAGATAAGGCGTAGAGTCTTGAAACGTGGCGCGCTGAACCTCGACTCTGGTTTCTGTCGTCGTCTCGGTTGTGGCTGGCTGTGCTGGTGCGGTTTGAGCGCCCTCTAGCTGCGATGCCGACTGAGCGACTACGGTTCTAACTTGCCGCTCTCTCGTCACCGCGCTTTCGGCTCCCAAACCCACCAAGAAGTTAACAGCACTGGTGACAGAAATTTGATTCAAGCGCAGGCTCCGAGCCACTGCGCCGCGTGCCGCATTGGGTAATCTAGTGCCGACGAAAATGGTGCGTCCAGAGCGCGTGGCCTCTAAACTGCCGCACTGACTGCCGCCGCCTTGTGCGCCGCCCGTCACTGGGACGCAAGCCAGCCGCAGCACGTAGTTAAAGACATCCTGCACTGACTCATTTTCGATGTCGAGCGAGATTGTTGGACCACCCGATCGAGTCGCTCCTGCGGCTGCGCCCGTTTGTCCGCTCGGAGACTCGCTGTAGGCTAAATTGAGTCCAGCAGCTCTGGCGAGAAGCGACAACACCTCTCGAACCGGAGCATCGCGCAACACCAAACGAGGAATCCGTTCGGCAGACCCTAAGTCGATCGCAGATGGCGACACATCGATCGGGGCAATGGTGATATCTCCAACCGGGGGGGCGACCGCTCTAGGCAAAAAGGGCGGGACTGGAGAGATCGGCACCGAAGGCGGAGTCGTTGTAATGGTTGGGTTTGGCACCAGTGGCGTAATAGGCACTCCGATCGGGGGTGGAGGCGATGATGAAGCAGGCGCTTGAGCGACAGATGCCGCCGGAGCTTGAGCAACAGGCGCTCCGCCTGCTCCCCCAGTGCCACTGACGCTCAAAACCACGCCTTGAGCGTTGCGGCTGGCAATTTGCCCAGTTGGAGCGACATTTCCCTGACCCACAACCGTGACCTGAATGCCATTGCCACCGACCGGAGTCACCGCGATCGACGCGATGCCGGGTGCCGGATTGTTTTGCTGATAAGGCTGATTGCCGCGCAGTTGCGTGTTGAAGATATATGCCGTCCAGGTATTGCCCCGATTGACGTTAAACACCTGCGGAGCGCGTTCACCCGCCTGCGTTTCTAACACCACATCGACCCCCGATTGACTCGGATTTAAGCGAATATTGGTGACTTGCGTTGGGGCTGCACTGGCTGCCTGACCTGCTACCAGCACGATCGCGGCGGCGGTCACTCCACCGATTCCATAAAAATCCTTCACTGGTTCACTCCTCTCTCAACTTAAAAACGATGTGGTTAAAACGCAAATCGGACGGTCTGTCGTCGCTACTTAGGTGAAGCCGTCGGGCTAGGAGTCGGCACCAATGCCTTCTTATCCGCCGCAGTCAAAGGCATCAATGCTTCCATCTGGAAGGAAGTTGTAATTCTGCTATCGGGCTGGCAGTTGGTCAAAAAGCGAACCACGCCTCCCGGTGCAACCTCATATAGCCCCCCCGGAGCCAAAGCACGGTTTTTGTCACCCACTTCAATTTTGAGATTTTTGAGCAACAGCAAGGGTTGAAGTCGCTCAATCGTTCTAAAAATCGATTGGGTTTGGTTAAAGTTGCCTTGAAACTGCACGTCGATCGTTTGCTGTTTGAGCTTGTTGTTGATCGCGGGACCTAACGAACCATCTGTAATCACCTGAGTCCCTTTAACATCGGGCGTGAATTTTCTCAGTTTGGCGGTTGCAACTAGAGGTCCCACTTTGTCCTCAAACTTTTGAGAGGTGACAAGATCGGAGTATTGATCGCGTACCCAAGATGGGCAACTGTTTAGCTTTGCTTTGGTTGCTGCCGTTCCATTCGTGTTATTTTTGTCGATCAATTGGTTGATGTCTAGCAATAACGTATTTAATGTCTTTTCGGTTGCAAACAATGCCAAAACCTGCTCACGCTGCTGATTCACCTGCGTAAGTTTTGTTTTTGCGTCTTGAATCTGCTGTTTAATCAATGCCTGATCTTTAAGCTGTTCGCTTTTCTCTTTAACTTTGGCATCTAGCGATTGATAAGCCTCCCAGGTTGGGCTGACAACGTAGTTCCAGAGCAAGCCAGCGCTCACAAGTCCGGCGGCTGCCAGTAAAATCCCTGAGATCACAGGCGTGAGCGTAATGCCAAAGATCACCGGATAGTTGGGACCGGGATCAAAATCTGAGTCTTGAGGAATGAAATCTCCACCTGCCGTCATGGTTTAATCACTCCCTTTTCTTTGAGGGCTTCAATGCGAGTCACAAGTCCAACGGCTCCTTTACGATCGAGTTCTCTAATTAGCTCAGAGGCGGGCACGTCGCTCAACGCAGTTTGCAGAGAAAACTTCACCCGCGGCGGAAGCTTAGGAGTCTCATAGTTGGCGCTTGAGCCACCCGACTTAGAGCCAGCAACATCTAAACTCTGCAACGTCTGAGCCTCTGTGAGTTCTGCGCTGACGAGCTTAGTTTGAACGCTCTGCAAGAAATTAGACTGCTGCAACGTCAACAGAAAGTCATTGACATCGCTAAACGAGTTTGCCACGCCTTCGATCAGCACTGTGCCCGACACGGGGGCAGGGACTTGACCAGGTGATGGCGCTGCGGCTGGCGTTTTGGCAGGGTCAACCTGCGTGATGCCCAAGATCTGCACGTTGGGCGGCAAGCGATCGCGAATATCCTGTACCATTGCTGACCAGGGTTTAATCTGGTTAAAAACCGTTGCCAGTGCCTGAGTTTCGTCAGTGCCTTGCTTGATTTGGTCGTTAACCGATGCCAGATCTTTCTTCTGAAGTTCAAGGTTGCCGAGTTGATTGTCTAAATCAGCTTGCTGTTGCGCCAGGTCGGTGTTTCTGACTTGCAGAAAGCCCCACAGCGCTAAGAGGGCAACCGGAAAAAAGACTCCAGCCGCCAAGCCCCAATAGAGAGGGCGACGATCGTCTCCTGCAAATGTAGGAGTCTTGCGTCCGCCTCGTCGAGCGGCATCCGGCTTATACTCTGGTCGATCGTTGAGAAAATTAATATCTAAGCTATACATTTCACCATGCCTCCCGCAGTCCTAACCCCAACACGACCCCTAACCCTGGTCGAGCCGATAACGGAATCTCTTGAGGGGTCTCGATCGACAGTGCCGCCACCGGATCGACCGCATTGCAGGGCAAACTCAAGCGTTGCGTCAAGAACTCGTCTAGCTGCCCAATCGAGGCACCCGGACCCGCCAGCAGCAGTTGCGCGACTTCCAGGTTTTCGCCTTGATTGAGATAAAAATCAATCGATCGGCGCAGTTCATCCGATAGCTCACCCAAGACTCTGAGCATCGCTGCCGTTCCTGGATTGGTGCCCGGACTCATGCGTGGACTGCCCATCGTATCCATCGGGTTTGCGGGAATCGTCATCCCTTGCAGCAGATCGATGCTGCGAGACGGGGGCAAATTCATCGCACGAGATAAAGCACTTTGAATCTGAAAACTGCCGATCGGCACCGTGCGCGAAAATTGCGGCACCCCATCGACCGTGATCGAAATCTCGGTGCTTTCAAACTCGATATCGACCAACGCCACGGCTTCTTGAGGGGCAAATTGTCTCAACTGTTCGCGAATCGTGCGAATCAGAGAAAAGCTGCTAATCTCTAATACGTCAACCTGAAGACCAGCTTGTTGAAAGGTATTAATATAGGTGTCTGTAATTTCTTTGCGGGTTGCTACCAGCAAAACCTGGACTTTTTCGATGCCATCTTCGTCAATAAATAGACCGAGTTTTTGATAGTCAACGTCGGCTTCTTCACGAGGGAAAGGCAGATATAATCCGGCTTCCTGGTTTAACACCATCTCCCGCAGTTCTCGATCGTCAAGCTCTGCCGGAACAGGAATAATTCGAGTGACCGTATCGCGCCCACCTGGAACAGCAGTGGCAGCTTGTTTAACCTTAATTTTGTTGTCTGACAGCGCGGTTTGAATCAACTCAGACATAGCAGGAGGGTCAATAATTTGCCCTTCTTGAAATACGCCATCTGGCACGGGCACTGTGACATAGCTAGCCAGTCGAAACCCTGAACCTTGCTTGCGTAACTGAACAATATTGATCCGATCGGGGGCTAACTCTATGCCAACCCCTTTAGACTTTTTAGAAAAGAGACCTTTTAGACCGTTAACCACAGATTTGTTAGCCCACTAGGCGATAGTTTAGAACCGAGGTTGGGGGAAAGAATAACCGTAAAACGGTCGAATGCAAGAGCATAGTACACAATTTATGTCAGAATGACCCGTTTGATCACAAAGGTACAAACTATAAGGCTTTGTTCGAGGACATTTGCCGAAGACTCAGCGAATATTTTTGTTTGACGAGTTTAGACCACCCAGAATGATCGATCGATTCACTGAGCTAATCATCCGCGATCGCCTTGCCAACAAAGATTATTTTGACTGAGATAAAACTGTGTGATCTGCTAGTTATGCGGTGTAATCTGCAATCGATTCGCGGCTAAAAAGTCCTCCCCTTGGGACATGATCAGGAATGTATTTGTGAATAGTACACGCATTTTCTGAAAGTGACGATCGAAAAATAAAGTTTATGATATCCGCGCTAGAGAATTTGGAGACCGTACCTCAAAGTTTGGCGATCGTTCATCTCAAAAACCTCGCGTTTCGATCGAGAAATTGATTCGCTGGTCCGTAAAATTCACCCATAAATACACAAAGTCCATGTCACAATTGCAACACGGACTTTTCATCTTTTATTTCTTTTCCTTTTCTCATCCCCCCGTACATTTTTGTGACCAATTAGGAATGACCGTTCTGGCATTAGACAGCGTTTCGAGACGAGTGCGATAAGTTCTAAGCTGCGATCGATACGTCTGATTTGCAGGGGCACTTTCTAACGCTCGATCAACGATGGCGATCGCACCCTGCCAATTTTGAGAACAGGTCGCTTGCAGCAGTTGAGCATCTAACCGTTGGGTGTTGGGGTTGCTCGCAAGTTGGCTAGAAATTGCTGTTCTGATAAATCCTGTCGGGGTGCCGTTGTCTCTCTGACTGGGTGTGTTTTGCGAAGGCTGTGGAGTTTGAGTGCCTCCCGGTTGCGTAGTGCGAGGCGGCGTGTTGGGGGTCGTCGTTCGTGAATTTGGTTGCCGAATAATCACATCTGGAACCCCGTTTGGAGCCACGATCGTGCGAGTCGTGTCGGGCTGATTGGGCTGAGTCAAACTTGGAGAATTGATGCCAGAAGTGCCTGGGTTCGTGACTGGCTGAGAGCCGCTACCGTTCGAGCTTGGAGTGCTGATACCAGATGTCCCTGGATTGTTCACTGGCTGAGAGCCGTTACTGTCTAAGCTTGGGGTGCTGATACCAGATATGCCCGGATTATTTATTGGCTGAGAGCCGTTAACGGTTGGGTTGGGTTGACTCAAGCCCGGATTCGGAAAATTTCCCCCTGACACGCCTGGATTTGTCACAGGTTGATTGGTCGTGACTCCACTATTGCTGCTGGGCAACGCTGGGCTGCTGATTCCTGAGATTCCAGGATTCCTTACAGGCTGGTCTGCCCCAACTTGAGCAATCGCTCGATTGATCCCGATTCCAGACAATAGAGAGATTAAGGTTAGCGATCCGATCGTTCCAATGCGTGAAGTCCTGAGCATAATTCTTGCCCTCTTTAGTCATGTTTAGGGTAATCGTGGACGATCGAGCCGACCATCACCTCTGTTGAAGGGAGGAATGATTTCTCACTCCTGCGATCAGGTAGACTAAGCTACTCGATCGCCTTTGAAGTAGAGAAGATGCGTCAGATTAGAACCTGGAAAACGTTTGGACTGTTTGCCCTGCTGGGATGTGTGCTGAGTTGGTTAGTAAGCTGTGGCGGTGCGCCGTCGGGCAGCAATCAGACATCGGGCAAGCCAGAAGTAGAATTCTGGACAATGCAGCTTAAGCCGCAATACACCGATTATTTCAACCAACTGATCGCCAGTTTTGAGACGCAAAATCCAGGAGTTAAAATTCGCTGGGTGGATGTGCCCTGGGCAGAGATGGAACGCAAGATTCTGACGGCGGTGGCGGCAAAAAGTGCGCCCGATGTGGTGAATCTCAACCCCAATTTTGCGACTCAACTCGCAGAGCGAAACGCCTGGTTAGATCTCGATGCCAAGATTCCTGCTGAGGTGCGGCAGCAATATCTACCGAATATCTGGCAGTCCAGCACACTCAACGGCAAGAGTTTCGGGATTCCGTGGTATCTGACAACTAGAGTGGCGATTTACAATACTGAGTTGCTGAAGCAAGCGGGTGTGAGCAAGCCTCCTGCCACTTATGCAGAACTTGCCCAAGCCGCCAAACAAATTAAAGACAAGACGGGCAAATATGCGTTTTTTGCGACAGTAGTTCCTGAAGATTCGGGCGAGATTCTCGAATCGTTTGTGCAGATGGGGGTGCAGCTAGTCGATGGTCAAGGCAAAGCAGCATTTAATACGCCGCAGGGCAAAGCTGCTTTTCAATATTGGGTGGATATGTATAAAAGTGGACTGATGCCCAAAGAAGTGTTGACTGAAGGGCACCGCCACGCGATCGACCTCTATCAACAAGGACAAACCGCAATCTTGGCATCAGGAGCAGAGTTTTTGAAGACGATCGAGAAAAACGCACCGTCGATCGCTCAAGTCTCGGCATCGGCTCCGCAGATCACGGGCGACACAGGCAAAAAGAATGTTGCCGTGATGGATTTAGTGATTCCGAAAGACACCGATCAGCCGGGTGCCGCGCTGAAGTTTGCGCTGTTTGTCACTAATAATGAAAATCAGTTTGCCTTTGCGAAAGCTGCCAATGTTTTACCTTCGACTATTCAGGCATCACAGGACAGTTATTTCACGGCGACTCCTGCCAATGCAAGTTCTGTAGACAAAGCCAGAATCATCAGTGCGAGTCAGCTTAAAAGTGCAGAAGTTTTGATTCCGGCGATGAAAAACGTCAAGGAGTTGCAGAAGGGAATTTATCTCAATCTGCAAGCGGCAATGCTAGGAAAGAAGACCGTTGATCAAGCGGTGAATGATGCGGCTCAAGAGTGGAATGGGCGATCGTAATCGTTGACCATAAATCTTTTGGTGGATGGTTGATCGGTCAAGTCGATTAGTATTTTACCAATAAAAACTATAAAATCTTGGTGTAGTCTTGAGAAAAACGCTGTTATGTGAACTTAAGAAAAATCGTTGTGTGCAACTATAGCCGTGGTCAACAGTGTTAGGACGTAGCCTCTTTAAGCACAGACTCTATGGCTTGTCGAAGGGAAGCCGCGCTCGATAACCCCTTGCGAATTC
>NZ_LXYR01000059.1 GCF_001650195.1 Phormidesmis priestleyi BC1401 | reverse complement strand
TTTCTTACTTTCTTAACCCACCCTTCTGCGTGGGACAATTGCTCAGATCTTGCACCCGTCTATTCGCTGCGGTTCTGTCCCGCCCGTGAATGGAATTCCGGGCTAGCCTTGCGAAGTCCGTTGAAACGGACTGAACCTCAAACCCTCTCTCAGTCCCTTGAGTGGACTTCGCACCGCTAGACCGTGATGTTCAATCACGGGCGGGTGAATGCCAGAAACGAGAGAGTTTTAGTTCAGGTGCAAGATCTCAGCTATCGTGAACAGCAAATCTGAGCCGATCGAAAACAAGGATGAAATACTTTTTCCTATCTGATGGCTGGTTTGTCGGTCGCATCTGGGAACTCGGCGGCTTGTGGAACGAGATCGCCTGGAGACGTAAACCAGACATTGAGCAAACTACACTCTGCATCTGGGAAAACGGCGAAAAGCTTTGGCTCTATCGCGTCGAAGATGCCGTATTGATGGTTGAAGTCAAACCCAGCCCCGCGATCGCAGCCACTATGCCCAACCCTGTGATCGGACAGGTTGTGTTGAAGCGACTGATCACAGCCGACCAAGCGATCGAGATTCTTTGCCACAGCATTAAAGACGTGTAATGATACGACTTTTGGAAGATCTAATCAAAATTTTTGCTCAAATGTGGTCGAAGCCTATCTGAGTGAGTATAATTCTCAGGCAGATATTAACCTTTATACAAAGCTTAGAATCTAATTTTACTTCTGAGATATTCTCTCTAAGTGATTAGTGTTGGAGAAAAGTTTTTTCAACCGCCGAGCATCCGCGTCATCAAAATCAGCCTCATCTTTATTGGCTATTCAAAGGGTATGTTCGCAGTCAATCGTCTGTTTTGATCGACATCAGCAAGAAAGCTATGACTCAACCCGTCACCAATTCCAAACCCCTTCTCGATCCCTTGCAAGATAGCGGCGATCGCCAATCTTGGCAACAAGAAGCCGATGCCCTGCCTGAGCCATTTCGGATCGAGTCTTACGCCGATCGCTTGATGGATGACTTATTTGGCGATGTCGATCGCTTGCTTGACGGTGCCGTTCCTCCGTCTGATCCGGTGCGAGTTGAAGCCCCTGCTCCTCGACCCAAGCTCAATCTCGCGCCACCCCCCCTATCCTCTGGGCTGCTTTCCCGTCCTCAATGGCAATCTGACCAGAACGATGACCTGACTCTACCCGATCTCGGCGAACTAGCTAGCCCTCAGACATCCTCGCGTCGGGTCAGTGGGTTCACTCGCTTCCTGATGGTGATGGGATGCACCTCTGCTGTGGCGGCGTTAGCGGTCTGGTCGATCACGAGTGGAATCGCGAGTCGGTTGATAACCGCTCTGATTCAACAGCCAGAAACGGTGACTCCGACTACCGTGGCGCAAGCTCCACAGGCGGATACTAATCTCCAGTTTTCAGAATATGTGCAGAGATCGCTCGAAGCCATCGATCGCAAAGCCACCACCGGAAAATCAGAAGGACTACCCACTGCTCCTTACAACAGTGGGTTGCCCACGGTTCCGGTTCCTGGCAATCAGCCTCCACTGAGATCGACGCTTACCTTGCCCAAAACGTCCCCGATCGTGGTGACTGTGCCGCAAGCTCCAGCCACGGTTGACCCCTCGCGCCGAGAGTTGAACCAACTCTTGGGTCGGCTTGCCAGTGTTTTAGAACGCCTCTCTCCGACTGCAAACCGCCCTGCTGCTCTTCAACCTGCTGCACCTGCAACGTCTGCCAACCCCGAACCTGTTGCCCCTCAGCGCACGCTAGTGGGTGTCCTTGAAGGAGCTGATCCTTCTCGATCGGCGGCTCTGTTTGAGGTGAACGGCATCACTCAGCGATATTACATTGGTGAAAGCATTGGGTCGAGTGGGTGGAGCCTGGTAGAAGTGTCTAAACAATATGTCACCGTGCGCCGCAATGGAGACGTTAGAACGATCTCTGCGGGTCAAAAACTCTAGAATAGCGGTTAGTGGATTGTCGATCGGGCGCGATCGCTACTCACCATTCACCAATTAGGAGTTGTGGTTATGGGTCTGTTTGATGATTTCAGCCAGTTTCTCGAAGCTCGGCTCGACGAGTTTATGCGGAACAACCCTCACTTAGAGCTACAGGCTCTAGAGGAAAAGCTGCGCGAACAGGAGCAAGAAACGCGGCGGCTGATGGCAGACTTACGGCTTAAAGAACAGCAGCTTCAAGACGGGATTTTAGCAACGGCTCAAGAAATTCAGCGCTGGCACAGTCGCATTGAGAAGGCAAAAACTGCTGGGCGGATGGATCTCGCAGAACCTGCACAAGCACACGAGGCAGGTCTTTTGAGAGAGGGCAACCAAAAATGGGGGCAGATGGAGATTCTCAAACAGCGTCTCAAGCAAACTGAGGAGTTGCAGCAGCAAATTCAGACTCGTCGCCAAGAAGTGCAAACCAAACTCACCGAAGCGCAAGCGGCTCGTGCGGCTCAGACCGAAACACGTTGGGCAGTCAACGGCTGGAATCAAGACCAAAACGCGACTTATATGCACGGTTCGGCTGACCCGCTTGAGCAAGAGTTTAAGCGCTGGGAAGCACAAGAGGAGCTTGAGCAGATGAAGCGGAAGATGGGGAAATAGCGGTCAGTTGCTATTCTCATACTTTATTCAGCAACTCTTAAATGGTCTTAAGAATGTAAAACTTTGTGAACTTAGATAAGCATTGAGTGAGTCAAAAAACTCTTCTTCGGGAACTCTACGGACTAGAGATATCTTTGGGAGAGATCGCTCCACAAGCTGCAATAGATGACTGGAACAATTAGTTATCAATTGCATCAAACTGGCTACTCATACAGGTTAGATTTCACAAAAATGTACGGTAATCTCAGCATCAAGACCAGAAAGATTAGAACTTGGGTTAGCTTTTTGATCGCGATGTTGATGTCGTTTGCGATTGCCTATCAAATCCATCCTTCTGAGGCGATGCCCCGCCCTCAAGCGAAGCTAGTCGATATTCAATCGGTGAATCCAAAAATTAAGCTTGATATTCGGTATGCGACTAAAAACAATTTTACAAAACAGACGCTTTATCGTCAGGCGCGTTGTCTATTAAGACCTAACGTCGCTGATAAATTATCGCAAGTGCAAACTGATTTAGAAGCGCAAGAATTGAGCTTAAAAGTATACGATTGCTATCGTCCTCTGTCGGTGCAAAAACTGATGTGGAAGATTATGCCGGACGATCGCTATGTGGCGAACCCTGCGAGAGGCTCACGACACAATCGCGGCTCTGCGGTGGATGTGACGTTGGTTGACAAGTCTGGCAAAGAATTAGAGATGCCTACTGGATTTGATGACTTTAGCGATCGTGCTCACCGTGATTACAACAACATCAGCAAATCGGCGCAAGAGAATCGTCAAAAACTTGAAGTCGCGATGGCAAAACAGGGCTTTGTACCTCTGCAAACCGAGTGGTGGCACTTTGCATGCCAAAGACTGGCAGCAGTCGCCCTTGATGGATGTATCGTTTGAGGCGATCCCATGAGTCTAGTCCATTCTTCTATCATCGCTGCAATCTCTTTCTCTAGTGTTCAAGAATCATTGCAGAACTTTCTGAGGTCGATTCAAGATTTTGGTTCAGCGAGTGCGATCGTGTTCATCGGTGCCTATCTCTTACTCACGGTTCTGTTGATTCCAGGAACTATTTTAACGTTGAGTTCGGGCGTGATCTTTGGCGCTGTTTATGGTTCTCTTTATACATTCATTGGAGCAACCCTTGGCGCAACCGCAGCATTTCTAATTGGGCGTTATTTTGTTCGTGATTGGGTTGCTAAAAAGATTGAAAGCAATTCTAAATTTAAGGCGATCGACGCAGCCGTTGCTAAAGAGGGATTAAAAATAGTTCTTCTGACTCGTCTATCGCCAGCGTTTCCGTTTGTGTTGCTAAACTATGCGTTTGGCGTTACCAAAGTTTCGCTTCAAGACTATATCGTAGGCTGTGTGGGAATGATTCCGGGAACGATTCTGTATGTTTATATCGGTTCCCTCGCTGGAAACCTCGCCACGATCGACGCGTCAACTCAAGTGGCTCAATGGGCACTTCGCATTGTCGGATTGATTGCCACGATCGCGGTGACAATTTATGTGACTCGCATTGCTCGCAACGCTTTAGATCAAAGCGCGCTATTAAAAGAGAACCCCGTCACAACTGACGATCGTGACTAATGGGATTCTTAACAAACCATCTTTATGCTTCGCTCATCCTTCATTCTTTCCTCTTCGCCGTTTGTTAAGCTGTAGTCGCTGTTAGACCCTAGACGATGCACAGACTTCTCACCGGATCGCTGAGTGTTGATCGATTAACCATTCCAATCGCCGATTTGCCCCCCGACTTAGACGGCACTACGATCGTACAACTCTCAGACTTGCACTATGACAGCAAGCGATTATCCGACAATCTGTTGCAGCAGGCGATCGAGGCAACTAATCAGGCAAGCCCTGACTTAATTGTCCTTACAGGCGATTTTGTCACAGACGATCCGGCTCAGATTTATCCACTCGTGTTGCAGCTCAAATATCTTCAAAGTCGCGCCGGAGTCTGTGCGGTTTTGGGCAACCACGATTTATACCGTTGCTCTAGCCGATCAACCATTACCGATGCTCTCAGCAGCATTGACATTGATGTCTTGTGGGATGACATTATCTATCCTCTCGGTGAGGGGCTGGCGATCGTTGGACTGCCCGAATATTGGTCTCCAGATTTTAGAGCGTCGAGAATTCTCGATCGAATTCCCTCAACAGTGCCCCGCATCGTCCTTGCCCACAATCCCGATTCTGCTGAGGCGCTGCAACAGTGGCGAGTTGATCTGCAACTGTCTGGGCATACTCACGGCGGTCAAATTGTCATCCCCGGCGTAGGCAACATTTCGGCGCTGTCTGCCAACCTCTACAGCCGTCTCCCAACCCGTACTCGAAACCGTGTACCCTTTTTGAGGGCTTGCTATCGCGTCATGAAACACTGGGAATGGTCAAAAGGCTTCTATCAAATTGGCAATAATCGCCTCTATGTCAATCGGGGCTTGGGCACTTACTTCCCCGGACGGCTGTTTTGCCCCCCAGAAGTGACGGTGATTACTTTAAGAGCTTGCCAAAACACAGCGGCATGACTGCATCGGGAGTCTAGCTTCGGCTCCGCTCAGCTAGCTCAGAACTTATGAACTTATTCCTCCTGCACGAATCCTTCGCCCTCACCCTAGCCCTCTCCCCAAGGAGCTACCGTGTACACACAAGTCCGCGTGGACTGGGTTTCAGGTCTTTCAGCCCCCTAAATCCCCCAATCTGGCAGGGTGGTTTCATTGTCGTTGTAGGAAAAGCAGAAGCTTGACCAATCAAGTCAACCAGCCAAAGACCTGCTCGACTTGATTGGTCAGGTCACGAATGCAATCGGGCAAGGTGCGATGGTTTAAGCGCCGCGTATTAAATGACAACTATATTGGGCTCTTCCAAGCTTTTGGTGATCTGTTTTCTACAACATCCTCAAAATCGAGAGAACTCGTGGCTGAGGTGGCGTAATTTCAGATTTATTCAACGCACCTGCTGAGTTTCGGTTGCTCAAAATTCTGGATCACCAAAAGCTCGGAAGACCCCTATATTGACCGCCTAACAATCACAACTCCTGTCCAGTGAATTCAGCGATCGCGCCATGACAATTACCACGACAATTACCCTGAACCCTTCACTACCTCTAGGTTTCGTCTGACGCTGTAATTGACGCGAACCAGACGACAATTACCGGGGGGGACAGGATTTGTAATTGACGCGACCGGTCAATGTAATTGACGCGCCATAGTCCGTACACTGAAACTAGACAGGTAAAGGTTTGCGCTGATGTGTTACCTCCGCTTGAGGTACATCGGATACTTTTGCCATCAATCGATAACAGTTGCCCCGATAACTCTGGCGCATGCGCCGACACCCAGACGTTGAAACTATCGACCCAAGCCTGAGCATCGACTTGCTGAAAGATGCGCCGAAACGTCGAAGATGAAGGCATCAGCGTCAGGTCAGGTTCCAACTTCAGTAGCTGACAGAGCAAAGCGTGATGTTTCTGCACAAACTGGGCTAAGGGGCGGTAGCCAGAGTAGCCACACAGGCTGCCCAGCAACGAGAGAAACATCACCCGCCACAAGGCATGGCGCTGACCTCATTTTCGACGCGGGTCTTTGATCGTCTTTAAGTGTTCTATGAGGGTCATGGACTGATCCGGATTGTATTTCAGTCCATCCTCATTTTCCTACAACGACAATGAAACCACCCTGCCTCTCCATTAGGGAGAGGGCTAGGGTGAGGGTAAAATCTGTGCTTCAGAGATCGATTCAGCAACGCCAAAATTCTTTCTGATTTGATCATCGACATTAACCCATAGACATGAAAAAACCCGATCGTACGATCGGGTTTTGGAGCTACTCTCTCTTAAACCTGATGAAACTTTGTCTGATTAGCTGAGAACGCCTGTTCTCACTAAATCACAATAGGAAAACTTTTTGGCTGTGAATCTGTGCGCAAACCTCTAGAGGTTGCCATTCCGAAAAGCCAGCAAGAAAATCACAACCGGACCCGCAATCACAACTGCTGCCAGCATTGCTAGCTGGGCGATGATCTCAAAATTGATATTGCTTAGAAACTCCATGTCCCCTCTCAACAAGCCTGATAATGTCTAAACCGAATCTGGAATTATTAATATACTATCGGTACGATCGCACCTTTCTTAAAAAGCTTCACAAAACTCTAAAAAACTTAAATTGTAGCTCCGTCTGACTGTGATGGTTTGTTAGAGTAAGTTACTCGTTCCTCTGGATAGTTTCCCACATTCTCGATCCACTTCAGTATAAATCTGAGGCAGATCTTTCTCCAACTCTCTAAAACCTATGGCAACTTGGCTTTGTGTAAAACAGTGTGGTGCTTGCTGTCACCTAGAACCCAGCGATCGCCCCGATTTAGAAGACTACCTCTCTGCTGAAGAACTCAAACTCTATCTCAGCATGGTCGGAGCCGATGGCTGGTGCGTCAATTTTGATCATGGCAGCCGCGAATGCCAAATTTATGAGAAACGTCCTCGCTTTTGCCGCGTCGAAGCCAAGACGTTTGAAGAGATGTTTAGAGTCGAACCCGAAGAACTCAATGACTTTGCGATCGAGTGTTGTCGTGAGCAGATTGAGGGCGTTTATGGCGATCGCAGTCTAGAAATGTTGCGCTTTGATCAAGCCGTAGGCATTTGAAAAAGGTTGCCAATTGTGGCAAAGTCCAAGATAATGAAAGAAATGTGAAAAGCAGCATCCATTCATGCCATCACCTGAAATTTCTCTACCCAGCTTGCCCCCCTCTCAGTTGATTGAATCTGAACCCTCTGAATCCATAGCGCTTGAGCTAGAGACTTCGTTAGGCTCTGCCCCAACTCAAAGCTGGGAATTTTGGAAGGTGTTTGGCTCCACGTTTGTCACCATTTTCTTGGCAGAATTGGGAGACAAAACTCAGGTTGCCACTCTGCTGATGAGTGCTCAATCTCAAAATCCTTGGGTGGTGTTTGCAGGAGCGGCATCTGCCTTGGTTGCCACGAGTCTGGTAGGCGTGTTGGTGGGTCGCTGGCTCTGCACTCGCCTTTCGCCCAAAACTCTTGAGACCGCAACCGGGATGATCTTACTCGTGATCTCAGCGCTGTTGATTTGGGATGTCGCAAGAATGTAGTTAGGAGTCAGCAATGGATTGGCATCTTTTAGGATTGAGTTTCATCACCGTTTTTTTGGCAGAGCTAGGCGATAAAAGTCAGCTTGCCGCGATCGCTCTCAGTGGCGCAAATGCTAAGTTTCCGAGAGCGGTTTTTTTAGGGACGATCGCCGCTTTAATTTTGGCAAGCTTTTTGGGTGTAATTGTGGGTGAAGGCACGGCTCAAGTGCTGCCTGCTCGACTGGCAAAAGAGATTGCCGCCGCAGGGTTTGCAATCATGGCAGTTCGGTTGCTCTGGTTCAGTCAAGATTCAGAATCGGCAGAATAAAAAACCTCTGGTCTCCCGAAGGCTTACTGGAGTTCACCGCAGTCAATTTTCTTAGTGCATTTCTGAAGGACGATCGAGTTGCCAGTTTAGAAGAATGCCGCCGATCGTCACCAGACAAAGTGATGAAAGCAAAAGGTTTATAGAGATTGAAAAGAACTCTCTCTTTGTGTCTATCTAAACACTAGCACTGCTCTCTCGAAGGGGAAGCCACCTTCAATAGACAAAAACTGAATTTAATAGAAGTTAACGTTCGCCTAAATAACGATACAGAACAGAGTAGAAATGAATGAATTAGACTAAAACAATGAGCGATCGCGGCTCTAGCTTTAATTTGAACTTAAATTATTAATGATGATTCATCGCTTTGCGCTGTCTACAGGAGTCGCCTTTTTTGCCGCACTGGGCGCGATCGCGGCTCCTCTCCAGCCCAGTCAAGCCGTTCAACTCTCAGACGGAACCGTCTTTTTTACTGCACCTCCTCGACTAGCGGGAGCCTCTACCACCAATAATTCTGTCAACGCCTGGTCGGTGACTTACTATTTCACCTTGAACCAGTTAGAAAATGCTGGTGAACCCTTGCAGCGAGTCACGATCGTGCAAGATGAAGGCAACGACACAGTGAGATTTTCACCAAGAGAAATTGAGGCATTTGAAGGAACCCGCAACCGACTTGGCGCAAAATTGCCGCTCGGAGAAGTCACGACCGATCGCAAAACGCGCACCGTAACCGTGAACTTCAATCCGCCTGTGCCGCCTGGAAGAACAGTGACGATCGCGCTGTCTCCCGATCGCAACCCCCTGTATGGAGGCGTTTATTTATTTGGAGTCACCGCGTTTCCTCCCGGCGAGAAGACTCACGGGCAATTTTTAGGATTTGGACGGCTCACCTTCTATGAAAGTGGAAACGACTTCTTCTTTAGATAGTTAAAACGTCGTACCATTCCAACCCCACATTGAGCCTTTCGCATCTGCAAACTCAATATAAGTCCGGTTAGTGGGGATATTTAGCGTCTGCTGAATTTGCTGACAAAAATCCTGGCTCATCGCTTTCGTCTGTGCGGGAGTCATAGCGCCAACACTTTTGATCTCGACATAGCACGTCGGATCAGCCGTGCCGCCAAACGTCATCTTGACTCCTGACTCATAGGCAGTCATCACATAAGACTCAGGCTTGCCTGTGTGTTTAGCGAGACTAGCAGACAGTTGCTTGAGCAGTGGCTCGATCGAGGCATCGGCGATCGTGGCAGACGTTTGGACTTTAATTAAAGGCATACTAAATCTTACTGTTAACCGCCATATTGCCAGCCAGTGCTTTCTAGTAACAGAGGATTGCCGTCACGATGTACGCCTGCCGCAATCACTTCACCGACAAAAACAGTGTGGTCGCCCTTGTCTACCATCCCAACAACCTGACACTCAACATAGCCTAACGAGTCGGAAATAATCGGGCAGCCTGTCTCACCCAGATAAAACTCGACTTCTTCAAACTTATTGCCAACGCGACGCTGAGGCTTAAAAAATGCTTGCGCCATATCTTTTTGTCCCTCTTCTAAAAGGCTGAGGGCAAAGACACTGCTTGCCACGATCATGGCATGAGATTTTGAGTCTTGCTTGACGCAGTTGACCACAAGCGGAGGCGTAAACGAACCCTGCATTACCCAACTCGCCGTAAAGCCATTCACCTCTTCTCCATCTTTGACCCCGCAGACATACAGCCCGTGAGGAATCTTTCGCAACACCGTCTTTTTAGCCTGTTCATCAAGCATGGGAGCCTACGCCTCATTGATTTCCCTAAAGCCTACTCATTCTATAAGAATGGGATCAAAAAATCATCCTTCTTAATCGCAAAACCGATGTTTCTAAACTCTAGAAGCATCGGTTTTGCAGACAGGGATTGACAGAATCTGAAAGAACTGAGCCAGTCTTATTTTGCTAGGAAGGCTTGAATTTGCTTAAGTGCAGCAGGAGCAATCCGAGAAACTGCCCAACCTCCGGCAACGAGGATCGGGAGCAAAACGATTAATATGCGAAAGTCAAAGTCCATACCAGTGTTCTCTCTTCAAAAAAATTTTAGAATTCTTACTCTCATTTTTGCTTATCTTGGGCACGTTTTCAAAGCAGTTTTCTCAGCTTGTCGATCGCCGCACGTCAAAGCCAAGATCAGTGCCCCTTCCGGCGTGAACAAGCGCCAACTTTTCGTACTGTTGAGCGTGTTCGATCAGATCAGCCACCTCTGCGTCCGACAAATCGCGTAAAGGTCTTGCCGGAACGCCGACGACCAGCGATCGGGGTGGGACATCTTTCGTCACCACTGAGCCTGCCCCAATGATGCTGCCTGCGCCGACTCGCACCCCATCCAGCACGATCGCGCCAATGCCAATCAAGCTGCCTCGCTCAATGTGAGCACTGTGAATCACCGCTCGATGCCCGATCGTCACATAATCTTCAAGAATGGTGAGTTTACCCGGATCTCCGTGTAAGATTGCCCCATCCTGAATGTTTGTGCAGGCTCCGATGAGAATTTGTTCTACATCTGCCCGAACGATCGCCCCATACCAAATGCTGGCTCCGAGTGCCACTTCTACCCAGCCCATGACGGTTGCATTGGGGGCGACAAACGCCGCTTGAGAGAGATCGGGCGGCGACCAATAGTGAGGCGGTTGACCAAAAAGATTCATCGCGGTGAGTCACAGTTATGCCAAATTGCTCTAGAAGGCGGGAAACTTCCCTAGTTATAATGATTTCACGATGACGCACCTTTAAATGAACGCTAGCACTTCATGACCAGCCCAGGCTTTCAATATCCAATTTTTGGTCCAGAGATTCAGTGCCCTCACTGCCGTCAGACAATTCAAGCATTGACTCTGACAGACACCTATCTGTGCCAGCGTCACGGTGCCTTTGAATCAGACCCCAAAACAGAGGAGCTAGTTCACTTGCAGTCTGGGCGACATTGGCGACTCTGG
The DNA here is from genome assembly GCF_001650195.1 of Phormidesmis priestleyi BC1401. Lineage (GTDB taxonomy): Bacteria > Cyanobacteriota > Cyanobacteriia > Leptolyngbyales > Leptolyngbyaceae > Phormidesmis_A > Phormidesmis_A priestleyi_B. The sequence continues at coordinate 15,486 of NZ_LXYR01000059.1, read as the reverse complement.
AAAGACGAATGGTATCGGCAACACACTCACCCTGACGGCATTCGATTCGAGATTCACGAGGCGCTCGATCGGCTCTACACTCAGGGCTATCGAGCCACGAAAGTGATCATTGCCCAGCGATATCAAGATTTAATCAGCACTTATTTAGAACGCAGCACTCCCTGGCGCGGTCAGAGTGATTCTCCTAAACCTCGACTCTATGGATTGACGGTAGAATTCAGCCCCGATCCTAAAGATGAGCCGTGTTGGGACGTGATCAACTTCGACCTTGAAAAAGAGCCAGGAGCGCCCGTCCGATATCCCTATTTTCGGTTGTTTGAGTAGCCAATTCTGCCAAGAGTCTCAAGTCTGAAACCTGCCTTTATGCATCATGCTTCGATTCGGACGGCTGATATTTTTCGGGCGATCGCCTTTTATGAGCAGCTTGGCTTTACCGTCGAAGAGCGATTTACGACGGGATACACGCTGGCATGCTGGATGACAGGGTTGGGAGGTCGGATCGAACTCGTGCAGATTCCTGAACCGCATCCGGCTGCCGATGCGTTTGGCGACGAGCATTATGTGGGCTATTATCACCTATCGTTTGATTTGACTCAGACGACGGATGATTTACCCCAATGGTTAGACGATTTGAAACACCGTTCGGATGTGCCATTAAAAATCCTTTTAGAGCCAACTCAGCAGATGATTGGTGATCGCGTCTACGAAGTCACGTTTATCGCCGATGCCGACGGCTTGCCGCTTGAATTTATTCGCGAACTGGGAAAAGAATAGCGGGACATGCAAGCCGAACCCTTTTTAGACAATTGGACATATCTCAAAGTCGAACTCAACTGGCTCGAACGGTTGCTTTTAATTGCAGTGGCGCGGCAACGCAAAGAAACGAAGGACATCGATCGCGTTGCAAGAACCGCCGCAGATCGAGCCACGAGCCACTGGTGGAAAGGCATGGTGAGCTTGGAGGGCACAGCGTCCTATGATTCGCCCATTGATCGGCGCAAGTCTAATCATTCTGACCCTAAGAGCGGCTATTTTCAGCAAATCGAGGCAAGGATTCGATCGAGCCAGCAAAACGGCATCGAACTTGCGCTGCCGGAACTGTGCGATCGCTTCAGTCTCAGCCCCTTTGAGAAAAACTTGATTCTCATGGGACTCGCCCCCGAAGTGCATCGACGCTATGCCCAACTCTATGGATATTTGCAGGGTAAAGAATCCGAGCGCTCTGACTTGCCCAATGTTGACTTAGCCCTGCGGCTATTTTGTCGCACCGACCCAGAATGGCGAGCCGCCCGATCAAGTCTCACCGCCTCCAGTCCTTTAATTCAAAATCAACTGATCGAGTTGCTCTTACCCGATACGCCGTTGCTCAATCGAGCGATTAAACTCTCCGATCGGCTGGTCGATCGATTGCTTGGCGATTCTGTTCGCACCTCTGAGAAGCCAGGGAAAAGATTACTCAGCCAGAAACTTCCCGATCTGCATTATCACTCTAGTGGTGCGTCTTTCTCTACGCTGGTGCTTCCTGAAGATCTAATTGATGCCCTTAAACACCTGTGTCATCAGATACAGTTCCGCTCACAGGTGGATCAAGTTTGGGGCTTTGAAAATTTTGAATCGGCTCAATTTCCGGGAGTTGTGACCCTGCTAGTCGGCGCGGCGGGAACGGGCAAAACAACCGCTGCTCATGCGATCGCTCATGCTCTCAAGACACCTTTAATGCAGATCGATCTTGCAATCGAGCAAGCTGATTTAATGAGGACGCTCACCGAACAAGCCCCAACCGTTCTACTCATCAAGTCGGCTGAACAGTGGTTAAGCAGAACGTCCCCTGTCGCTCGCGTTGAGCAATTTTTAACAGAACGGCGATCGACGAATAGCCTAACTCTGTTGAGTGTGCGACGACTTCCTCAAATGGGGCAGATTGTACGATCGCAGATTCAGCAAACGCTGCAATTTCCACTGCCAGATCGAGCCGCTCGATCGCGATTATGGCAGCAAGCCTTTCCATCTCAAGTTCCTTTAGGTGATGTCGATTGGCACGGGTTAGCCAGATTTTCTCTAACGGGTGGAAAAATTAGAGCGATCGCCCGTTCCGCCGCTTTCTATGCCGCCGCAGAATCGTCTACAACATTAGAGATGAGACACATTCAGCAAGCTTTGAAGATGCAATGGTGCTAAAAGGTTAAAGTTGTAGAATATTAAGATATCTGTTCCGTACTATGCGGATGCACTTTGAAAAATTGTGATGACTGACCAGCACGCGATCGCTAACCATGTAGAGACGCTAGAAAGTGAGCAAGTCAAAGCACTCGTGTTGAACTGGCTTTCGAGAACTAACGGAAGTCTGAGCGATTTTGAGCGTTTGCTGGAGAGCGAGTTCCCCAGTCCCGACGCAGTGATGGAACAGGGTCAAATCGACGAGAAACTTCAGCGTTTCAACCGCTAACCGACTCAGAGATGGTTGAGGGCAGTTTACAAGTGTTAGAAGAGTACAAACGGACAGGCAATGGAATCTCACATGAGCAGGTTCGAGAATGGCTCGATAGTCTGGGAACCGATCAGCCTCGTTCATGTCCCAAGTAGTCTGGACTGAAGCAGCTTTAGCAGACATCCAGCGGCACTATGAGACGCTAGCGCTGATGGAAGCAGAGGTTGCGCTTCGAGCAGTCCGAGCTATTCGCACCGCGACGGGGATAGTTTAGAAACTTCTCCCCGTCGCGGTGCGATCGTGCAGGGAGCCGCAGGGTTGCGGAAGCTACAAGTGTCGCCTTTGGAAAAGCTGGGTTTACGATGCACTACGCCGTGATTGAAGAGGAGGTCGTGATTTTAAGGGTGTACCACGGACGGGAAGATCGCCCAAACTGATGATGAATGCACCAGTGAACTTTTTGCTCAAGGGTAAATCTGGCAAAGTTTGGGCTGAAACAACTACGGCAGTCGTCCCACGCGACCCAACAGCGGTAGCTCGATCGTTTTGCGTCGCCACAACTGCACCATCATCCACAAATTCACCAAAAAATAGCCCGAAGTCAAGAGGCTACTCGTCAACAGCAGCGGAACTTGGAGCGATTCAGAGGTCGTCGCGCCTGCCCCCAACAAGAAATATGCGACGAGCCAGCCCAACGACAGCTTGATCACCAAACGGCTCAACGATCGCTCTTGCCGGGTGCCCTTGTGCCGATACAACGTCCACAGCGCTGGGAAAAACCCAAACACGGGCAGCAGATAGAGAAATAGCTTGAGGTGCTGGATGTCCTGATTTTCGAGAGAATCAAGGTCGTTCATGAAAGAATCGGGATTAGGGAAGATGAACTAGATGCGACGAGCAAGAGATAATAGGGTAGACTCTCGAAAATTTCGAGTAATCACTGTCATTTTTGGCTGCAACATGAGCAAAAGCAACAAACTGCTCAACTGGTGGAATTTAATCACCCCGATCGCTCGTGTGGTGACGATCGCCCTGGTGGCACCGCTGATCGTACTCAATGCTTGGGCGATCGCGGCGATCTTTGATTATTTTCACTCTCTTCTAGTTATTTTAATCGCTGCGTCGCTGCTGACGTTTTTGCTCAACTATCCGGTCAGCTTCATGCAGTCTCGTGGGGCAACCCGTGGGAGATCGGCAATCGTCGTTTTTCTGTTCACGCTATCGATCTTTTCGGGGCTGGGCGTGACGCTTGTGCCTCTGGCGATCGAGCAGGCACAGCAGCTAGTCTTACGATTGCCTGAATGGTTTGATTCAGGGCAGCGCCAGCTATTTTTGCTGAATGATCAGATCGCGAGTGCGGGGCTTCCGATCAATTTGGATATTTTGGCAGAACAGATCACCGATCGTCTCAAAAGTTCTCTGCAAGGCATCACGGGAGAAGTTCTCAATCTAGCTGTGTTCACCGTGACGAGTCTGCTAGATTTTTTGCTGACACTGGTGCTGACCTTTTATTTGTTGCAGCATAGCGATCAACTCTGGCAAAGTCTGATTGAGTGGTTGCCCCTCCCAATCCGTCAACCCTTTTCTCAAACGTTGCGCCTCAGCTTCCAAAACTTTTTCTTTGGGCAACTGATTTCAGCCACCTTGATGGGTTCGACGCTAACAATTATTTTTCTCGTGATGCGAGTGCCGTTTGGGCTGCTGTTTGGGCTGACGATCGGCACGATGGCGCTTGTCCCGTTTGGTGGCTCGGTGGGGATTGTGCTGGTCACTCTCCTCGTGGCTCTGCGAGACATTGGGGCTGGGGTTGAGGTGTTGATTGCGGCTCTGATTGTGCAGCAAATTGTAGAGAACCTGATTGCTCCTAGAGTGATGGGCAGTGTGACGGGGTTGAACCCAGTGTGGGTGTTTTTGGCGATTTTGACAGGGGCGCGGGTCGGCGGATTGCTGGGCGTGGTGATTGCGGTGCCGACTGCGGTTGTGATCAAGAGTGCATTGGTCGCCCTGCGCTCGCCCACTGCTTTGCTTGCCACTTCAGATGATCGCTCGCCGCCTCACTCAACTGCGATTGTAGAAAAGCCAGAGAAGACAAAAGAAGTTGCGTCGAGTCAGCCTGTCGAGAGTTAAACACTCGATCGAGTCGAACTAAGGGCGGCAATTACAGCCCGAATTCTAGCTGTTGCGTCGGATCGTGAGGAGGTTCGGCTTGTCCATTTTTCTCCCCTCGTCCGCCTTTGCGAAGCCCGACCGCGATTTTGCTGTGCTTCTCAATCTGGCTCATCACCTGTCGCGCTCGCTGAATCACCGAAGACGGTAAGCCTGCCAATCGCCCTGCCTCAATGCCATAAGAGCGATCGGCACCTCCAGGCTGCACTTTATGCAGAAAAATAATTTGGTCGGGCATCTCTTTCACTGTCACCTGATAGTTGGCAACGTTGGGCAAAATTGAGGCTAACTCATTGAGTTCGTGATAGTGAGTGGCAAAGATAGTCCGGGCGCGGACTTCGGTTGCAAGATGTTCTGCCACTGCCCAGGCGATCGATAACCCATCAAAGGTTGCCGTCCCTCGTCCAATTTCATCGAGCAGAATCAGCGATCGAGCCGTTGCATGGTTGAGAATGTTGGCGGTTTCATTCATCTCGACCATGAACGTCGATTGTCCGGTTGCCAGATCATCAACGGCACCGACGCGAGTAAAGATGCGATCGCAGAGACTCAAGGTTGCCGCCTGCACTGGGACAAAACTCCCCACCTGTGCCATGAGTTGAATCAGCCCAATCTGCCGCAAATAGCAGCTTTTGCCACTGGCGTTTGGACCCGTCAATACAATCAGATCGGGAGTCTGATCAGAGGGTTTCTGTTTGCCCAGTTCTGCCGAGTTGGGGACGAAAAACCCTGCGGGTAATGATTGTTCGACGACTGGGTGCCGACCTTCTGAAATGCTGAGTTGGCGACCTTCGACCATATCGGGGCGGCTGTAGCCTTGATAGACGGCGACTTCGGCTAACCCTGCGAGGGCATCGACCGCAGCGACATTACGGGCTACTGTACGAATCAGTTCGGCTTGTTCACCAACTTCCGATCGTAGCCCTGCAAAAATCTCGTATTCCAAAACTCCCAGTTCTTTACGGGCGTTGAGAATGCGGTTCTCTCGCTCTTTAAGTTCGATCGTGATGTAGCGTTCTTCGTTGACGAGGGTTTGCTTGCGATCGTACTCGTCGGGCACCTGATCGGCTTTCGATCGAGAAATGCTGATGTAGTAACCAAAGGTCTTGCTATATCCAACTTTCAGCGTCGAGATTCCGGTGCGCTCTCGTTCGATGATTTCAAGTTGAGCGAGCCACGCTTCATCGTCGGCGGCTTGTTGACGCATCTCATCGAGTTGGGGCACCATTCCCGTACGAATCAGCCCTCCCTCTTTGAGTGCCAGAGGCGGTCGCTCCACGAGACGGGCTTGCAGGTGTCTGCCGAGCTGCTCTAAGACGGGTGGCACGGTTTGAACGGCTTTGAGATAGGGCGATTGACTCGACTCAACCAGTCGCCCCAACTCTGGCAGTTTGCCGAGCGACTCAGCTAGACCGACCAAATCGCGGGGGCTGGCGGTGCCCGATCCGGCTCGACCTGCCAATCGTTCTAAGTCATAGATCTGGCGCAGCAATCGTTGCAGATCTTCGCGCAGCGTCCCATTTTCGACGAGTTCTTGCAGGGTGTTTTGTCTGGCTTGAATCTCGCCGATATTTAGCAGCGGTTGCAGCAGCCAGCGACGCAACGCCCGACTGCCCATTGGGGTGACAGTCCGATCGAGCGACCACAGCAGAGAATTGTGAAAGGTGCCATCACGCACAGTTTGAGTGATCTCTAGATTACGACGAGTCTGACTATCAAGGGTCAAATACTCGGTCAGCGTATAGGTGCAAATCGGCTGAAGCGGAATTTGCGTTTCTTTTTGAGTGTCGTCGAGATATTCGAGCAAGCCCCCAGCAGCGCGGACGGCTAACGGCAGATGCTCACAGCCCATGCCTTCGAGCGATCGGACTCGAAATCGCTGCAATAGTCGCTGTCGAGCCTCAACTTGAGTAAACGGAGTCTGCGATCGTAAGGTGTAGCAAAATTGAGTCGGCAAGCAATCGGGCAAGTGTTCTGACTTTTCGCCGGGGCGTAGCAGTCCTCGCAAATCGGGGGCATTGGTCGGCAAGAGCACCTCCGCAGGCTGAAGGCGCATCAATTCTTGCGTCAATTGCTCTAGCGACGAGGATTGTGTGGTGGTGAATTCTCCAGTTGAAATATCGGCGTAGGATAAGCCCCAATGATTTCCGGCGATCACCACTGCTGCTAAATAATTATTGCGCCGAGCGTTGAGCATTCCCTCGTCGAGCAAAGTGCCGGGAGTCACCACGCGGGTAATTTCTCGCCGAACTAAGGTTCCTTGCGCGTCGGCAGCATCTTCGACCTGATCACAGACGGCGATCGCGTAGCCTTTTTCGACTAATAGCGCGCAGTAGCGATCGAGCGCATGATGCGGAATGCCCGATAGCGGCACCCGACCGACTTCTCTGCCGCCATCTTTTGACGTGAGGACAATTTCTAACTCACGCGAGACGACTAGCGCATCTTGAAAGAAGGTTTCAAAAAAATCGCCGACTCGATAGAGCAGCAGCGCATGGGAATATTGGTCTTTGAGGTCGGCATAGTGGCGCAGCATCGGGGTGAGGTGTTCCCGATGGACGGCACGGTGATCGGCATAGCGAACGGCGTGTTTGACAAGCCGATCGGGTAATCCAGTCGTCGAATCAGGTTCAGTTGGAGGAACAGTCATGAACGATTAATTTCAGTACAAACTTACTAAACTCTAACAAGCCTAATCTAACTTGAGTCTATAGCGGTTGTGGGCGTTTTGAGTATTGGGATAACTCAAGGGGCACACCTCTATTCCCTGAGAGAATGGAAAGATCACAGGTGCAAGGCAATTGATGCGGCTAAGATTAGAGTCGTAAAACCGAGCAACCTTGCAGCACAAATGATCACACAGCAGATCTCCTTGATTCCAGACTGGCATAAAATGCTAGGCAAGGTCTACTGAGGTTCCTTTGATTCGCTCGATCGCAACGTCAATTCAGGATTCTTCTTATGATTAGCGTCATTACACCCGTCTACAACGGTGAACAGTTTGTTGCAGCCTGCATTCAAGGGGTGATCGATCAACAGTGTCTCGATGTCGAACACATCATTATCGATGGCGGCTCAAACGACCAAACGGTACAGATGATTCAACGCTATGCTGCACAACACCCTCACATTCGCTGGATCTCTGAGAAGGATCAGGGGCAGTCTGATGCCATGAACAAAGGCATTGCAATGGCGAAGGGAGAGATTTTGAGCGTTTTGAACGTGGATGATGACTATGAGACGAATGTCTTAAATCGCATCACAGAAATCTTTAAATCATTGCCAGAGCCAAGCTTTGTGGTGGGCAACTGCAATGTCTGGGATGGTGATGGCAATCTACTGTTTGTGAATCAGCCCAGAAACCTGAAGCTGAGCGATCTTTTATTAGGCTGGGATGTGAATCCCATTCCCGCAAATCCGGCTGCCTACTTTTATCACACTAGCTTGCACAACCAGGTCGGACTCTATCGCGTTGACGAACACTACTTAATGGATTTGCAGTTCATTCTAGAAGCGGTTCAGATCGCTAACGTCACATACATTGATGAAACCTGGGGAAATTTCAGACTGCACCAAACTACAAAAACCTTCCAGAGTTTACAAACCAGGGAAGTCACCCATCGAGTCAGACGAATGCTTCGACATTATCGCCAAAAGCTTCCTTTGCATAAGCGCCTGTGGGTTGCGACGCGATTTGAATCCGACATCATCAAGCAACAACTGAGTTACATTTTTGAAAATCCCCGCGATCTGCCGCAGTTGCTCAAAAACAAGTTGGAACGAGCGTTTTCATAACTCTCAAAACTTTAGTGTGCTGACGTGACAGGGATTTCAGTACAGTAGTCAGCATGGTAAATAGTCAAGATCTCAAACCACGATCGCTGAAAATTAAGTCCGATCGAGCCTTTCAACTCGCGATCTCTCTGATCAGTGGCATTCTCATGGGTTTAACGCCTGCCCCATTTAACGTCTGGGGGCTGGCTTGGATCGCGATCGCGCCTCTGTGGGTTTTAGTCGTGACGCGAGATGCAACTTCTGACGATCCCCATTCAATCTTCCAGATTCTTCTGGCACTGGCTTGGGGGCTGGGCTATCACGGATTTGCGCTGGCTTGGATTATGGGTTTGCATCCTTTAATGTGGCTGGGAGTGCCGTGGCTGGCGAGTGTGACGATCGTCCTGGTGGTTTGGCTATTCATCACGTTTTGGGGAGCCGCCCTAGTGGGTATTTGGGCGTGGGTCATGGGCTGGATGGCTCGATCGAGCGTTTCGCCCTGGCTGCGCGTGTTGACCGGAACAGCCGTCTGGTGCGGGTTAGAAACGATTTGGTCAAAAGGTTCGCTGAATTGGACTTCGGTCTCTTATACGCAAAGCCCCTATAATTTGCCGATTTTGCATTTGGGTCAACTTTCGGGCGCGATGACCGTGACCGCTGCGATCGTCTCCGTCAACGGGCTACTCGCTGAAGCCTGGATTGCATCCAAAAATCAACGAGAAAAAAAGAATGCTTACCTGGTGCCGATCAGCCTTTTCCTAGTTTTGCATCTAATTGGGTTCGGACTCTATAGCCGTCCGCTTAACGAAATTCCTGACTCAGCGCTAAAAGTGGGCATCATTCAGGGCAACGTCCCGACTCGCATCAAGCTATTTTCGGATGGATTGCGACGCGCGATCGACGGCTACACCACAGGTTATCAAATGCTCGCCGAGCAAGGCGCACAAGTCGTCTTAACCCCAGAGGGCGCATTCCCATTTTTGTGGCAGGGCTTAAGTCGTAGTCAAAATCCAGTGTATCAAGCGATTTTAGAGAAAGGCATTCCGGTGTGGCTCGGCACGTTTGTCCCGCAGGGAAACCGCTACACCCAAAGCTTGCTGACGATCGCGCCCAATGGCAAAGCCGTAAGTCAATATAACAAAGTCAAACTCGTGCCTCTGGGAGAGTTTACGCCGTTTGAAGACGTGTTGGGCGGTTTGATCAATCGACTGTCGCCCATTCGCGCCAATATGCTGCCCGGAAGCACGAACCAGCGATTTGATACGCCATTTGGTCAGGCGGCAGTCGGCATTTGCTATGACTCCGCGTTTGCAGATCTGTTTCGCGCTCAGGTTGCAGATGGCGCACAGTTCATCTTGACTGCCTCAAATCTTGACCCCTACAGCACCACTTTAAAAGCACAACATCAGGCACAAGATTTGATGCGCGCCATTGAGACCGATCGCTGGTCAGTTCGTGCCACTAACACGGGATATTCTGGCATCATTGATCCTCACGGACGAATCCAGTGGCGATCGCAGCCCGACGTTTACGAAACTCACGCTGGCACCATTTATCGCCGACAAACTAAAACCCTCTATGTGCGTTGGGGCGACTGGCTCACGCCTACCCTGATTGGATTGGCAGCGATCGCGCTCCTGATCAGAAAGAAATTTCCTCTGAATGAACGCTTGGGTTAAGACTGGTCAAATCGTCAATGTTGCGGCGCATTGTGCTGCAAATCGCATCTAACGGCAAATCATTGTGATGGTGTCCAAAGGGGTTTTCAATTTCGATGCCAATCTCTTCAATTCCAAACAAAGTAAAGCTAATTAAAACCACAACTGGAGCCGTCCACCAGCCCAACTGACCTACCATTTGAAACGGTAAAGATAGACAGTAGAGCAACAACAATTGCTTGAGATGAATTGCATATGCCAGAGGCATTGGTGTTTTTACAATGCGCTCACAGCTACCGAGCACATCGACCAACTTATTTAATAATATGTGCATCGAGGTTAGCTGATAGATATTGAGCCGATCGCGCTGATATTGCAGTTGTAAATAGTCTCCAATCCAGAAGGCAACTTTTAGCGGTGGATTGTTCATACTTTGCAGTTTGATGTATCTGTCAGGCGATAAAAAATCTTTGATTTCTGGATTGATTGGCTCGTCTCTAAGATGAAGCTTGGTCGCAATTGCAAACGCGACTAACAGATAAATAGCGTCTATTTTTTCTTGGCGATCGTTCGATTCTTTCTCGTCCACCGCAATCAAAATCTGCCGTGCCAAATTGCGAACCGTATTCACCATTGATCCCCAAACCTTCCGCCCTTCCCAAAAGCGATCGTAAGCCGTGTTTGTCCGAAAGACTAATAGTAATCCCAAGACAATATTAGGAATCAAACTTGCTAAGAACGGCAAAGAAACCGGATATTTAGCGTCAAACAGCCCTTTAATAAGCAGTCCAAAAAAGCCGCAAAAGAGCGATCGAGGAAGCACGGCTAGAAGGACTGAACCTCTCACCTGAAAGGCAAGTTGTAACCAGCGGCGGTTTTCCACACTCATTATTCCCTACAGAGATCTCTAACGACGAACTTTTCCAGTGAATCCTGCCGCTTTAAATTGCTCTAATTTTAAGGGAGTCGGCTGATTTGCCGCGACTGTAATTCTCAACTCAAAATCACTGATGCCGGGGGGCACTTCGTCGATCGAGCCAAGTCGCGTCCGATTTCGCATCACCGAATCGTTGTTTGCGTCATAGATTCGTCCAAAAATATCGGCGTTCACGACCATTTTGTTGGTCGCGTTTTCAGCTTTGCCCGTCACTAAATAGCAGTTAGCTGCGCGAGTCGTGCCACTCATCACTGAGCCATCGCCGATCTCTGCGGGGCAATCGTGATAAGACAAATCAAACAACTTGATCTGAGTCAACGCCATCGCATCAGGAGGATACAGCCCCGCTAACACCCAAAACGCTGCGGAGAGGACGACCACAATCAACGCTCGAAACTGCATACACATCACCCTTTGCGATCGACAAACCGTTCCTCCGGTTATTATGGACTGCTTTTGCATCGGCTGCACTCTCGCCTAGACAAAGAAGGGTGAGCTTTTGCCCACCCTCTCGGAGTTGTTGTCTCATAAAGCACTCTGTAGGCTTAAAGCGAACGCGAGTTGCTGCGGCTCAATTCTACAGTTGCTTACTGCTTCACAGTTATTTGACTCATTTCCTGATTAATTCCGCTCGTTGTCTCCAATAAAGTCGGGCTGATTGCTGCCCGGAACCCGCCAGTCTTCGTTTTCGCCGCCGATGATCAGTTGTTCAAGGGAGAGAAAATCTCTCCCTAGTTCGCGGATGGTATTGATCAGAACATCGAGGGCGATCGCGTCGCTAGTGCCCAGGTCAAACCAGCAGCGCCCCCAGCTTGACTCAAACTCAAACTCTCCCATATTGTGCATCAGCGCGACCATGCTGTTGTCCGCCAAGTCTTCGTCATAGTCCATATGGCTGATCTCTAAGCCTACGTCTTGCACCTGAAGGTTTTCAGCGTTAAAGGCACCCAGCTTGCCGAGATAAAACCAGGAGCTAAAGGCTTCCTCAATATACTGTTTTTCCATCTCAGAAGGATTGTTGCTGAACTCTACCCAAATCCAGACATTAAAGGGGTCAAATTCGCGAAATTGTACTTGCATAGTTAGGGGCAATAGGCGATCGAGTCGCGAGTCAAAACAGACTCGTCACAGTCTCCTCTAGCCTAGCGTCTATTGCCCTTTGTTCTGGATTCGGCGGAGAGTTCTGTCTAACTCTTTTTGAATCTGCGTGCTAGTGCCGCTAGGAAGCTGATCCTTCTGGGAAAGCGCTTTCTCAAACAAGGGAATGCTGTCGCGGTTATTGCCTTGCCGCACCAAAATCTGAGCTTTTAAGTAAGACAGTTCAGGGTTTTTAGGAGCCGCCGCGATCGCCTGATTAATGGCTTTCAGCGCCTTGTCTGGCTGGTTTAAATCGCGGTAGCCCAACGCTAACCCGCGATCGGCAAGATAGCGAGGAGCCGCATAGGTTTCGAGTCGCTCGATCGCTTGAGTTGGGCTTGATAACGGCAAACTGACATTCACCGCCAATAGCAGATCTATATATCCTTTAAGAAGATTTAACTCTGGGTCTTTGGGGTCGATTTTCTCGGCTTCGTCTAGGTACTTAAACGCTTGCTGAAGTTTGCCCAATGCTTGCGGAGTTCCGCGAACAATGCCTTGCGTGCCCACTACATAAACGCCTTCTAGAAAGTTGCCGACCGCAATGTAAAGGTTTCCGCGCAAGGGGTCAGTCTTGACCAACTGCTCAGCGCTTTGGCGAGTCTGGGTCGCATAGCTTTTGAAGTTATCCAACCCTGCTTGCTTCTTCGACTGATCAGATTCACCTTGCGAATTGCTATATGCCAGCAATGCTTTAAGCGCAAATGCTAGAGGTTCGTTGGCTTCTGCTTGATTGAGAGAAGACTCAGCAGACTTATAATTGCCTTGCTCAAAGACAGATCGAAAGGCTGCCTCAGTGTTGTCTCCGATCGGGCGTAGGTTGCTAGTGCGAAAAGGATCTTTTGCTAGCGAAGGCGTTGCCCACAAAATAACGGCGATCGCGGCAGTGCCCACCGTTTGCCAGATGCGCTGTGGATGCGAGACAGAAGTGGATCGAGGAGCAGAAAACCGATCAGCCATAGAATGTCCTTCAAATCACGCTTAGGAATATGCTGATTCAATCATGCATGATCGAGCTTTGTGTCAGCAGAAACCTAAAGATGTTTGACGCAGTTTTTGATCCCAAGTTCCACCAAAGAACGGACTGATTTAGAACGATCGAGCAAAAATCAGATCCATCAACCCCATCACCAAAGCGATCGAAATGAATTTATCCAATGCTGTAGAGACGTTCCATCGGAACGTCTCCCTAACGATTTTGCAATGACGCATCATCCGATCGCAGTCAGCGTCTCCCTACCAAAGCCCTCTAATCGTGGTACCTTCACGGGTGCTTGGTGCGGTCGATCGAGGTGATGGTGCCGAGGTTGGTTGGGGAGCGCTCATCAAAATCGGCTTCACCAAAGCCAGCACTTCCTCTCTGGTGGCATAGCCATCAAACGCTTCAGAACCGAAAGGAATGATGGAGTTGGGGCGATTTTCGTTATAGATCACGCTACTGGCGTTCTTAATCCACGGGCGCACGTCGGCACCTAGCAGAGTTTGTCTCAGAAAACGAATTCCGGCTGCGTGCCGAGCTTCTACCGAGTGAATTTCTAGCGCTGCCGCCAGCACTGTTTTGCCCGCGTCTCCAGCCGCGACCAAGTTTTGTACCTGTCCTTTATAAGCTGCGACTCCTAGATCCTCGACATATTGCCCAGCCATGAGCAAGTCAGCAGGATTAGCAAAGGGGTCGCGCCCCAAAATTGCGCTGTAGTTAGGGTTGGCAGGAATTATGACAGAATCTGGATTGCCGCCCATTGAGGTCAACACGGCTGACAAGTCAGTGACGTGCTGCGCTTCGTCGCCTCCATAAGAAACTAGGACATCTTTTGCAACTTGAGGAGCATTCCTCAAAGCCCCAGTCTGAGCCGCCCCGATCGCTCTTCTATAAAAATCAGCTTCCAACTTTTCGAGGGTCAGCGCATATTCTACAATCTGTTGAGGAGTCAGCGTGGCAGTTTGGGCATAGCTCGGAGCCGCAGGAGCCAGAAGCAAAAAGCCCGACGATAGCAACAGAATCAAAGCAGCCGATCTCAGAGGGATGATGAGGCTAAGCAGAGCATTGCCCACTCGATCGAGCCACTCTTTTGTAGTCTGAAGCTGAGGCGGCACCGTCTCGATCGGGGAGTGCGCCATTTGATTTAAAGCGTGATTCATGGTTAATTTAATTCCTTATTAAGCGACCAAAGTTCCGTTGATTGGATTGTTTAAAACGTTGAGTGAGCCAACTGCCGCCACAACTTGTTTGGGGGTATATAGCTCGTCATAGGCGCGCCCTTTGAAGGGATTGAGGCTTGCCATCAAGTCGGCATCGCTAACCAGACGATCGCTGTCAGGTTCGGTCGTCGGTCGCCCCAGGAGTGATCGCACTCCAGCCGCGTGTCGCCCTTCGACTGACACGATCGAGCCTGCCGCCAAAATATAGGTCGGGTTCTTTAAACTCGGACCTGCCCCGTTGTAGGCGTGAACACCCAAATCTTCAAGGGTGACAGCCGAGTTTAAGATAGTGCTACGATCGGTCAATAGCGCACTCAGTCCCGTTTGGTTAAGGTTCAAGTCGCTGGTCTTAAACAGAGCATTGCTGCCCAAAACTTCGCGCAAAAACTTGACGTGAGCCGCTTCGTGACCGCCGATCGCGGTCAAATACTCAACCTCTTTCGGGGCGGTAATCTTGCCACTTTTGAGGGCGGCTGGATAAAAGGCGGCTTCTAGTTCTTCGAGCAGTAGCGCAAAGTTAAGAATGCCCAGATCGTCAGCATTAAACGTGAGCGGCTTCAGACTGCGGCTTGTCTGTGCCATGAGTGAGCTAGGGACGCTGGTGAGCAGAGTGGTGCCTAAGCCCACGAGACTCCACTTTAATAAACGGCGGCGCGAGGTAAAGTATCGGTTGCCTGGAGGGGCGATCGGAAACGTCATAGTGTGATTCTTTTGGATAAAAGTTGACGGATAGCAAGCTTTGACGAAGTGCAGCGATCGTAGAGTTAGTCCTTGATCTTTCTCACTGAAAGATAAGGACAAAAAGGTCCGCATTGCAGTCCGGTAAGAGTAACTATCACCACTAAAGAAATCAGTGTGTCTTCTGTTGCTTATTAGTGATTGTGCTCACGATAACGTGGGTGATGTGAAAGGTTTTCTACCTAGATGAATAACGTTTTTTTAGAAGAAATCTGCCTTTTAGCCTATTAAGATTCCACTTATGTTATTTGAGTAACTCTCTAGATAGATTATTCTGGTTACAGAAATCCAATCTATAGTTTGAGACGTATTCATCAAGAGGTCTTTGCTTTTAAGTTCAATTGATACAGATCAATAGTTCGGACAGTTTTTGCGGTCAGACGTGGACAGAAAAGCTATCCATCAGCTAGGGTGCAGATTAGAAACAAAGCGCACCGGATGGATAGCCA
>NZ_LXYR01000058.1 GCF_001650195.1 Phormidesmis priestleyi BC1401 | reverse complement strand
TCAACTGTCCAATCTGTCGATACAACTCATCGAGGTGGGCTTGCCCTTCTGGCTCTACTTTGCTGGCGCTGGAACCGCGCTCAAACACCTCACTCATGCCCGCTAGAAGATGCCGTTTCCAACCGTGAATCATCGTCGGATGCACGCTATATTGACTCGCAATTTCAGCAATGGTTTTCTCTCCTTTCACCGCTTCAATCGCAACTTTTGCTTTGAATTGAGAACTGTACTGTTTGCGTTTGTTTTTGCTCATAACCATTCCTATCATGGGTGGGAAGTTTAGAGCTTATTCACCTGTCCAGTTTTTGGGTTCCACCTCACTTTGAGAGAACGCTCGATCATGCTACAGCTAAGGTCAATCTTTGCTTCATCCGACTGATGCTCAAGCGGCTAGCAGTAAACTAGATCTCAAATAGGTTCTATAGTCGGATTACTACTGCTGGACACACTAAGCTCGACTTCATCCATTTCAAATTGCAGACACCGCTGAGAATGGCTCCAATTTGAAATGGATGAAGTCGAGCTTAGAGAATCACTATACACATTCAAAAACTACTGGCTCTCGAATACCTATCACCTCTGCTATTAGTTGGTATGCGCCAATCAGCTTTTCTCTAAAATTACCCTGACCAAATGTAAACTTTTTCTACTTAAATAGTTTATGTTTGCAGTCTTGCCTAAGAATATGAGAATTATTTACCGGAAGGTAGCCATATGGATACTACCGCATCTGTCAATTACCTTAGAGAATGAAAAATAGTTTGACCGACTGAAGACTGTCATTACCTTCGCTACGGAGATAGGCTCAATGCTAGATCGCACCGTGCAGTCCGATGGTAAACAAGCTACAGAAGCTGATAGAAACTACTATACTTCACCTCTCGCTGTTTCGTTGCCTAAGGGGGGTGGAGCCATCAAAGGGATGGGGGAGAAGTTTGCTGCTAACCCGGTGACGGGTACTGGCTCGATGAATGTACCCATTGTCACTAGCCCTGGTCGCTCTGGGTTTGGACCGCAATTATCCCTTTCCTATGATTCTGGGGCAGGCAATGGAATCTTTGGGCTGGGCTGGAATCTGTCGCTACTTTCGATTACGCGCAAGACAGACAAGGGCTTGCCTCGCTACTGGAATGGCTCAGAGTCCGATGTTTTCATGCTTTCGGGCGGAGAAGATCTGGTACCCATTTTGGTTCAGAATAACCAAGGGAATTGGGAACCTGACAAAATAGCTCCACGCACGGTGGGAGCTAAAACCTATAACATTCAACGCTACCGACCCCGTATAGAGGGGCTGTTTGCGCGCATCGAACGCTGGACTAATCAAGCTGACCTGAAGGAAACGTTCTGGCGATCGATCTCAAAGGACAATATCACGACACTGTATGGGCAAACGGCTGAGAGTCGTATTACCGATCCGATCGAGCCAACTCATGTTTTTAGCTGGCTGATCTGCGAGAGCTATGACGATAAGGGTAATGCCATTCGTTATGAGTACAAAGCGGAAAATTCGGATGGGATTATTACAGCCCAGGCACATGAACGGAACCGTACCTCACTGAGCCGATCGGTCAATCGCTATTTGAAGCGAATCCGCTATGGCAACCCAACACCTCAACAACCCAATGAAGATCTGAGCCTGCGAGCCGATTGGATGTTTGAGGTGGTGTTTGACTACGGGGAACACGATCAGACGAACCCCACGCCGAACGACTCAGGGATCTGGACAGCGCGTAATGATCCATTTTCCTCCTACAGGTCTGGGTTTGAAGTGCGGACTTACCGTCTGTGCCAGCGGGTGCTAATGTTTCATCACTTCTCTAGTGAAGCAGAGGTAGGGCAGGATTGTTTGGTGCGATCGACGGATTTTAAGTATTCCTATGAGCATCAGCAAGATGCTATCCGCGACCCAGTCTATTCGCGCCTGCTCTCAGTGATACAAACAGGCTACAAGCGAGATGGGAATGCATATATCCAAAAATCTCTGCCCCCGATGGAGTTCACCTATAGTGAACCCAATATTGATGAAACGGTACGAGAGGTCGATCCCGCCAGTTTAGAAAACTTGCCGGAAGGATTAGACGGAACACGCTATCAGTGGGTCGATCTGGATGGAGAGGGCTTGTCAGGCATTTTGACCGAGCAGGGTAATGGGTGGTTTTATAAGCGCAATCTCAGTCCGATTAATATTATTCGAAGCAACGGCGAGAAGCGTATCGAAGCACGATTCTCGCCTCTTGAACTTGTCGCCAATAAACCAGCGACTGGTTTAGCAACTGGTGCTCAGTTTCTCGATTTAGCCGGGGATGGTCAGCCTGATCTGGTAACGCTACGGGGAGCAGTACCGGGCTTTTATGAACGCACTCAGGACGAAGAGTGGGAATCGTTTACTGCCTTTAAGTCTTTGCCGGTGTTGGACTGGGATAACCCAAACCTGAAGTTTATTGACCTGGATGGGGATGGACATACTGACATTCTGATCACGGAAGACGATTGTTTGGTCTGGCATCCATCCTTGGCAGAAGAAGGATTTGGAGTAGCGGAGCGAGTGTGCCAACCCTGGGATGAGGAGCAGGGACCACGAGTTGTCTTTGCTGACAGCACTCAATCGATTCACCTGGCAGATATGTCTGGGGATGGACTGACGGACATTGTGCGGATTCGCAATGGGGAGGTCTGCTACTGGGCAAATCTAGGCTACGGGCGATTTGGAGCGAAGGTGGCGATGGATGAAGCGCCTTGGTTTGATGCGCCAGATATTTTCAGTCAACGCCGGATTGTGTTGGCAGATATTGATGGATCGGGGACGACTGACATTTTGTATCTCAGCAGTGAAGGGGTACAGGTTTATTTCAATCAGTCAGGGAATGGTTGGGCAGCAGAGCGAGTGGTGCGATCGTTCCCGCTGCTCGATAGTGTTGCCTCTGTGACAGCGATCGACCTGTTGGGAAATGGAACTGCCTGTTTAGTATGGTCTTCGCCATTGCCAGGAAACGGTCGCCGAGTGATGCGGTATATCGACTTGATGGGGGGACAGAAGCCGCATTTATTGCTGAAGACGGTGAGTAATATGGGGGCAGAAACGGTTGTCCAGTATGCGCCTTCCACCAAGTTTTATTTGCAGGACAAGTTTGCGAAGATGCCTTGGGTGACAAAGCTACCGTTCCCGGTGCATGTGGTGGAGCGGGTGGAGACCTACGATCGCATCAGTCAAAACCGCTTTGTGACGCGCTATGCCTATCACCACGGCTATTTTGATGGGGTGGAGCGGGAGTTTCGTGGGTTTGGTCGGGTGGATCAGTGGGATACCGAGGAGATTGGCACGATTCAGCCAGATGTGACTTCTTCTGAGGGGTTTAATCTGGATGCTGCGTCATTTGTGCCGCCGATGCATACGAAAACCTGGTTTCATACAGGGGCTTATTTGGAGCGCGATCGCTTGGAAGCTCATCTCCGCCAGCGTGAATATTACTCAGGGGATGCCGCAGCAGTGTTTCTGGATGACACAGTGTTGCCAGGGGGATTGACGGTAGATGAGGAGCGGCAAGCCTGTCGAGCCTTGAAGGGATCAATGTTGCGGCAAGAGGTATATGCGGAGGATAAGACAGATCAAAGCCAACATCCCCATAGCGTGACAGAGCAGAATTTGACGATCGAAGTGGTGCAGCCACAGCAGGAAAATCGCCATGCAGTATTTTTTGTGCATCCACGAGAAAATCTGGCTTATCACTATGAGCGCAACCCGGCTGATCCACGCATTGGGCATGAGATGGTGTTGGAGACGGATGGGTTTGGCAATGCGTTGAAGTCTGTCAGTATCGCCTATCCCCGTCGGATGCCTGTCCATCCAGAACAGGCAAGACGGTTTATCACCTACACCGAAAATCGAGTTTTTAATCAGGATAACCCAGCATTGGATTGGTATCGGATTGGTGTACCGATCGAAACCCGCACCTACGAAATTACAGGCGTACCAGTTGCATTTCCTTACCCGTTGGAAACGCTGCGAACTCAGGTGGCAGTGGCAACCGAGGCGACCTACGAAACGTTGGCGGTAGGGGCTACGGCGCAGAAACGCCCGATCGAATGGGTGCGATCGCTCTATCGCCCGAATGCTCAAGCCAATACGCTTGACCCCATACCGTTATCTTTGGGTGAAGTGGAATCGTTAGCACTGCCCTGTGAGAGTTTTAAGCTGGCATTTACACCAGGGTTGCTAGCACAGGTCTACGGCAGCAAAATACCGACGGCAGAATTGAACACTCTGCTCAGTACTGAAGGGAAATATCAGCAGCAAGATGGCAACTGGTGGATTCCTTCTGGACGGCAGGCATTCGATGCCAATGGGTTTTATCTTCCCATTGAGATGAAAGATCCCTTTGGCGGAATTTACAGAACGACCTACGATCACTATCGCCTCCTGGTAGTAGAAACCAGAGATGCTCTGCCCGATCCACAGACCAATGTGGTGCAAATTCGCAATGATTACCGGGTGATGCAACCGCAACGAATTATTGATTCCAATCAGAACCATGCCGTAGCTGCGTTCGATATTTTAGGCATGGTGGCGGGAACGGCAGTACTTGGAAAGGTAGATGCCGCTGGAAAATCAGAAAGTGGGGATTCGTTGGAAGGTTTTATGACTGATCTCAGTCAGCAGCAGTTGCAGGATTTTGTGCAGTCGCCCCGAACGGTTGTGGAGCTATTAGGTAAAGCAACCACGCGGATTATTTACGATTTGGAGTGTTTCCAACAAGCGGAACAACCTTTGTTTGCAGCGACGATCGCCCGTGAGCATCATGTGAATGCGACCAATGGCGATTCGTCGATCGTGCAGGTAAGTTTCAGCTACTCTGATGGCTTTGGACGAGAGATCCAGAAAAAGATTCAGGCGGAACCGGGAGATGCTCCGCAGCGAGAAGCCAATGTAGCAAATCCCAATCGTCCCGGCAAGTTGATTTTGGAGAATGGCAAGACCAAGCTTGTAGCAACTGATCCGCGTTGGGTGGGCAATGGTCGGACGATTTTTAACAACAAAGGGAAGCCCATTAAACAATACGAACCCTTCTTTAGCTCAACCCATCTGTATGAAGATGAGCCGGAGGTGGTGATGACGGGGGTGACTCCGATTCTGTTTTACGATCCGATGGAACGGGTAGTGGCGACGCTGCATCCAAACCACACGTATGAAAAGGTGGTGTTCGATTCCTGGAAACAGGAAACCTGGGATGTCAATGATACGGTGGCACTGGAAGACCCTAAGACCGACTCGGATGTGGGCGGCTTCTTCCAGCGGTTGCCCGATGCTGATTATTTACCCACCTGGTTGACCCGTGCTAAAGCCAGTGCCTTGGCATCGGAGCGGGAGGCAGCAACTAAGGCGTTGGCTCATGCCAATACAAACACGATCGCTCATCTCGACACGCTAGGCAGACCCTTTTTGACGATCGCTAATAACGGTGCTGACGGTAACTATGAAACCCACGTCGAGCTAGATATTGAAGGGAATCAACTGGTCATTACGGACGCGCGCAAGAATCCAGTGATGGTGCAGGCAATCGCTCAACTGGGTGCCGAACGCAAGCTGGTGAAAGATGCTCAGGGTAAACCGATTTTGACGGGCAGAGCGAACGATTTGTTAGGACACCAGCTTTATTCCTACAGCATGGATGCGGGGGAACGGTGGGTGTTAAACAATGTGGCGGGTAAGCCGATTCGTGCCTGGAACGATCGGCGGACTCGCTACGATCTGCCGCAGCCACCCAAAGGGCATATTGTACGGACAGTTTATGATGCCTTGCAGCGTCCGACGCATTTGTATCTGCAGCCAGCCGAAGAACCCGAAATTTTGGTGGAGCGGCTGGTATATGGGGAAAACCATCCCGAAGCGTTGCAGCGAAATCTGAAGGGAAAACCATTTCAGCACTATGACGGGGCTGGAGTGGTGAGCAATTGGCAGTTTGATTTTAAGGGGAATTTGCTCCGGGGCAGTCGGCAGTTGGCGAAAGAATACAAGCAGCCTGTGAACTGGATGCCCCTGGCGGAACTGACAGATATTCCTCAGTTGGTGCAGGCAGCGATCGCCCTATTAGAACCCAAGACATTTGATAGTTTGACCGTTTTCGATGCGCTGAATCGCCCGACACAGTTGACTATGCCAGACAACAGCGTCATGCAGCCGATTTACAACGAGGCAAATTTGCTGAATCAGGTGAAGGTGCAACTGCGCGGTTCGCAGGTGGAAACCCTGTTTGTCAAAAATATTGACTACAACGCGAAAGGACAGCGCACCCTAATCGAATATGACAATGGCGTTAAGACGACCTATACCTATGATCAGCAAACCTTGCGACTGATCAGGCTCAACACCACTCGGACTGTCAATCAAGCTAGCTCTCCGTTGTTATTAGCGGATGCTGGAACCTTGCAAGATTTGAACTACACCTACGATCCGGTGGGCAACATTACCGAAATTCGAGATGGGGCGTTACCGATTATTTTTCATGACGGTGAACAGGTTGAACCTGGGTGGCAATACACCTATGATGCGCTCTATCGTCTGACTCAGGCGCAGGGACGGGAACACGCAGGTCAAACCAACTATCAACCCACTGCCCCACGCGACAACGATCGCGACTACCCGTTCCAAAATCTTCCCAATGCCAATGATATGCAGGCATTGCGGCACTACACCGAAAGCTATCAATATGACCCAGTCGGCAACATCATGGCGATGATTCATAGTGTCCAGAATAGCGGCTGGAAGCGTTCCTATGACTACGAGAGCAGCAACAATCGGTTGCGGGGCACCAGTTTGCCGGGGGATGCGGAGGGAACTTTCTCCGCGAAATATGCCTATGACGAGCATGGCAACATGACCCAAATGCCGCATCTACCGTTGATGCAGTGGGGCTTTAAGGATCAACTTCAGGCAGCGTCGCAACAGGTTCGCAACGATGGTGGCACACCCGAAATCACGTATTTCGTTTACGATGCCAGCGGTCAGCGCGTTCGCAAAGTGACCGATCGACAAGCCGATGCAGGACAAACTTCCAAGCGCAAATCAGAACGCATTTATCTGGGTGGCTTTGAAATCTACCGCGAATACAACGGCGATGACACCGCAGTCACGCTGGAGCGAGAAACTCTACACATCATGGATGACCAGCGGCGGATTGCCCTGGTGGAAACCAAAACGCAGGGTACCGAAAACTCAGTGGCTGTACCCCAACCCATCATTCGCTATCAACTGGATAACCATCTGGGATCTGCCAGTTTGGAACTGGACAAAGATGGGAATGTGCTCTCCTACGAGGAATACCATCCCTATGGCACGACTTCGTATCAGGCAGGGCGCAGTGTGGCAGAGGTGAGCTTGAAGCGGTATCGGTATACCGGGAAGGAGCGGGATGAGGAGACGGGTCTTTACTATCATGGGGCGCGGTACTATTCACCGTATTTGGGAAGGTGGACGAGTTGCGATCCTGTTTGGAAAGAAAACTTGTACCGTTATGTGCTGAATAACCCACTTTCTTTTCTTGATCCGGACGGTAAGGACGAGGAGAAGCCAGGTTTCTTGCAAAGAGTTCGTCAGTCAGACACTATGCAGTTTCTGGGTGGTGCGGCTGCTGGCACAATCTCATCGTTTATCCCAGGTGGCTTTTTGCTCGCACCTGTGGGGCAGGAAACTGGCGTTCTAAACAAGCCTTCACGATCATTTCAAGCAGGTTATGGAGCAGGTGAATTTGCTACTGGGATTGCACAAATCGTTGCCGGAGTTGGTGGCGAAGTTGGTGGTATTGCGCTGGATCTAACTGGTGTGGGAGCATTAGTTGGTGTACCAGTCAACATTGTCTCCGCTGCTGTGATTGTCCAAGGAGCGGGTAACGTAACTGTTGGCCTGGGTAATTTCGTACAGGCGGTTCGTCGAGATCCGGAACCAGCACCGTCTAAACCATCTCAATCGTCTCCGCCACCATCAACAGATGCACCTAAACCATCAACTTCCACTCCAGCACAATCGCCAGAACCTGTTTCACCACCCAAACAGACTGCACAGGCAGAGCCAGCACCGTCTAAACCATCGAATCCCGCTTCAAAACAACCACCGGAATCCGCTGCGCCACCTAAGGGAGCGGCAAAAGGTAGCCGCACCGCACCGGCACCGGACAATTACAGAGGCCGTTACAACGCCTCGCGAGCCGCAGAAGGTAAGTCGCGACTCCCCGATGATTTTGATGCTCATCACAGAATACCTCAAGAGTATCGCGATCACCCCGACTTCAAGAAATTCGACTTCGATGCACCTGAAAATATTCAGGGAGTGAAAGGTAGCAGATCCGATGTGAACGTGCACCAAGATATTACTAACCAGTGGGCGGACTTCCGGAAGGCGAACCCCAATGCGACTGGTCAGCAGATCAAAGACTTCGCGCTCAAAATAGATTCAATGTTTCAACAACACTGGTGGAAGTAATGAATAGTAATGAATTCAAAAGCTGGGCTGCTCAAGTTACAGAGGTTCTCGTTGAACTAGCGTCCCAGCATTCAGACTATCCGTTGGGAACTAACGAGTTGCGAAAAGCAACCTCGAATCATACTGACTTGCCGCAAAAGCTTCAGCCACTTTATGAGGTATGTGATGGAATGAGTCTTCCGGATGTACATAATGGTTATTTCATCGATCCTGCTCAGCGTGTTACATCCGCATCCAAGCGAGGAGAGCCGATCCTTGTTGAGGGCAGCCAGTCAATTCCAATACTTGTCTTCGGCTCAGATGGAGGTGGTGGGAGATTCGTGCTCGGAACTGTCGATGGAGCCGTTTATTATCTACCATCTTCTGGCGCTGTCAAGAACAGCACGTATATCGAAGATTCTGTTGTTACTGCAAGAAGAGTTGCAGGGGGTGTTATCGAATTTCTATGGCGACTTAAGGATGACATCAACGCTTTTGTTTACGGTCATGAGGATCACGTATACCTTACCAATGAAATTCCGGAGAGATCGTGATGCCTGAAATCTTCAATGAAGTCATTTACCAACGCTGCCTCGCCATTGAGCCAGAGCGATCGGCAACTTCAAACAATCGCAAACTTACCCGTTGTAATCCTAGATGAGGTGCTGGCATCATGAGCGATCGCACCCTATTCGACAAACATCTCAATTGAACCATCCACTCTGCCCCAAAGAGGTTCCCAATGCCCCCAACTCTAAATCTCGGCTCCACAGGTCAAGATGTCATCCTGCTTCAAAGAAAGCTAAACTTACACCCCCCGACCGCTCTGCCGCCGCTACTAGCCGATGGAAACTTTGGTTCCACCACCCTCCAACGAGTCGAAGAATTTCAACAAAATGCGTTTGTTACAGGTGTCGTTGACCCCATTACTTGGGCAAAGCTTTTGGGTGACGAGCCAAGGCAGAAGGACACGTTCTATACCGATGAGCGGCATCTTTATGATCCGAGTGGCAAAAAGACTATCCTAAGAGGCATCAATCTCCCCTTGCTAGACGACTGGGATTTTCCTCAAAGCAATAAGCTGTCAGAACTAGAAAAAACAGGAGCCAACGCCGTCAGAATTGAGTGGTACAAAGAGTATGGGAACGCCGATCGCCCCGCCTATGCGCTGGCAGACCTGGATAATATTCTCGCAAAATGCAAAGCGAACCAAATCATTCCAATCCTGGGTTTGTGGGATTTCACCTGTAACCCTGACGCAACACTGCTAAACACTCAGTTAGTTCCCTGGTGGCTTTCCGATCCTGTCCTCACCGTACTGGAAAAGCATCAGCGGTATCTAATTATCAACCTAGCCAACGAACTGGGTTTCTACCGTTGGGCAAATGATTCAGCGATCGCATTGAATACGTTCAAGGATGCTTACAAGAGCGCCATCACAAGCATCCGGCAGCACTTGCATCTACCGATTATGATTGACGCACCCGATTGTGGCACCTCGATCGAGGTGTTCACAACGATCGGGCAGGAGCTAATCGATCAAGACCCTGACCACAATCTTCTACTCAGCGGACACGCTTATTGGGCTGCCTATAATGGACTGCCCCATATCGAAACTGCCATCAACGCAAATCTACCGATCGTGTTTGGCGAAGTGGCTAACAAGCAAGACGAAGATATCGATGGACAAACCCAGTACTGCTGTTACGACCTGGACGGCACGCATGAAAGCCATGCACCGCAAACTAATTTTACGTTTCAAGCCTTGTTGCAGACGCTAAAAGAACAAGAAATTGGCTGGCTGGCTTGGTGTTGGTGGAAAGATGGTTGCTCAAAGCGGCAGATGTCCCAGGATGGAAATTTCTCCAACCTCACGCCCTACGGAAATGATCTAGTCAACAATCCTAACTATGGCTTGAAGGCAACTGCCGAGCGATCGTCCGCTTTCGATGAAAACCTTGTGATCTGAAAGTCTCTGGTTGGTGATGGAGTTGCTTACCTTAGTAAACATCCGAAGCCGCAAGTTCTAGCCCTTACAGTGTTAAAAACACTTCGATTACGCTGTCCAAAATGAATTCATAAAGAAAAAATCAAATACTCAATATCCGAGGAGATACTCGCCATGCTACCGATCGCTGCTCTGATCAACCGTAACAGCCAGGGTCAAGAAGTTACCAATCTGCAAGACGGTCTGCTTTTACTTCTCCGTAATCAATCCATTCGGTTATCAGACGCAGAGCGGCAGCGTTATGAAGAAAGAGTGATTCTGGAGCAAAACAAACAGGAATACAACGACACTACTCAGAAGCTTATTGGTATTTTTCAGGAACAATCTGGACTAAACACGACAGGTGAAGTGGATGCACCAACGGCTGAGGCACTCAATAAAGCGTTAAGAGGGTTGGGAGCTTTTCCTGCAAGCTCCGACGATCTATTACCCGAAATTAGTCGAAAGCTTGATACCATCATTGCCGAAACCGAGAAAATTGGCAGTATTGATAACCAAATTGCCCAGCAAACCGGACAACTCATTGGCATTGGTAGCCAAGTCGCTCAACAGACGGCACACCCAATCGCGCTGAGATTGAACGATCGCGGCACGGTAGTCAAAGACCTTCAGGAAAAACTGAGCAGGCTAGGTTTTACGATTCCTCAAAATGAGCAAGACGAGCAGGTATTTGGGGTGGGCACACGCGATGCCCTACTGCAATTTCAGAGTCAGTCGCAACTGTCCCAAACCGGGGTACTTGATGAAGCAACCCAAATTGCCCTAGAGCGGGCGATCGCCCAACTCACTGTTCCCACTCACCGTGCTGAAGGGCGGATCATTCTGGAACATGGACTACCGGCTGATGGAGTCGTCGTGCGGCTGTATAACCGAGGATTTGGAGGCACTCAGACTGCCGTAGGCGAAGCCGTAAGAACTGACAGTCGAGGCTTCTATGCCCTGGCTTACACGCCCACCGATAAAGCCGCAAACCTGGAAGTGCGAGTCATCGATGCTCAAGGTCAGGAAGTTTCTCTGTCTGAAACGCGGCTGAATGCCAATAAAAACGAAGTGCTGAACCTGGTCGCTCCCACGAGCGTGCAGCCCTTAGCTCCAGAATATCAGCGCCTTACCCACGACCTGAGCCAGCAACTAGATGGCTTAAGCCAATTAGCAAATGCTCAAGAAAATAGCGATCGCCAAGATCTAACCCTGCTGCATCAGGCAACTGGCTGGGATACCCGACTGATTGCCCTGACGACTGCTGCCGTGAAACTCAGTCCTGATACAGGCATTTCCCAGGATGCCCTTTACGCCTTATTTCGGGTCGGATTGCCAACCGACCCAGATCAGCTTGCTCAACTGGATGGACAGACGGTGGAAGCAGCGATCGTCAAAGCCCAGGAAGCGGGTATCGTCAATCTCAGTCAGGAACAACAAGCTGCTGTCAAAGTTACATTCGAGAACTTTGCTCGCCAAACTCGCCGGGCTGCGATCGCACCTGGAGCGGTCTCTAACCTGGGTGATCTGCTGAGTCAAACTGCCCTGTCTGATACTGAGAGAACCACTTTTGAAGATCTGCACGCGGTTCACCAAGGCAGAGAACTGTGGCAAAAAGCCCAAGAAAACGGCATTGCTCCAGAAAAAATCCAGGGGCTACAACTTCAAGGAAAACTTGCCTATCTGACCCTGAATAATGCGAATTTGGCTGCATCTTTACAACAAGAAATTGCCTCACCTGAGAATGTAGCCCAACTGGTTGAGAAAGACCTGTATCAATCTGATGCCTGGAAAGCTCGTTTGAACACGTTGGCTGGCAACGATGAAGCCCTGAAAGCCCTGATTCCACCCATTTATAGTATCGAAGCAGCCAACGCCGCTTCAGCGACCCTGCGTGGCAGCCTTGATGCTTACGCGGCTGACCTCGCTCGGAAAGTGCGCTTGAGCTTTCCGACGCAGGTGATAGGGCGAATGATCGAAAACGATGAATTGCACCTGGGCGATCGCCATGAAGCCCTAAAAGCTCCAGTTCGCACATTTCTAGAAAACGCTAAACCTCTCGGTTTTGAGCTAGGTCGAACGCCAGTAGCAGCATTTATTCAGCAGAATCCTGCTGTATTTATTCAGCAGAATCCTGCTGTCGTGAATGGCATTGATGCCGCTACCGTACAGCAGACCACCGAAAGCATCCAGTTGCTTCATCGGCTGTACCAGATTACTCCTACCGATGAATCACTGAAAGTATTGATGGCACAGAAGTTTCGGTCTGCCGAAGATGTAGTGGCGTTTTCTGCGGAAGACTTTCTCAAATACTACGGCGGACTATTTCCCTCGCCGGACGAAGCGCGACTGGTGTACCGCAAAGCTCAACAGGTGAGTTCAGTAACCTTCAACTTCTTCACTGCCGCTAAACAGTTAGATAGCGCTCCTCCCATGCACAGCGTTTCTCCGCCTGCATCGGTGCGAGAAGCTGCCAAAAACGAACTCATCAAGCACTACCCGACCATGGAGTCACTGTTTGGCTCCCTCGATTTTTGTGAATGCGAACACTGTCGATCGGTGCTGAGTCCTGCGGCTTACTTTGTCGATTTGCTCCAGTTTCTCGACCCTAAATCGTTAGTGTGGCAAAACTTCCTAAACACCTGGAAGACTCGCCACGGTAACGCACCTTATCCCTTCAAAAATCTGACCGATTACAGCCAGTTCCTGACCGATTGGCGCAGCAAGCATCCGGCTCAACCCGACCCCAACACTGAGAAAACTCCCTACGATGTTCTGATTGAGCGTCGTCCTGACTTGACCAACCTACCGCTAACCTGCGAGAACACCAACACTGTTCTCCCTTACATTGATGTCGTGAATGAAATTCTGGAATACTATGTCGCCAAAGGTAATCTGGCAGCCGACAGCGTTCACGACACGGGCAACGCGACCACACCCGAACTCCTTGCCGAGCCACAAAACATTCTCATAGAAGCTTATACCAAACTCCAGGAGGCACACTACCCGATCGGACTACCCTTCGATTTTTGGCTAGAAACCGTTCGCCGCTTTTTCAACCACTTTGAGCTACCCCTCTGGCAGGTGATGGATTTGCTACGTCCAACCGATGAATTGTTTACGTCCGCTACTAACCCCAAGCCTTATTACCGTGCTGCTATTCTTGCCGAATCTATAGGTATCTCCCCATCTGAATACACTCTTTTTACTCGCTTCGATCCAGCAAAGTGGTATGAACTGTATGGTTATACTGCCGAAGCTGATGCCACGATCGCGCTGAAATCTGCCAAAACGCTATCTCGTCAGTTGGGAGTTAGCTATCAAGAATTAGTCGATTTAGTCCGCACCGGATTTTTCAATCCGCGATTGGAGACGCTGGTAATTCTCCGCAAACTGAATCGCAACCTCAATGTAGAACTAGATGTGGCAGATATTTTCCGCTACAAGGAACAACCGGGCTACCCACCCTTTACTCCAGCCGAACGGGAAGCTTTCAAGAACTCTTTACAACAACTAACAGCGACCTACGCTGCCTCTGGCTTCAATGCCGAAACCTGGTTGGAGACTGCTTGGGCTGATGGAGATTTCAACCAAATTTTGGTTCTGGTTGATCCTGACACGGGCTGCAATTTCGATCGCACGATTCTTCTACATACCAACGATAGAGAAGCTTATGCCAATGGTGAAGATGTTTATGCAGTGCACAGAGACATATATGGGTTGATGTTGCTCAAACTCAATCTCTTTGTGCGCCTGTGGAAAAAATTGGGTTGGACAATTGAGGAAACCGATCGCGCTCTACAAGTGTTGATTCCTAACGCGCTGACACTGACGGCAACCAATCTGGGAGAGGCATTCAAGACGGCTTTGGTCTATCTGGCACATCTGAAAACAATCGACGATCGAACTCCGATAGGTAAAGATAGCCGCCTGAAGCTGCTTACGTTGTGGTCGAAGCTATCTACCACAGGCAACCATTCTCTCTACGCCCAACTATTCCTGACACAGAGCGTGTTAAAGAACGATCAGGTGTTTGACGATCCACTGGGTCGATACCTCACGCCAGAAGCGATTCAGAAGGTGGCGGAAACCACTAAATTTAGGGCAGTTGTGCAGAATATTCAGCCTGTCGATCGCCTTGATCCAATCGCCTTTGCAGGAGAGTCTGCGATTGAAGTTCACTATGACGAAGTACGTCAGGAGCAGGATTTAACGTATCAAGGTGTGCTGACAGATGCTAAAAAAGCTCAGTTAACTACGGCTAATCCCTCTTCACTGTTTGCAGAACTTCTCGATCAAGTACAGGCAGCAGCAAAGGCATTTGATCATGTTAAAAGACACCTACTTGCCCTTCAGGGAGCACTGAATCTGACAGCCAATGACATTGAACACATCCTGACTGATGTAGGTCAAGATTCAGAAACCGCGATACTGTCACTGGACACAGTATCCCTGCTCTATCGCTATGGCTTGCTGGCAAAGGCACTTAAGCTTTCTGTTAGTGATTTGATTGCGCTAAAGCAACTATCTGGGCTTGACCCGCTTAAAGCGTTGAAGCCGGATTTGTTAATTAACCTGGATGACGACTATCCGTTGACACAAACGCTGCCGTTTATTGAAATCGCCGAAAAAGTAAACCAGGGCGAGTTTACGATCGAAGACCTTAATTATCTGCTGCGCGATCACTTCGACCCAGTTGGCACATATCGCCTAACTCCTGAGGATGAACTGGCACTGGTCAAAGCCCTTGCCACTGAAATTCGCCGCATCCAAACAGAGCATGCTGTTCCCGCTGATCCGGCAAGCATTTCTGATGACGTGCTGCAACAAAAGCTGGCTCTGGTGCTGCCACCCGATGTGGTAACGACATTCATGAGTATGTGGACAGGAACGATCGAGTATCAGGCGAACCAAGCAAATGTTTTGCCTGCTGACCAGCTTGATGCAGGCGCGATCGCTGATCCGCGTATTCGTGTTACCTATGACCCTTCTGCACGTCAGCTTCAACGACTTACTTTCCGGGGTGTTTTGTTAGATGAGCAAAAGGCGCAGCTAACCACGGCTAATCCCTCTCCTTTGTTAGCAACTTTGCTAAATGCAGTGCAGCTTCAAGCTAAAGCATTTTTTGAAAAATACTTTGTCAGTTTCTTAACAGCCAGCGACTTTACGCTGCTCTTTACTCTGATCCCAGATGGGCTAACTGATAATCAGAAACAAGACCAATCGCGGCTAAAACGAGCAAAAATGGTGAGTGCATTCCTACCGTTTCTGCAACAAAAGCTCATCCGTCAGTTCGTTGTACAAACTCTTGCGACTCGTCAAAATGCTGATTCTGACCTGACAGAAGCTTTACTGACCAATCTGCTCACAAACCCAACGGAACCTGATAAATTCCTCCTGGATGCCTTTGCTGGAACTGGCGAAAGTGGCGTTAGTACGTCATTCTTCACCTCGATCGACGGTACGGGAACGCCATCAAAGACGCTGACAATGGTTTCTGCGGA
Organism: Phormidesmis priestleyi BC1401; assembly: GCF_001650195.1. GTDB lineage: Bacteria > Cyanobacteriota > Cyanobacteriia > Leptolyngbyales > Leptolyngbyaceae > Phormidesmis_A > Phormidesmis_A priestleyi_B. Next base: position 10,833 of record NZ_LXYR01000058.1, on the reverse strand, counting down.
TACGTCGCTAAAGGATGCAAACAATCAGCCTCTTAAACCTCCTGGAACTCAAAGTGTCCGCTTTGGAGGATACTTTGAAGTTCCGACTGCTGGAGCTTACCGTTTCTTTGTAGACAGAAACGCTGCTGAGGTTGAATTCCGGCTATCCCATCTGCCCAATCCGCTGTTGCAAAGTAAAGCAGGTGACGGAGCAGAAATCAACCAGTTCACCGAACTGAAACCGGGTGTGCTGTACCAGTTTACGCTGGATGCCCACAGCTTGAGTGGCGGTGATGTGTCACTGCTAATCCAGGGTGAAACCCTGCCCAAAGATAGCCTCAGTCAACTCACGCGCTATCCTCAAGCAACTGTCGATCGCCTGCATCATGCTCAGGTTCTGCTCATCAAAACGCTGCAACTGATTCAGGGGTTTGCCTTAAGTGAACGAGAAGTGCGCTACCTGCTCACCCACACAGATGATTTCGATCATCTCAATTTCAGCCAGTTGCCTACACAGGCTGCTGATGATTCTGCAACCGCTGCAACAATGCTATTCGGACAATTTTTGAGACTGATAGACTACGATCGCCTCAAACGCGACTTAAACAGCAACAATGACCTGATTGATCTTTTCGAGAATGCTCGCCGCACTTTCCCAGCATCTCTCACAGAAACCCAGGCAAAAGCCCGACTGCTCGAAGATCTTTACCAGCGAGTGGCGAATCTCACTCGTAGAGATCGAGCGATCGTTGAGTCGGTGGCTCAATCTCTGGGCTTTACGGCACAAGCTACTCTAGTAGACAATGAATGGCAGGTTGGTGCTCTCGACTTTGCTCAGGAAAAAGGCATTGGACAACTGTGGGAAGTTTTACAAACTGTGGAAACGCTGGGAGTGCCTATAGCCGCACTGAAACGTTGGACAGACATCATCAACCCTATAAAGAACTTCGATGAGCGGTTTGCGATCGCCCGCGACCTCAGAAACACCGTCAAAGCCAAATATGAGCCAGAAACCTGGCAACGCATCGCTCAACCCATCTTTGACCAACTGCGCCAGAAGCAGCGAGATGCCCTCGTTGCCTACATTTTGCCGCGCAATGGCTTTGAACGATTGGAGCAGTTGTTTGAGTATTTCCTGATCGATCCGGGTATGGAACCTGTTGTGCAGACCTCGCGCATCCGACTGGCAATTTCATCTGTGCAGCTATTCATTCAGCGGTGCCTGCTGAACCTGGAACCACAAGTACATCCGACTGCAATTAACTCTCAACACTGGCAGTGGATGAAGCGTTACCGGGTTTGGGAAGCCAATCGCAAGATCTTTCTCTATCCAGAAAACTGGCTAGAACCCGAATTTCGGGACGACAAAACCCACTTATTCCAGGAGCTAGAAAGCGCCCTGCTGCAAGGGGATGTTTCTAACGACCTAGTGGAAGATGCTTTTTTCAATTATTTGAAGAAGCTGGAAGCCCTCGCTCGCTTAGAAATGGTGACGATGTACTGTGAAGAAAAACCCCTCGATCCCGCGTCCAATACCCTCCACGTTATCGGGCGCACCTACAGCTTGCCGCACAAGTATTTCTATCGCCGCTATGCCCATCAAATGTGGACACCTTGGGAACCGATCGCCGCTGAAATCGAAGGCGATCATGTTGTTGCGGTAATCTGGCGAGAACGACTGCACTTGTTTTGGGTGACGTTTATGGAGAAAGGGGGATCTAATCCTGACGGTGCATCGATTCCTGGCAATCCAAACCTAGCAAGTGCCACGTTAAGTCAAATCATGTCTGCCTCCAGTCAAACGGTGCAGAAGCAGGTTGAAGTCCAATTAAACTGGAGTGAATACTTCCAGGGACAATGGACAAACCGCGAATCGAGTGGTTTTGGTCAACCCATGTCTGTAGAAGTACCCTTCGACTTCCAGAATCAGCAGGTTTTCATTCACGTTACCAAAGAGTATGACAGCGGAGAAGAACGGGCTGTAAAAATCCATCTCCATTTTGAAAAGGCAATTATCTCCATTCCTGTTTATGCAGGATTTGCCGGGGGAAAAGATAAGATCTCCGCGATAGCAACTGTAATATATATAAAATCTCCAGGTCAGACAAACCAAGCTTTTCGAGTCGTTAGCAAAAACGGTCAACCCGTCGTTATGGGCGGTGACGATCCGCAACCAGTACCTTACTCTAAAACTGCTCAGATTACTCAATACAAAGGTTCTAGCGCTCTCCAAGTGAGCTTTGTCGAGAAGATTGAAAATGCAAAGGGTAATCCACCTGTTACCAAACCTATTCTTCAGCAAGGGAGTAATTTTTCGCTGCTTCCGTGTAGCAATCCGCTTCAGGTGATGACGGCTGAAATCGGGGCATTGGTCAGTCCATTCTTTTATCAAGATAATCAGCACACCTTTTTTGTTGAGCCATCTCTTACCGAGAAAACGATCGCACAATGGGAAGAATGGGTCATTCCTACAGCAAAACCAGAATCAAAACCAATTAATGACGATTCGTGGAAGAAGCTAAAGGTTGTACAAAATGTTCCTTCTAAGGCACTGATTCCTCACCCGATCGACCCGATCGCTAAATTCAAACCTTCATTGCAAGAAGACTGGCTTACTCATCCCACGACTGCACTTCAATTCGACCAGGTTTTGCTTGGCGCAACAGGCAGAATCAATCAATCGGCTTTGGCAGTTAATTCTCTAGAAAATGCTGCACCTGCGATCGCAGGTTTGCAGGTTGCAGAAGGACAAACATTGACAGTTGCCGATCGAGAAGGTGGATTAAACGTGATTGGTCGCTCAGGACTGAATCCAGTCATGTTAGAGCGTGTGAACACGTCGCTAAATACTGTTCGCAATCAATCCATCAACCGCATGAACGGTGGTTTTATTAATTCCTAGCCCCAGGAGATTCTCACCATGCCTATTACGCCTTCAACGAAGTTTCATGGTTACTACGATGCTCAAGTGCGTCCCTATTTGCAGTATGTGGGCAATCGGGGCTGGATCAATCTTTCCAAGCACATCACCATTCAAGAACGCACCCTCAGCTATCAGTTCTATCCGCACTTCCATCCCTATGTGGCAGACCTGGTGAAGCAACTGATTGAAAAATCAGTACGCGGTTTGCAGGCAGAAGATACCGAGTATCTGCAAAATCCCGATGGTTCATTGCAGACATTTCCAGCTAGTTACCCCAACGAGTCAAAGCGGGGCAAACCCATTCCCAAGCTCTATGCCGAGCTTTTTTCCATAGCCCAATACAATCCCTCCGATCTAGTACAGCAGCCCTATCCCGTCAAAGATCTTGACTTCACTTCCAGCGGTGCCTACTCGGTCTACAACTGGGAACTGTTCTTTCATGTGCCCCTTACCGTTGCCATTCACCTGAGCAAAAATGGACGATTTGAAGAAGCACAGCAATGGTTTCACTACATCTTCGACCCCACCGATGACAGTGATGGACCAACACCAGAGCGGTTTTGGAAAGTGAAACCGTTTCAGTACACCGACGTGAAGCTGATTGAAGATATTCTGGTCAACCTATCTTCAAACACAGATCCTAAGCTGCGACAAGACACTGTTAATAGCATTAATGCCTGGAAAGATGCGCCCTTTCGCCCCCACGTTGTCGCCCGCTATCGGCAAACTGCCTATATGTTTAAGACAGTGATGGCGTATTTGGATAACCTGGTCGATTGGGGCGACACGCTCTTCAGGCAAGACACGGGCGAGAGTATCAACGAAGCAATGATGCTCTATGTCTTAGCCGCTAATATTCTGGGTATACGTCCTCAAGCTGTGCCTAAAAAAGGGTCTGTGCGCCCCCAAACCTACGCCAGTCTTCGGGCTGATTTAGACGAATTCGGGAACGCTCTACGCAAGTTTGAAGCCGATATTCCCTTTGATGGGCTACCTCATCCCACCAATATTTCTGACTCCAATAGCTCTACTACAATCCGTAGCCTTGGCACGGCTCTCTACTTTGGCATTCCGCGCAATGATAAGCTATTGAGCTACTGGGATACCGTTGCCGATCGCCTGTTCAAAATCCGCAATAGCCTCAATCTTCAAGGCATCTTCCGACAACTGCCGCTGTTTGAACCCCCGATCGATCCCGCTTTATTGGCAAAAGCTGCCGCTGCTGGATTGGATGTGGGTGCGATCGTCAACGGCATCAATCAACCCTTACCGCTGGTGCGCTTCCAGCTTCTGGTGCAAAAAGCCGCCGAAATTTGTCAGGAAGTGAAGTCTCTAGGAAACAATCTGCTATCAGCCATTGAAAAAGAAGACAACGAAGCCTTCGCCCTCCTCCGTGCCAAGCATGAGAGCGTGATTTTAGGACTTACAGAAGTGGTTCGTTACTCTCAGTGGCAGGAAGCGATCAAAACGCGGGAGGGATTGGAGCAATCGCTGGCGATCGCCATTCAACGCTACACCTACTACGAAAAACAGTTGGGCAAAAAAGATAACGAAATCCAAATTCCTCAACTGGATGCCCTGGATACCGATGGTTTGGCGAAACTGAAGTTCAGAGCAGATGAATCGGAAATTGGACTGAGAGCGATTGATATAGATATCGCTCAAGACTTGAATGGCTCAGGTGGCAAGATTGTCAGCAGCTACGAAGCCGAGGAAATGGGAAAATCACAGATGGCGCGAGATCTCCAAGACGTGGTTAAAGATTTGAATCTTGCAGCACAGGGATTGTCGTTAATCCCTGACTTTGAAATCGATCTTCAGTTCTGGGGGCTAGGGGGTTCAAGTAACATAGCAGGCGGTACGAAACTCTCACAAGTATCTAGGTTTGCTGCGAATCTTGCCCTCGCTTGGGCAGATCAGTTGAACTATGAGGCTGGTAGATCCGCCAAAATTGGTTCCTACGCTCATCGGGAGCAAGAATGGGCATTCCAAAGCAACTTAGCGGCTGGAGAGATTACGCAAATCTTTAAGCAACTGCGGGCGGCGCAAATTCGAGAAGCCATTGCCGATCGAGAGTGGCACAATCATCAGCAGCAAATTCGCCATGCCGAGGAAATCGAGCGCTTTCTCAAAGGCGAAAACACACCGATCGGAGATACAAAACATAAGAAGACCAGCACCCAAGCCTTCTACACTTGGACTAAACGTGAGGTGAAAGGGCTATACGGTCAAGTTTTCCAGTTTGCCTTTGATATTGCCAAAAAAGCCGAACGCGCTCTGCAACATGAGTTAGGCAACTCAGAGCTTAGTTTTCTTCAGTTTGGTTATCTTTCTGGCAAAGAAGGCTTGCTGGCAGGCGAAAAGCTTTACCTGGACATCAAGCGTATGGAGATGGCATATCATGACCTCAACCAGCGCGAATATGAACTCACCAAACACGTTAGTTTGCTGCAAGTAAGTCCCTTAGACCTGCTGCAACTTCGCACCACCGGACGCTGCACTGTAGTTCTTCCCGAAGAACTCTTCGATCTCGACTGCCCCGGACATTATTTTCGTCGTATAAAATCCGTTGCTGTCAGCATTCCCTGTGTCGTAGGTTCCTACACCAGCATCAACTGCACCCTCACCCTGCTCAAGAGCGGCATCCGCAAAAACTCTCTCTTAACTGATGGCGAATATGCTCGTGATGGGGCTGAGGATAATCGTTTTAGCGATCATTTCGGCAGTTTGCAATCCATTGTTACCAGCAGTGGACAAAACGACAGCGGCTTGTTTGAAACTAACCTCCACGATGAACGCTACTTACCATTTGAAAATTCAGGTGTCATTAGCGAGTGGCAGTTAGAATTGCCCAACGAGGTGCGCCAGTTTGACTACGACACCATTTCTGATGTGATGCTACACTTCCGCTACACTTCCCGTGAAGGTGGTGGACTGCTGAGGAAAGGAGCGATCTCTAACCTTAAAGCCCAAATTGAGAAAGCAACAGCCGCTGGCTCAATGCGCCTATTCTCTATTCGTCATGACTTCTCTACTGATTGGGCAAAATTCAAGAGTGTCAAAATCGGAGGTGCAATTACTGATGCAACCCTCACCTTTGAAATCCGGGAAGAACATTTTCCTTACTGGAGCAAAGGCAGATTGGAAACCATTAAGCAGATATATTTCTACACTAAAAATTCCACAGGTATTATTGCTCAAAATCCAAGTAGCATCGAGGTAGAAGTCATCACTCATAAACCTGATGACACAATCACTAAAGAAATTTTAGCTGCGCCAACAAACATTGCTCTCCCAAAACCACCGGATAAATTTACGCTCAAACTTAAAGTACGTTTCAGTGCAAACTCAATGGAGGAGCTTTGGCTGGCAATGACATGGGGAAAATAAGATTAATTTTTGGCTGCTTTAGTAATGCTCAACTCGAACCTACTTGTCTGTCAAGATTAGATTGAGGGATAAAGCCGCTTGAGTTTAGTTCGAGCGTCTTGGGTGGTGAAGCGCCAGTCCACTGCATGACCTTGAGTATTGCGCTCCTGCTCCCAAGCTACAATCTCTTGCTTCAGGGGTTGAGTTTAACTCAATGCCACGATCGTTCGGGGACGGCTCCTCTGAGGCTTGAAAGCGGGTTGGGTGTCCACGGTCTTAGGGCATTGCCCTAAGACCGCTCGGTGTTTGGAGACAAACTTACAGACGGATCGCGCGATTGCAAGACGATTTCCGCTCTCTCTCTTGCAACTGGGTGTAGCGTTGAGGTTCCACGGGGTTGAGTTTTGAGAATCTGCTTATTGATTGTCATTCTCGCTCTCGCCGATCGCCCTCAAATACGCCTCACCTGCTGCCTGCTTAAACACGCCCTTGATGTAGCGTTCAAACACCCGATCGCTCTTGATCCCCATCAACTCCTTACCAAACAGTGGGTCTACCCCTCGCCGAGTCACCTCCGTTCCAAACGTGTGTCGAAACCGATGCGGGTGCATGTTCTCCACTCCTGCGATCGCCCCCAACTTCTTCACCATCTTGTGCAACCCCTTATAGCCCAACCGCTTTCCCACACTCTTCGGATCTTGCGCCAGAAACATCGGACTTTCTGGCATCGGCTCAAACATTCCACCCTGCTGCCGTCGCCACTCTAGATACGCTTCCAAATGAGATCGCGCCTCCCGACTCAGCGGCACCTCCGACACGTTCTGCCCCTTTGATCGGTGCACTGTCAAAATCTTGCCATTCCAACTACCCACGTTCAGCGCTGATGCCTCCGAAGCCCGTAGCCCATGACTGAGAACCGCTACGATCGCCCGGTCCCGCATTCGCGTCCGCTCGTCCAACTCCAACACTGCCCAAATCTCACTCAAGTCTTCTGCTTCGATATGCGCTGCCTGGGCTTCCGGTTGCCGTTCGAGATCGATCGCATCCGTGGGTAACGGCTGATTCATCGGGTAGCCGTTGCTGCGACGAAGCCAACTATAGAACGATCGCAGCGTATTGAGCGCGTGATTTACCGAAGTCGGTTTCAACCCCTTTAACTTCAGATCCCGTCGATACTTGCCGACCTGACTGGGAGTCACATCCAGCCAGGACTGACCCGACCAAGCTGCAAAGCGTTGGAGTTGTCCGCGATAGGTGCGCTGCGTATTCTCTGCCTTGCCCGTCTGCCGCAAAAATTCCTCAATCTGCCAGTGCCTCAGATCGGGCGGTTCTTCCAAGTGGGGTGTCTCCACTTTTCCCCCCTTCATTGAGACAATCACGATCGGGAGAACAGGTTCAGCGGGTGAAGCATTCATCACAAAATCAGAGTTGGGTCGATTATAGGTAGAGATAATTGCGCTTAATCTCTATCAGAGTATTCTAAGAGTATTATCGTGCTTTCAGATGCTTGAGGGGCTTTTCACCGATAATCAAGGCGTGGGTCAAAGTAGGTCTTCTTAGGCACGTCTTACCACTATGAGTACGAAAGATCTGATTATTCAGGAACTCGATCACCTCCCTGAGCCTTTACTGTCCAAGGTGCTGGAGTCCATTCGTCAGTTGAAAAACGCGGAGCTAGGACAGGCTGACGATCTCGTCTGGCAAGCCTATCTCGCCTCAGAACAGGAAAATGAGGAGGTGTATCGTCGGCTGGCAAACTTTCGACGATTGGCTTCGAGTCAAAGCCCGATCTGGTGGTAGGGTAGGATGCCTTGGCCCTGCTCTTTGATCGGTCTGATCCCCTAAAGTACGATGCCACTCCACCTCATTCGAGCACGCGTCACTCCCACCCAACTCACTGAAATGCTCGAAGAACTTGGAATCTACATTAAACTGGCAGTGGATATTGAAAGGCAACTTTTGGCTGGTGGTGGAGCGACTCATTACGACTGTGAACAGGCTTTGCTTGAGGAGGGCAGTTTGCAATCCAATGTCTGGGGCTGTGACTGGATGCCGACTCGTCGCCGCCTTGCCTATGAGTCCATCATTAATATTCGACCTCGCCGCAACAACTCGATGGAGATTCTTGATCCGCACATTCGTGAACAAGTTGCTTGGGTTGTGTTCGACCGTTTAGGAGCCTGATGAAAAACCGGGAAGCCAGAAGAATTCGCTACTTGGAGTTTGACCGCCCGCATCAACTCGGCAATTTAGCCTCAGAGTTAGCGCGGATCAGGCGGAGCCTTTGGGCAGGCGATGAGGCGGATTCTGAGGTAGCGATCTCCAGCGTTGAGACCTGTCAGTATTTCACGGAATGGACGATTACTACGCTGAATCCGATGCAGAGTGAATCGGATCTGAGGCTGGCGGAAGAACTGCTGCGGCTGGGTCGGCAGCTCACGGGCTGGAAGCATCACTGGGACAGCATTTGGCACGATGAGAACAGGCGACTGGAAGTAGCCACGATCGTCGAGCAGTGGAGCGGCAACCTGCTGGAGCAATCCGAACTCCTACAGCCTGAACAGAGTTAACTGAGCGCAATGGGACGACCTACCCGTGAGAAGTGTTGGGCATGTAGCCTCTTGACAGCAGTCGAAGCTCTTAGACTTCATGATACCGAGCAGGATGGCGATGGTTGCTGGAATGAGGAGGTTTGTCATAGTCGGCGATCATACTACCGCAAAGGCAGAAGTCGCCTAGTGCGACGCAAGGCTGCGGTCGATGAGGTCGTGGTACCGATTCCATCGGTGCCTTACGTCGTTCTGCACACGTATCTGGACAAGCCGCGTCAGCCCAGTGATGAAGTGGTGATTCATGCGATGTGTGCGGAGTTGTGGGTGGGGAATCAGCCGATCTCGATCACGCAACCACAGCATACTTTTGGTCTACCGCCTCGGATGGTCAAGGAGTACGCTCGACAACTCTTAGCGGCGCTGGAGCAAACCTATGGCAGTGGGAGGCGCAGTGGGTTTGAACGCTTTGCCCGTGAGGAGCAGCATTCGATTTCCCAATGTCCGATTCGTCCGTGTTCTTATCATGCGGAGCATTTGCATTTGATCGCTTGGGAGGTTGCCCATGAAGGATGAGAAGCGTGAGTTTGCTCTATGGGCGAAATTGCACTCGGCGCGGCTGAGTCCAGAGATGCTCAATGTCGCGTCGATACTGGACGCGATCGACGCGACAGTCGCTCAATTACCGGAATCAGAACAGCTTCGTTGTGCAGGAGAAGCCTTATTACAGGTGGCGGAGTTGTGTGAGCTGCACGCCCAAGTTCTGATCACGGAATGGGAGGAAACGTATCGTGACCCGATCGTTGATCCAGGATTCTTTGCCGATGTCGTGCGGCAGACGATGGCGGTGGATCTGAGTGACCTGCTAGAACCCGCGTCACCCCGCCAGCAACGGACAAAATCAACCTGCAAACCGGAAGGATCGATCGCGGCTCCGGTAGACAAAGCAACCGTGCTGGCAATGGTGGATCAGTTAGCAGCAGACGATCCAGAAACACAAAAACAAATAATTTTCGCAACTGCCCATTCAGAAGATATGACCCAATGGACGGCGGCGATCGCTCAGTGGCTGCAAACAGCGCCGACTCTTCCAGTCTCGATTACCGAACTAAGCGATGGCTTGGAGATGCCGTAGGTGGAGGTGTGGCTAGGTGCGTTGTTTGGCGGTTTCCAGTTGGAGCAGTGGGGGGAGTTCTATGAGTCTCCGGTCTGGGTGAAGTGTTCTGACCGTCAAGCATTGATGTTAGAGGGGCGATTGGAGAGCTAGAAGTAGAAAGCTGGGGTGGATGGGAAAACTGCACCTGAATGGTTGGAAGATCGAGGAATTCCACTTAAGTCATTCAGTGTGCCATCCCGTTCCCTTCCGGCAGGCACAACGAACGGAAAATGGGAGACGCGTCCCGTTGTGATGCCGCCCTAGTAAAGTCAACGACTGGAAGGGTGCAAAGCCAGTCTCTTACCTATTTCCGGGATGTTGGGGGCAAGGACATTTCTGCTCAGAATCGCCAACACCATTTTGCGGGTACCCTTCAAGCGGCGGGGAACTGGGGGAGCTAGTATCCACAGCTTCTGAAGAACGACCATTCCCTGGACGCACAATCGATAGTGCTCATCAAACACATTGAGTCGATTTCTGCACCAAGATTTATAGCGGTTTTCACTAGAGTGAGGTACGGCATCGCATCTGTAACGCTTGTGCAGTAAGGATCTGAATTCATGCGGGAACCGCTATAGTGAGCGTTGCAGCAACATATTAGTGTGGACGCTCGCGATAAAGAAATGGCATGCTGCTGGGAAGATACCACAAGGGATAACTCCTAAGAAACACACTCCGGAGCAGTGGATTTAGGAACAAGGTCAAACCCCAGAGTTAGCGCCTTTTTCTTCAGGTTTTTAACGATCCGTTCTTGATACTTCTGCTGGGCTGCGTCCATGCCCGGATCGACATAGGATTGGTTCGATGTCCAGAGGTGATAGAAAATCCGTGCCAGTTTGTGCGCCGTTGCGGTAATG
>NZ_LXYR01000057.1 GCF_001650195.1 Phormidesmis priestleyi BC1401 | reverse complement strand
GGGGTGCAGAAGCAACGAGGCAGACCGCGCAAGTACGACGGCAAAGTTGACCTGACAGACCTCAGTCACTTCACCTTTGTGGAAACCGTGCAACCCCAGGTTGACCTCTACACTGCCCGATTGTGGCACGTCTCCTTGAAGCGGGAGATTCGAGTCGCCTACCTAGTTGACCGTCGCGTTCCGAACCGAGTCCGCACCTGCCTGCTGTTCAGTACCGATGTTGAGCAAGCCCCCAAGCAGATTATTCAGTTCTATAAATTGCGCTTCGGGATTGAATTTCTCTTCCGCGATGCCAAGCAGTTTACGGGTCTGAGTGATTGTCAAGCCCGTGACCTCTTGAAGTTGGACTTTCATTTCAATGCCAGTTTTACCGCCCTCAATCTAGCGAAGTTCGACGCGCATCCCCAGCACACCGGTCAAGACCCATTTGTATTCTCAATGGCAAGCGTTAAGCGTCGTGCCCTCAATCAACACCTACTTGAACGATTTATTGCCACCTTAGACTTGGAGCCAAGCTTGATTAAATCCCATCCCAACTACTCAACCCTTTGCGATTACGGCACTATCGCCGCCTAAAACTGTCCGAAGTATTGGTAGTTAACGGACATGAATTTAAGACAATAGTCCGGACAATTTTCGAGGCAGAAGCTGAAACCCGCATTCTACAGTCAGCATCTGACCTCGCCGAGGAGGCTCAAACCTGCATTCTACCGTTGGCGATTTGAAACTGTCCGGACTGTTGTTAAGAAGAACTTCCACATATTGCATAAGCTGCCTAATCCTATACGTGATTTTGTTCAAGATATTGTATTTCATCTAATAAAATACAATCACCAAGGTAGGCTTTTTCATCGTAAATCTGAAAATTCCAATAGAGTTCCAGGGCAATGGAATTTGGTTCACGTGCATAGCATTAGTGAGATTCAAGATGAAATTGAGCAAAACTATATAGGACACCATTTATTTGATTGGGTAAAACCGAGGAAAATCTGGTATCTATCAGGGGTAAAAATATATTTTGATTTCGGCAGCGAGGCTCTGTGGAATATGCAAACATATGATGAGCGTGGGCTGATTTGTGTTCAATCAGTCAGTAAACGATCTTTTATTGAAAAAATGGGTGGTGATCCTACAAAGATTGAAGCAGTATTGAAATCTACAAAAGATCAGTTGTAAGAAGTGTAGGTTAAAATCTCATTAATTAGAGTTATCAGTAACCGTTTCTAAGCAGCTATGTGAGGGTTGTCTACATCCGCTCAAGCATACAGTTTCGTATAAAAAGACTAAGTGGAAGTTTGTATATTTTGGGACTATCATGAACACTGATGTAAGCAGTCATTCTCGTCCTAATGCTGCTGGAAGTATTTCTCCTAGTAGACAAAAACATGAAGTCAAAAGCACCAAAGCCCTTGCCAGAAACGATGCAAGCAGTCTTTTTAGATTCTTAACTCTACACTTGTTTCAGCTTAGATGGACAACAGGAAGAAAAACTTGACAAACTTTTTCTTGGAAGCGGAACGGTAGATGCTTGGTGTCCTTCCTGTGGTTGTTCTAATGTTTTTCATATAAAGAGTCAGTTAGCTTCGTACGGCGAACCAAAGAAAAGCCTTCCATACCGTGGAATCATTATTATTGAAGCTGTGTGTGGAAGGGGGGTGTAGAGAGCTATTCCGGTTGCAGTTTCATTCTTCATGTGGTTTTGTAAAAGATGGTTCTGAAGTCACAAAGATAGATCAGAATCCCTTAGCAGCGCAGTTGGCGTTTGGAGTACTTGATGAAGCTTTTAATAAAGAATTGTCCAGTTCATTTAGACGAGAACTAGGTACAGCAATTGGTCTTTACGCTCATGGCGTTGGAATAGGCTCTTTTGTTTATTTGAGAAGGATTTCTGAAGCTCTAGTTGAAGAAGCCCATCAAACTGCTCAGGAGGATGAGAGTTGGGATGAGTCCGAATATAGAAAGCAGAGAGTATCTGAAAGACTTAATCTGCTCAAAGGTTTTCTGCCTTCAAGATTGATTCAAAGTGCTCATCTCTATGGAATTCTTAGTCTTGCAATACCAATACTCCGGACATTTTTTTGAACGGTTCCACAAGGTTTTCAGAGCTTACGGTTTAAGGATCGAGCTATTTTTTCAAAGTTAGCTCTGCCTCTGACTTGGAAAAAAAGATCCTGTCCACGGCAGGATGAGGGTTTGAGCCTTAAAATCTGCTCAAATTTTGTCTGGAGTATTGATCTAGAGGACTTCAAGAAATATGCTAAATATCTTGGCTCAATACTTTCTGAGGGAACAAATCGGATAAGATATGACGCGAAAACGGTTGGGAGTGGAGTATGACTGATCAAGATGCTAAAACCAACAGAGCCAGCTCGTGATATTAAAATGTCGTTCGCTTGAACTCGATACTTGTCGAGATCAGAGGGAGCATCCTGACAATATGGGACTGAATTCCAGTCTATTTGACCTTTAGTGATATCAGTCGTGCGTAGAAGTCTGACAACTCCTTTATCTATAGCTCTAGTTGTCCAACCATATTGACCACTGCCACAAATACTTCCAAAGCTAGTCACGATCCAATGCTGCGGGAGTTCACTCAAACTTCCACCTCCCAATCCTCAAGTCGCAACCCATCAACACATCCGAATTCCCACGTATTGTGTGTCACCAGCGTTAGGTTATTTGCCAGGGCGATCGCTGCAATTTGCAAATCATAAGCACCGATCGGAGTTCCGGCACTGGCAAGCCTCGCCCGAATTTGACCACATACGATCGCAGCTTCATCCCAAAAAGGAAGCGAGGTAAACCGCTCCAAAGATTCCCGTTGCCGTTCCAGAGTTCGCGTTGGGTTGTTGCTCCACATTGCACCGTAGAATAGTTCGGCTTTGACAACCGAATACATCGCCATCTCTTCAGTGGAGGTAGAATTCAAGCGGTCTCGCACCGAAATCGATCGACCATTTAAATACATCACTCAAACATTCGTGTCCAATAGGTAACGCATTCTCTAGTCGAAAGCTCCGGCAAGATCATCATCAAGACTCTCTGAAATTCCTCGATCGTCAAGAGTGATGGGATCATCCGTACAGATGCCATAGAACTGCTCTAGCGATCGAGCATTTATCGTTGAAGATGGAACAGACTGATAAATTACCATCACTTCCACATCCCGTTCTCTGATTCCAACGGGAAGATCGAGATGGAGAATGCCATCTTGCCCAACATGCCGACGAACCTTAATGCTTTCCATCGTCGTTGACTCCACGATTATAAAATGACTTCTTCACCCAAGTTCTTGCAAAATTCCCTGCAAGTCTGCCATAGCTGCTTCCAGTTCATTCATCGCCTCTCGTGCGAGGATTGCAGGCTCAGGTAAATCACCACTATCCTCTTCGCGATCGTCCTTGAGTCAAGCAATGTCTAAATTATCGCCACGTTCAGCAATCCACTCGCGGGAAAATCTTCTGAAGCGCCCTTCCTCACCAGTATCAGTACGCTGTGCAAGACTAACGGCACCGCCCAATGGATCATCTCCAAACGCATCTTCAAACTCAGCAAAATGGTCACGCACCAACGATGTACGCTTACCCACCGTCTTTGAGGACGTTGCAGAGGTTCCAAAGCTTGGCAAATATGTCTTGGGTAGTACTCATAGAAAAAGATTGTACCTCTTGCGTAGTTGATCGCTACGTTAATCGCAAAGACGATTCTCCGTCTCCTGCCGTGTACTCAACTCCGATACACTGAAGAGCATTGGCATTATCATCATTCTTTACATGGCTTCTGTCTCACTCAATATCCCGCAGAGATAGACAGAACTAAGTGTGTCTTTAAAGTAACGCTGATCTGAATTCAATCTCTAACCCGTGGGGCTATGACTCAATCTTCTTCAACTCGTGTGATGTCGGGTGCAGATGCTGCTGATAAAGAGCTTAGAGACAATAGCGGCTTGTGGTCGGGTCTACTACAGCAGCTATTAAATCGTCAGTCGCTCTCTCAAGAGCAAGCGGCAACGCTCATGCACGGCTGGTTAACCGATGCCATTCCTCCAGCGTTGTCAGGGGCGCTGCTGATTGCTTTGCAGGCAAAAAGTGTATCTGCGGCAGAGCTAGCAGGCATGGCACGAGTCTTACAGCAGCAAGCGTCTCCATCTGCGATTTCTGCTACGCCGTTGATTGACACCTGTGGCACTGGGGGAGATGGGGCATCTACCTTCAACATTTCAACCGCAGTTGCCTTTGTTGCGGCGGCGGCAGGAGTTCGGGTGGCAAAACACGGGAATCGATCGGCATCCAGTCGAGTCGGGTCTGCCGATGTCTTAGAAGCGTTAGGAATTAATTTAGGTGCCCCGGCTGAAAAGATCCGATCGGCAGTCGAAGCTGTGGGCATTACGTTCCTGTTTGCTCCAGGCTGGCATCCTGCTCTAAAAGCCGTAGCGCCCACGCGACAGTTGCTCAAAGTGCGGACGGTGTTTAATTTATTAGGTCCGTTGGTCAATCCGCTGCGACCAAATGGGCAAGTGATTGGCGTGTTTGATTCAAGTTTGCTAGAACCGATCGCTCAAGCACTCAACGCTTTGGGCACCAAACGCGCGATCGTGCTCCACGGTCGAGAACGCCTCGACGAAGCTGGGTTAGGCGACCTGACCGATTTAGCCATTCTGTCTGATCAGCAGGTTCAACTAGCGACGATCGATCCTCAAGCCCTCGGACTCACCCCTGCCCCGATCTCAGCCTTGCGTGGGGGAGATGTGCAAACCAATGCTGAGATTTTGCAAGCCGTGCTTCAAGGCAAAGGCACCCAAGCACAGCAGGATGTCGTCGCCCTTAACGCCGCTCTCGCTCTGCAAGTCGGAGAAGTCACGTCTGATTATTCAACCGGAATTGCGATCGCCAAGGAAGTTTTGATCTCAGGTGCCGCGTGGGAGACGTTGGAGCGATTGGTGAAATTTCTTCGTTAGAGATTCCTATCAGCCTGCACACTGCTGAAACTCGATCGTTTCTTGCTTGATTGTGAGGTCACAGCTTCCAAAGAAATCGTGACCTAAGAGCCGGACGGGTCCGATCGTCACAGGCACATCGCGAATGACACGAGTGCCAACCCGAATAGATTTGATCATCCCTACGGCGAATTCAGTTTGCCCAGCAGGAGTCATCCCAGTGGTCGAGCCGACAACTTTTGCGCCCAGAGCTTGCGCCATGTCGGGCGTGATCATGGTGCCCGATGCCCCCGTGTCTACCATCATGTCAAACTGACGACTGCCGTTAAACAATACGTCAATCACTGGGATACGACTCTGGCGATACTTAATTCGAGCGCGATAGCTGCCGCCGCCGCCCACACCAGACGCATTTGCCTCTCTCATCGCATCTGTAAGGGGCGCATCAACCACGATTTTAGACTCTAGAGTTTCCCCGCGATCGCGCCCCGTCTGGTCGGCTCGACTTTGTGCGAGGGCAAGACTGCGCTGATATTCGGCGAGTTTTTGATTGGCAAATTTTTTGTTAGGGTCAGCTCTAGGAACTTGTTTCAGCAGCCCGATCGCTTGTTGCCACCGACTGGCTACGAGTTTCCAATCGTCTGCTGACTGAACCGATTGGCTCATGCTTTTCGCGCTTTGAGCTTTGTCGATCGCTAACTGATACGCTTCGCTCTGGGGTGATTTCACCGATTTTGCAGCAGGACTGGCAATAGCCACAGGTGAAGACTTGGGCGGTGCTGAAGTGCCCTGATTAAGGCTGTTTGCGCGACTACACGCCACGCTACTAAAAGACAACACGCCCGCAACCAACCACAAAGAAATGCCAGATCGAGATAATTTCAGCATGAATTCGGCGAAAAATAATGAGTAAGGTCGTCGCTCCCCCAGACTTAGCATTCCCTGACGATCAGGGCAATCCATCCACTATCTCCGATCTCAGAGGAGCTTGGCAAAAGTGAGTTAAGAACAGCACAACCTAAAAGACTCGTGCGATAATGCCAAAGATCATTTTTGCACTCTCTCTCCTATGTCTCTTTCCGTTGCTCAACCCGCTTTGCTCGTGCTGGCAGATGGCACGGTTTATCAAGGTTTTTCGTTTGGTGCGTCTGGAACCACGATCGGAGAAGTCGTCTTCAACACAGGCATGACAGGCTATCAAGAAGTCTTGACTGATCCCAGCTATCGAGGGCAGATCGTCACCTTCACCTATCCCGAACTCGGCAACACTGGGGTCAACCCAGACGACGATGAATCGGCAGTGCCTCATGTGCGCGGCGTGATCGCTCGGAATGTCTGCGATCGTCCTAGCAACTGGCGATCGACTCAATCACTGTCAGACTACCTTAAGCAGCACAACGTCATCGGCATCTATGGCATTGACACTCGTTCTCTCACTCGCAGGATTCGATCGACGGGGGCAATGAACGGGGCAATCTCGACCGAAATTCTCGACCCCAGCGAGCTGTTAGAGCGGGTGCAGGATGCCCCCGGTATGGCAGGATTAAATCTCGTTAAAGAAGTCACAACCACGGATACCTACGAATGGTCTGAGGTCACGGCTGCTGACTGGGAGTTTAGCCCGACTGCCCAACTGGGTAAAGACGTGTTTACGGTGGTGGCACTCGACTTTGGCATCAAGCGCAACATTCTGCGTCGGCTTGCCAGCTATGGGTGTCGCGTCGTTGTCGTCCCGTCTGACACGTCTCCTGAAGAGATTCTCAAACACAACCCAGACGGGATTTTTCTCTCGAATGGACCAGGCGATCCCGCTGCCAATCTTGACGGCATCGCAACGACAAAAGCCCTGCTAGCTTCGCAAAAGCCTGTCTTTGGCATCTGCATGGGACATCAGATTTTAGGACTCTCGCTAGGGGCAGAAACCTTTAAGCTCAAATTTGGTCATCGGGGGTTAAACCAGCCTGCGGGATTGAGCGATCGCATTGAGATTACCAGCCAAAATCACGGCTTTGCGCTCTCCGCCGAGTCGCTGCCGGATGCCACGATCGAAGTCACTCACTTAAATTTGAACGATCGCACGATCGCGGGGCTGCGCCACAAGACTCTGCCTATGTTTTCGGTGCAATATCATCCCGAAGCCAGCCCCGGACCTCATGATGCAGACTACCTGTTTGAGCAGTTTGTGACAGCAATGAGAGAACATCGGGAGAGATAAGAAATCACCTCCCTAAAAAGAGTGGTAAATGCTTCCCAGAAGAGTGTATACTGAAACCTCAAATTCTTGGATTTTGGAGCTAGGAGGGTTCTATTCCTGAGCCACTTAACCTAACCGTAAGCTTGAGAGGCACTCGCGAAGTTAGGGATAATTATCAAATATTCCGCCTCACAGGTCTGCTAGACGCATTCTCAGAGCCAACCTTCCGTAAGGTGCTTACCAAATGCGTTGAAGATGGACCTAAAAACGTCATTTTAGATCTCTCGACGATCGACTTCATTGACAGTTCGGGTCTAGGTGCTTTGGTGCAAGTTGCCAAAAAAGCCCAGACTGCCGCTGGCACGTTACAAATCGTGACCAACCCTCGTGTGACTCAGACGGTTAAGCTAGTCCGCTTAGAGAAATTCTTGGCGCTGCAAACCTCTGTCGAGGTGGCAATCGAGAACGTCAAGGCGGCTTAAAGAATCGCTCTGCCACTCATCTGCTATCCAGCAACTCTGGATAGCTATCTTTTTGTGTCATGATAGACTCTTCATCGATTTGCAGCCTTAGTCCTCAGTTTTGAATGGGTTTGCTAGGATCAGTCCAAGGTCGATGTCACTGACCAAAAGGTGCCATTGGCAAGGTGAAATAAGCGTGTGACCCCAAATGAGTCAGGAGTTTCAGATATTTTAGAGAGCAGTCTAGCTGATTTGAGGCTTGATAGGCACCGACCCGAAACACTCTCATTTGCTCAGGTTCAGCGTCTTTCTCCTGCGGCGTTGGCATATATAGGAGATGCAGTTTATGAGCTTCACGTTCGACGCTGCTACCTATTTCCGCCAGTGCGTTTAGAGAATTATCACCAGCAGGTTGTCGCCCAGGTGCGGGCAGAAAGTCAGGCGAACCATTTACGATCGCTCGAACCCTACCTAACCAGCGAGGAGCACGCGATTCTCAAGCGCGGTCGCAATGCGGCATCTAACCGTCATAAACGCGTTGACCCCCAGATTTATCAGCAAGCCACCAGTTTAGAAACGCTCATCGGCTATCTTTACCTGACTGACTCGCCTCGTCTATTAGAATTGCTTAGCCTTTTAGAGCTTGTCGCGTCCCCCAAAGCAAATGGATAACGCCTTTTAGGGTTGAACCATTGCTCGATCGATCACCGAAATTTGTCAGGAATTTAAATCTATGTCCATCAATAAACGCGATTCTGACAATCAGGATCGATCCAGCAGAGACTCTGCGGGTAAACCCAAACTCAAAGGCAAGCGCATCATCGTCGGACGAAAGGGTCGCGCCTATACAAAGCCTGACTCAGACCACGATCGGGGACAAGATCGCCCCGCCAAGAAATTTGAGCGAAACGGAAAATTCAAGCCCGAACGACCGTCTCGCAGCGAAAATGGTCGCTCTGAAGGCGGCTATCAGCGTCGCGAATTCAATTCCGACCGAGGCTCCGATCGTCCCGATACTCGCTCTGAAGGTAGCTACAAACCTCGCGAGAGCAACTCTGCAAAACCAAAGCTGCGATCAGGAGAACCGAGACGCTCAGACTTCAAGCCTCGTGAATCTAGATCTGACTTCAAACCCCGCGAACCCAGATCCGATTTTAAATCCCGCGACTCTAGACCTGACTTTAAATCTCGTGAGCCGAGACGGACAGACAGCAGATCGGACGACTCTAGACCTGACTTTAAATCTCGTGAACCCAGACAGGCAGACAGCCGATCAGGTGACTCTAGACCTAACTTTAAATCTCGCGAGCCGAGACGGACAGATGCTCGATCGGACGACTCTAGACCTTCTAGCTACAAATCTCGTGAGCCAAGACGATCGGACTCCAGACCCGACGACAGGCAATCGGATAGACCTGCAAAATGGTCTTCCTATGGGGCGGCAAAACCAGCCTCGTATGGCGGCGAAGTCAAGCGATCGTTCTATGGAGCCGATCAATTTGACCCTCAGGTTCCCGACGACGAAGAAGATAGCACTGATCTGATCTACGGGCGGCACACTGTTCTGGCAGCACTTCAGGGCGATCGCTCCCTCAACCGCGTTTGGATCACGTCTCGTCTCCGATACGATCCTCGCTTTCACACGCTGCTTACCGAGGCAAAAGCAAACGGCACCGTCATCGATGAAGTCGAACCCAACCGCCTCGACCAAATCACCAGTCGCGGAAATCATCAAGGGGTTGCCGCTCAAACCGCGCCTTATAAATATGTTGAGATGGGCGAACTGATTGAGAAAGCAAAAGCCGCCTCCGAGCATCCCGTGATTGTGGTTGCAGACAGCATCACCGATCCTCACAATTTAGGAGCCATCATCCGCACGGCTGAAGCCTTGGGTGCACAAGGGCTAGTGATTCCTCAGCGCCGAGCCGTCGGAGTCACCTCGACTGTGATGAAAGTGGCAGCAGGCGCGATCGAAAACTTCACTGTGGCACGAGTGGTTAACTTAACTCGCGCTCTAGAAGAGCTAAAAGAAGCGGGCTTTTGGATTTATGGCACGGCGGCTGAGTCGAGCCAACCCATTCACACTGTTGATTTTGCGAAAGCATCTGTTTTGGTCATTGGGGCAGAGGGCGAAGGACTCAGCCTAACGATGCAGAAAAGCTGTGATGTCTTGGTGTCCATTCCTCTTCAAGGCAACACGCCGAGCTTAAACGCATCGGTAGCGGCGGGAATGGCACTCTACGAGATTTATCGACAGCGCTGGGCAAGCACCATTAATATGAGTGCTTTAAAGAAAACGATGTGATTGAAAAACAAGAGGGAACCAATTTAACGATCTACGACGAAGAAATGGGTGAAGGTGCCTGCAAGATCTAGAACTCAAGGATTCTGAGTAGTCGGCTTTAAAGTGAGAAGGGATGAGTTGATTAAACTTGTCCCTCTTTTTTTATAGCGTTTGAACGACTTCGGGATGGTTGACTAACCAGCGATCGATATCTCCCAAAATCTGATCAGGAATCTCCCACGGCAGCAAATGAGCCGTATCTGGGTAGCAGTGGAATTCGCAATTTTGCAGCGATCGCACCATTTCTCGACTTGATGCAGCCGTGATGTGCCGATCTTTTTCTCCCGCTAACACTAGAGAAGGACACTGAATTCTATCGAGAGCGGACAGACGGTTATAGCCTTGCTGAAGGGCGACGTTCAGTGATCGGGTGGCAAATCCCGATGTTTTTAAGTAGGCAATCATCGCCTCGTTTGCCAGATATTCGTAAGTCGCAGGCGTGTGAGTTTGCACTAAATGGCGAAACAGCGATCGCTTCCCAAACGTGTCAATATTCCACTGCCAGCCCGGTTGCAGTCGATTCAAAATTGCGGCAACCCCTGTATAAATATTGTCCTGCAAGCTAATCGGTGGATGATCGCCCCACGGACGCGCTGAAGTCGCCACCAAGATTAGTCCGCTCACCCGTTCTGGGAATTTCAACGCTAACTCGACGGCTAAAATTCCGCCCAGCGACCATCCTAGAACGAGACAGCGATAGACATCGTAGCGATCGAGCACCGCTTCTAAATCAGTCAAGTGATCGATCATCAAAAAATCCTGCTGCGTCCGGCTGTCTCCATAGCCGCGCAGGTCAGGCGCGATCGTATGAAATCGCTTAGACAAGTGGCGCGTAAACACCGACAAACTTCGTCCTGCTCCAGGGTGCCCGTGCAGACACAAAATCGGGAATCCATTTCCTTCAGCCAGAACGTTGAGTTTGACGGCTGGCGATCGCTGATCCATGTTGAGGTGCCTCAAAGCGCTAACGGTGTTTATCGATGGTTTCTAATCTCAATTTTGATGCACAATTTATGCCAAATGCCATAGTCTGTCTGGCATTCATCGTTTATTATGAACTCAGAGATTGAACATCAGTCTCATTTGCGATCGACCTACTAACAAAAGGAGTCACTTGAGCTATGGCAGACCCAACCAACCATAACGACGCTGGCGAAGTCGCTCCCAGCACGGTTGAAAAGCAAGCTCCCGATGTGGCAGAAGACAACGCACCCAGCACCTCGTCTCCCGAAACGACCAGCATTCCGACTGCCAACGCGCCTGACCCAACTGCTGTCAACGCCGAAGACAATCCGAATGCGGTGAAGCCGAAGGCAGGAACCAACGAAGAAACGACTCTTAGTGAAGAAGCGGTCAAGCCAGCCAAAGCCAAGAAAGAAAAAGCGCCTGCTCTAGAAGATAAGCCCTTTACTGAGTTTGTCCAACAAGACTATCTGCCTGCTCTCAAACAGGGACTTGCGAAGATGGGCGTGACCGACCTCGACCTCGCGTTTGCGAAAAAGAAAATTCCCCTCAAGGGATACGAGTCGAATGAGTCTTGGCAAATCGTCGGTCAGTGGAAAACGTCTAGACAGCCTCGACAGTTCAATATCTATTTCTTCGATGAGAATATTAATGGTTTAAAAGGGTTCTCGTGTGACGAAAGCACTGGCAAACCCAGCACGTTGGAATCTTTTTTGATCGACGAACGTAAAGTCACCCTAGATCTTTTGGTCTTTGGTGCCGTTCAACGTCTGGATGGTCAAAAGTGGCTGGCGAGAAATTAGCCGTCTTATTCGGATGATGTGAAGGGACGTTCTGTGAAATGTCCTTTTCCTATTCTCACAGGTCTACATCTCTTTAAAGTCATACACGACAACGCCTGTTTCTGGATCGTTGCCAATTTCCGCATAGCCAGTTCTCAGCATTTCTTGCAGCATTTTCTCAACCTGGAAGAAGCTCAGACCTGTGGCGATCACTCCTTGCGTTACCGAAAGTTTACCGCCTCTTGCTTCTGCGGCTTTTAGCAGGTCAACGATCGCCTGATTTCGATAAGTCTGCAAGCTCAGTGGCTCGACTACACGATGAATTTCAATCTCGTTGGGTGTTATCCCTGACGTCGAGGCATTTAGACGGTTAGAAAGCTTGACATTGTGCGCCTCAACCATTTTGGGAATAAGAACTAGGTCAATCAAATGCCCCACTCCGAACAATCCACCGCTACACAGCCAAAGCAAACCCGTCCAGATCTTGCCGTTGTAGAGGCGATGAAGCCCTGACAGTCCGACTAATCCGCCCAACCAGAGAACGTAAGCGGTGCCAACTTTGTTCATATCTTCACGCGTTTTTAGAAGGCTCTCGTTCCTCATCATAGAAACTTTGCTCTTAATATAGGAGCCGATGAGACAAATTTTTGGCATTTTGCGATCGCAGACTGCCCAAATCTGTCTCCTTGTTGCAACTCTTAACAAAAAGCGCTTTTTTGCTTACCTCCTAGCTTGGTAGACTAGGAAGCGTATCCAGACTGCATTCCTGTATCCGCGTGACGCGATCGGCGTATTGAGATGTTGCATCAACGCCCACCCTGTAGCCGCAGAAGTTAGACCAAGAGCAATTATCATCATGGTAGATTCCCTTAAGAGACCTGGCTTTGAAGAACTCCGCCCTGGAATTAAAGTTCCAGCCAAGGAAACCATCCTCTCGCCAAAGTTCTACACCACAGACTTTGACGCGATGGCGAAGATGGATATCTCGCCCAACGAAGATGAACTGAGAGCGATTCTCGAAGAGTTTCGGGCTGACTACAATCGCCATCACTTTGTGCGCGATGCCGAGTTTGACCAATCGTGGGACAACATGGATTGGGACACTCGTAAGCAGTTTGTAGAATTTTTAGAGCGGTCTTGCACCTCCGAGTTTTCTGGCTTTCTGCTCTATAAAGAACTCAGCCGTAAGCTAAAAGATAAAAGCCCGTTGCTGGCAGAATGCTTTGGGCTGATGGCTCGTGACGAAGCCCGTCATGCTGGCTTTCTCAACAAAGCGATGTCAGACTTTAATCTGTCGCTCGATTTAGGGTTCTTGACCAAGAGCCGCAAATATACCTTCTTTAAGCCAGAATTTATTTTCTACGCGACTTATCTCTCCGAGAAAATCGGCTACTGGCGCTACATTAGGATTTATCGTCATCTTCAAGCCAATCCTGACAAGCGGATCTATCCGATCTTCCGCTTTTTTGAAAACTGGTGTCAGGATGAGAATCGCCACGGCGACTTTTTCGACGCGATCATGAAGGCGCAACCGCAGTATCTCAACACCTGGAAAGCACGGCTTTGGTGTCGGTTCTTCCTATTGGCGGTCTTTGGCACGATGTATATCCGAGACACTCAAGAACCTGGCTTCTATGAAGTGTTGGGGATTGATGCTCGTGAATATGAGACTTACGTGATTCAGAAGACGAATGAAACCGCAGGGCGAGTGTTTCCGGTGATGTTGAACGTAGACAGCCCAGAGTTTTATCAACGCCTGGATGTCTGTGTGCAAAACAACCGCGACTTGGCGACGATCGCTACGTCCAAAACGCCTAAAGTGCTGCAAATCTTTCAGAAGCTGCCTCTTTATGTCTCAAACGCGTGGCAACTGCTGCGGTTGTATTTGATGAAGCCGATTAACTCTGCTGTGGCTCAAGGTGTTGTGCGCTAGAAGATTCGTTGATTTTTGCTTGAAGGCGGCTCTGATGGATCGGAGCCGCTTTTTTGTGTGGATTTAACTGTTGTGCCAATTTCACTTTTGAATGGGGCAGATTTTATGTCATGGCAAAATCGGCAAGACGTTTCGGTGAAACGTCTCTACAGCGTCGGGTGAATTCATTATCTGTTGCATTCATTGGTCGATTTGGGGTCAGACCATTCATCGAGCAGCGCTTCTAGAGCCGCTTTCATCTCGTTAGGGTTAGTCGTGGTTGTGCCAAATTGACGAACGACGATGCTGGCGGCGAGATTACCTAAAACGGCGGCTTCCCAGAAAGTTGCTCCGGCAGCGAGACCGAGGGTGAGGGCAGCGACGACGGTATCGCCTGCACCTGTGACATCATAGACATCGGTGCGGTTGAATGCGGGAATGTGCTGTTCGGTGCCGTCGCGATCGAACAACGTCATTCCCTGATCGCCTCGCGTAATCAAAAATTGCTGTGCCTGGGTGATGTTTAATAAGTCTCGTCCCGCCTGAGAGAGGGTGACTGCATTTGTGATCTTGTAGCCCACTGCGAGTTCTGCTTCGGGCAAATTGGGCGTAAAGAGCGTCGCTTTTTGGTAGCGATCGAGTCCAGCCTGAGCGTCAACGATGGCGAGAGGATGAGTCAGCACTGCATCAATCACAGGCTGCGTAAGAGTGCCATCGCCATAGTCAGAACAGACGATCGCATCCACCGTTTTAACCTGCTGATAAATGTAGTCTGCAAGCTGCTGCTGAAGGTCGATCGACGGCAGATCATCAGACTTGCGATCGATTCTCACAATTTGCTGAGTGACCGACTGACGGGCGTGTCCAGAAATGCGAGTTTTGGTAATGGTGGGGCGATTGGGGTCAAGAAAAATGCCTTGGGTGTCAATTCCTGCATCTAGAAAAATTTGCTGAATGGCTTGCCCCTGCTGGTCTTTACCCAATAGACCGACTGCTTTCACGGTGGCTCCCAGTTGAGCAAAGTTGTAGACTGCATTGGCTCCTCCTCCCGGAACTTGCCGCGTCGTTTCATGCCGCAAAATCAACACGGGAGCTTCGCGAGACACCCGCTCGACCTGTCCTGTCATGAATTCGTCTAACGTCAGATCGCCCACAATCAGAATTTTTGCCTGAGAAAACTGATCGATCAGGTGAAATAAGCGATCGGCAGATTGCCGAAGTTGAGCGGTGAAAACAGCATCTAGGGACATAGGAAGTGATTCGTAGCGATCGACGTTCCATTGTCGCTCACCTGGGAACGTTTTTAACGTCACTCTTGGG
Source organism: Phormidesmis priestleyi BC1401 (assembly GCF_001650195.1). Taxonomy (GTDB): domain Bacteria; phylum Cyanobacteriota; class Cyanobacteriia; order Leptolyngbyales; family Leptolyngbyaceae; genus Phormidesmis_A; species Phormidesmis_A priestleyi_B. The sequence continues at coordinate 13,820 of NZ_LXYR01000057.1, read as the reverse complement.
TCAGGATGAGCGCCCCAAAACTGAAAAGGTCGATCGCTAACTGATGATCTTTTGCTTCAAATTGCTCACCCATCCACGATCGCCAATTGCCATCTGCCGGAAACGAAGAAATCGAGTAGTTCTCGTAGGGCTGCTCTGAGAAATTAAGAGTGATCATTCGATCGCCCGTTTCAGCCCAGCGCACAAAAGTCAGCACTTTGTGATCATCGAGCGCAAGACTGTTTGACTGCACCCGAAACTTATCGTGATAGCTGCCATCATCTAGATCAATCTACGTGCGAAAATGACCATCCTTTCGTTTCTGCATCGGCACCTCTTGCCAGTCAGAAAAAGAGCCAATCAGAGAGACCGATTGATTGTTAGGAGCAAAAAGTTTGAACTTGATCGGACTTGTCATAGCTGCTTGCTGTGATTAAAAAATGGAAAACATAGGCGATGTGCAATTTTTTCTTGACCCTTTTTTAAGGCAGAGCTAATCTGTTGCAGAAAGAAGAATAGTGCAGCCCTTATTCCTACATTTCACCTTAGCTAGGTCGCCATTGGAGTCAGACGAGAAGACAGGGTTTCAAGATTTTTATTTTTCGGATAGATCAGCCCTGCGTTATTGTAGGGGGCAAACAAGTCAAATTCGATAGAACTTGTCATAAAACTCTCAAGAGTAAAGACTCAATTACGCTCAGAGCGGAGTTGATGTGTTATCTAATGATCGTTTCAATTAAGACATCTTGCCCTTGTGGTATAGTCTTCTTCCAATCTCTTGCGCTCTATATCTTGCGAAGTAGGTCTTCAGTTAAAGTCGCCAAAAGATAAGGTTGCGATGTTGATGTGAGGTGACGATCGCCCCAACATAGTCTTCTGCAAGATCTAATTCTCGAAGGTTCCAATCTGCAATGTTTCCCTGAGGAATCTTTTTTAGACACGCTTGTTTTGAACTCAAAGAAATTTCTAATTCTTGTAGTTTTGCGAGTCCGTCGCCTGTCGCTTTGAGATAGGCTTCTTTGCAAGCCCAGTAGCGAAAAAAGGTGCGAGACTGTTGATTTATCGGTAAAGCCGCGATCGCGGCATGTTCGTTCGATGTGAAAAACCGCTGAGTTAAAGAGTCTAAATCTGCGATCGCTCTAATGTGTTCTAAATCAACGCCAACTGAGTGATCGAGCGCGATCGCATAGAGCGCTAATCCTTGAGAATGGGCGACGTTGAACTGCAAAGATTGATCTGCTAGAAACGGTTTACCTTTTTCGCTGTAGAGAAACTGCACTCGATCGGGTTCGATTTGCAGATATTGACCGAGAATCGATCGCAGAACGCCGCGTCCGGCAACAAATCGCTGACGATGTTGGACAAACCGAAAGCGATCGGCGCGAATTTGCTCATCTGATGACAGCAGTTTTGCAAAACATTCGATAGATTCAGTTGGCAAATCAAGGGTCGATCGCCACACATGAACCTCGTCATTTTGCAGCCTCAGATTAGTTGGGGGACGCATCCAATCGCTTTGGTTCTTCATCTTCAAACCGATGCGGGTTGTTGACGAATGGCTTCTGTTCTCAACTGCTCAATCACGGGAGGACGCAGTGTGAGATAGGCGATCGCCCCAAACAACGGCACCAAAGAAACCGCCCAAAAAATTCGTCGATCGGTCAATCCTCTCCGCGCCATGTCATCTCCCAGCAGCGTCGGAAATAGAGCACACAATAGACAGAAATCTAAACTCATCACATGAATAAATCGGCTAGTTTGCCACTGCTGCACAAAGTCATTCCAATCGCCTTGAGTCACGCCGTAAACGACTAACGCGATCGCTCCGAGTGCAATAATCGCCCCAGTCCAGCGAGAGTCTAACAGTTTGAGAAACCAGTTTTTTTGTCCTAGAAACGTCGGATTAGGTTTGCGAAAAATCAGGTAGGGCAGAATCGCAAACGCCCCTACTGCAAACGATGCTGTCGAAAATAGCCACGCAGGAAGTTTTTGTCCTTTGCCGTCGAGATACATCACGCAACTGTAAATCATAGGAAACACACCCATAATGTTAAACAGCGCCACGATTAGAGGATTAACGCCTTGAACTTGCCCAGTAGACAGATTTTTAATCAGGTCGATCGTGTTGGGACTGTCAGGCGGCGCAAGCAAAAAAGCATAGCTAACAAATCCGACCCAGATTAGGGTGAGAGCAACTTTTTTGAACATGAGGCTTGAAAATAGTAGAGAGTGATTCTAGTTTAAGCCTTATGACCAAAGAGACCGAACGTTATGGAATCGTGTTGGTGACGACGGGTTCGCGGCAAGAGGCAGACGCGATCGCAGAGTCCCTCATTCAGGCAAAACTCGCAGCTTGTGTAAATCTGCTGCCAGTGTTTTCAATTTACACCTGGCAAGGGGCGATTCATCGAGACGAAGAGTGGCAACTGCTGATCAAATCTGAGCGATCGCGATTTGACGAACTAGAAGCCAAGATTCGAGAACTCCACTCTTATGATGTGCCAGAGATTATCGCACTGCCGATCGTCGCCGGATCTCAGCCCTATTTGCAGTGGATTTCTAGTCAAGTCCAGGAGTAACCTTGAGAGCTGCAATTCTGGATTAAGCTGATTCGCAATTGATTCTTCAAAATCATCATGATTCGCGACGCTGTTGAAGCTGATTTGCCCTCGATCGTCACCATTTACAACGCAGCAATTCCCTGCCAAGTGGTCACCGCAGATTTTGCGCCTGTGACGATCGAGAGTCGTCTCGCTTGGTTTCAGGCTCACACCTCAAATCACCATCCGCTCTGGGTAATCGATATCAACGGCACGGTCGCTGGATGGCTCGGATTTCAGCCGTTTTACGGCAGACCTGCCTATCAAAGCACGGCTGAGTTGAGTCTTTACGTTCACCCAAATTATCAGCGCATGGGCATTGGGCGAAAACTTTTGGAGCGATCGATCGAGACGGCTCCAGCTCTCAAATTAGCTACTTTGTTAGGATTCATCTTTGCCGACAATCATCCTAGCCTGAAGCTATTTCAGCAGTTTGACTTTGAGCGGTGGGGGTATTTGCCCAGAGTCGCCAAGTTTGATAAAGGAGACCAAGATTTAGTGATTCTCGGTAGACGAATTTAGGCGTGTTTTAACTTGAGCGACTGCAAACCCCGCAGGTGGACAGATTCCATAAACCTGAAATCCTAGAACGATCGGCGCGAGATCTTAGGCATGTGATAAGCCGTAATTGCGATCGCTCCATCTGGGCTATAAACAGCTTCGGCTCTGGCAACGATCGGATAACTCCACCAAGCTTTGATGCGATTGCTGTAGCCTGCCCCACTGAGGAGCGCGTCAAAATCTTAAGTAGGCAATACTTCCATTGCGATAGGTGGAATTTTATCTATCAGACGCTAATCGAGGGTCACAAGAGCCGCGATCGAGGCTGTAAGACGACCTCCGGCAGCAAGCTTCAGTGAAACGTCAAGAATCACCATCGTTTTAGCGCGGTGAGTATGTCAATCTAGATAGGTGAACTTTCTCACTGTCTACAAACTTTCTGCATGAAGCGTTCTAAAAACCTCTTTCGCACCCTGATAATCTTCGGCGCACTAGGTCTCACAGCTTTAGCAGCCGGAGGTTATTGGTATGTCTTTGTAGAAGGGGCACCGCAAATCGACCCTCCTCAAGCCGAACCGGAAACCGGACTTGTTTTTCGAGTGCAGAATTTTAACAGTAACGCGATGGGTCAGAGACGCTATGGGGTCGTCTTGCCTCCTGGTTATAACAAAAACCCAAATCAGCGCTATCCCGTGATTGTGCTGCTGCACGGTGGACACGGCAGTGAGCGAGACTTTGAAGACAAAGCGGCTCTGACTTCAGTTCTGCATGACCTCTACAAAGCGCACACGCTTCCCCCTGCGATCGTCATCACGCCAGACGGCAACGACAGTCGGGGCACAAGTCCCTTCTGGGACCCTCAATATTACGATGGAGACAATGGCAGAGTCGCCACCTTGATTGGCTCAGATCTGGTCAACGAGATCAAAACTCGCTATCGATCGCTCAGTGAACCCCAATTTTGGGCGATCGGAGGGTCATCTTCGGGCGGGTGGGGTGCGTTAAATATCGGGTTGCGCTATCTCGATCAATTTCACATCTTCTTCAGCCACACGGGCTATTTTATTGACAACAGTGGTGCAGCAAACAGCCCACAACTCTTCGTTCAGCAAGTTCCCCTGGAGACTCGCCCTCAGTTGCGGGTGTACTTAGATGCCGGAAAAGAGGATGCTAAATACCTACAAGCTACTCAGCAATTTCATCAAACTCTTGATCGCCTGAAGATTCCAAACGAGTTTCACGTCTTTCCGGGAGGACATGGGATCGTCGGCAAAAACGTAGGTTGGAATTACTGGCATAAACATTTAACAAACTCGCTGAGCTTTGTAGGGAAACAGTTTAAAGCCGCTCTTCCTGACGCTAAGTCTGATGCCACACCCTTAGAAAAAACAGACCCAAAAATGCAGAAAACCAATCAGTCCAAGACAGTAGAATCCCTGCCTACATCTTCTCCGGGAGACTTTAAACCATGAGTGCTAAGGGTCAGCGCAAGATACAGCCCCTCGCGATCGGGCTAACCCATCGCACGCGCATCGCCCTATGGACGGTCTCAATCTGGACAGGCTTAGTCGGTTTAGTTAACGTAGTGTCTGCGGTCTCACCCAGCTTACCCGGACGAGTCAGATGGTTGATGCCTCTGTTCCCGTTTCCAATTCGAGCGGGTGGACACGTCTTTGCAGCGTTGACGGGCTTTTTGCTCCTGACGTTGGCAGCCAATCTTCTGCGCCGTAAGCGGGTGGCTTGGCTGCTCACAGTCGCATTGTTGGGCATCTCGATCGTCAGCCACCTCGTCAAAGGGCTGGACTATGAAGAGAGTTTGCTGGCGATCGTGCTTCTGATCCAACTAATCGTGATGCGGAAGACCTTTACGGCTCGCTCCGATCGCCCGTCTATCTTTCAAGGCATTCGCGTTCTGATTGAAGCGTTAATCTTCACCGTGGCTTATGGAACGGTTGGTTTTTACATTCTCGACGGCAGGTTTAATGTTAATGGTGAGCCTGTTAACTTTGGTTTGCTTGCGTCGATCGAGCAAACGCTGGCAATCTTCTTTACTGAAGATAACGCGGGGTTAGAACCCACAACTCGGTATAGTGCATTCTTCATCAACTCTATTTACATCGTGGGAGCCGCTACGTTAGCCTATGCGTTGTTCATGCTATTGCGTCCAGTGTTGCTAAGAGGCGATCCAGCAACGATTGCTGAGCGTAGACGAGCCAGAGATTTGATTGACCGATATGGACAGACTTCTCTAGCGCGGTTATCGTTACTGAAAGACAAATCTTACTATTTCAGCCCGTCTGGGCAGAGTGTGATCGCTTATGTTGCCAAAAGTCGATCGGCGATCGCGCTAGGTGATCCTATCGGTGCTTCTGACGATCGAGTCGAAGCCATTCTCTCCTTCAGTCAATTTTGTGATCTCAACGACTGGTTTCCTGCATTTTATGAAACCTCAGCCGATCAGTTAGAGCGCTACTGCGCGTTAGGATTTCAGCAGATTCAAATTGGCGAAGAAGCGATCGTCGATCTGACCACGTTTACGCTCAAAGGAAAAGCCGCGCAAAATCTCCGCACCGCGCTGAATCGATCTGCCAAAGCAGGCTACCGTTTCAACCTTTACGAATCGCCCATTCAACCAGAATTATTTCAGCAGTTAAGACCTGTCAGCGATGAATGGCTCAAAGACAAGCAGGGGTCAGAAAAACAGTTTTCGATCGGCTGGTTTGATGAAGACTATCTGCGAGATTGCTCGATCGCGGTCGTCTACGACGCAGATAATCAGGTCGTCGCCTTTGCAAACTTGTTGTCTGGCTATAATCGCCGAGAAGTCACGATCGATTTGATGCGTCACCGATTAGATGCCGAAAAAGGCACAATGGATTTTCTGTTTGTTTCAATGTTTCAGCACTTTAAAGAGGCAGACTATGACAGCTTTAACCTCAGTCTTTCGCCTTTAGCAGGCGTTGGTGCAAAGCCAAGTGCCCGCAGAGTTGAGAAAGCCCTAAATTATTTATTTAATCATCTCAATCAGTTTTATAACTTCAAAGGGCTGCACCAATTCAAAGAGAAATTTCAGCCTAGATGGGAGCCACGCTATTTAGTATTTCCAAGTAGATCTGCTCTACCAGAGGTGATCTTAGGATTAGTTAGAGCCGATTCGGGCGATCGCTTATTTGAATATTTTCAGCTTGAATATGTGAGGCAATCGATCGGGGCATTCTTCGATCGTTGACCCTAATCAATCCTTCAAATAGCATTAAATCATTAATGGCATAATCAACAGTCCGGACAATTTTAAACCGCCAACGGTGGAATGCGGGTTTCAGCATCATCACTGAAGCAAATACCAACGGTGGAATGAGGGTTTCAGCCTCTGCCTCAAAAAATGTCCGGAGTATTGATAATAAGAGGTCTAGTTTCATCAGCGACATCAACCACTCCTAGGAAGTCTTCCTAAGACTTAAGTCTGAGTGATTACATGAACGCATTTGTCTTAATTTCTGCTCCCAGCACATTTGTCACATTCGACAAGTTGTCCAGAGAAACGAGCCGGAATATTGCTACTAACTACGTTTCTTGAAGAATCTAGCCTTAGTACATATACCCACTAACATCTTCCAACGATTACACTTCTGGTTAAAATGATACTTGCTCTTCTAGTCGAAATGATACTTGCTATTTTTATCGCTTAGGAACATTTACCCAAGTTCCGGTCTCGTTTGACTCGTGCGCCAAATCCATTAAGAGCTGCGAATAAATTCCTTCTTGCAGCGAGGGCGGCAGAGACTCGCGACGATCAAGACTCAACACAAACTGATTTACCACCCGAATAAAGGGTGCAATTCTGCCGTCAGCGTAGACTTGAGAAAACGCAAGACGTTTAGGAATCTCTAACTCCGCCAACGGCTCCCCACGCTGACTACCCGACAATTTGAAGCCATGCACATAGTCTTTTTGATTGTCACTGCCGAGAGTTAGCGTGCCCCGATCACCATACACTTCGACCCAGTGCCCGCGCCCTTGATAGGTCGCTGCACTTAAGCAAATCTGACACGGAGTCCCATCCGCTAACTCAAGCGTTATCAAGCAAGTGTCATCGGCATCAACGAGCTTCAACTGTCCAGAATTGGAATCAGGTCGCTCTGGAATTGAAATGTGTAAACGTGCACATAGGCGGTCAACAGAGCCAAATAGCCAGGCAATGTAGTCAAAGGCGTGGGATCCGATCGCGCCCAATGCGCCGCCGCCTTGATCCCTCTGAGCATACCAATTCCAGGAGCGTGAGGCATCGGCACGACTCGACATCAGCCAGTCAATTTTGATCAAGCGTTTTCGTCCGACATAGCCTTCTGAAATTAATTCCGCCAATCGCTGCCACGCCGGGACAAAGCGAAACTCAAAATTCATGGTTGCGATCGCGCTCTTCTGCACCGCCAGCCCTTGTAAGTGTTGTGCCTCTGACACCGATAATGCAGTTGGTTTTTCTAACAGCAAATGCTTCCCAGCTTCGAGCACCGTCTTTGCCATCTCATAGTGCAAAAACGGCGGAGTTGAGATGCTAACCGCCTGCACATCAGATAGCAAAACAATTTCCTCTAGCGTTCGGCAAGCGTAGGGAATATTGTGAGCTTGAGCGATCGCACGTGCTTTCTCTAAGTCACGATGATAGACTGCCACAATTTGAGTGCGCGGATGCTCTTGAAACCCCGGAATGTGAACCTTTTGACCGAAGCCTGTGCCTACGATCGCTATACCAACAGGAGTCTTAGTCGAATAAACCATAGCGACACCTGAAACTCTGGACTCGCAACAGTACATTGAGCATTATTTTATCAGAAAGACTCTCTATTAGGCACCGCTTCAGAAACGTTTAGCCCGCCGTCAAGCTGATGCCATTACTCCCTCAACAAACTCGTTCTCAACTGCTCCATTTTTGCTTTCAGCATCCCGAACGATATCAAGGTCGATATCTAGAACAGTCATCTGCAACCCTGCTCTAGGAACATTTCCGTTACTTGAAATAAAAGGATTGGGTTCAACGTTACCCGTACAAATGATAAGTGACCCTTTCTTTAAGAACTGAAGTTTGCGCCACGCATAAGATTTCTCCCAGATGCTCAACGACACCGTAAACGACTCCTCACGCTCACGGGGCTTCTGCACATACAGGGTCGCAGTCGCCACTTGAGCCTTTTCCCCGCTCTTTAACTCAACAGTTTTGATTTGTACATCTGCCGCTAAGTTACCGCTAACTATCCATTTATTTAGTCCTGTACTTGCCATTGTGTCTCCAGATGTTTTCCTTACCAGCTCAGAGTTCCCAGAAATCTGTAGAGATCAACAGAGGGTTAAGCTAATGAGCAAATCAAGCTGAAAAATAGGAGAGCTTCTCACAGTGATGTAAGAAGCTCTCCTATTCAAATAATTGCCCTGGCGATGAGCTATTTTTGCGGGAGGCTACCCTCCAACTATCTTCGCCGCTGTCACGTTTCACACCTGAGTTCGAGATGGGTCAGGGTGGGTCCACGACGCTAGAAACACCAGGAAAGCTCGTGGCTTTGTTCTGTTGTTAGATAGAGCCTTGAAGGCTGCATAGAAACTTGTCTTACATTCACGTCTGCTGAGAGACTAGAGGTCAAACCCTCGGTCTATTAGTACGGCTCGACTGCATGCATTACTGCACTTCCATCTACCGCCTATCAACGGGTGTTCTGCCCGTGACCTTACTGGGTTAACCCCATGAGAGCACTCATCTTGAGGTGGGCTTCCCACTTAGATGCTTTCAGCGGTTATCCGCTCCGCACATAGCTACCCAGCGTTTACCGTTGGCACGATAACTGGTACACCAGCGGTGCGTCCTTCCCGGTCCTCTCGTACTAAGGAAGGCTCCTCTCAATGCTCTTACGCCTGCACCGGATATGGACCGAACTGTCTCACGACGTTCTGAACCCAGCTCACGTACCGCTTTAATGGGCGAACAGCCCAACCCTTGGGACGTACTACCGCCCCAGGTTGCGATGAGCCGACATCGAGGTGCCAAACCTCCCCGTCGATGTGAACTCTTGGGGGAGATCAGCCTGTTATCCCTAGAGTAACTTTTATCCGTTTAGCGACGGCCTTTCCACGCAGCGCCGTCGGATCACTAAAGCCGACTTTCGTCCCTGTTCGACATGTACGTCTCACAGTCAAGCTCTCTTGTGCTTTTACACTCTACGGCTGATTTCCAACCAGCCTGAGAGAACCTTTGCGCGCCTCCGTTACCTTTTAGGAGGCGACCGCCCCAGTCAAACTGCCCACCTGATACGGTTCCGCTGCCGGATTACGGCAAGCGGTTAGAATTCTAGCTTTGTTAGAGTGGTATCTCACCGTTGACTCCATCGTCCCCACGAGGACAACTTCATAGTCTCCCACCTATCCTGCGCAAACAAAGCCCGAACCCAATACCAGGCTACAGTAAAGCTTCATAGGGTCTTTCTGTCCAGGTGCAGGTAGTCCGTATCTTCACAGACACTCCTATTTCGCCGAGCCTCTCTCCGAGACAGCGCCCAAATCGTTACGCCTTTCGTGCGGGTCGGAACTTACCCGACAAGGAATTTCGCTACCTTAGGACCGTTATAGTTACGGCCGCCGTTCACCGGGGCTTCAGTCGCCAGCTTCAAAGATTACTCTCCTGACCGACTTCTTTAACCTTCCGGCACTGGGCAGGCGTCAGCCCCCATACTTCGTCTTACGACTTCGCGGAGACCTGTGTTTTTGGTAAACAGTCGCTTGGGCCTCTTCACTGCGACCACCTTTCGATGGCACCCCTTCTCCCGAAGTTACGGGGCCATTTTGCCGAGTTCCTTAGAGAGAGTTATCTCGCGCCCTTGGGTATTCTCAACCTTCCCACCTGTGTCGGTTTAGGGTACAGGTAATCCTGGATTAACGTGTTTAGAGCTTTTCTAGGAAGCTTGACGTCACACACTTCGAGTCCGTAGACCCTCGTACTCATGTCTCAGCTCAAGTCGTTTTCACCGACTCTCATCACCTCGAACACTTGAACCGCGAACCAACATGCGGCTGTGTTAGCCTTCTCCGTCCCTCTGCACAATCCAACATCAGTATCGGAATATTAACCGATTGTCCATCGACTACGCTCTTCAGCCTCGCCTTAGGTCCTGACTCACCCTCCGTGGACGAGCCTTGCGGAGGAAACCTTGGGATTTCAGGGCATTGGATTCTCACCAATGTTTGCGCTACTCAAGCCGACATTCTCACTTCTGCTTCGTCCACACCTGCTCTCGCTGATGCTTCAAACTACAACAGAACGCTCCCCTACCGATTCATCGATAGATAAATCCCACAGCTTCGGTACACAACTTAGCCCCGTTCATTTTCGGCGCAAGAGCGCTTGACCAGTGAGCTATTACGCACTCTTTTAAGGATGGCTGCTTCTAGGCAAACCTCCTGGTTGTCTGGGCACTCTCACCTCCTTTATCACTGAGTTGTGATTTGGGGACCTTAGCTGGTGGTCTGGGCTGTTTCCCTCTTGACGATGAAGCTTATCCCCCACCGTCTCACTGGCAATCTGTTCACAAGGTATTCAGAGTTTGACTCGATTTGGTACCGCTCTCGCAGCCCGCACCGAATCAGTGCTTTACCCCCTTGCTATAATCATTGCCGCTGCGCCTCAACACATTTCGGGGAGAACCAGCTAGCTCCGGGTTCGATTGGCATTTCACCCCTAACCACAGGTCATCCGCTGATTTTTCAACATCAGTCGGTTCGGACCTCCACTTGGTGTTACCCAAGCTTCATCCTGCCCATGGTTAGATCACCCGGGTTCGGGTCTATAAATACAGATGTGCGCCCTATTCAGACTCGGTTTCCCTTTGACTTCGCCATTCTCGGCTTAATCTACCTGTACCTATAAGTCGCCGGCTCATTCTTCAACAGGCACACGGTCAGACGTTTAAATCGTCCTCCCATTGCTTGTAAGCTGATGGTTTCATGTTCTATTTCACTCCCCTTCCGGGGTTCTTTTCACCTTTCCCTCGCGGTACTGGTTCACTATCGGTCACACAGGAGTATTTAGCCTTACGAGGTGGTCCTCGCGGATTCACACGGGATTTCACGTGCCCCATGCTACTCGGGATTCAACTAGTATCATTAAGCTTTCAACTACGGGACTTTCACCCCCTCTGGTGCAGCATTCCACTGCTTCGTCTAGCCGCTTGAGTCCATATCGTTGTCCCACGACCCCAAAGTGCATGCACTCTGGTTTAGGCTGTTTCCGTTTCGCTCGCCGCTACTTGGGAAATCACGTTTGTTTTCTCTTCCTACAGCTACTAAGATGTTTCAATTCGCTGCGTTCGCTCTTTCCACCCTATGGATTCAGGTGGCAGTATATAGGGTTGCCCCATTCGGAAATCTCTGGATCAATGCTTGCTTCCAACTCCCCAGAGCATATCGTCGGTAACCACGTCCTTCTTCGCCTCTGTGTGCCTAGGTATCCACCATCAGCCCTTATTAGCTTGACCACTTAAAATCAACCAACATTGGTGTCTGTGATATCTGTTGTGCCTCTCAATAATCTGCCTTGTGAGCAATTTACTGAAAGACTACTACTTTCTACCTGACAAGTTTCTATGCAGTTTTCAAGGTTCTAACTGGAATGATTCCAGCAGGCTTTCTATAAGTTAGATAAGTTGCTGAAATTGAACTCAGTTTGATTGTTCGAGGAAAGCTGAAAGCTTTCAGTGGAGGTTAACGGACTCGAACCGTTGACATCCTGCTTGCAAAGCAGGCGCTCTACCAACTGAGCTAAACCCCCTCATTTATAAAGGTGGGCCATCCTGGACTCGAACCAGGGACCTCACCCTTATCAGGGGTGCGCTCTAACCACCTGAGCTAATAGCCCATAACCCGAACCAATCTTACATAGCTTGGAAGTCAACACTCAAATCCTCAACGACCTTGGGATGACCAGCTTTTCCTCTAATCACCCAGTGCTCAGTTAACAAAAGTTAATTCAAACCCTGGGTACTCGAAAAAAAACGGGTAGGTCTCCCTATAAGGAGGTGATCCAGCCACACCTTCCGGTACGGCTACCTTGTTACGACTTCACCCCAGTCATCAGCCCTGCCTTCGGCATCCTCCTCCGCGAACGGTTGGAGTAACGACTTCGGGCGTGGCCAACTCCCATGGTGTGACGGGCGGTGTGTACAAGGCCCGGGAACGTATTCACCGCAGTATGCTGACCTGCGATTACTAGCGATTCCGCCTTCATGCAGGCGAGTTGCAGCCTGCAATCTGAACTGAGCCACGGTTTATGAGATTTGCTTGTCCTCGCGAACTTGCGGCTCTTTGTCCGTAGCATTGTAGTACGTGTGTAGCCCAAGGCGTAAGGGGCATGCTGACTTGACGTCATCCCCACCTTCCTCCGGTTTGTCACCGGCAGTCTCTCTAAAGTGCCCAACTGAATGATGGCAACTAGAAACGAGGGTTGCGCTCGTTGCGGGACTTAACCCAACATCTCACGACACGAGCTGACGACAGCCATGCACCACCTGTGTTCGCGCTCCCGAAGGCACCCTTCCCTTTCAAGAAGGTTCGCGACATGTCAAGCCTTGGTAAGGTTCTTCGCGTTGCATCGAATTAAACCACATACTCCACCGCTTGTGCGGGCCCCCGTCAATTCCTTTGAGTTTCACACTTGCGTGCGTACTCCCCAGGCGGACAACTTAACGCGTTGGCTACGGCACTGCCCGGGTCGATACGGGCAACACCTAGTTGTCATCGTTTACGGCTAGGACTACAGGGGTATCTAATCCCTTTCGCTCCCCTAGCTTTCGTCCATGAGTGTCAGCTCAGGCCCAGTCACGCGCTTTCGCCGCTGGTGTTCTTCCCAATATCTACGCATTTCACCGCTACACTGGGAATTCCCGTGACCCCTACCTAGCTCTAGTCTTGGAGTTTCCACCGCCGATACGAAGTTGAGCCTCGCGCTTTGACAGCAGACTACCAAAACCACCTGCGGACGCTTTACGCCCAATAATTCCGGATAACGCTTGCATCCTCTGTATTACCGCGGCTGCTGGCACAGAGTTAGCCGATGCTGATTCATCAGGTACCGTCATTGTGTTCTTCCCTGATAAAAGAGGTTTACGACCCAAGAGCCTTCCTCCCTCACGCGGTATTGCTCCGTCAGGCTTGCGCCCATTGCGGAAAATTCCCCACTGCTGCCTCCCGTAGGAGTCTGGGCCGTGTCTCAGTCCCAGTGTGACTGGTCATCCTCTCAGACCAGTTACTGATCGTCGCCTAGGTGAGCCTTTACCTCACCTACTAGCTAATCAGACGCGAGCTCATCTTCAGGCTATAAATATTTCACCCCGAAGGGCACATCGGGTTTTAGCAGCCGTTTCCAACTGTTGTCCCCGTCCTAAAGGCAGATTCTCACGCGTTACTCACCCGTCCGCCACTATCCCCGAAAGGACCGTTCGACTTGCATGTGTTAAGCATACCGCCAGCGTTCATCCTGAGCCAGGATCAAACTCTCCATGTTGTAAAACATAGGGCTTGTTACAGCTCACTATCGAAATAAGTAAAACTTACCTCTCGCTCTGAATCCCCAAAAGAACTCAGAAATTTATTTGCTTTGACGAGGTTTAAGTGCTATTATGACTTCCAAACTATGCAATTGTCTTGGTTCTGGCGGAAAAGTTCGCTTCACTTTCGCGTCGCTCTCCTTCACCGCTTAATGAA
>NZ_LXYR01000056.1 GCF_001650195.1 Phormidesmis priestleyi BC1401 | reverse complement strand
AGACTCTGTGGCGTGACCGCCACGCGGGAACCCCTTTTACATCCCCATGCTTAAAAGACAGGGGCTTTAAGGGTTCCCCAGCCCTCCATTCCGGTAAACTGATCTTTGATATCAAACGGCAAATCGACAACGCGACTTCCTAACACCATTGAGCTGACGAGTTGTCCTTCTGGGCTACCGAGCCAGTCGATTTGCGATCGGATTATTTTCTGCCGAATCATCCACCAACCCCAGCGATCGTTGGGATGCAACCCTTCGATCGTGCGTCCTCGCAGCCCTGTAAAACAGCCGTCTCGCGCCAAATATTTCTGAAAGTCAAACCCACCGGGATTAGACGCAGGCTTTGGCTTGTAGAGAACTCCGGCGATCGCGATTTCCTGCCCTTGGGTCACTCCAGTTGCTTGCAGCAAGGGCACCGTCACATACAGTTTTCCGCGCACTTGGTCGGGTGCGATCGTTTCAGATTGAGTGGCTCGATCGACACGACTGACCTCTAGCCAGATTTGGGCTTTTCCACTGCGATTTAGGCGAGGGGTTTCTGTGACCTGTCCCGATACCGTGACCTCTTGCTTCTGGGTTGCATTCTCTAACAGACGGCTAATATCGTGGGTTCCTGGCTGCGGCACTCGCATCTGAAAATAGAGGCTTGCAGCTAAACCAACGACTCCCGCCGCGATCCAAATTCTGGAGCTAAATTTACCTTTCCAGAGTTTAGGAAGCGCGATCGCTGCCCCACATCCTACTATTAAGACAACGATTCCACCCCAAGCAACGCTTGTAGAAAGCAATCCTAGAATGTAAGCCAAACTCAAAATCACGCCGCTTGTCAAATTCACGTCCGCACCCCTCTTCGCCGCAAAACTTCAGGGTGCCCCGATTTTTGGGGTCACGGCAGATTTAAAGAAAAATCAGGATAGGCTAGCTAACTCCCGACTGAGATGGTGCGATCGCGTCAAGACAAACCGATCGCATCAGACAAGATTGAAGAACCTTTCACCCGCACGTCTATCGAATTGGAGCGCTAGGGACTAAAGGGTGCGGCGTTAAACTCACTAAACGAGATTGCACATCCGGCGGCAAGAGTATGCCATTGATGAAACATGGTGTAATCGCTGTCGCCTCCCAAAATAGAGCTTAACGCTCTTTTGATCAGCAACCCGCAGCAACGCGTTGAATAGCTCAAATGAGGAACCTTGACGGACGATCGTGTCGATCGTCTCAAACGACGACGTAGAAGAGACTGAATTCGGTATTGCTGAATCGATCTATGAAGCACAGATTTTACCCTCACCCTAGCCCTCTCCCAAGAGGAGAGGGGGACAAGAGTTCTGGCTCCCTTCCTCCTAGGGAGAAGGGTTGGCGAGGGCTTGCCCCAATCTGTGAGGAGGGCATTATTCAGCAAAGCCTGAAATTCCTCCCGGTGCGGCAGGAAAAGGACGACCACTCAGCTTAAGAGAGACCCGATCGCTCAACCTCCCTCCTCTGAAATACGTCTAAAGTTCATTCAGGCTGTCGGGGAGACCTTAAATGTCACTATATATTTTCGTAAGACATATTTACCTGCGTCGTCACCTGTAGGCGCTAATTTGCCCGCTTTTTGATCATTGATAACCCGTTGCGACACCTCACTGAGCGCAAGGTCATCTAATATTCCATACCCTGTTCGCCCAATGACTGATGGAGGAGCAGCAATTTTACCGTCTGGAGCAATCAAAACACTAATATAGGCTGGCTCAAACTTCTCAGTTAAGTTGAACGGAGACTTATAAGGAACGTCTAGAACCGGAATCGGTTTCGGCATCGCTAGATTCTTGTCAGTAACGCCTCGATCGATCACGTTTTTCTGATACCAATTGCTGTAACTGACAATGTTGTTAGAAGCAACTTCATTGGGGGTTGCGCCCGGAGACTTAAAGGTAATGCTGTCTCGCAGCCGCTGATTTTCTGCAAACACTGTTGGACGCGTCGGAGCCGAAGATATGACTGCTGGAGTTGTTGGAGTTGGCGGAGTCGTTGAAGATGCCGGAGGGGTTGTAGTCGGGGGAACGGCTCCCGAAGGAAGAAGAGGGATCTTTGGGTCAGTCGCCCCCGACGGTGGAGGAAGAGTTGTAAGCGGGGTTTGAGTTGGGTTAGGAATCGTCGTCTGATTGGGTCTAACTGAGCTTGGAGGGGGATTGAAAGCCCGCGAGAGGAGAGGATAGGGAAAGACGGTTGTTGGTGAAGACCGAAAGATAGGGGGTGCAGGCGGTATGATCGGGTCTTGAAATTTATACAACGGTACATCGGGCGGAATTGGTGGAAGCAGTCCTTGTCCTAACGGAATCTTTACGGTGCTATCAGGCGTTTTAGGAATCGGCGGCAACCCGATCGCAGAGGTGGAGGCTTGAGCTTGAAGCGACGAATCCAGCAAGCGAACGACGCGCTTGACTTCCGGCTTTGTCTCTTCAGTCGTAAAAAGAGGGAGCCACAAAAAGAAAAATAAATGGGCACCTACCGAGCCGATTAGTGCCAGCGAAAAGGGCTGACGCAGCATATCAGGAAGGTTGCGAAAAAACGCAGAGAGGGCAGACTCAGAAGCGATCGGCTGGTTCATAACATTTGTCGGAGCAGACAGGTTGAAAGACTCTACCGCTCAAATCTTAGCGCTTGAGTTCTCGGTTAAGAGTGGCGACTTGATTCTTTTCTTGCAAGACTTTAGACAAGAGGAAGATTCGAGGTCTCGATCGACCATTTGCCAAAACTGAGTGGATGCCCTTAAAGTGATCTAAGTGAACAAATTATGCGATCTCGATCACATAATCTTTACAAATCGGCGTTAGAGCCTTGTTGGTCAGGGGCAAGCTTAGTACATCAATAATAGTCCGGACAATTTTTGAGGCAGAGGCTGAAACCCTCATTCTATGGTCAGCATCTGACCTCGCCAAGGAGTCTCAAGCCTGCATTCTACCGTTGGCGATTTAAACTGTCTGGACTATTGATACATAATATGTTGGTGGGTAATCTTGAATTTGATAATAGTGGCTCTAGCGTCGATAGACGAGTGGGCGATTTGCTGCGCGAAACCAAGGATCGCATCAAATCTCAAATTTGTGGGCTGGGTGCAGACAGTTCTTCGGGGGTTGCAGTTATTAGTGATTGCCAAACCGATCATGGGCAGACTAACTATTATGTTGCCAATTCAGAGACATACAACTTATTGCATTGCGACGCAGCACCCGCTTAATGTCTGGGCTGTGATAGTGATCACTTATCTTCCCAATCAGCCAGTCATGCAGCAGGAGAGTGGTGCATGAAATCTCGTGAGGCAACCAAGCAGAAGATTTTAGTAGTCGATGACGAACCCGATAACCTAGATCTGCTCTACCGGACGTTCCATCGAGAGTTTAAAGTGCTGCGGGCAGAAAGCGGTCCGGCAGCGCTCGACATTCTCTCAAGAGAAGGCGATGTGGCGGTGATCATTTCCGATCAGCGAATGCCGATGATGAGCGGCACTGAGTTTCTGAGTCTGACGGCAACTCAATATCCCGACATTATTCGGATCATTCTCACGGGCTATACCGATGTCGAGGATCTGGTCGAAGCGATCAACGCGGGTAAAGTCTTTAAATATGTTACTAAGCCGTGGGATGACGAAGAACTCAAGCGAGTCGTTCGTCAAGCTGCTGACACCCACAGCGTTCTCAAAGCCAGAACTCAAGAGTTGCGACGGACTCTAAGGCGTGAGTCGCTTCTCAATGCCGTCACTAACACCATTCGGAGTGCTCTTAGCTACCGACAAATTTTGCAAACGATCGTCGAAACGGTCGGCAGTATGTTTGAGGTCAGTTGTGGAATTTTGCGCCCCTTTCAAGAGGGTCAATTAGCCGATGAAGGCTTTGCTTATTGGCAAGAGACGGCTGGACTGAACCCCCAAGATTCTCTCTTTCAAACCATTTGGAGCACTCATCAGGTCGAGGTGATTCAAGATGCGACGATCGACCCTTTGATTCAGTCTCAAGACTTGCAGTGTCAACAGGCATACCGAGCGGCAGACATCCGATCGAGCTTGATAGTGCCATTGATTTGTCAGCAAGAATTAATGGCGGTGCTGGCGCTGCATCAGTGCGGAGAATCGCGTCAGTGGCAGCAAGATGAAGTCGAACTGATTAGCATGGTGGCAGATCAAGCGGCGCTGGCGCTCTCGCAAGCCTATGCTTATGAGCAAGTGCGCGCATTGGCAAAGCGGGAGTCTCTGATCAACACCATCACGACTGCAATCCGATCGAGCCTTGACCCGCAAGAAATTTTTGCCGCCATCACTCAGCAATTGGGACAAGCCCTGCACGTTGATGGCTGCGCTCTGTCACTTTGGACAGAAGACGACAAATTTGTGCAACTGGTGGGGCTACACGATCCCAACTGGCAGCAGGGCGACCCAATTGCTTCAGAAATCACTGAGTTGTCAGCGTCAGAGCGATCGCTGCCTCAGTCAGAGGTGCCGATCAAAGACAACCCTGTTCTCAAGCAATTGCTTGCTTCTCAGCAGCCTGTCGTCTTAGAAGACTTATTTCAACATCCAGAAATGCAGGTGGGAGAAACAACCGTTTATACGCCTGCCCGTGCTCTGCTGGTGGTGCCCTTAATTTCAGATGGCAAGATCATTGGCAGCATTTCTCTGCGGCAAAATCAACACAAGCGCCTTTGGAAAGCGTCGGAGATTCAACTGGCTCAATCGGTGGCAGCCCAAGCCGCGATCGCCGTTCAACAATCGCGGCTCTATCAAAAAACGCGCCAGCAAGCCGAGCAACTGCTGCAACTCGATCGTCAAAAAACCGAGTTTTTCCAGAATATCTCTCACGAGTTTAGAACGCCTCTCACTTTGATGGTGGGTCCGCTAGAGTCGGCAACGGCTCAACAAGAGGGGTTGACCTATGAGGAATCGGCGATCGCGCTGCGAAATTCTCGTCGTCTGCTGCGGTTGGTCAATCAGCTTCTCGATCTGCAACGCCTGGATGCGGGGCGAATGCAGCCCAGTTTCCGCCCGTGTGACCTCAGAGAGGTCGTTAGTCAAGTTGTCGATTCGTTCCGTCCTTACTGCGAGAAAAAGGGGCTGACGGTCATAACTCACCTCAGTCCATGTCCGGCAAATTATTTAGATCTAGAGAAATTCGACAAAGTTCTCTATAACCTGTTGTCGAACGCGATGAAGTTTACGGCAGCAGGCAAGACCATTACGATCGTTGCGCGACCAGAAGGTGATCACGCCCTGTTAGAAGTGATTGACACCGGAATCGGCATTCTTCCCGATCAAATTCCGTTTTTGTTTGAGCGCTTCCGACAGGCTGAAGGATCGGCGAATCGCAGCTATGAAGGCACGGGGTTGGGTCTAGCGCTCGTCAAAGAACTCGTCGAACTTCATGGCGGACAGATCACGGTCGAATCGGTTTATGGAAAAGGCACCACGTTTAGTATTCGGCTGCAAACAGGCAACGCCCACTTACCGCCAGAGCAGGTGACTGAAGACCAGGCAGAACTGCAATCAAGCCGTGCGGCGGTAGAGTTAGCCGATTTAGAAGTGGAACTTCAGGATAATTCTGAATCTTCACCGTTAAATTCTGAATTAGAAGATTCGATTCAAAACTCAAAATTCAAGACTCAAAACCCTGATGCATCCCACATTCTCGTAGTGGATGACAACCCCGATATCCGATCGTATGTCTCAGGCATTTTGCGGAAACAGGGCTATCAAGTCTGGACAGCCCGCAACGGTGCTGAAGGATTCCAAGAAGTTCAAAATCGCCGCCCTCACCTGATCGTGACGGATTTGATGATGCCGATCGTGTCGGGTCTTGACATGATTCGGATGATTCGTCGTGACGATGATCTTAAAGGCACTCCGATCGTGTTGCTGACTGCCAAAGCCGACGAAGATACGCGCATTGAAGGGGCTGAACTGGGCGCAGATGCCTACTTGTCAAAGCCGTTTAACGATCGAGAGCTGTTGGCAGAAGTCCGCAATCTCCTAGCGCTCAAAGCAAACGAACAGCGCGTTGCTCAACTCAACACCTATCTCACCGAATCTGTCTTGAAACGGTTTCTGCCGCCCGCCTTGGTGCAACGAGCCGCTAAAGGTGAACTTCTGCTCGACTTGCGCCCTGAGCCACGCATGATTACTGTCTTGTTTAGCGATATTGTCGGGTTTACTCAGCTTTCCAACACCTTACGATCGCGCCGCGTCGCCGAACTGCTCAATGAATATCTCGCTAGCATGACCCGTGCTGTGTTTGAGAATGGCGGCACCGTTGATAAGTTTATGGGTGATGCAATTTTGGCAATCTTTGGTGCACCCGAAGAGTTGACTCCTAATGAGCAAGTCAGGCGCGCGATCGCGGCGGCTCGTCAAATGCACCGATCGCTGGAGGAACTCAACGATCGCTGGCAGGCTCAAGGGATTGATCGAGTCCAGTTTCGGTGCGGCATTCACCAAGGAACGGCGGTTGTCGGCATGTTTGGCGGCGAAGAACGAGCAGACTATACGGCGATCGGTCCCAGTGTCAATATCGCCTCTCGCATTCAGGAAGCGGCAGAGCCAAACTGCATTTTGGTGTCTGCTGCGGTTGCTGACTATCTTGACGAAGATGTGATCACTAAAGTCAGCCCCTTGGAGCTGAAAGGAGTCGATGAGACGGTGTTGACGTTCTCGGTCAATCCCTATCTAGGCGCACATTGTAGAATTCCACAGTAGGCATTTTCAGGTTCAGCATAGTTTCTAACCCTTGAATCACCTGAACGAAACGCCATCCAACGACTAAAATGAGGGTGACTTGGAGTTTCTGGGATGGCGACCTATGAATGCGGCTGATTTTCAGTCTGGGCACGATCGACGACACAACGATCCCCCTAATCTGTGGCTTGCGGTTTTGGCAGGCTCATTGGTTGTGCATTTGTTATTGCTGCTATCGGGGCGGCTGTTTCTGTTTCGCGTCAACAGCCAAAAATCTGCGGGAGTGATGGCTCCGATCGAGCTAGTCGATATTTCTCCAAAGTCTTCTAATAAAACGACGCGATCGACTCGTTCATCTGCTCCTAAAGTGGCTACATCTGCGGCGGCTTCTCAACGTGCGGTTAATTCTGAGGCGACTCCTCAACCTGCTGCACCGATTCAGCCGTCGATCGTTCAACAACCAATTCCTAGCCCCATTCCACAACCTTCGATCGTTCAACAACCCATTCCTAGCCCCACTCCTCAGGTCAAGCCTTCTGTCAAACCTACGATCGTTGCTGCAACGCCAAGACCTCAGCTTCCATTCGTTAAAGTCCGCCCAACGGCACCGCAACCCGTTGTTCCAGAGCAACCATCCTTTCCCACTTCGGAACCGAGGGGAGCTAACACGGGCGATCGACCAACCTCTCTAGATGCCAACTCTGCTATTTCGCCTGGTTCGGCAGATCCTAATAACAACCCGTCAGCAGTGCCAGACTCATCGACAAACGATTCAGGAAAGGAGCCTAGCACACTAGGACCGATTGGCTCAGATCAAAGCTTACCTTCCACTGAGGTGACGATCTTGGCTCAAGTAGCCGCCGGACAAATTCGACGAGCAGGTCTTTCAGGCGACAGCTTTGCAAAAACAGCACAACTCAAAGGCAACGAGCAGCAGCAGATTACCATCCCTTATTCTCCTGACCTTAAGCTACTGCCAGGGCAAATCCTGAACTTAGAGGCTCAGGTTACGGTGGATACGACAAACGGTAAAGTGATTAATGCAACCGTTCCTGTCAATCCAACCTCAATGAGTAGTGCAGAGCTAGATAGGCTGGTCAACAAAGTGTTTGAGCCGTTGTTGTTTGATGTTATATTTGATACGACTGATTATAATCCTGTTAATAAGGCTCCACTAACCGCGTGGGTGGTTCCGGTGCAGATACAAGTTGTAAAGTGAGCAGAGGTTGTTGTGGATTAATGGCATCCGCTTGCGGAAAATCATGTTAATCTAGTATTCGCCTTTGTAAGAAGATTATGCGGGTGTAGTTTAGTGGTAAAACCTTAGCCTTCCAAGCTAATGATGCGAGTTCGATTCTCGCCACCCGCTTAAAAATGTATAGTGACTAATTAAATGTCATCGGTGACCGATTTAGTGTCGCTAGTGACTTGCTCTTGTCGTCGAGACAAATTAATGTCTTTTGATTGGTAGTGACAATTTCAAAATTGGTTGCCACTCATTACTTGGCATCGTCATTTATATAAAAGACTGGGCAAATGGCTTGAAGAAAGGCTTCAATAGAGGGTACGTTCTGTTTGTGTTGGTGCAGGTTATAGGCACAGAGCGAAACTGCTCGTTCTTCACCAATCAATCCTAATCTTTATGTCAGAAGATTTTAATAAATGCTCCCTGACTGAACGGGATATTTGCACAAAATGGATTACGCCTGCTCTGGAACGGGCGGGTTGGGATACCTTAACTCAGATCCGCGAAGAATTCCCGCTGACTGACGGACGAATACTCGTTCGTGGGAAACTGCATACCCGTGCCCGAAACAAGCGAGCGGACTACGTACTTTTTTACAAGCCCAATATTCCGATCGCCATCATCGAGGCGAAGGACAACAATCATTCTTTGGGGGATGGGATGCAGCAGGGGCTGAGCTATGCTGACCTGCTCCAAGTGCCCTTTGTGTTTAGTTCTAATGGTGATGGCTTTTTATTTCACAATAAAATTGCTACGGATGGCATCATTGAGCGTGAACTGGGTCTGGACGAGTTTCCCTCTGCTGATATGCTTTGGCAATGGTGGTCTGCTCACCGGGGGCTGTCTGAGCAGCAGGAGAGTCTGGTCACGCAGGATTACTACAGCGACGGCAGCAACAAGACCCCGCGCTACTATCAAGTGCTAGCCATCAACAAAACCATTGAAGCGATCGCCAAAGGTCAGAACCGTATTTTGCTAGTCATGGCAACTGGCACAGGCAAAACCTTTACCGCTTTTCAAATCATCTGGCGGCTCTGGAAATCGAAAGCCAAAAAACGCATCTTGTTTCTCGCCGATCGCAATATTTTGGTCGATCAGACCATGACCAACGACTTCAAGCCCTTTGGCTCGGCGATGACCAAGATTCAGAAGCGACAGGCAAACAAAGCCTATGAGATCTATCTGTCGCTCTATCAGGCAGTCACGGGCACTGAAGAAGAGCAAAATATTTATAAACAATTTAGTCCTGACTTTTTCGATCTGATCGTGATAGATGAGTGCCATCGGGGAAGTGCGGCAGAAGACTCGGCATGGCGGCAAATCTTGGACTACTTTTCCTCTGCGACTCAGATTGGTTTGACGGCTACCCCGAAGGAAACGAAACAAGTTTCCAATATTGACTATTTTGGCGAACCCATTTACACCTACTCCCTGCGGCAGGGCATTGACGACGGTTTTCTTGCGCCCTACAAGGTCGTACGCATTGACATCGACAAGGATCTGGCAGGCTGGCGACCGGGTAAGGGGATGGTCGATAAGTACGGCAGCGAGATTGAGGATCGCATTTACAACCAGAAAGATTTTGACAAAACCCTGGTTTTGGAAAAGCGGACTCAACTAGTGGCTCGAAAGATCAGCGAGTTTTTGAAGCAGACCAACCGCTTTGATAAAACGATCGTCTTTTGCGAAAACATCGACCACGCCGAACGAATGCGACAGGCGTTGGTTAACGAAAATGCTGACCTGGTTGCCGAAAATTTTCGCTATGTGATGCGGATCACGGGGGACAACGAAGAAGGGAAGGCAGAACTGGATAACTTTATCTTCCCAGAATCCAAGTACCCGGTGATCGCCACTACCTCTAAGCTGATGTCTACGGGAGTCGATGCCCAGACCTGCAAGTTAATTGTGCTCGATCAGCGGATTCAGTCGCCGACCGAGTTTAAGCAGATCATTGGTCGGGGCACCCGCATCAACGAAGACTACGGCAAGTTCTATTTCACGATCATCGATTTCAAAAAAGCCACCGAACTGTTTGCTGACCCCGATTTTGACGGCGACCCGGTGCAGATCTACGTACCGAAGGATCTTGATGACTCGCCAGTGCCACCGGATCTGCCAGATTTACTGGAGGGTGAAGAACCGGAAGGCGGCTATCAGTATCCCGAACCAGGTGAAGGCAATCAATGGCTGGGGGTCGGCGAATCTGCTGATTCTGACTATGAGCCTGGTGTACGGCGCTATGTAGTGGCGAATGTGGAAGTCAAGGTGGTTGCTGAGCGGGTTCAGTACTTCGATGCAAACGGCAAGCTGATTACCGAATCGCTCAAGGATTACACCCGCAAAGCTTTAGCCAAGGAGTTTGCCTCGCTGGACGACTTTCTGCGGCGCTGGAGCAGTGCTGACAAAAAACAGGCGATCGTGGATGAGTTGGCGAACGAAGGGATATTCTTTGAGGCGCTGGCTGAGGAGATTGGAAAAGATTGTGACCCCTTTGACCTACTTTGCCATGTTGCCTGGGATAAGCCACCGCTGACCCGCAAGGAACGGGCTGAGCAGGTTAAAAAGCGCAATTACTTTACCCAATATGGCGATCGGGTCAAGCGAGTGTTGGAAGCCCTCTTAGATAAATATGCCGATGCAGGTGTGGGGCAGATTGAGGAAACTCAGATTCTCACCGTTGCGCCCTTTACTGAATTTGGCACCCCGATCGAGATTGTGCGTGCTTTTGGGGGGCTGGACAATTACCAGAAGGCGATACGCGACCTGAAAGAGTCACTCTACAGTGCATAATCTCTAGAGCGTAGATACCGAAAAGCTAGATACAGAAGCATGGCAATTGGAACACTGATCAAGACGATTCAGGACATCATGCGTAAGGATGTGGGTGTCGATGGCGACGCTCAGCGCATCAGCCAGATTGTCTGGCTGCTGTTTCTGAAGATTTTTGATGACAAGGAGCAGGAATGGGAGTTTACCGTTAAGGGGTATAAATCGCCTCTACAGAGCCGTTTTCGCTGGTCAAACTGGGCAAAGAATCCAGAAGGGATTACGGGCGAAGATCTGACTGATTTTGTCAACAACGAGTTGTTTCCCTCTCTGAAAAAGCTGGCTACGGCGGCTGGGATTTCGCCCCAGGGCAGGGTAGTGGGTGAGGTGTTTGAAGATGCCTACAACTACATGAAGTCGGGCACGCTGCTGCGTCAGGTAATTAACTGTATTGAAACGGATGTCGATTTCAACTCGTCTACCGATCGCCATCTGTTTAACGACATCTACGAAAAAATTCTGGCGGATCTGCAAGCGGCGGGGAATGCGGGTGAATATTACACCCCCCGCGCTGTGACCCAGTTTATGGTCGATATCATCAACCCCAAGCTGGGCGAAAAGGTGCTTGACCCCGCCTGCGGCACGGGTGGCTTTTTGACTAACACGATCGAGCATCTCAAGCCACAGTTTAAAACTACTGAGGATCGCAAAACCCTGCAAGATACCCTCAATGGGGTGGAAAAGAAGCCGCTGCCGCACATGCTCGCCATGACCAACGTGATGCTGCACGGTATTGATGTGCCTACCAACATTCGCCACGACAACACCTTGAGCCGTCCGTTGAGAGATTATAGTCCCAAAGATCGGGTGGATATCGTCATCACAAATCCGCCCTTTGGCGGCATGGAGGAAGACGGCATCGAAGCCAATTTCCCAAAAAAGTATCAGACCCGCGAAACTGCCGACCTGTTTATGGCGTTGATCATGCACCTGCTTCAGCCTGATACGGGTCGCGCTGCGGTGGTGTTGCCCGATGGGTTTCTGTTTGGCGAAGGCACTAAAACCAACCTGAAGCGCGAACTGCTGGAAGAGTTTAATCTGCATACTATTGTCCGGTTGCCCAAGGGTGTATTTAGCCCCTACACCGGAATCAATACCAACATTCTTTTCTTTGAAAAAGGTGATCCCACTCAGGATATATGGTTTTTTGAGCATCCCTATCCCGATGGCTACAAGTCCTATTCACGATCGAAGCCGCTGACGATTCAGGAGTTTGATCGGGAGAAGCAATGGTGGGGCGGTGCTGCCAGAAAGGGGCGCAAGGTTAACGAATATGCCTGGAAGGTGTCAGCCCAGGCGATCGCAGACCGCAACTATAACCTCGACTGCAAGAACCCCCACGAAGTTGAGGTGAATCATGGCGAGCCGGATGAACTGATGCAGGAGTATCTAGGGATTGTTCACCAGCTTGAAGCAGCTCAAACTGCTCTGAAACAGGCTCTGATGGAGGCGTTGAGGGATGAGTCAATGCCATGATTAGTTATGATCAAGCGATACTAAGGAATGAGGATTTATTAACGTGGGATGCCCAGAGGTCGCCCCCCAACCCCCAATCTGGGGGAGCCAGAGTTCAAAGTCCCCCAGATTGGGGGATTTGGGGGGCGACCTCTAGGCAAGCTAGCATCATGCAAGGTTGTTCAGAATACAGGTTATTCAATCCACGATCCTAAACTTTTTGGGAGATTAAGTTATGAAAGCAGAACTTACAGCCATCATTGAAGCGGCTGAGGAAGGAGGATATTGGGCAATCTGTCCTGAAATACCTGGAGCCAATGGGCAAGGAGAAACCATAGAAGAAGTCAAAGAAAACCTCAAAAGCGCGATTCAACTAATCCTGGAAGATCGATTGGAAGATATTCGTTGAAGCCCTTCCACGACATCAGAAATCAAGGAATTGCTTACCAAGAAGATCCTTAAAAGTTTGAATGCAGAATAATGCGATCGCCCATCAGACATCTCCCACTACACCCTCCCCATGCCTGACGATACTGTGCTGCTAGAACGCCACTTTGATACCGCCTTTGCTGCACCGGATGGCATTCAGAGACTGCGTGAACTGATTCTGACACTTGCCATGCAGGGCAAATTGGTGCCGCAAGACCCGAAAGATCAACCTGCGAGTGAATTGCTGAAGGCGATCGAGGTAGAAAAGCAGCGGTTAGTGAAGGAAGGGAAAATCAAACAGCCAAAGCCGTTACCCGCAATCACGGCGGAGGAATTACCCTATAAGCTGCCTGATGGATGGGAATGGGTACGACTTCATGATTATGGAATTTGGAAATCTGGCACCACTCCTAGCCGTACCAATAGCTCTTATTATGGCGGTGATATTCCTTGGGTTAAATCAGGGGAAGTAAAACAAGGAAAAATTGTCGAAACCAGCGAAACTATTACCCAAGAAGCTCTAAAAAGCTGCTCTTTGGATTTGAACTCGATCGGTTCTGTTCTTGTTGCTATGTATGGCGCAAATATTGGTGAAGTTGGTGTCCTAGAAATTGAAGCAACAACGAATCAAGCCGTTTGTGCGTGTAAGCCTTATTTAGGAATAGACAACATCTTTCTGGTTTATCTACTTACTTCGCTGAAGCAGAATTTTATTGGGCAAGGTGCGGGAGCTGCACAGCCAAACATTTCCAGAGAAAAGATCATCCATACAATTGTTCCTCTTCCCCCACTTGCCGAACAACGCCGCATCGTCGCTAAAATCGATCGCCTCATGGCTCGTTGTGATGAACTGGAAAAGCTGCGGGGCGATCGCAACCAAAAAAGAATCACCATCCACACTGCCGCCCTCAACCGTCTGCTGACAGCTAAAGAGAGCAGCGACTTCAGCACCGCTTGGCGCTTCATCACACGACACTTCGGCGAACTCTACTCGGTCAAAGAGAATGTGGCTGGACTGCGTAAGGCGATCCTTCAACTCGCTGTCATGGGCAAACTGGTGCTGCAAGATCCGAAAGATGAGCCTGCTAGTGAGTTGTTAGAAAAAGTTGCGGATGAACGTTCAAGGCTTCTAAGCAAAAAAGAAGTTAGAGAGGAGAAATCATTAATTCCTATCTCTGATAGTGAAATAAAAGATTTACAAATCCCAAATGGTTGGATAGCTGTTCATTTAGGAGAAGTTATTTATTGTCTAGATTATAAGCGAAAGCCAATTAAGAAAGATGATAGAGTCAAGGGTGAAATACCTTACTATGGAGCAAATGGAAGAGTTGGATGGATAGATGAATATATATTTAATGAACCTCTTGTATTGGTCGTAGAGGATGAAACTTTTATCGGCAGAGTATTGCCTTTCTCTTACACAATAGAAGGTAAGTCTTGGGTCAATAATCATGCTCATGTATTGAAGCCTACTTTGGCATTAGATATAGACTTTCTAAATTATTCTTTATCCTACTATCCTTTTACGAAATTAACCTCTGGAACAACTGGGAGAAAGAAGTTAAACAAAACGACATTGTTAAATATTCTATATATTTTTCCACCTCTCGCAGAACAACATCGCATCGTCGCTAAAATCGATCGACTGATGGCTCTTTGCGATCGCCTAGAACGGCAGATAGATGCCGCGACAGACAAACGAACTAAATTACTCAAGGCATTGATGGCGCAGGTGTAAAGGAGAAGCGATGCGCCTACAATCCGTTTACATCAGCCAATACAAAAACCTCGAAAACTTCACCATAAGTTTCAACGGCAATAGCTTTATCGATATCTTCCATCACTTTTGCATAGACTCAGCCAAAGCTGCCTTCGATCGAGCCACCGAAAGACGGACTCGCTCCATCTGTGACTCATAAGCCGCCTTTTGTTCGGGCAGCGTGTCGCCTGGGTTGGCTCTCAAAATCTGCTCATAGTAGCGAAAAATTTGAAACGCATAACTGGCAGTTGCCACCTGTTCCTGAGACAGAGACCTGATGCGATCAACCAGATCAGCACAGGTTGCCGAATGTGGGAGTAGAAAAACGTCGGCATACAGCGGCGGAAGTTTGTGCGATCGTGTGTTCAACTCATCTAACAGCTCTATTGCTTCGCCAGACAGCTCTCCGTCAAAATCAGCCAGAGAATTCAGTAAGGCTATCAGTAAGAACTTTGAACGTTTCTGCTTCAATCTCAAAGTGTACAAGGGAATTCAACTTCTTCAAAATTCTAGCAAGTCCCAACAGCAATTTTTCCTTCAGGTGCTTTCATCATTGGTGTAAAAGCGATCGCTGCACCGAATAAAAAGCCAAACTTGAGCAGATGGATGTCTATTGAAATGTTGCTCATTTGATACTCCTCGTCCTAAAACAGGATGGGCAACAATGGACTGGCTCTAGAGCGCGGCTACCATCACCTTTCTCACCATTTCTCTGGAACTGGTCGGCGACATTTCTACCCGTTTCCTCAAAGACGGTCCCGATACCGCAGGCGCGATCGCCGTCAGTGTGCAAAGCATCTTGACGCTCTTAACAGCGGGTGGCACACTCACCAAAGCTGGACAGACCGCAGGCAAGCAAACGCTCAAAGCCGTCAAAGTGCCAGAGCCGTATTGGCAGGAGTTAGGCGCTGGGGTTGCCTTTCTGTTGCTCTTAGGGCTACTTGGTCTGCGACAGTCTTTACCTCAAATCTCCATCTGGTACACCGATCGAGCACTGGAAAACTACCACGAACGTGTACTAGAACTAGACGCTGACAACGCCACGGCGCACTTCTGGGGCAGACTCTATGAAGACCTGCAAAAGCCCGATGAAGCGCGCACGCAGTATCAGTATGCGATCGCGTTATCGAACCGATTGAGGTAACTCCAACCACAATTTTTGCTCATAGAACGATCAAAGGCGTGCCATGAGAGCTTTCACCCCCTTTCAGGTTAATCTGAGATCTTGCACCTGAACTAAAACTCTCTCGTTTCTGGCATTCACCCGCCCGTGATTGAACATCACGGTCTAACGGTGCAAAGTCCACTCAAGGGACTGAGAGAGGGTTTGAGGTTCAGTCCGTTTCAACAAACTTCGCAAGGCTAGCCCGGAATTCCATTCACGGGACAGAACCGCAGCGAATAGACGGGTGCAAGATCTGAGTAATCTTACCCACACCTGCGAACAAACGGAAAGACAACATCTAATTTGTCTTACCTCGATCCAAAAGCCTTTCGGAAAACGACATTTAATCCGTCACTTTTTCGACAGACGACACCTAATCTGCCATTATTTCGGACAGTGCCAAAGCATCTTGTAGCCCCTACAATTCCTCGAAAGCCGTGATATGACGAGAGTGTCGCCCGATGACAACAGTTTGTCTCGACGACATCTAATTTGTCACTGTACAAAAATCCCCCGAAACAGAGGCGTTCTGGGGGATTTTGTTTTTAATAAGGTATCACTGCTCGTTCCGGTACCCTCGATTCTGTGTCCTCCCCTAATTGAATTGGAACAGGCTGAACGTGCCAAATATCCCGCGTATAGTCTTGAATCGCCCGATCGGACGAAAAATATCCAATTCGAGCCGCATTCAAAATAGACATCTTTGTCCAAGTTTGAGTGTCTCGATAGGCTTGACTGACGTGCTTTTGACAGTCAATATAAGACTGATAATCAGCGAACAAAAGATAGTCATCCTGATTCTTGAGCGAGTCGATCAAGGGTTTAAACAGGTCTGGATCGCCCTTTGAAAAATAGCCCGATGCAATCTGGTCGATCGCGGCTTTTAGTTCGGCATTTGATTGGTAGTAGTCTTCGGGGCGATATCCTTGCGCTTTGAGTTGCGCCACTTCTGGAGTAGTCAAGCCAAACAAGAAAAAGTTTTCGGCTCCCACTCGATCGCGAATCTCAATATTCGCCCCATCCAGCGTGCCGATCGTCAGCGACCCATTCATCGCAAACTTCATATTGCTGGTGCCAGAGGCTTCTTTACCCGCTAACGAAATCTGTTCTGAGAGGTCAGCCGCCGGATAAACGCGCTGCGCCAAAGAAACGCCGTAGTTGGGAAGGAACACCACTTTTAGGCGATCGTGGAGGTCTCGATCGTGATTCACTACCTCTGCGACGGAGTTAATCAACTTAATGATCAGCTTTGCCATCGTGTAGCCCGGAGCCGCTTTGCCTGCAAAAATCACCGTTCTAGGAAGCACATCTGCGTCAGGATGCTGTTTGATGTAATTGTAGAGCGTGATGACGTGCAGAATATTTAAGTGTTGACGTTTGTATTCATGAAAGCGTTTTACCTGAATGTCAAACAGTGAGTCAGCACTGACGCTGATTCCGATCGTCCTTTGAATATATTCTGCCAAATCTTGCTTGTTATCTTGCTTGATCTGCCGCCACTGCTCACAAAATTCCACATCCTCTACAAAGGCTTCTAGCTGTTTGAGTTCATCTAAATTTTTGACCCAGGTTTTGCCAATTTTATTCGTGATTTGCAGCGCTAATTTCGGATTTGAAATCAATAGCCAGCGTCGAGGAGTCACTCCATTTGTTTTATTGCTAAACTTCTCTGGAAATAGCGCGTAAAAATCTCGCAGAAGCTGATGTTCTAGAAGCTCGGTGTGCAATGCGGCAACTCCGTTAATTGCGTGACTGCCCACACACGCCAGATACGCCATTCGCACTCGTCGCTGTGTTCCTTCTTCGATGATGGACATCCGAGTCACCCGATCGCCATCTTCAGGATAGAGAAGCCGGACTCGATCGAGAAATCGCCGATTGATCTCAAAAATGATTTCTAAATGGCGGGGCAACAGTCGTGCAAAAAGGTCAAGACTCCACCGCTCCAGCGCTTCTGGCAGAATAGTGTGGTTCGTATAGCCAAAGCTATTCTGCGTAATGATCCACGCTTGATCCCAGTCTAAGCCATGCTCATCGAGCAGGAGCCGCATCAGTTCTGCAATGCCGATCGACGGATGGGTATCGTTAATTTGAATTGCAACTTTATCAGCAAAGTGATCAAAGTTATGATGGGTTTGCAAATAGTTTCGGATTATGTCTTGTAATGAACAGGAGACAAAAAAGTATTCCTGTTGCAATCGCAGTTCTTGCCCCTGATAGTTGTTGTCATTGGGATAGAGAACTTTTGTAATGTTCTCAGAAAACGTCTTATCGGCAACGGCACGGGCGAAGTCTCCAGTGTTAAAAATTTCTAAGTTGAAGTCTTCACTTGCTTTCGCACTCCACAATCTCAGCGTATTGACCGTGTTTGAGCTATAGCCAGAGATCGGCGTATCATAAGGCGTTCCTAAAACCGTCCGTTCAGGAATCCAGCGCACCTGATACCGTCCCGTTTCATCGGTGTAACTTTCAGTTCGTCCGCCCAGTTTGATCTCAACAATATACTCCGGTCGCGGAATCTCCCACGGGTTGCCAAACCGCAGCCAGCGATCGGGGCGCTCAACCTGCCAGCCATCTCGAATCGTTTGTTGAAAAATCCCAAATTCATAGCGAATGCCGTATCCGATCGCAGGTATTTCTAACGTCGAAAGCGAATCTAGAAAACAGGCAGCGAGACGACCTAACCCACCATTGCCGAGTCCGGGATCATCTTCTTGCTCTAGCAAATCATAGAGATCAAATCCCAGTTCTTGCACAATGTCGCGGATTTCTTCATAGAGTCCGACGTTGACCAAATTTTTACCGAGTTGTCGCCCGATTAGATATTCAGCAGACAGATAGCAAACGACCTTAACTCCGGGTTGCAGATAGGTTTGATCGACCGTTTTAATCCAGCGTTGCAGAAGACGATCGCGCACCGTGTAAGACAACGCCATGAAATAGTCGTGCGGAGTCGCCCAAGCCTGATCTTTTGCCAAAATGTAGTAGAGGTTGTCTAATAGCGCCCGTTTCAGCGTTTCTCGATCCATTCCCGTCCGATCGTCTTGCACTTGAATCTGAACGTGTTCTGTCCGACAAAAATGCTTTTTAGGATGCGGAGCGTGGCGATCGTCCTGCTTTAAGGAGTTGACGTTCATAAATGAAACCCTTTAGGCGTGTTCTAGTCACTCAAGCTAAAGAGATCATGGCTTGATTGCATCTAGCTCAAGACAGAACAAAGCATCCAGCCTTAACAAAAGGTGGAGGTTGAAAGGAGAGACTAACCACTGATCATCAGCTCGTCAATCTAAACCGCGCGACTGGTGAACTGGTAGTACAAGAAAAGTGCAATCATAGCGCCAATGACCGCAACAATGATTCCAGGAATGCTTAACGATGCAGATGTAAACGCTAGCGTTCCTGTGTTGATTAACGTAAACACTGTGCCGCCGATGAAAGCACCGACAATGCCTAAAACCATCGTGCCGAGAATGCTGCCGCCCTGGTGACCAGGGTAAATAGCTTTTGCGATCGCGCCTGCAATAATCCCTAAAACGATCCAAGCAATAATATTCATTGATTTAACTCCGTTATGATTTTAGTTGAAACACGTTGACGAAACAAAACAGCCGTTACTGACCAGAACCCGTCCCGGTAGGATTGGTGGTTCCAGAACTGGGACTGTTTTCTGACCCGTTAGTCGTCGAATTGGGTGACGAACTCGGTTGAGCAGAACTTTTGGGGGTCGTCGGCTGAGAACTCGGTTGAGCGGCGGGGGCAACCTGAGTAGCGGGGGCAACTTGAGTAGCAGGAGCCGACGGCTGAGGAATGGTAATATTTACACTGGGGGCTTGGGGCACAGGCACTACCCGATCGCGCTCAATCACGCGCTCACGCACTTCAGGAGACGGGCTGACGCTAGGCGAAGCAGCCGCACCAGGAACCACAATCGTCCTGTTGACAGGGGCAGGAGTTTGATTGCTCTGATTTAGCAGATAGAGCGCACCCCCGACGATCGCCGCTGTGCCTGCAAGAATGAGACCGATAAGCAGACCCCGACCTGCATTGTCATTATCGCGAACTTGCTGGTTGGCTTCGTGGCGATGTTGCTCAACTGCGCGCCCTTGTAGGTAGCCATCCTTATAGTCAACCGGGTTGGGGTCTACTACATTAGACTCGCCTGGATTGGGAACCTGATTGAGATTGTCTTCGCGATCGTTTAAGTTTGCCATGTTAAAAATTTAGGGTAGTTGAGAAGTTGTCTGAAAGCGCTTTCGCAACATTGAGACCAGTGAGTGATGCCCCCGAACAATCAAACGTTGCTTGTGTTCTTGGTTACAATTTACTCTCCAGTTAAGAGCGAATCGCTGTATCCAGAGAGATAACCCTTCCTCTAGCTAAAGAGAGATCCTCGTAGGGTCTGCTGGCTTGCGATATAAGTAGTTTATTGACACAGTTCTACGCAGATAGTATAGGACAAGGGGCTTAAGCCCCTCGTTGCTTTGACAGCAACGCAGCATCCTAATGCAGTTTCGTAATGCTATAACTCCGCTTCCAGTTCATCAAACACTTTTATCCCAACAAAGCCGGGTTCGTTGCCGTAGTGTCAAACTGATTAGTCGTTCTATAGAGTTCGTAAGTCCCTTTTGCCGCCGCTTCACGAGTCCGAGTCAGCAAAGCTGTAACTTATGCCTGACTCATCGGCTTAAACGTGCGGACTGCCTCAAACGCCTGGTCTAATATCTCCATTGAGTCAATGCCTGTAATCACGGTTGAAGTGGGCAGATTCATTGAATAGTGAAGGCACTCGATCGGACTAACCGTGTTGCTTCTGAGAATGTAGGGGTCGCCCATCGATTTCATGCCCAGCACCCCAATGTCATTTTTCAGCAGCACAGGTAACACTTGTTTCTCAAAGCTTCTGAAGCGGGCATCCATCACGTTTAGCGGCATCTGCACGGTGTCGAACCGGAAGTTATTTTGCGCCCCAACCCCCAATCTAGGGGAGCCAGAGTTCAAAGTCCCCCAGATTGGGGGATTTAGGGGGCGACCTCTAGGCAAGCTAGCGTTATGCAAGGCTGTTCAGAATACAGGTTATTTGATCCACGATCCTAAGAACAGGCAAGCCACGATATCTAAGGATTTGAGCGGGTCGTCCCACCCTTAAGCGCCTCGGTTGCTGATAACCCATCGCCTTGAAAGCCAAAATACCACAGCACTGCCGCCGCTTCAGCACGGGTGACGGTGCGTTTAGGTTGAAACAGGGTCGTATAGCCAAATGCTCTGCGAATATTCGCCTGATCGCCATTCTGAAAATCTGCTAACACTGCCCGTAGAGCCTTTGAGTCAGTTCGAGAGGCATCTTGGAAGCCCCAGGTTTGTTTAACTGCGTCGATCGTGGCACTCGGCAGCGTTTGACGCGTATCGATCGGAACCTTCCACAAAATCAAATCTTCACGGCTCAAAGGAGCATCGGGGCGAAACAAAACGGTTGTGCTGTCTCCTGAAAGCGAACTGGAGATTAACCCCGCTTCTGCTAGCCCCTGAATGGCAGCAAAATCAGGATCGGTGCGTGAGACATCCTGAAAAGCAGGCTGAGACGTTTCGACTCCTAAACGAATTTGTCGAGCCGGACGACTGCTGTAGATGCGATTATTGGCGGCGACGAGCCAGCGCGCATAGTCTCGTCGGGCAATCGTTTTATTGGGTTCAAACAAAGTTTTGCTTCCTGTCTTGTTGTCTGAAGAGAGCGATAAAACGCCTAACTTCGCTAAATCCTTGGCATATTGACTGAGTTCTTTAGGGGCTTTGTCTAAATCGGTGAAGGTTTGCGGATCAGAGGCAACAGGCGCACTGGTTGAAGCGGCGGCTGTAGTTTGAGGAATTGGACCAATAAACTCAGGGCTACCGGGCTGCGGAACGGACGCATTTGGAGATGCCGATCGGGTCGGCTGCGTGCGGCTAGTCTGAATCGAGAACCCAGCGCTGTTATCGGGCTGAGTGTTGGATTGAACGGTAACGATCGCTTGCAGTCCTTCTCGATTGGCTTCAAAGGTGCCTTGAGTTTTATCGATCGGTTGCCCGTCTAATGTCCAGCCATTTTTTTGCAACTCTTGCAGATAGAAGGCGACGATCTGATCGCTCTTGTCTTGGCTATTCCAACGAGTCAGTACCCCTTGATTAGGCTGGTTGCTATCGACTTCGAGCAGCGATCGGTTGGGATAGATCGGAATCTCAGCCGGAAAATCGGCAGGA
Source organism: Phormidesmis priestleyi BC1401 (assembly GCF_001650195.1). GTDB lineage: Bacteria > Cyanobacteriota > Cyanobacteriia > Leptolyngbyales > Leptolyngbyaceae > Phormidesmis_A > Phormidesmis_A priestleyi_B. The sequence continues at coordinate 7,128 of NZ_LXYR01000056.1, read as the reverse complement.
AGTTGTGCTTGAGTGGTTTGAGCCACTGGGCTAGGCTGTGGAGTTTGAGCCACCCCGATCGTCGCCCCATTGTCTTTTAATCGGGGGTCAGCCTCAAACGCACCCTGAAACGACTTGCCCACCGGACTGTTTGTGCAGCTCGCGATCGGCAAAATCAGGAATGCAGCGAGACCTAGAGAAGTTGTCAGACGTTTAAGAGCCACAGCACGACGGAGTAACGATTCTTCTCTCATTCTAGTGCTGAGGTTTGAGGGATGATATGTGCGCCTACAAGCCGCCTATTCTTTGTCATCTTCGAGCATTTTTTGAAGATGCACTCCGCTTTGACTGTGAGCAAATCCCAGGCGGGTGGCTTCTAGCTCTTGAGACTCTTCTGAGAAGACTTCTATCTTTTTAAACCACCAGTGATAAAACGTCGGAAACCTCACCTCTTCTTGAGAGGTTTCTAGTAGCTCTAGTGCCCGCTCTCGTGCAGAAAGCAGACCGGAGCCATTTAACTCTGGGTATTGCATCAAAAGGCTTGCCTGTTCTCGCATTTTTGAGCGAATTGTGGACGATTTCAATTCTCTGCACTCTGAGCAGATATCGCCTTGCAAAAGCCCTGCATCATTAAAGAGAAGAGTGCGAATTTTGTGAACCTCAAATCTTTGACGGCAAACGGTGCATGAGAGCTGAGGGGGACAGGTTTCTAGCTTACGTGCGAGTTTAATTTTCATCGCTGTGCAACCACAAAAATTGTTTTTATTCCTAGATCCCTAAAATAGCGGATTCATGTAGTCAGGTTGCTATTTTTTTGCAATTCTCAATATTGAGAGGACAAAATTCTAGAGTTCTACAAAGAGAGTAATCGTTCCTGATCTACTGCCGTTTATGTTCGGACTCAAGGTTAACGCTTTGCGCTTGAGTTATAAAAGTTCATTGACGTTTTGGTTTTGACTTCTGCGATTCCTTGCAGCGCGTTGCCATTAACTATCGAACGGAAGCGGAGGAGCTTGGGTAGATAGGAATCAGGATTGTAAGTAGAGCGCGATCGTCAATCCCAATTCCAACCACGTCTGCTTCTGCACAGGTTTTCTTCCTCAACGCGAACAGCCCTGAAACCTACAGTGCTCACAACCTAAAGCAAACCTCTATCTAAAGAGGTAGTTGTCTCATCATTCACAAAAGTTAACAAACATCCGTCGGGGATCAGGTCTCTGTGCGGCTTTGGTTGCATCACACTGACTAAAAACGTAAAGCAAGCCAGTCGGGTGAGTGAAAAAAGGTTAACCCTATAGGAGGAAAGCAAGCACAGAAGGTTTAGATAATATGTGAAATGTAAGGTCAAGAAAAACAACTGGAGCTACTTTCATGGAAACTCGCAAAAGCACCGATTTACCTCCTGTCGCGACTGCTTATAACGGCAAAGACCGCAACTCATTTTTGTTTGGTTTTAACCCCCAAGCTGAACTCTGGAACGGTCGATTTGCAATGATTGGCTTCACCGCATACTTGCTGTGGGATTTAGCTGGTTATAGCGTAGTGCGTGATGTTCTGCACCTAGTTGGCTACTAACCCATAAATTCGGTTACACAGTCTATTCATTAATTAGTTTTAAAAGCCCAGTAGCAGTATTGCTATTGGGCTTAATTTTTATAAAAAAGTCTGATTTTGGCGTATTTTTTGCGTCTTATACAATTAACTCTGCCGATCGCGTTCACATCACTATTTCTTACCTGTACTCACTTTTTATAAGCGTTTGCCCTCAAAAAGCTGGGCGCAAAAATAGTTAGCGATATATCGCGATATATCGTATAGTGAAGAAAGTTATTCAAGTGAAATCCATGTTTAGACACTTTCATGCTCGATCGTTCACACCCGCATGGGCAGGGGCAGACCAAAACGACCTATCGTTTGTGAGCCATCGATTTCAGCACGGCAGACCCACAGAAGGCAGACAGAGGGGCGAGGGTTGGGGAGACGATCGCCGCGCTCGTCGGGGTGACATCAAGTTCATTTTGCTAGAGCTATTGTCTGATCGTCCTCGGCACGGCTATGACTTGATTAAAGATCTAGAAACTCGTCACGGAGGGTTTCGTCGCCTCAGCCCTGGGTCGGTCTATCCGACTCTTCAGATGTTAGAAGATGGCGGTTATTTAACGAGTCAACAAGAGAGCGGTAAACGCGTTTATACGGTGACAGAGAGCGGTCGATCGCTCCTCGCAGAACGAACTCCCGCCGAGCATCCAGGTGCGCCCAGAGATGACTTTGGCAATTTTGCAGAGAAGTCAAAAACCATCAGCGAGTTGCGGAATGCAGCCACCGAGTTAGCAGCGGTGGTGATGCAAGTCGCCCGAAGCGGCAACCTCGATCGGATGGCTCAGGTTCGTGAGTTGCTCGACCAAGTTAAGCGAGAAATCTATCTGATGTTGGCAAAAAAATAATCAGGAATCAGGCACGCAATTCGCAGAGATTTCACACAAACCTTCTGAGATAGGTTAGATTTTGAGCGTTTGATTGACTTGAAGCTGACCAGACGTGATGAAATTCTTACCCCGCATTGCTTTGCCCTTGGCAACATTTCTGATGTCTGCTCACTTGGCGACGGCTCAATCAACGCCGTCGCCTCAGCCGACACTAGCACCGCAGCAACGCGAAGAAGTGCAGAAACTCATCGATCGAGAGATTGATCAGAGTAATCAGATTAACGATCGAGTGCAGCAAGCTGTCAACAACACGTTTGGTTGGACAACAGGATTGCTAAACTCACTCATCGCAGTGTTAGTAGCAATGCCAGTGTTAGCGGTGATCGTAGCGCTGATATTACGCAATAGCATTCGCAGTCAGTTAATCTCTGAGATTAAAAAGCAATTAGAAGAGGAAACTAAAAAAGAGGTAAAAGAGCAACTAAAAGTGCAGGTGACAGAAGAATTGCAAAAACAAGTAGAAGAATTTAAGCAGGATTTAGAATCCTTAAAATCAGACTTTGTAAGCCAGTTACAAGACTTATTTTTAGTAGCGCAGACCGAAAAAGAAGAGATCTTTCAAGAACTTTCTAAAATTACACCATCTATTATTCAAGAAGAGTTTGTTGCGCCTGAGATTCATCAAAAAATACAAGAACTGACGAGACAGCTTGAGTTCTTAACTTCTGTTAATCCTCACTTAGCTTTAACAGCTAATGATTATTTAAAACAAGCAGATGCACTTTATTTTGAGAATCGATATGACGACGCTATAGAGTCATATGAAAAAGCGCTGCAAATTCAACCAGAGATGATCGCGGCATGGCTAGGAAAAGCTAAAGTTTTGAGAAGAATGAAGCGTTATGATGAAGCACTTTCTGCTAATAGAAAAGTCTTACAAATTCAGCCCGATCACCCTAAAGGTCTATTTGGGTTGGGCTACACGTTGAGAGATATAGGGCTTTATGAAGAAGCGATCGCCGCGTTTGACCAGTCGCTAAAAATTCAGCCCAATAGCCATCACAACTGGAAGCATCGAGGCTATGCGCTCACCAAGCTGGGTCGCTATGATGAGGCATATATAGCCATCGCCACTTTGCTTAGGACATTTTTGGTAGTGTACTTCGCGTGCTGCCAAAAATGTCCCTGTCCTAACCTATGTGGCGGTAGCTATATCTCTTTTGAAGAGGCATTAAATCTAAAATCGAGTTCTGGAGGAACTTACTACAATCGAGCCTTTTACTACCTTTCTTTAGGCGACATGGATGCTGCAATCGCAGATTTACAACAAGCGATCGGGTCGTCTTCTTACTATCTGAGCTTGGGAGAGGTTGTAAAAACTGACCCCGATTTCGATTCGATTCGAGAGGACGATCGCTTCAAACAACTCATGGAAACGAATTCTCTATAAATACTTTTTCAGCAATAGATTTAATCGTTCTTTAGCGGCATCTGAAACCTTGTCCATCGGAGTCAAAATCGCATACTTGAGAGCAGAATGAGCCTCAGAAGTGGGCGGATTTGCACTCAGTCGACGCACTGTTTCTTGAATCACTTTCTGGGCATTGATCGCATTGCGCTGCAGATTTGCGATCACCATCTCCACGGTCACATTATCGTGATCAGAATGCCAGCAGTCATAATCGGTCACTAGCGCCAAAGTCGCGTAAGCAATTTCAGCTTCTCGCGCCAGCTTTGCTTCTGGAAGGTTGGTCATGCCAATAATCGTGGCACCCCAACTGCGATGCAAATTCGATTCTGCTTTCGTCGAAAACGCAGGACCCTCCATGCACACATAAGTGCCGCCTCGATGCAGCCCGACATCCGTAAGGTTAAGACTCTCGACCGAATCGGCTAACACCTTCGCTAAATTGAGACAGATTGGATCGCCAAAGGCAACGTGCGCCACAATGCCATCGCCAAAAAAGGTGGAAATGCGATTTTTAGTGCGATCGATAAACTGATCAGGCACAACCATATCTAACGGTTTCGCCTCCTCTTTCAGAGAACCCACCGCAGAGGCTGAAATCAGATACTCTACGCCCAAACTTTTCATCGCATAAATGTTTGCCCGAAACGGCAACTCAGACGGCAGCAAATGGTGATTTCGCCCGTGCCGTGCCAAAAATGCGACTCGTGTTCCGTCTAGAGTGCCGACGATGAGCGCATCTGATGGTGAGCCAAAGGGGGTTTCAATCTGCACCTCTTCTACATCTTTAAGCGCCTCCATTTTATAGAGTCCGCTGCCGCCGATGATGCCGATTTTTGCTTGAGCCATGAGGAATGAGGATGAGGTGAACGAGTCAGAGACTAGAGAAGGGATCTGGAAACCCCAACGCTCTTGCGGGATAAACACTAAAAAAGTGCCTGAAAAGCCTTTGAAATCAAGACCGACAGACACTTCAATTAGAAAGCGGGTGACGCGATTCGAACGCGCGACATTCACCTTGGCAAGGTGACGCTCTACCACTGAGCCACACCCGCGTTTGACACAGCTACTAATTTCGCAGATTGCCCCAGCTTTGTCAACCCCTTATGACAAGTTTGCAATCTGTCTAGAGGAATTTGACCGAGCAAATTAGACTAATCTAGTCTATGGATTGGTGATTCTGTCTCTTTGGGCGGCTGAGGTCGATACAATAGTGACAACCCTTTGGACAGAAGCCTGACCCATGACTGCTCCTTCGGAACTTGAAACGGTGACCCAGCCAGATATCGCTCAAGATCTTCTCACTGATGAGGTGGGACAAATTTCTTTGGAGACTGAAGCGATCGCTGAAGATGACATTATTGACGACCTAGAGATGTCGCTCTTTGATCACCTCGAAGAACTGAGGCGACGAATCTTTTATTCCCTAATCGCGATCGCCGTGTCAGTCGCGGGCTGTTTTACCTTTGTGAAACCGATCGTGCAGTTGCTAGAAGTTCCCGCTCAGGGGGTAAAGTTTCTGCAACTTGCGCCAGGAGAATACTTCTTTGTCTCGATTAAAGTGGCGGGTTATATGGGGCTGCTGCTGTCGGCTCCGTTCTTGCTTTATCAGACTGTTGCCTTTGTGATTCCTGGGTTGACGCGGCGAGAAAAGCGGTTTTTGGCTCCGATCGTCCTGGGTTCTAGCGTTTTATTTGTGGGCGGCTTGTGGTTTTCCTACATCGCGTTAATTCCGGCAGCGCTGAATTTTTTCATCACCTACGGGCAAGATGTAGTGGAGCAGGCGTGGTCGATCGATCGCTATTTTGAGTTTGTTTTGCTGCTGATGTTCAGCACTGGGTTAGCGTTTCAGATTCCTGTCGTGCAGGCACTTTTGGGACTTTTGGGAATTGTTTCCTCTCAAACCATGCTGGCAGCTTGGAAATATGTGCTTCTAGGTGCGGCAGTCTTAGGCGCGGTGATTACGCCGTCTACCGACCCGCTGACTCAAAGCCTGCTGGGAGGAGCCGTTCTCGCCCTTTATTTTGGTGGTGTTGGCGTTGTAAAACTGTTGGGTAAGTAGATTCATAGCGCTGATGTCTGCTTCCGAAGCTTTGTAGGTTGCATCCACTAGAGATACTATAGTGGATACGCAGACACGGAAAAAGAATGCTGGAGCGGCAACACTATTCAAAAGCCCCTATCACTGAGGCGCTTATTGACTTACGAGTGACTCTTCCTAATGAAGCGACTCTTGCAGGGCTTAATGAGCTATTTCCTGGCATCAGTGTTGATTATCCTAATCAAGATGATCAATTAGTTTTCCAAGGGCAACTAACGGGGGGTGCAAGTGTCTCTGCAACAGCCAATCAAACTCAAGTTGGATATACCTACTCCGATCGGGACCGTAAAAAGATCTTTAATGCCAGCTTAGGTGGCTTTACGTTTAGTCAGTTGGCTCCTTACGATCGCTGGGAAGCTTTTCGAGACGAAGCCCAACGATTGTGGAGTATTTATCAAAATGCAATGCAGCCGACTGCTATCACTCGGCTTGCAGTTCGCTATGTAAACCGCATTGATATTCCACTTTCTACGTTTGAACTTAAAGATTTTCTCCGCACTGTTCCAGAAGTGTCAGCAGATCTATCAGAGGGATTAAGCGGCTATTTTATGCAGCTTCAAATGCCGCAGAGAGATATTGATGCGACTGTCATTATTAATCAAGCCACGATTCCTCCATCGACCTCTAAAGTCACCCCAATATTGTTGGATATTGAAGCGTCTCAAACTCCGACCTTGGTGCTAGACCAACCATTTTGGGACTATTTAGAAAAACTGCACACCAGACTCAATCATGTTTTTGAAGCTTGTATCACAGACGAAACAAGGAAGTTAATAAGATGACAATCATTCATTTACCACCTCCGACTTCAACTGAAATCAGACAGCCTCTTCTCATCCGAGAACAGCCGGGTTTGCCACAATTTCAAAGCCAAGAGCGGCAGAGATTGGTAAAGGTTACAGAACAAATTTGGCAGACTCTAACCTGTTCGGAAAAACTACTAAATACCTTGGCAGATGACGAAGAGATACAGCACAATTCCGTACCACCTAAGCGAGTCTTTACTATGAAAGTTCGCTACCGACTCACGGGGCGAATGCAACCTCAGCCATACTTAGTGACATACTCCTACCCTGAATCAAAGATTACAGGGTAGGCTTCCAACAGCCCGATGAAGGGTATGCAGGATTTCCTTCGTGGTACTTTGATCCATA
>NZ_LXYR01000055.1 GCF_001650195.1 Phormidesmis priestleyi BC1401 | reverse complement strand
CCGCCACTTAAACAAGGATTGGGCAACCATTTAAGATGAGACGAGAGAAAATTGAGCCTTCCAACCCTATCATTTTTGCGACACAACCCGATCGATTACCTCTCAAAGCCGATCGATTTGGCGACTTTGGCGCACATGGTTGCCAAGTACAGCGACCCAGGAAATTAAGCTAGGGTAGAAGAGATTTGTTTTCCCTTCATGACTATGCTGCTGCAAAAACTAGAGCAATTAACTACTCTGTTTTCTGAAATGGAAAACGCGCTGATTGCCTACTCTGGGGGCATTGATAGCACACTGGTTGCCAAAATCGCGGTCGATGTTTTGGGCGATCGGGCGATCGCGGTCACCGCTGAGTCTCCCTCTCTCTTGCCCGAAGATCTCGAAGATGCCCGCATTCAGGCGGCAGCGATTGGGATTGCTCACAAAATCGTGCAGACTCACGAGATGGACAATCCTAACTACAGCAGCAACCCGATCAATCGCTGCTATTTTTGTAAAAGTGAACTGCACGACACGCTCAAGCCGATGGCGGCGCAGTGGGGCTATCCCTATGTGGTAGATGGCGTGAACGCAGACGATTTGCATGATTACCGTCCGGGAATTCAGGCGGCAAAAGAACGCGGGGCACGATCTCCACTTGCTGAAGTGAATGTCACTAAAGCTGAGGTGCGCGAACTCTCAAAGCATCTGGGTCTGCCTTGGTGGGATAAACCCGCTCAACCGTGCTTGAGTTCGCGGTTTCCCTATGGTGAAGAGATCACGATCGCCAAACTTCAGCGAGTCGGCAGATCTGAGGTTTATCTGCGGAAACTGGGTTGGCAAAATCTACGAGTCCGATCGGAGGGTGACACTGCCCGGATTGAAGTGTTGCCCGATCAGGTCAAAGAGTTTGTCATCCAGACCGACTTGCCCGAACTCGTCTCAGCCCTTCAGTCTTACGGATTTCTCTACGTGACGCTGGACTTAGAAGGCTACCGGAGCGGCAAGCTCAACCAAGTGCTGCAATTTGCTATGGTCGATCGAAAATAATCGAGAGTCGCGATCGTGGACTAGCTATCGTCCCTCTCTTTTAACTCTATTGGGCGACTGCCATCAATCTCGAACTTAACACCAAGAAATTTCCTTCAGTCTGCTCTAACGCGATTGTCAGCCTGTTGTGCATTCAAGTAAACATTAGCTTATCCGCCATTGCTGATCACTAGCTGCTACAGATATAACTTATCGCCTTGTTACCGTGAATTATCGTAGCATTATGACTAGAGTTCACATCCCTATTAATGACACAGCAGACCAGCTTTGTTCAAGGAGAAATTTTTTATCAAGAGGAAGGAAGCTTTGTTGAGTTTAAAAAGATAGATTCAAAGAATCCTGTTAATACAATCGTAAACCATGCCGAGAAGTATGTAATTGGATTTCTGAATGCGTCGGTAGAGGGGAATCTCTATTTGGGTATAGATGATTCTGGAATCATTTTAGGAGTTACTCTAAACAGAAACGATAGAGATGAAATTCTTAAAAATATTCCTAATAAGTTAAGAAACGGAGATCCATCGATTCCCTTTTCGTGTTACGAAGTACATATTCATAATGTTTCTGATACAGAACAAAAATGCATAGAAGGTTTGTGCATCGTGCAAATACACGTTGTAAAAATAGAAGAGGAGTATCTCTACAGAGCTTCAGAAGGCGCTCATTGGTTCTATAAAACAGCAGGAGAAAGCGTTTATCTTAAGAAGGGATCAAATTGTATAAAACTGAATAGTGAAGAAATTGCAAAAGAAATCGGAAGGCGTAAGCAAAAGCATTTGCAAAAAGAAGCCGAAGAACTAGATAAAAGACTAGAAAAAGAACCCAATAATCGCGGCATTTTAGATAGCAGAGCTAAAGTTGCAAAGTTTATGGGCGACGTTGACACTATGGATAAAATGCACAAAAAAGTGCTTGCCTTATATCCTAAAAGCCCAGAAGCAAGGATAGAATATGCCGCTGCTCATAAAAGTATAGGTGATTTAGAAGGTGCATTATCTATCCTCAACGATGCCCTTCAATTAGATATTAATGACTCTTCTATTTTCAAGAATAAAGGATTGATGCTTCTAGGTCTAGACAGATGGGATGAAGCTTATCAGTCTTATCAAGAGGCACTCAAATCAAATCCAGATGACTATACTATCATTACTCAGATTGGCGTTGCATTAAGACAATTAGGAAAACATAAGGAATCTATTCAATTCCTTAATTATGCACTCTCAAAATCTCCCAATTATAGGCTTGCAAAATATGAAAAGAAGAAAACATACTATCAGATTTTCAAAGGAGGTATACAGATCAAGAATATCTCTGAAAAAGATGAAATCTTCTAAGTCTAAGGCACTGACAGATTGTGTTACAATTCTTGCCGTACCTACTTAATGGGTATTGATGTCCGTTAGCGATACTGCGACGGAGGACTCTCAACTTAGCCTTACGCGCCTGGTGCTAACTTACCAGGGTGACTACTGCTTACAGTGCAGGAAGCGGGAATGCTCAGAGAGTAGGTACTTTGTCTCAAGAGTCTGAGCAAAATTTGTGAAGAAGAAAGCTTATCTTTCTCTATTTTTATATGAAAGTTGCGAGGAACTATCCAAAAAGTTCCAAGAGCTTCAATCACCTCACGACATTGCCCAACTCTTACAAGTTCCCTATGAATATTTAACCTATTATCTTTACCGAATTCCTCATGGTTCTCGGTATACAGAATTTCGTGTCTTGAAGAAGTCTGGAGGCTACAGAACTATTCATTCTCCTAAAGGCTCACTAGGAATAGTTCAAAGAAAACTCAGTCAAGTCTTGTATGCTGTCTATCGACCAAGACCTTCTGTTCACGGATTTGCTGCTTCGCGTAGCATTGTCACTAATGCTAAGGCTCACGTCAATAAAAAGTTCGTCCTCAATGTGGACATTAAGGATTTCTTTGGCTCTATCAACTTCGGTCGAGTTAGAGGGATGTTTATAGCAAACCCATATAAACTAGATGAAAAAGTTGCAACTGTTTTAGCGCAAATCTGCTGTTTCGATAACAAGTTGCCTCAAGGAGCGCCGACTTCACCAGTAGTCTCGAATCTTATTTGTGCAAAGATGGACAGCGAATTACAAAGATTTTCTAAACAACATGGGCTACTTTACACACGGTACGCAGATGATATTACTTTATCTAGCAACAGAAATGAATTGCCAACTTCGTTAGTTTCTCACTACGAGAAAGGTCTTCCTAATGTTATGTTAGGGGATGAATTGCGATCAGTTATCGAAAGAAATGGATTTCAAATAAACGAGGCAAAAGTAAGACTAGCCTACAAAACGCAAAGGCAGGAGGTCACAGGTTTAATAGTCAACCAAACTGTTAACGTAAGCCGTAAATACGTTCGTAATATTGATGGTGCTCTTCATGCTTGGGAAAGGTATAGACTAGAGGCAGCAACAGAAACTTATAGAGCTAAATATGCCAAGAAAACAACTTTTCCAGAGAAAGAGTCAGCGCTCTTCTTAGACTCTCTTCGCGGAAAAATAGAGTTTGTAGGCAGTGCTAGAGGCAAAGATGATCATCTTTACCAGAAGCTTCTCAAAAAGTTCAATGACCTGAGAACAAGAGAGGCTATCGATCAAAAAACTACGGAAACCGAACCTCTACAGACGACCCTTGAACTACCATTCAACGATTGAAATGAAGCAGATAACATTTCGCTTAACTTGCTGCTAGAACCTTTTAGACTTAACTAACTCAAAACAGTTGTTGTGCAAGCACTTTGATCCTGGGTTGATTCCATCATAGAGTTTCGTCATCGCGCGTGAGGCTCATAACTTGGTCAGTGGTGACGTGCTGAAGCGTTCCGCGCAAGGTGTTAATCCAAGTTGAGATCGGATCGGTAGGCTGTTTTTTCTTGATGTAGAGTCGGTTGTCTTCGATTTCAAGTTCAAGTTCGGTTTCGGGTGAAATCCCAAGCTGTTCGCAGATTTCAGAAGGAATCGTGAGTTGTCCGTCTGGCGTGAGGTGCATGGTGAGCAGTTCACAAAATAAGATATGGCTCGATTTTAGATTCTTAGCAGCCTGCTAGAAGTCAGGATTTAGCTACTGATTCCTGACCTCTGTATTCCCTACAGTTTGGGACTGTGTTTATGCCATTCGGTCGATCGCTCATAGGCAGACGCGACTTGAAAGATTTGGTCTTCTCGCAGCACATTGCCGACAATTTGAAGTCCGATCGGCATTCCTTGAGCATCAAACCCACACGGCACACTCATGCCGGGAAGCCCTGCTAGGTTGACGGGAATCGTCATCAAGTCAGTCAAATACATACTGAGCGGATCAGCCGTTTTTTCGCCCATCTTAAATGCCGTGGTCGGCGCAGTCGGAGACACCAACACATCGACCTGTGAGAAAGCTTGCTCAAAGTCTTGTTTGATCAGCGTTCTCACCTTTTGGGCTTGCAGATAATACGCGTCATAATAGCCTGCCGAAAGCACGTAGGTGCCAATCATAATCCGGCGTTTGACCTCGGCACCAAAGCCTTCAGAACGAGTCCGCAGATACATATCCATCAGATTTTCGGCATCTTCGGCTCGTGCACCATAGCGAACGCCATCATAACGAGCCAGATTTGCAGACGCTTCTGACGGGGCGATGATGTAGTAAGCCGCAATCCCATATCGGAATCGAGGACAGGAAATTTCTTGAATCTCGGCTCCGAGATCTTTGAGTTGCGCGATCGCCGCCCGAATCGTTTTTTCGACTTCTGGATCTAACCCGTCGCCAAAGGTTTCTCGAATCACACCGACTTTTTTGCCTTTGATGTCGGGTGTGAGAAATTGCGTATAGTCTGGGACATCAACCTTGAGACTCGTGGCGTCTTTGGGATCGTAACCCGCGATCGCGTTGAGCAAAATTGCGGTGTCTTCCACCGATCGACCAAACGGACCAATCTGATCTAGCGAGGATGCAAAGGCGACTAATCCATACCGCGACACTAAACCATAGGTCGGCTTCATGCCCACGATGCCGCAAAACGAGGCAGGTTGCCGAATCGAACCGCCTGTGTCAGAGCCGAGAGACACCACACATTCATTGGCTGCGACGGCTGCCGCCGATCCGCCCGACGAGCCACCGGGCACTCGTGACGCATCCCAAGGATTTGCGGTGAGTTGGTAGGCAGATGTTTCCGTCGAGCCGCCCATCGCAAACTCATCCATGTTGGTTTTGCCCACCATCACGGAGCCTGCGTCGGCTAATTTTTGCGTCACCGTCGATTCATAGGGCGGCACAAAGTTTTGCAAAATTCGCGACGCGCACGTAGTCGGAATGCCTTGAGTACACAGATTATCTTTGATGCCGATCGGAATTCCTGCCAACAGCCCAATCTCGTCTCCGGCAGCGATTTTGGCATCCACCTGCTGGGCTTGTTCTAGGGCACGATCGGACGTAAGGTGCAAAAAACTGTGAATCTTCGGCTCAATGGTTTGAATCCGATCGAGGGCTTCTTGAGTGATTTCAACTGCCGATCGTTCTTTATGAATGAGTTGTTGATGCAACTCGCGGATGGATGCCATGCAATGTCCTCTCTGTTTCAGCGTCCAGTCTTACAGTATAGGACACTGTGAATTACCTACCTTTCTCCATTGCTAAGATCACTGGAATGAGTGATATCAAATTTCAGCCAGATTTGGTTTGATCGAAACAGACTTGCTTCGGAGCGTTTTCGGCAGCCCTCACGGGCTGTTTTTTTTGAGCCTGTTTGTATACGGTCTACAATCAGCAGTTATAAAAATAAGGACTGAGTAAGCGAATCCTCAGCCCTTTGACCGTTTTTTAGGGATTGATTGTTCGATCGAGCATTCAGCCTTTAAGTTTCAGAGGCAGATGATTTGCTCAACATCGGGGCTAAAAACGCGACCAGTGCACCTAGCGCAAACCCCGCCACATTGCGAAACAGAGGCAACCATTCTGAGGTGCGAGTCACCACCGGACCGACCCCAAACGCGAGAAACAAAATGCCCCAAAGCGGCGAGAAAATTAGCGCCCACTGCCATGAAAAGCCTTTTCCTTCTTGACCTTTGCGAGGCTGCCCTGCAAACCCAAAGATAATGCCCCCAACTATAGAAGTCACCAGAGTTAGAACCCACTGCTCTCTCGGCAGTCCAGGAACAACGCTACAGCCGTTTTGACGCAGACAGATCTTGACCGCATCTAATGCCTGAAGGATAGACTGATCTTCACCATTGTCGCGGACAAAAAATTGATTGCCAAATCGAGTCTGCAACTCAATCCAAAAAGTCCGTGAAAGTAGGGGATAGAGTGCATCTCCAACACTGAAGTTGAGAATGTTGCCTCCCCGCTGGTCTGCCACCAACATCACGCTTTTTTCGTCGAGTCCCCAAAATTTCTTAACGGCAGTTCCGGGAGTGCGATCGAACTGAGTCAGCACCCGCAGTTTCCACCCAGTTTCGGCTTCAAACTCATCGAGATTCTTAGAAAGCGTCTCCTCTTGAACTGCGGTTAATATTTTTGCCAGGTCAATCACGTTGGTCGGTTGAGCGGGCAACAAATCTGGGTTGTTATAAGCCTGTGCAGCAGGCGCGATCGTCCAAATCGATAGCGTCAGACAAAAGACTGTGACTGCCTTCCAAAAGGGGCGACTCAAAAAATGGTGCATTGACGGTTTGAGATAGGGGTCAGTAAAAGAGATAGGCGGATGACTGAGGCAATGAGAAGGGCGCGCGTAATCGAGCTTACCTTTCTTTACATTTGTTTACTCTAATCTAATATTAGGAGCCTAAGGGGAACTGAGTCAATTTGCTTGAGAAAATTTGCTTAAAAAAGACACCTCTTGCAGATGCCCGTGGGGATCGTATTACTCAAAAGACTAGAAGTTATTGCTCTCACTGCGGGTCGGCTGCGGCTTCTCACCCCAATCGAGCGATTCTTGACCAGCCTGAGCGTCTCGACTACGACCCTTTAGCGGGTCACGAATCCCGTTTTTGGGTGCCCCTGACTGATGAGATAACTCTGACTTCTCATCCTCTAAACCATTAACTTCGGGGTAGGGGAGATAGTTAGAAGACGCATAGTAGCGATCGAGTTCTTCGCTAGTGCGCTCCGATCGACGAGACTCATCTAGCTCGATCGGGCTGCGAGTCGTTGCAGAAAGACGTTCAGCGCGTCGCCCTTTTAAAGCAGGCTGAGTTAAAGTTTTCCAAGCCGCTTTGGCTCCGGCAAACACACTTCGACTCGTGGTTTGAGCCTTCTGAACCTGCTGTCTAACTCCAACAATGCTTTGGTCAACTTGTTTGACGACCTGACCAGCACTCTGGACTCCCTGACTCATATCATCCGTCAGCTCACTGATCTCTAACCCGGTTAGACGAATCGCCTCCAGCGTCGGCGGCAGCTCGCGGTTTAGCGTGTCAAATAGCTTTTCGGCACTGCGAGCGGCTCTGCCCAACTCCTGCACAGCAGGCACCATCACAACCAAGACAGCCGTGATGCTCACCGCCACCAATAAAATCGAAAGTCCTAGCCAGAAGATGGGGTTAATCACCAGAATTTCGCCTACAGCAAACGATCGTGAAGGGGAGGTTTAGAATCAGTGGGCGGTTCCACCTCAGTGCGGTTAAGCAGTTGGTGTTCGCGCTGGGTTGCGTCTAGCCCCGCAGAAATGGCTTCACGCAGACGACCCAACGTGCCGTCCCAGTTTCGCAGAGCGGTCTCTGACAGTCGATCTGCCTGAAGTTGTACAGTGGTTGAGAGGTCTTCTGCTAGCTCTGGGAGAGCATCGGCAGATTTTTTGATTAACTGTCGGGTTTCGCGTCCGGTGCGAGGTGCGACTAATAGACCTGCAACCGCTCCAAATGCGGCTCCAATGATCACTCCTCCTAAAAAGGTTCCCGAACGATTGTTTGACATATCCCAACACTATCCCTTGTTAACTCATCTTCACAGTCAGACTTCAGCGTTTGGGCAATTTAGCCCTATTCTGCCAGAATCTTACTCAACCTTCCCAAGCCATAGGACAGATTTCAAAGGTTTATTCTCAGGCAGAGTCGCTGACTCGTCTGTTTCTAAAGTATCTCAAGATTCGGAACCGAGAACTTTGCTGAAGGAAATTTCTGGGTAAAAGGTCAAGGTTTGCAGTTTGGCAGACTTATCGTCTCGATTTGCTTTGCGGCGATCGCTGAGGAGACGCTGAGAGAAATCGGATGCGCTGGTTCCAAACGGTCTGCCCAATGCTTAGAAGCGCTAGTGCTTGTCTAACTTTCTGATATTGGGGTTCTAGCTGCTGATAGCGCTGACGAAGTTGACTTGTGCCAATCTGCCCTTTGAGAATCGCGCTGGGGGCACCATGCAGCACCTTATGAGTATTTTTCTCGGCAATCACCAGGGCATCGGCTGCGTTCGCGATCGCACGTCGAAACTGCCACACCTTCCAGGCTAGATAAAAGCAGAACAGCGCGAGTAGCAGATTGATGACCACAACCATCACTAGCATTTTTGCGTTTCTGCGTGAAAGTTCGCAGACCCATTGAATGATCAACATCATAGCGGGTGAGATCGGGCGATCGAGTCCGCTATGAGAGAGATTTAGGGTTTGGGTTTCCGTTTGAGCAGAGTTCCGACGCTTAAAGTGGCGATCGCGACCAAACTCACCGCTGACGCTGGCTCTGGAACCCTCTTGGGAGGTGTTCCGCTCCCATTGGCACGTAGCAGCCAATAACCTTTGGTGTAGGCATAGTAGCCGTCGTTATTGTAGTTCGTACCAGGAACACCAGGAGAATACTTTGGCAGTGGGTTCACAGTTAGAGACTCAGGCTTTACGCTGTAGGCTATCCACGATTGCCCATCTCTAGGCTGTGTATCTGTAGAGTCGGGGACATCGAGAGCCGCCGGATATTGTCCTTCTTTCTGGTTGGGGAACAGAGCCGCTATAAAGAACGTTCCACTGACTTGCTGACGCTGCTTGAAGACGATTCTAGAAAACACATCTGGGCGTTTTGGGTCAGGAGGTCGCACGATCGTGTCTTCTTCAGCCAAAAGCTCTAGCTGACCGTCTTGATTGGTATCGGTATACAAAAAGATTTTTGCGGGTTCGTTCGAGAGTCCGCTCTGGGGCAGCACAGTCTTCGTGCAGAGATTGGTGACGGTTGCTCCCCAAACTATGTCGATCGAGTCAATAAACTCGCCCCCGGTTTTCGTATCAAAAGAGTTTAACCACATCAAATCACCAAAGACGCGGGGAGGATTCGCCTGCGGGATCGGCGGGGAAGTCAGAGTGCAGTTGGAATCACTTAGCCCCACTGCCGCGTTACTTTCGCCGTCATCAATCTGGTAGACCGTTGCGGCACTCACAGAAGACGAGATAGAGAGCGTTGCAGCGATCGCACTTAGGGTGATAAGTCTGGTTATAAATTTCTGAGGCATAAGCCGATCCCAACAGAATAACGATCAATATATTCAGGAACAAAAAAGCGGAGCGTATAAGTTTGAGAACAGAAGTCGAATGGTTGAACTGAGAGAAACTTTATGAGAAGTGCATAAACACCTTTCCCGAAAGTTGTCTGGCGTTCTAGGCAGAGGAGAACCTCTGTGCAATTCTCAGTATTTTGCTAGGAACTACTTAACTATTACTACTCAGAGTTAATGGATTTCCCGGATGAATTGCTCTAATCTACGAGTTTTGGCGGAGGTTCTTTCTAAATACACTTAAGTGAAGTAAATGCTGTATGTGAATTATGTTTCTATCTTTAGAACTCCTGCGTGAATACTTCGCCCTCATCCCCAACCCTTCTCCCCAGGGAGAAGGGAGCTAGAACCTCTTGTTCCCTCTCCTTGGGGAGAGGGCTAGGGTGAGGGCGAAGTATTCATGCAGGGTGCCTTTTAAAGAGTTCATCAGTAATGTAGAACAGCCGCTCAACTGTCGAAGACTTCTACGTTTTCATTTCCCTAGACAAATCTAATCTAAACATCAGTGAATGTAAGTAGTCTTTAAAGCTTGTGTAAACTAGCGCTATCCTTTATCTGTTGTTATCAAAGCAAAGGTGGACACACTGAGACGTTTTCGCTGATTGAAATTAGAGGCTGAAGGCTGTAAAGCGATCGTTCCTCATCAGGAGTGATACGCTGATTGCGATTCACTTCACACAGAACTCTATGGCACCGTCTAAACTCTCTAAGCGAGTCTCTACTGCTTTAATCAACGCATTAGGGGCAGGAGTTGTTCCCCGCTTAGGGTTAGATCACATTGCTGTGGGCAGAGAAAAAGAAGTGGCGACGCTGCGGCAAGATTTAGAAAACATTGCGGCGGGCGGTGCGACATTTCGGCTGGTGATCGGACGCTATGGGGCTGGAAAAAGCTTTATGCTGCAACTGCTGCGGAGCCACGCGATCGAGCAGGGATTTGTGGTAGCAGATGCCGATATCACGCCCGATCGTCGCCTTGCCGGAACGAATGGTTCTAGCATTGCAACCTATCGCGAGCTGATGCACAACCTGACGACCAAGAGCCGACCTGATGGAGGGGCGCTGACGACGATTTTAGAACGGTGGATTGCTGGAATCCAGACTCAGGTGGCACAAGAGACGGGTTTGAAGCCCAATGATGACGGGTTTGACACTCACGTAGAAGCCAAGATTCGGGAAGTCACGCAGGATGTCGCAGATTTGGTGAATGGGTTTGAGTTTGCGAATGTGATCATTGCCTATTGGTCGGGCTATCGCACCGATAACGATTTGAAAAAAGAGTCGGCGTTGCGCTGGCTGCGAGGAGAGTTTTCGACCAAGACAGAAGCGAAAGCGGCGCTGGGAGTGCGGGTAATCATTGACGATGACACCTGGTATGACTACATCAAGCTGTTGGCTCGATTTGTAGCAGACATTGGCTATAAAGGGCTGATTATTGTGCTAGATGAGGTGATTCACCTGTTGAAAATCTCAACGACGGTGTCTCGTCAAAATAACTACGACAAACTGCTGGCAATGTTTAACGACGTCATGCAGGGCAGAGTATCGCACTTGGGGATCGTGATTGGAGGAACTCCGCAGTTTTTAGAAGACCCGCGACGAGGGCTTTATAGCGATCCGGCATGGCAACGGCGCACGGCTCAGAGTGCGTTAGTGAGTCAGAGTGGCATGGTGGATACGATCGCTCCGGTCATCCGCTTAGAGCCGTTGAGTCAGGCTGAGATCTTGCAATTGCTGCAACGATTAGCCGAGATGCACCAACATCACTATGACGACAGCAACCCGCTTTCATTTCAGGAGATGGAGGAGTTTTTGCGCGTGATTAGCGATCGAGTTGGGGCAGATAAATTATTGACTCCGGGTGAGATCGTGCGAGACTTTATGAGCGTGCTGAACATTCTGCATCAGAATCCGCAATTGTCTCTCAGTCAGCTTTTGCAGCGTTCAGACTTCCAGCTAAGTCCAGTGAGCAAAATCCCGCAAGCAGAACCGAGCGGGGAGTTTGCAGAGTTTACGCTGTGAATCATTGATTACACTACTCTGGACTGTTGTCGCGGACAAGACTTAAATAAACCTTTTTGTATTCATGGCTACGCCTTGAAACTTTTGTACACTCTGTCGCAGTTGAATAATTTTTGTGATTAGTAAAAAAATATATGAGGAGAAGCTAAAAGGGTTTGTTTGGGTCATCTTTAATGTTACGAGGTTTGATTTTTAGTATTCACAAAAACTTTTGCTTACGTGGGTGAGCGATTAACTAGAGGAATCTTTCATGTGTCAACTGCTAGGAATGAACTGCAATGTTCCCACAGATATTTGCTTTTCGTTTGAAGGGTTTTCGGCACGAGGCGGCAAAACCGATGAGCATCGCGACGGTTGGGGGATTGCGTTTTTTGAAGGGTTGGGATGCCGAACCTTTCTCGATGTCAAGCCATCGATCGCGTCTCCGATCGCCGAGGTCGTCCGTCGCTACCCGATTCATTCAACCCATGTGATTGCTCACATCCGCAAAGCAACTCAGGGCGAAATTGCTCTAGAAAATTGCCATCCATTCCAGCGAGAGCTTTGGGGACGATATTGGGTATTTGCTCACAACGGCAATCTCGCCAACTTTGATCCCCAACCAGTCGAATTTTATCAAGCCGTGGGTCAAACCGATAGTGAGAAGGCATTTTGCCTGATTTTGAATACCCTGCGAGCCGCATTTCCGGACGGGAAACCTGCCCTAGAGAATTTATATCCAGTGCTGAGAACGATTACTCACACGATCGCCCAACAAGGCGTTTTTAACTATTTGCTGTCAGACGGAGACTATTTCTTTGCTCATTGCTCGACAAAGCTTTGCTATATCGTTCGGCAAGCCCCCTTTGCAGCGGCTCATCTGATCGATCAAGATGTCACTGTCGATTTTCAAGAATTGACGAAACCGAGCGATCGGGTCGCTATCATTGCCACTATACCGCTCACCGATAATGAAGCTTGAACCGCGATCGAATCAGGAGAATTATTGGGGTTTCAGGACGGTGTGCGGCTGATACCTGATAGACAATCCTCTTTTCGGCGTTGCTGAGTTTGGGTGTGAACCAACGAACTGATCCTCACCCTAGCCCTCTCCCCAAGGAGAGGGAACAAGATTTCTAACTCTCCTTTCCCGCAGGAAAGGGTCAGGGTTCTAGCGCAGTTTTATTCAGCAACGCCCTCTTTTCTTAGGAATCTTGGAATAAAGCTGTACTCAAATAGCGCTCACCAAAGCTTGGTTGAATCATCACAATCAGTTTGCCTGCATTTTCAGGACGCTGGGCGATTTGAATCGCGGCGGCTAAGTTTGCTCCAGTAGAAATGCCCGACAATAGCCCTTCTTCTCTTGCGAGGCGACGACCATAGGCGATCGACTCTTCATCCGTCACTTGAATCACTTCGTCCACCAGATCTAGTCGCATGATATTGGGCACAAATCCCGCCCCGATGCCCTGAATTTTGTGAGCGCCAGGTTGCCCCCCTGATAAAACAGGGCTAGTTTTAGGTTCGACGGCGATCGCTTTAAACTCAGGCTTGCGCGCTTTAATCACCTCTGCAACGCCTGTAATGGTGCCGCCTGTGCCAACTGCTGCCACTAAGAAATCAATCTGCCCATCGGTGTCTGCCCAGATTTCTTCTGCCGTAGTTTCACGATGCGCTTGAGGGTTTGCCGGATTTTTAAACTGTTGCAGCATGAATGCGTTAGGAGTGGTTGACGCAATTTCTTCGGCACGGGCGATCGCGCCTTTCATGCCCAATGTGCCTGGAGTCAATTCTAGTTGAGCACCATAGCCCTTAAGCATGGCACGGCGCTCTGTGCTCATGGTGTCTGGCATGGTGAGCAGCAGACGATAGCCTTTTGCGGCGGCGACCATCGCGAGGGCAATTCCGGTGTTGCCAGACGTGGGTTCGACTAAGAGGGTTTTGCCGGGGTGAATCCAACCTGTGGTCTCAGCGTGTTGAATCATGCTGATGCCAATGCGATCTTTAACCGACGAGGCGGGATTCATCCCTTCTAGTTTGACAACGATTCTGGCAACACATCCCTCGGCTTGAGGAATTCGATTCAGTTGCACGAGAGGCGTATGCCCGATCAGTTGAGTGATATCGTGAGCGATTCGCATAATAGTATCAATGGGATTCGTGGGAGTGGAGGCACGATCGGGCACACGGTAATAAGCATATCTGAATAATTTAGCGTTTAATGCGTTGCTCAGTAAATCTCACCTTTAGCAGATTCTCCTGCATTCGACCTACTGGCAGTCTAGAAGCTTTAGTTCGATAATTGCGCCTTCGGATAATTCAAGCGGTTCAGGGTCGAGATACAGTGCGATCGCTTCACGGATATTGTCTAAGGCTCCTTGCTGGGTTTCTCCTGCTGAGGTGCAACCCGGTAATTCTGGACACCAGACTGCCCAATCTTCTGTTTCTGGATCATGCTCAAGGACTACGCGCCATTTCATCTTGCTTTTCTCCATTACGGGAAGTAACGATAGATCTCTTTTCGATGCAGTACACGAACGAAAACTACAGTGTCCTCACTTACAGAAAGCCCAATTCGGTAGTCGCTTACTCTAATGCGGTAGTAATCTCCCGGTGCTTTTAGTTTTTTGACATTAATTAAGTCTGTCCAATTATTAACAGATTCAACTTCTTCGATCACTGCTTGAATTCTTTTCAATAGCTCCGCATCTCTAATTTTACTGAGATCTTTTTCAAAACTTTTTCTGAATTCAACGTTCATGGCTGCTGACTTAAGATTTTGAAGATGGCTTCTCGACTGACAGGTTCAGTGGTTTCGCCTTCCTCAATTGCTTCTGCCAAGGCGATATCTTCCATTGCTTCAACAATAATGTCCGTAAAGACTTCTTTCTGTTCTTGCAAGATCTCAACGATCGCTGTTTTGATCAGTTCTTTAAGCTGGCTTGTGTTTAATGTATTTTCAGACATCGTATTTCCTCCATAATTGATTACTTTTGGGCTGACCAGGGATAGGTTGATTGTTTCACTGCTTGGTAGTTTGCATCTAATTCAGGTTCTAGTAGCAAGATAGCTGTAATGCGTCGTGCCATTTGGGTGACTTCAATGACTTCTTCTTGTTTGAGCGATCGCCCTAATAATTCTTGCTCTCGATAACTCAGCCATTTTTTGATGACCTGATAACCGCCGATCGTATAACTCCAGACGCGATCGGGGATGTTTTTCCAATAGGCGATGTCGTTGAGGTAAATGTCACGGGTCGCTGCTCCTAAAAGCCCTTCTCCTGCCTTGGGAGAGGGGTTTGGGGTGAGGGCGGTTTGTTCTTCAGGTGTGTAGGGTCGATCGCTGACTTTTCCTCTTCCGGGCATGGTGACGTTGTTTTGCCCTGCATGACCCCAGCCTGCGGTGAGGGCAAAGTCGGTGTTGGGGTCAAGGTTGCCAGTGCCCACACGGGAGACAACGGCAATGGTTTTTATTTCGGGACGAAGTTTGCCAGATGTGACACCGGAAACGGGGGTTTCTGGATCGAGAAGTGTGGCAATTTGACGACCGAGAGTGGCAGAGGCGATTAGAGTTTCGCGGTTGTCAGGTAGAGGAATTCGCGCCCAGTCTTGGCGTAAGGCTCCGTCATTTTCACTTGCATAATTGGGTGCATGAAGAATTGCAAGAACGTGATAAAAAAGATGTTCTGCATCTGCGATCGTGCCAATTACTTTTAAATACTCGACTGCTTTATCAGAAAGATTTAGATTTAAGCCATTTTCGAGTTTGCGATCGTTGTTTGAGAACAGGTCAAGTTTTCCTTCTTCGGGTTTGAGAAATAAAGGGATACAACTTGCACCACGATCCATTAAATCTATACAACCAATACTCCTGATTACTTGTGGCTTTGACCATTCCCGTCTAGGCTTATGTTGAGCAACTATCCAAACATTACCATCAAAAACTTGTGGAAAGTATTCAGGTACTCGTCTACCTAAAAGACCTGCTTCAGGTTCCCAATATAACCAACGTAAATCAAAAGGACGATAGCAATGATGAACTATGTACTGAGGCAAAAAGCCTCTAGACAGCAGATACTTTCGTGCTTTTGGGGCATCAAACTGCGCTGTACTTTCAACGGCACGAGAACAAATTTTAGCCATTTCTATATCACTAATAGAGGAATCAAAGTATTTCTCTATTCGATTTATTAGCGCCGTTTTATTAATATCTACTACAAGTTCATCACGCTTTGTTTGAACACCTGGAAAAAATGTAGAAAAGAGTTCTGTTAAAAGTGGATAGTCAGGATAGCCAATATCAAACTTTCTTGGCTTGAGAGGTAGACCGAGCGCGATCGCAGGTTTCACCACTTCATATAAACTCTCATTGTCTTGATCTTGAGACTCGACAAGTTGCTGCCACTTTGTTACGCCCCAGAGATCGCGATACTTCACACTATCAGTGGGTTGATGATTTTCCTTGCGAAGTAGGAGAGCGATCGCAGTCCCAACTTGAATACCTTCTTTGTTCCATTCTGTTGAAAAGATACTTGGGTCAGACTTTCCAGTAGGCGTGACTTTTCCAGTTGCAAACTTATCGCCATTCAAACAATCAATCCAGATATCATCAAAGACTTCTAGATATCGTTCACGCATTCCTGTAAACGACAGCCCATCCAGATAAGAATAGTTCGAGACAAAGCAAACAACTCCTTTACCCGCTTCCTCTACAATTTGCCGTTCTGCCATGCGAAAAAACCGCGTGTAGAGATCATTCAACCCCTGACCTTGAGGCTTAGGCGCTTTCTTAGTCGTGCGATACACATTCGACAAATCGCGTTCTTCGTCTACTGCCATCCCTGCAAAACTGTTGTAAGGCGGATTGCCCAACACCACCAAAACCTTCTTCGATCGCTTGATTTTTTCCGCCGCATCCCGTTCTTCTTGCAGTTCCGGCAGTGCTGCTAGTTGCAACTGCACAAACTTTTCTTTCTCAGGGTCGAGTGGTTTCCATCCCGTCAGCGCATTCGTTAAATACACCCCCACCCGTTCCTCTTCATCACTCAACGGCACCCCCAAATTTTGCAACAGCAACCCCAACTGCAAATGCGCCACTACAAACGGAGCCGTCAAAATCTCAAACCCAAACACCCGCTTCATCGCGGCTTCCTTCAGTTGCGAACCGACCAGCGCACCCATCCCTTTATCTTGCAAATTGGCTTCAATTCGCTTCAGCACTTCCACCAAAAACGCGCCCGTTCCACAGCAAGGGTCAAGAATATACACGTTCGGGTCAGCTAACCCATCTTCGATCTGCAACTCTTCGCGCAACACTGTGTCCACCCGCGCCACCATGTACTGCACAATCTCCGGTGGCGTGTACCAAACCCCCAATTCCTTGCGTAACGTTGGATCAAACGCCTCCAAAAACGGCTCATAGAAATATTGAACGGCTTGCCCCTCATCAAACTTAGAGAAAAACGCCGTGCGATCGACTCGGTTCAACGCCTCCCCCGTCCAATTCAACACCTCTTCTAAATCCAGCTTGCGAACATGGGTTGCAGTCGCTACCTTCTCAAACAACGCCTTAATCATCGGAACGTGCAGATAATAACCCGCCACCCGCCAATCAAACCGCCCTTGTTCTTGCTGCTTGTGCCACAACACCCACGCCGAAAAAATGCCATAAAACAGCGTTTGAATCAGCGTTGACTTAAAAAATCGTTCTCCCTTCTTCGGGTCTTTCTTATCGCCCGTAAACGCAATCCCTAACGCCTCTTCTAACGCCTTTTTTAGCGTCTCTAATGCAGGCAAATCTGTCTTCTCAACTCGTGCCTTCGCATCCTTTGCATAAGAAGCCAAAAACCACGCCAGATCTTGCGGGCTGGCAATGCTGGCAGACTGAAGCATCACCCGCTTTAGATATTCAGTGACTTGCTCCTCTTGCTCCTCGGCAAATTGCTTAGGGTTCTTTGCCTTCTGCCAAAATTCCGCCTCATTTTTAGCGAGGCGGTAGGTTTCCAGCGTTGCAGGCTGTCCACTTGCATCTTGCCCAATCAGCACAAAATCTCGATAGTTCGTCACCAACACCTGACGATACTTATTCCAATACTTAGAAACCTGCTGAGTCTGAGCCGTCACCCAGGCATTATCCCCGGTTCCCTTAATCTCAATTACACCCCGCTCCGGGTTCGTAGGATTCGCTGGCGTATCCCCTGTCTTTTTCTGAAACTGACTAGCAGTAAACAAACCTCCATCCGGCATTCCCGCCCCGCCGATATTCTTCAACTGCATCACACAGCGCACCTTCGGCTTCAGCGTCTTGCCCAACTCATTCAACAGCTTCTCTAACGCCCCATAATAGGAAGTCTCCTTAACGGCTGCTCCGGTTGCCCTAATTTCCTGTAGATCTCGAATGTAAGTTTCAAAAGCACTCATAGTAATTTCCTCGGAGACAGCGTTTAGACCAGGCAAAGCTAAAGCTCGATCGTCAGTATTCCCACTTAATTCTCCCTCCTTCACCTTCAAACCTCGGAACTTCGACCTCAGAACTCGGAACTTCGACCTCAGAACTCGGAACTTCGACCCCAGAACTCGAAAATTTGACCTGTTTGCTTAAAACTTCACCCTCCAAACTCGAAGCTACACCTTCCGAACTCGGAACTTCAACCTTTTTACTCAAAAAATAAAGCTCAGAACTCGGAACTTCGAGCTTTTTGCTCTAACCTCCAACTTCTGAGCCTCAATCGTCTGAGATCCACTTGCTGTCTTCTCTACCTCAAGGCGGTCAACTGAAACGATCGCTTCTCAGATATCCCCCAAGCAATTACTCTACTCAAGCTGAAATTTGAGAGGAAGGCTATATAATTGGCACGTCTTTTGTCAAAATGAATTTCAACCTGAACTGTGTGAGTTGCTGAAAGCCCAATGCTTGAAAAAAAAGACAATTCCATCATCATGGCGCTGTTAGCCGCGATCGTAGCGGCATCTCAACCCTTCGCCATCTCCGCCCCTATCGTGTTGGCGCAAGCCGCCGCTAGCAGCCCGACGGCTTTTCCGCTTCCAACCGCCGTCCCCACCGGAACCACCGTTCGGATTGATGGTTCAAGCAGCATGGCATCGGCTAATCAGGCGCTAAAACAGCGATTTGAGGCACAGTTTCCAGGGACGAGCGTTACCGTCGGCTATGGCGGCACTCCATCTGCACTGCAAGCCGTCTTAGATGGAAAAGCAGACATCGCAGCGATCGGGCGCGTCCTCACTCCTCAAGAAAAAGCTCAGGGCTTGGTTGCCGTTCCTCTATCACGAGAGAAAATCGCGATCGTGGTTGGGTCTAACAATCCTTTTAACGGCAGCATCACAGATCAGCAGTTTGCCAAGATTTTTCGAGGAGAGATTACCGACTGGTCACAGATTGGCGGTTCTTCTGGCAAAATTCGGGTGCTCGATCGCCCCGAAATCAGTGATACTCGTCAGGCTCTCAGCAACTATCCAGTCTTTAAAACGGCTCCTTTTACATCGGGCGCAACGACCACGCGGCTCTCTGAAGACAGCACGGCATCACTGATTTCTCAACTCGGAGCCGATGGAATTGGCTACACGATCGCCAACCAAGCTCGCAAAGCATCTGGGCTGAAGGTGCTGCTGATGCACAATAGGCTTCCGACTGATCCTAGATATCCCTTCTCGCAGCCGTTGGTCTATGTCTATAAAGGCACGAATCCGAGTCCGGCGATCGCTGCCTTTTTAGGCTATGCTTCTGCGCCAACCGTGCAGCAGGCGATTCAATCTGCCCAAGTTGATCCGACTCTACTCGTCGCAGGAAGTGCAGGCGCGGCAGCATCTTCGCTGAATGCTACTCCTGCCGGAACCACCGCTCCTGCTGCAACCGCTTCTCCAGATGGAGTAGCCTCCTCAACGGTAGCAGTATCTCCGAGTGGAGCCGCGTCTGCCTCGACTGCCCCGACTACGATCGCCGCCAGACCCGCCCAAGATGATGGAGGCATTCTACCTTGGCTCTTGTGGCTACTTCCGCTGGGCTTGCTAGGGCTGTTTTTGCTGTGGTTAAACAGTCGTCGAGAGACTTCTGAAGAAGATGCAGGACGCTCGATCGAGCCAGTCGCTCCTCTTCAACCGACTCCGCCAGAAACGGCTCCCATTCCACCAGCTAACGATCTTACAGATCCTTGGGTTGAGAATCCTAACCTTGCTTCTAGAGCCGAATCGGTGGTTAGCTCCGATCGTGCCGCGTCAGGACAACCTGCCCCTGTTGCTGACCCTACGATTGAGACGACTGGCTCTACTCCTAATCTTGGAGATGCCGCACTAGCCGCCGGAGCAGGAGCCGCAGCTTTGGCAGATCGCACAGATTCTTCAGACATCTCTAGCCCTGAAGAACCTTCTCTCACCTCTGGAACGATTCAGCCCACCGAATTAACCGTCCCTGTTGTTGAGTCACCCATCAGTGCCGATGACTCTACTGCGATCGCAGGTGCAGCCTTAGCAAGTGGTGCCGTCTTAGCCGCAGGAGCCGCTGGAATGGCTCGATCGGAAGACCCTACACCTGAGATCAGCCTCGATGTTTCTCCCACTTCTCTAGAAGAACCCTCGATCGAGGATTTGGAAATCGAAGAAGCTTTATCCACATTTGACACGATCGACGACCTGGATGTTGATTTTCCCAGCGCGATTGAAGACCCGATCGAACTTGATCTCGACGGAGCGACCTCTGCTTCAGGCTTGGGTGATGTGAGTTCCCCAATCGTCCCTGCTGAACTGATCGGAGGAGCCGCCCTTGCGGTAGAAGCAGCAGCGTTGATGAACGCTGATGACGCTCAGTCTGAGGTCGAAGCCGCTAAGTTTGATGTCGGACAAACCGATCTCAGCAGCGAAACCTTGGCAACCGTTGATGAAGGATTGTCAGACCTACCAGAAGGCTATGGTGAAAGTCGAATTGTCCTGCTGCCTCGCGATCCGCAGTGGGGCTACACCTACTGGGATATCTCGAATGAGCACAAATCTGAAGCGCGACAGCAGGGCGGGCAGAACTTAGTGCTTCGGCTTTGTGATGTCACCGATATCGAGGTCGATCGGCAAAGCCCCCACACGATGCAGCAGTTTGACTGCGATGAAATGGCGCGAGATTGGTATCTGGCAATTCCCGTCAGCGATCGTGATTATCTCGTCGAAATTGGCTATCTGACTGCCGATGGACGCTGGCTGATGCTGGCACGATCGACCCCAGTTCGCATTCCTCCAACCTACCCATCAGACTGGGCTGAAGACCAATTTGTAACGATCGACTGGCAAGAAGACCTGCGGGGCAAAACTTTCTTAGAGCTAGTGCCACCCAGCAGACAAACCGATGGTGAAGCAGTTGTGAATCCTATCTACGATCAACTCTTTGACACAGCACAATCCGCCGAAGAGCAACGAGTGACGGGTTCACTGTTTGGCTCAATGCAGCAGGTCCCTCAGCAGTCGGTTAGCTCTTTTGTGTTCGCGCCGGGAGCCAGAATGAGCGCATTACCAACCGTTTCGGGAATTGGGATGTCGGGGATCGGGATGTCAGGAATCGGGATGTCGGCATCAGTTCCTCCTATTCGTCCACGCAACTTCTGGTTGATTGCTGACGCAGAACTGATTGTTTATGGCGCAACTGAACCCGATGCCAAAGTGACGATCGATGGCAACCCCATCCAACTCAACCCCGATGGCACGTTCCGGTTCCAACTCTCCTTTCAAGATGGCGTGATTCGATATCCGATCATTGCCGTTGCTGCCGATGGTGAGCAGATGCGATCGATTCACATGAAGTTCACTCGCGAAACGCCGCAGCGCAATACAAACACCAAAAATGAAGCTCAGGACGAATGGCTTTTTTAGAAGACAAGGGCGAACCCGATTCGCCCTTATTTTTGCAATCTAGCGAGATGTGCAATTGCCCTCATCCCAACCCTTCTTCCCAAGGAGATGGGCTTTCAGACAGTTCTGGTTCCCTCTCCCGATGGGAGAGGGCTAGGGTGAGGGCAGTCTTTGCTAACATTTCAGGAGAGTTGAACATTGTGTAATCTACGACCAATACTTCTCCAAAAACGGCAACATTCCCGCAGCCAACTGATCTGGATATTCTTCGTGTAACCCTAAAGAACCCGGCATCCGGTGAACCTGGACTCCTGAAAAATGGGCTAACACTTCCACCTCTGCACGAGATTTGGCTGGCATCTGCTCTCCAATCACCATCATCACAGGCACAGGCAATGGCTGAAACCAGCTAAACCAATCTTCTCTTTTTTTCACTGCATCTAAAGCACCTGTCACAAAGGCAGCAGACGCAAATCTCGCTCCTCGCTGTCGGGTCGTTTGCTGCTTTTGCCGCATTAGACTGTCTGTGATATGTTTAGGATCAGCAAACACATGACGACTGAGCATGAATTTTAAGAACCCACGAGTGGTATTCAAGAAGTAAAGAACCTGCCCCACCAACGGTAGGTTGATCAGCGTTTGCAAGACTTTATAGAGACGACGATGTTCGCCCATTGCCGTGGGTAACGGTCCGCGCCAAGTCGGAGACACCAGCACGACCCAGCGCCAAGGCACCGCCGCGCTGCCCCTGGCTCGATTGGCTAACTCCATCACATATCCGGCTGAGTGCCCTGCCGCAACCACCACAACTGGCTCAGAAAAGACTGTTTGCACAAAGTTTCGCAGAAAGGCTTCATAGAGGGCTGGTGTGTAGGCAATTTGAGGGCGCGAAGACTCTCCAAATCCTACCCAGTCGATCGCAATCACCTGATATTTTTCTGCCAACAGTTGTGCCAAGCCTCGCATCTCAGTGCGGCTAGACACGCTGCTGAGAGCAGGAAGCAGCAAAATCGGCTTTCCGTCTCCCAAAATTTCGTAGATGCCCGTGATGGACTGATCTTTCCAAGTCCAGTGATGTTCTCGGATGCTGCCGCCAATGCCGATCGACGAAATCGCTGCGGCAGAATTGTTGCTCATTCCGGTTTCCTCAAGTCTCTCGAATTCTTAGCTTACACCCGCACGATGCGCTGTTCTCTAACGTTTCCAAAGCTGAGCAATCTGCTAGGAAGCAATCTAAAGTGAGCTGAGAAAGTCTGAATATAGAAAAATAGCCCCCAGCAATTTGCTAAGGACTATTTTCTACAAACTACACACGACTGACCTTAATCTAGGACTGATCTTATCGACTAGTTAGCTTTGCTTTGACGGCGGCGCAAGAGCAAACCCG
This sequence comes from Phormidesmis priestleyi BC1401, assembly GCF_001650195.1. Classification (GTDB taxonomy): domain Bacteria; phylum Cyanobacteriota; class Cyanobacteriia; order Leptolyngbyales; family Leptolyngbyaceae; genus Phormidesmis_A; species Phormidesmis_A priestleyi_B. The sequence continues at coordinate 6,387 of NZ_LXYR01000055.1, read as the reverse complement.
CAGCACCTAGCCCAATCAGCGACAGACTGACCGAAGGCTCAGGAACAGGCTTGATCAGCGCATTTAGATTCTTTTCCCCAATGTCAACCACAAAAACAGCATCGTTGAAGTCACGATCGGAGTTCTCGTTTTTGCCGCCCGTTGCACCTTGGGCACCATAGAGGTCTTCAAAACCCAGCAACAGATACTTTTTGCCAACACCGTAAGCAACCAAATGCTGAAGCCCATCTGCGTTTTGGGTCGTTTGAGTCCCAAAAACGTTTGCGCCTGTTCCGCGATTTAGACCGTCAGCACGCAAGAAGAAATCGAGTTGAGATCCCGCTTTGATTTCACCAACCTTTACGCCATCGCCCAGTTTGAGTGCATTGCCACCCCAGCCACCTACACAGCCAGCCCCTTCACAAGAGATGTCTTTAAACAGTAGGTTCTCGGTGTTGGTTTGCCCGGTTGAGCTAAAAGCCAACTGATTTCTGTAGCCTGCGCCTTCATTGATAAAGAAAGCAGACACGTTGTAATCATACTTCAGCTTTAGCTTGCTGGAGTCGAGTTGAAACTGCCCACTGTTAGGAATGGCAACGCGTTCTTGCTGCACAAACTGCTGATAGGTTGCATCATTAAAACCAGTTTGACTTTTGCTGTAGACAGTGGGTTGAGGCTTGTCCCAAACAGAGCTAGACGCAGATAAGGCGGCGGCTGGGGCAATTTGAGAGAAGGCTCCGGTGACGGCTGCTGCTGTGATAAATAGACTGGTCGCGAGTTTGGTATTCATAAATCTGTGAATGAAGTGCAGCTAACTCTTGAACCAGCGCACTCTTAACCTGCTTTATACTGAGGCGCTGTGTAGCTTCTAATACTTCTAGCAGGGTTTGGTTGCTGATGTCACTAGCTGCGATATCTCTTAGCTAACTCTTCACTAAAAACCTTGCAGGGTAAGTATTACACGCATTCTTTTATACGTTTTTGAAGTTAAAAAATAATTTTTATCATTAGCTTTTCAGTGTTAATACGCAAACTCAGTCTTTTATTTCGGCATATACGCAGCTTTTTATTAGGGTGTAACAAGCTCTTATGCTACTTACCTATTTGGCACTGACAAAACGAGTGATCTATCGCACGAAAGGTTTTATTGGTTGTCGTGACGAAACAGCCGAGAGCTGGCATATCGCATCGGGCGACGAATGACGTGCTTGCGAACAAATTGAGGAATATCTCCGCGATGCCCCATCACGATAACAACATCCCCTTCGCTGAGAATTAACGCTTGACTTGGGTGGGTAATGGTAGCGCCGTCCAGTCTGCGTAACGCCACAACAATAAAGGTTCCTTTACCCCGCACCTCAATATCTTCGATCGTTGCCCCCACCATCGGAGAGCCGTGCCCGATCGTGAGTTCATCGACTTGAATATCGACTTGTGACAGCAGTTCATTCAGACGACTGCGACCATCATCGTTGCTGAAAAACTCCATCGTGGCAGGGTGAGTAATCATGTGAGACATTCTCAAAGCGCTAATCGCGGCAGGCAGCACCACTTGGTTAGCGCCCGCTAACCGCAATTTCTTCTCGGTAGAAGGCAGTTCACCACGAGCCAAGATCATTAATTTAGGGTTAAGCTCGCGAGCGGTTAAGGTGATAAAAACATTGGCGGCATCATCTGGCAGCACGGTCGCTAAAACTTTAGCCCGATCGATACCAGCCGCGTGCAAAATAGCTTCATCGGTGGCATTCCCGATCCGAATTAAATAACCCGATGATTCAGCCATTGCGATGCGGTCAGCATTGTTATCAATAATCACGCAGGGAATATTAGCATCTAGCATCTTCCGTGCCAGAATCTGTCCCATTCGACCAAAGCCACAGATAATCACATGGTGTTCTAGCGTTTCAATGCTGCGTGTCATTCGTCTTGCTCCCAGTGCTTTATTGATTTCTCCTTCTGTAATCATTTGAACGAAGCCGCCCACCATGTAAACGACTGAAGATGTTCCTGCCACAATCACACCGATCGTGAAGATTCTCAGCGTTGTGCTCGTGATCGGGTGAACTTCGCCGTAGCCTACGCCAAAGGTTGTGATCACGACCATGTAAACGGCATCCATGAGTGACCAACCAGCGAGCATATAACCTGCTGTAGCTGCGGTCAGTGTAGTGATGAAAAATAGCGCTCCCGTGAGAATGCGTTTTAGTGATCCTTGCATACCCTGTTGCCTTTGAAGTCTTCACCTTATTCATAAACGCTCTGGGCAAGCTTTGTCTGTTTCGCTGGTGTCTTTTGCGGTTTGGTGATTGTAGGGAGTTGGTTCGACCGATCGTTTCACCTCTAGTTTTGAAATCATATTTGCGTTAGAAAACTGAAGGGCGAAGCATTTAAATCAATGCTTCGCCCTTTCGGTTATTTTGCTGACTTCTAAACGGGTATCTTTTTGATCAGGAGTTTCGTTTAGCATTCCAGGCGGCTCCTGCCCCTGCGCCAATTCCTGCAATCATTCCCGTTGCCATTCCTTCTAGCGTTTTTACGATCGGCTCTTGAGTGAGACACTGGTTAGTCAACACTTTTGCTTGCAGACACTGACTACCTTCTGCCCAACTGGCAGTTCCTCCTACAATCACACCCGCCGCACTGCACAGCAAGATTAATAGTAAGGAGCGATATTTTTTTCTGTCCATAGGTGGATGACAAATTACGATACTGTAAATGGATTCAACTTAATTTACCCATTTACCGGATTGGTTTCAACTCTGATCTAAAGTTTTAGGTTCGCAATCTCGACTTTTGATCCAGATTTTCTGACTTCAAAATTTAATCGACTCGGAGATTAAACGGCAGTCGGACATAGACTCCTCTCGGATCGTTCATGGCACGAAGAGATTCGAGATCTGCCTGAATTTTTTTGAACTCGCTGGTAAAGGGGTCGCTAGGAGTTGCTTTGGTTTCGCTGCCTCCTAAGAACTGACCCAAGAGTTTTTCCTCTAGCGTGCTCTTCTTGGGGTATTCCTCTAAATGCCAGTCGTCGCCAAGTTTTGCGCGGGTTGCGGCTTCTTTGACAGCATCCTCTAATCCGCCCAGTTCATCGACTAGACCGAGCGATTTTGCCTCAGCGCCCGACCAAACTCGCCCTTGAGCGATCTCGGCGACTCTCGATTTCTGGAGTTTGCGAGAGTCCGAAACTTTCGTGAGAAACTGGTCGTAAATTTTATTGACCGATCGCTGCACGAGTTCCAGTTCTTCAGGGGTTTTGGGTCGGCTAATGGTCTGACTGTCGGCGAAGCGTCCAGTTTTGACGACATCCCAAGTCAGACCATTTTGATTGGCGATCTTTTGGATGTTGGGCTGTAGCCCAAACACCCCGATCGAGCCTGTGATCGTGTTCGGTTCGGCAAAGATGCGATCGGCATAGGTCGAAATCCAGTAACCCCCTGATGCGGCTACGTCACCCATTGACACTACAACAGGTTTGACTTTGCGAGCTAAAACGAGTTCTCGCTGAATGATCTCAGATGCAGTGGCACTCCCGCCCGGACTGTTGACCCGCAGCACGACTGCCTTCACCTCGTCATCTAGGCGCAGATCTCGGATTTGTCGCGCCAAGCGATCGCCGCCGACTTGTCCCGCTGTGCCCTGTCCGTTGACGATTTCGCCATCGGCATAAATGACAGCAATTTGATTTTTGGCATCGCGCTTTTTGGGTCGATCGTCCGCGATTTTGGCGTAAGTTTTGAGAGCGATTTGGCGAAACGATTTATTCTCTTCGTCTTCTCCGGTCAACGTTTTTAGCTCTGCCGATACTTCATCAGAATAGGCAACTTTATCAGTCAAGCCGCTTTTCCGCGCTTCTTCTGGGTTCAAAATGCCCTGAGTGTCTGCAATCTTTTGAAGCTGCGGGACGGTCATTTTGCGGTCTTTGCTGGTCGTCGTGAGAAACTCACTCCACAGATCGCCTAAGAGTTTCTCGGTTTGCTCTTTGTTGGCAGGGCTGCGTTTTGTCAGCAAATAGGGTTCGACGGCTGATTTATATTTGCCGACTCGTGTGACCTGCACGCCGACCCCAAATTTCTGCAATGCCCCCGCATAAAACATACCTTCAGAACTGAGACCGTTGATCTCTAGCTGTCCGATCGGGTTCACCGCGATCGAGTCTGCCACCGATGCCAGATAATATTCGCGCTCTTTCCAATCAACATCGTAAGCGTAGATTTTTTTTCCAGCCGCTTTAAACCGCGTCATGGCTTTACGGACTTCTTTAAGCGTGGCAAACCCAGAAGAACTGTTGCCATCGCTGCCGTGAAGGTAAAGGGCAATAATTTTAGGGTCTTGAGTTGCGTAGTCGATCGTGTCTAAAACGCTGCGGAGACTGATCGTGTCGGTTTCACTTCCAGAAAGAGCATCGGTGACGACTTCGCGAGCGCTGGAATTGGGTCGAGAGTCAGTAATATTTTGAGATAAATCAAAAACTAACACTGATTTATCCTTCACCTGCGGTCCTGTGTCTTTTGTGGCGGTCGCAATAATTAGAAATAGCAAGCCTCCTACGCTAAGTCCTAAAAAAATGAAAATGCCAAGTAGGGTTGCGAACGTCTGTTTGAGAAAGTCACGCATAAGTAGTGAAGGGTAGGATTGAGAGATCGGTGATCGTGTCTGCAACTATCTTAAGGGCGAACCCGCGATCGTCTTTCCATGCTAAACGCTCTTCTGAAAGTCAGCCAAAGTTCAGCCATTTGTCAGGGGTTACACGTCGAAGAAAAGCCTCCCTTTTCGTTCATTCAGTACAGATACTTAGACGGCTTTTTTGTAGTCTGTAAAAGAATGACCACCGGAGAACCTTTAGATTTTGAATGGCTCATTACAATCTAAAATCTAGACTCCCCAATCCAATCTTCTACTGCTATGGCGAATCTTACTCCCAGCTCCAGTTATAGTCTGACCATCCGCGTTGAGGTGCCCAACCGCCCTGGGATGTTGGCAAGTGTAATTCAAGCAATCTCTGCGATCGGCGGCAGCATCGGGCAGATTGATCTCATTGAACAAACCCGTGACGTGTCAGTGCGGGAGGTGGTCGTCGATGCTGCCAGCACCGATCATGCAGACAAAATCGTGCAGTCGATTAAATCTCTCCCCGATGTCAAAGTTTTGAGCGCCGACGATCGCACGTTTGCCCTGCATCAAGGCGGCAAAATCACGGTGCGAAGCAAGGTGCCGTTGAGCAGACAATCTGATTTGGCGATGGCATATACACCGGGAGTCGGTCGGGTTTGCATGGCGATCGCTGAAGATCCTGATCGCGTATATGAACTGACGGTGAAAGGAAATATGGTGGCGATCGTCACCGATGGCAGCGCCGTGTTGGGATTAGGCAATCTCGGACCTGAAGCCGCAATGCCCGTAATGGAAGGCAAAGCGATGCTATTTAAAGAATTTGGCGGCATTGATGCATTTCCGATCTGTTTGGCAACGCAGGATACGGATGCGATCGTCGAAGCCGTGAAGATGTTAGCTCCTGTGTTTGGGGGCGTTAATTTAGAAGACATCGCCGCGCCGCGCTGTTTTGAGATTGAAACTCGCCTTCAGCAAGAACTCAACATTCCGATCTTTCACGATGATCAGCACGGAACGGCGATCGTCACCTTGGCTGCGCTCTCGAATGCGTTGAAGCTAGTTAAAAAATCTATCAGCGATGTGCGAATTGTGATCAACGGGGCTGGGGCGGCTGGAGTCGCGATCGCGCGTCTGCTTCGCAAAGCTGGAGCCACTCAAATCTCGATGTGCGACTCTAAAGGAATTCTCTCGGTCGATCGGGCTGATTTGACGGATCAAAAGCGAGAGTTTGCGATTGAGATGAAAGGCAACCTGACCGATGCGATGAAAGATGCAGATGTGTTTTTGGGCGTGAGCGCGCCGGGAGTAGTCTCTCCTGAAATGGTGAAATCGATGGCAAAAGACCCGATCGTGTTTGCAATGGCAAATCCAGTTCCAGAGATTCAGCCAGAACTGGTGCGTGATGACGTAGCAGTGATGGCAACGGGTCGCAGTGACTATCCCAATCAAATCAATAACGTTTTAGCGTTTCCTGGAGTATTTCGCGGAGCGTTAGACTGTCGTGCGGCTCACTTTACGACGAATATGTATTTGCAAGCTGCGTTAGCGATCGCGTCTCTGGTATCAGAGAGTGATCTAAACCGAGAAAATATCGTGCCGTCAGTGTTTGACGATCGGGTTGCATCTGTCGTTTCGGCTGCCGTCCAAAAAGCTGCTCGCGAAGATGGAGTTGCAAGAAAATAGAGGGAAGAGAAGATTTACCGGAATGGAGGGCTGGGGAACCCTTAAAGCCCCTGTCTTTTAAGCATGGGGATGTAAAAGGGGTTCCCGCGTGGCGGTCACGCCACAGAGTCT
>NZ_LXYR01000054.1 GCF_001650195.1 Phormidesmis priestleyi BC1401 | reverse complement strand
GGCACACGAGCGAGGAGTTTACACGCGAGTTGAGACGGACTCGGGGTGCCCTTGCCATGCCAGATGCAGAAGCTCCAGGGCACTCGCCACTGCCCCAGCACCAGGTAGAGCATCACGAGGTGCAGTCCTCGCTTGCCGTTGAGCACTCGCACCCACGGGTTGGGCGTTGCCTCATCCTCGCTCGGGTCGCTCAGATGCCGAAACTTGCCGCACTTCTCCAACGTGGTTAGGTCAATCAAGACTTTGAGGGGACTGCCAGAGCCTGGGAGATGCGATCTAATCTGCTGCAACACCTGGTGGCGAGTCGTTCGCAGCACTGAGCGAGTCGACCACTCATACTGATTGAGAAAGCGACTCAACGCACTCGCTGATTTTGTCTGGCACTGCTGAGGCAACGGATGACCCTGCGCCTCTAAAAACAAGCCTAAAAGAGATCTGAGACTGGCGTGCTGATAGGGGCTAGGCATCAAGTGAAGCAGGGCGTACACTAATCCTTGGGCGTGTTGCAAGATGGTTTCCATAACCGTCCCTTTTTATTTTCTACGCCCTTTCTTACAGATTTCCAGCTTCTTTGCAACTCCCTATTGAGACTGGTGCAAGATCTAAGTTAACAGAAAATCGCGGGTATCTCACTTCACTGCTACTGTCAGCCTGTGAGGAAGTTTTACACAAGCATGGTTTACATACACTCTGCATTGATCCAGACGCGCAGATTTTTGAAGGCGAATCTTTTCCAGAAGCAGATTTAACGATCGAAATCGCTAAGCGCTGGCAAAAGCAAATCGCTCGTGTCTTTAGTGGCAATGTTGAGCAATTGGTTAAGGCAACGAAGGACGGCATCAAAGTTGATCCACAAGCGATTCAACAGAACCCTGAAGGGGCGATCGAGCAAGTCGAGATTTTACTGACCAGAAAGTTCAGTGGCTATAAGGCAGAGAAGATTGCACAAGACATTGAGAAGTATGGTGGAGGCGCTGGAGAAGTTGCGGTTGCAGCAGCGACAGCGATCGGGCTAACGCCTGTTACCACTGCCGACGAATTTGCCCTTTCCGAAGGCATGAAAGCCGCTTATCTCAGCTACCGGGAAGCAGAACTCAATCCCAAAACTGCCTGGGATCGGATTGCTACCCATACAGGACTCTTGCCTGAACAACGGATTGCGCTAGAGCCATTTAACGCTCAGTATGGACGCAGCTTGTTTGCAGCCAAAGCCTTGACTCGCGGTATGGACGGCATCCGTGAAGCCCTACAAGATTCGTTTCAGCTTCGGCAAACTGAAGAGGTGGATGTTTCAGATGAACTGGTTTTAGCCGTTCGACGACTTCTAGATTTCCCCCATGCTACAAACTGGTGTGGGTTTGACGAACTGACTGCTTATGCCGAGGCAAACCCACGCCAGCGTTGCTCTTTGGGTGCGATGTCTGCTCAGGTAGATGAGCTAATTTCTAGCAAAATGCCGCCAGGAACAAAAGTCCAAGCCTTCTCTAACCGTCTACCAGGGGGAATGAGTGCTGAACCAAAACGACGAGGCGATCCTTTGGCAGCTTTGGCATACCAATTAATGACGGTTGGGGCTAATTTTCCTAAAGCGAGTAAGCAAGACCCGTTGTATCTACACTTTGCTTTACCCAAAGGATCAAGTTCTAAGCTACAAGGACTGTGGCGGGACTGGCTTAAGAGCAAAGTAGAAAATGACGCAGATGGCGGAACAGTCACCTTTGACGAGCTACGACTCTATCGAGAAGGAATGCTAGATTTCAAGCCTAATAAAGTTGTTGGAATGGCTCTCCCAAAGCGTCCAGAGTTTACCTATTCCACCATTCCAATTCCCGTAGTGTGGGGAGATGTGAATCACTCAGTGGCGTTGCTCAAATCCCTCCGTTTGGCATTAGAACTTTCCCTTGCGCCTGATTTTGGTTTTCCTTTTATCCTCAGTGCCAATTTAGAAATTGAGCCGGAATGGAATGTCTTTGGCAAAGTTGAGGGCATTCCTTCGGCGCTTCAGCCTCTCCTGAGTTCAGGTATCTATCAACGGCAAGGACATTTAACCGAGAAAGAGCAACAGTCCACAGTGACGGCTGAACAAGTGCGAGAACGATTGGAGTGTATCGGCAAGCTGACGATCGGTGTTTCCAGTCTTCAAAAAAGAGACGATTGCCTCTACGATTTAGCCCGTGCCGCTCAACGCCCACTTGATTTCTACCACGTTCTGCTGCGCTGGGTTTTGCGAGAGCAGGATGACCCCAATTTGGAAGCTGTCTGGACTCGAATTTGCGAACCTTTGAACCGTTTATTGAGGAGCCTGATGTCAGAAGAACACGATCTCGTTTCAAACTATCTCCAGCAAGCTGCCCACATTGCTGAAGTCGGCAAATTGCGAGGAAGCTCTTTCCGCCGCACTGCCCAAGCGGAACCTTTTTCCGAATTCATTAAGGCAGTGCGATCGCGCAAAGCACACATGGATTGGGACACCATTTTTGCGGCTTTAGTACAGGACTATCACACTCGTCTCGATCGCATTCGAGAACATGGAGTCGGTGCGACCAAGTATGAGCAAGTCAAGCAGTTCTATCAAGTCTTAAAGCAACTGTTTGATGAAGTCTATCACTCTCGTCCAGAGCGACTTTTAACCGATAGCAAAACACTGGAAGCGGCTTACCTGTTCTTCTTGCAACAAGCTCGTCAAGAACTAAAAGCCAAAGCAGAATCAAAAGCTGAAACCTCAAAAGCTGAAACCAAATAGGAGTCATCATCATGTCAATTGAAAAACTGAAACCCTTTCTTGCCACTAGCTACGAGAACTTTCCTAAAGGACGGACGATCGGCGCAGTCATTCTACGGACAACCCAATCAGAAACCATCTTTCGCACTGAAGGCACAGGCGAACCGATGTGCAGTGAGTATGTCCATGCAGGAATTAAACACACTCAATCCATCCCGCGCTTGGTGATGACAAAGCGCAAACAAGTTGCACCAGAACGACGACGAGGGCGAGAATTTTTGCGATCGCATGAGTTGCTTTACACTGCGCCCAAAAGTGATGCGCCTTGTGCCCTCAACACGAATGCTCCCTGTGAGATGTGCATCGACTGCTTTTTGTATGGGTTTGCGGCAGGAGGAGAAGGCGCACAAAAGAGCCGCGTTTGGACAGAAGATGCGTTTAGTGTTTTGCCTGCGACTGAACTCATCGGCGATCGCACCATTAATGCCGTTTTTGAAACCGGAACCATGCGGGACGAAAAAGGTAACGCCTCAACTGCCCTCAACACCAGTGAATACATCAAACCGGGTGTTCATTTTCTCGATATTGTGACCTTTAGAGATGTTACAGCCGATGAGTTGCGGTATGCAATCGGTAACATCTTGCTGACCACTCGGTATGGAGCCGTTTCCAGTCGCGTCGGACGAATGGAAAACCAGATTCTTGGACTCTTTGGTGGCATTGCCGAACTGCCAAGCTCTCTAGAATTGGTGCAAGGTGTCTACGACAAACTCGATGCCGCTGCCTCACTGGAACATCCGCTAGAACCGGAACCACTCATTACTGCGGTTCAATCCGTCATTGCTACCTGGACAAACAAGCGAGGCATCTCAATGCAGCTATCTGTTAGTGAACTTGAGGCATTGATTAGTGATGTCGATCAACATTGGGCACTGAACGAACAGGAAACATTCCTCAAACGTCTTGATCAGATTTATGCGCCGCTCCGAAAAGTAAAGAGTGAAGGCAAGAAGAAGGAAAAAGCAGAAAAGCAGGAGAAATAGGCAATGCCACAGTTAGAGCTTTCGCTGGCTTCCTCCCCTTTGCCCTTTCAATCGGCGCGGCTTATAGAGTTGTGGTGTGCTGAACCCGTCTTTTTTGCGTCACGAGAACTATCGGATACCTATTACACCGAAGGCACGATCGGCAACTATGCCCTTGCCTATGCGCTGGGGTGGGCACGATCTCCCTATCGCTTGACGGGACAAGATACCGGACGACCCCGATATATCGAAGATTTAACGCCCCTCGCCGAACAATGCTATGTTCTTCCTGCTTGGCACGTCGAAGGCAACGCCTCATTTCGGTTTGAGCGGTTCAATGCCTTGTCAGATTCCTATTGGTACGCCATGACCAACAACCGTGTAGCAATTGCACGGGAAGACCTTCCGCTCAAGCGCACCGGAAAGAAACCCAACACGTTTCGCCCTAGCAATTTCCCTCAAACGGGACGCTTGCGAATGATTGAACGGGGCAATCGCTTTCGGACGATCGCGCTGGGCGATTGTGAACTGCCTGAATACATTCGCGTGGGCAAATTCATGAGCAAGGTGCGGGTTGAGATTGTAGAGGAACTGGCGATCGCATCACTCCCAACAGACACCTATCACTGCCACGCCTACCTCAGCGCGGCTGATCTTCCCCGTACCGATCTTGAATTACTTTCGTTTGATCTCATCTCCATACCACCTGTATCTCTGTTAAAAAACCTGCATTTTCGTGGAGCAGCTTGGCAAATTGGCAAATTCACTCTGCCTGCAAACCTGCAATTTTGTGGTGGACGTATCTTATGAGTAATCTTCAAATTAGCCTTGAACCCCGCAGCATTGCCGCCTGTGTAAATCTTCCACCTGCTTTGCAATTTATGGGACAGGCACTTCAACATCAGGTTGATGTGTATACGGCAGCAAAAACAAGCGATATTATTCTCGATCTTGCCCCAACAGGAACCGGAAAAACCAAAGCGGGGTTGAGTGTGTTGCTTCACAACCGCCAGGGCAACGCAATTTACATTGCACCCACCAACGCCTTGATCGAACAGCAAACCAAAGCCGCAGAAGATTTTGTGCGAGATGCGGGACTACCTCACGTTGTTAAAGCTGCATCTGCACGGCACGTCAAAGATTGGTCAAACGATCGCGTCGGGCATCGCTCCGGGGAAAAACTCTACAATGTTCTGCGTGAACCTGCGACCATTTTTTCTGAATGTGGCGGTGGTAGACCACTTCTGCTGGTCACAAATCCAGATATTTTTTACTATGCAGCTTTCTTTCAATACAATCCGCTCGATCGTAGCAACATCGCCAGTGTCTTCTACAGCAGCTTTGCAACCATAATTTTTGACGAGTTTCACTTGTATGATGCCAAGCAACTCGTCAGTTTGTTCTTCTATCTTGCGCTCTCAAAGGTTTTGGGGTACTTCCAACATAATCGAAAAATTGTTCTTCTGACAGCAACACCAGAACCCTCCTGCGAAGCGGCTTTGGAAAGATTAGAAAGCGCTGGTGTCAAAATTTCCCGTATTGATGGAGAAACACAAACTGAACATCTTAAACCGTCTCAAACGTCAGTTTCTCTAGAGATTCGCAAGCAATTAGACAAGCAATTGCTGATAACGGAGATCTCCAATGAAGTGATCCAACGACTGAAGGAACATCCTGACCAGAATGGTGCAGTTATCCTTGATGCAAAGGATACACTAGGTCGAATTGCAACTGATCTTCGAGAACGGGGCTATGCTAACTTTTGCGGACGCATTACAGGTGACACCAAAAGCGATCAGCGCCAGAAAGCAGCACAAAAACAAGTTATTTTGGCAACGAGTACGGTTGATGTCGGCTTTAACTTTGAGCGAGACGTTGAGCCAGAGCGCCAAAGTCTTGATTGGTTGATTTTTTCAACCCGCGATCGTTTTGCCTTCTGGCAACGTATTGGTCGTGTAGGGCGAGTTCTCGGTAAGAGGCAAACTGAGATTCCATCGGCAGCGATCGCGTACTTACCAGAACAAGCATGGGAGCAAGGAATTGAAAATTTAGATTGTGCAGGCGGACGAGAATCGATCAGGCAGATGCTAGAAAGTCTGGACTGTATGAAGCATCCGTTTCTAGAAATCTACTGGCGGTCGGAAGCCTTTCTAGAAATTGCTAAACCTCTGCTTGAGCTTGAATCATTTCTAGAGAATTTTCCTGAAGCCTCTTTAGTGACTCAGCTTTACGAAACCTTGCAGACTGTTTTGGGTGGAAAACGGAAATGGAACTTCTATCGCAAGCGTATGAATGTTCTTAAAGGTGCAGAAACCATTGCCAGCAAAACAGTCAAAGAAATTCAGAGAGACTGGAAATACATCAAGGGTGGTCAAAGCTGTGTGATGAGCTTTTTGAGAGCCTGCTGCCCAGAAGATCTTGAAGATGTTGAATCTGGACGAGCCTCGATCAAAACGATCGAAGAAATGGTTCAAAAAGACCAGAACCTTGCAGAAAACTTAAAAGAATATGCCGAAATTCTCAAAACAAGCTACGCCCCTTTATTTCGATTCCGAGACAGCTTATTTGAAAATGTAACTATCTACGACCCCAAAAAACTGCTCCTAGATGAAGTTGGAGAAACAAACCTTGACCCAATTCATCTTCTACGTTTTCTTGAGTTTGAGGAAGATGGCGATCGTATTGAAATCACTTCACGCGCTGAGGAACCCTACCAGCTATCTTTCTCTCTACGGGTCGAGAGCCTAGAAGATTTCAAGAACACGCTTCTATGCAAACTTTTTGCCTTTGAAAAGTGGGGCATCCGACGAATGCAAGGAGATAGTTTTCGTCCAACAGAACTACCGAAAGCATTGAAAAAAGCAATCGAGGGCACACTCATCCCTGGCGTGATTGTCTCCGAAACTGCTAAGAACAGTTGGGCTATAGTACGCCTAAAGAGACAAAGATTAGAGTGTTATCCAATTCACGTTTCCTCTCCCGATTCTTCAACATTTAAAAAATACTTGTTCTTTCCTAGTTTGTCTGGAATTCTCGCGCTCGCTTCTGCTGGAATTACTTTGCAATGTCCTGATAATGAAGATTTTTGGATAGTTTGAACCATGCCACATAGTTTAGTTCTTAACCTGTTGCCTATTTCGCCTATTCCATCTGGATATCTGACAGGCAAACATCTCCATGCTTTGTTCTTGACGTTGGTGAGTTCAGTGGATCAAGCTTTGGGAAATCGCCTGCACGAACAAAAGACCGAAAAAGCCTTTACGTTGAGTCCATTGCAGATTAGCGATCGCTCCCGTCGAGACCACACCCTGCAATGGGAACACAAACAACCCATTTCTGCGGGTACTCCTTGCTGGTGGCGCATTTCCCTTTTGGATGATGCTCTGTTTAGTCATCTCACTCCGCTCTGGCTGAACCTCAGTCCTGCTCATCCCTGGCATCTCGGTCCAGCCGATCTGCAAATCACGAGCATTCTTGGCACTGCTCAATCGACCCAACCTTGGGCAAACTTTAGTCCTTATACACAGTTATATGAGCAGGCATCGGATAGCACCCGCCAGCTTGCCTTCAGCTTTTGCACTCCTGCTACGTTTAGACAGGGGAAATATGACTCCGCCTTACCGACGCGAGAATGTGTCTTTCATAGCTTGCTGAATCGCTGGAATCGTTACAGTGGCATGACCTTTCCTGAAACTTTGATTGAATGGCTATTTCCCAGCTTCTTTGACCTCCGCACCGAACTGGTCAACGATCCCAATAGCAAATGGGCGGGTTGTGTAGGCACGATCGGATATCGTATTTTGGGTGACGCTGATCCATTGGCGATTAAACAACTCAATACCCTGGCAGACTTTGCTCTTTACGCAGGCATCGGACGGAAAACGCCGATGGGTATGGGCATGGTGAGGAGGATGTGATGGATGACTACATTCCTATTGCGGCTCTCAACCAGTATGCCTACTGTCCGCATCGCTGCTGGCGAATGTTTTGCCTTGGCGGGTTTGTTGATAACCATTACACGATCGAAGGCACGAGCTTGCATGATTGCGTTCATACCGTCGGAGAAGCGCAGCGAGAAGACACTTGGCAGGTTCGGGCAGTGTGGTTGAAATCAGAGCAATATCGGCTGATTGGCAAAGCCGACTTGATTGAAGAGATCGAGGGTCGCTGGATTCCGGTGGAGTATAAGCGGGGCAACAAGGGCGAGTTTGACAACGATGCCTTGCAAGTGTGTGCTCAAGTGCTGTGCCTGGAAGAGATGACGGGGAAGACCGTACCTCTGGGCTATGTCTACTATGCTCATTCTCACCAGCGTCAACCTGTAGAAATCGACTCCAATCTGAGGCAACGGGCGATCGCTACGATCAATGCTGTTGCCAAGATTCTGGACACCGGAGCTATGCCTCCAGCAATCTACACTCCACGCTGCAAAGGATGCAGCCTCTATGAGCAGTGCTTGCCCAAAGCGGCAGATAAAGTGAGCCGCTACCGAGAAGCAGAGTAGCGATCGTTCAGCCGACTCTTTACCTTAAAATCAACCTCCTGAACTATGGGAACCCTTTATATCACTCAAGATGATGCCTTTATTGGTAAAACGGATGAACGTTTGACCGTGCGGGCAAACAAGCAAACCTTGCAAGACATTCCGCTCATCAAGTTAGATGGAGTGGTGATCTTGGGACGAGCCACCGTTTCGCCTGCCGTTGTGATTGAACTGCTAGAGCGGAAGATTCCTCTCAGCTTTCTCACCAGCATGGGGCGTTATCTCGGACGATTAGAACCAGAATTGACCAAAAATATCTTTGTGAGAGCTGCTCAATGGAAAGCCGTTGCACCATCAGAGCAAGCGTCTCATCTTGTGCGCGGGTTTGTCCGAGGGAAACTCAAGAACTATCGCAACGCCCTAATGCGAGGGCAGCGGGAAGGTTCAGATCTCGACTTCCAGAAGGCGCTGACTCAGTTAGAGCAGGTCATCGCTCCGATCGAGACCACGACTGAGATCGATTCACTCCGAGGGTTAGAGGGTGCGGGCAGTGCCGCTTACTTTGGCTGTTTCGATCGCCTGATCCGAGCAGATGGGTTTCGGTTTGAAGCGCGTCGTCGTCGTCCCCCGACTGATCCGGTGAATGCCTTGCTTAGTCTAGGCTATTCTCTCCTGCGCCATGACGTTCAAAGTGCAATCAACTTGGTGGGTTTTGACCCTTATCTGGGCTATCTGCACACGCAGCGCTACGGTCGCCCCTCCTTGGCACTCGATTTGATGGAGGAGTTTCGTCCCCTCATTGTGGATGCTGTGGTTCTAAGTGGACTAAATCGACGCACGATCGTGCCTGCCGACTTTACAACAGAGCCTTTAAGTGGCGCAGTTTCGCTGACTCCAGAAGGACTTCGCACCTTCTTGCGATTATATGAGCAAAAGAAGCAAGCTAAATTCAAGCATCCGGTGCTGCAAACTCAATGCACTTATCAAGAATCGTTTGAAATCCAAGCCAGACTTTTGGCGAAATACTTGATGCAAGAAACCGATAAATATCCGCCCTTGGTGCTGAAGTAGCTGTTATGTATGTAGTGGTCAGCTATGATATCCCGGAAGACAAGCGCCGCACCAAGATTCACAAGATTCTCAAGTCTTATGGGCAGTGGATGCAGTACAGTATTTTTGAATGTGACTTGACGGAGACGCAATATGCAAAGCTGCGATCTCGTCTCAGCAAGCTGATCAAGCCAGAGCAAGACAGCATTCGGTTCTACTTTCTCTGTGCCTGTTGTCAGGGTAAGGTGGAGCGCATCGGGGGAGAAATGCTTCGAGATGAAACAATCTTTTTTGCTTGATGCGCGAGTGGGTGGCTGTTTTTGCCCAAGGTTTCAGAAATAGGTTAAATGGCTTGACTGGGCTAGGTTTCAGCCTTTTGACTAAAAACTCCTGCCGCGCAAGTCCTCAAATGTAGACTCACATTGCTTTGCAAGGATGAAATGGAGATGATGATTTGCCAAACCAACACTCAGAAATGCTACGATCCTGACGATCCGCGCAACCGAACCTTGAAAACTGCATATAGACTGTATTTCAAGTCCCCGCCGCTTCAACCAACCTAAAACCCTTTCAGGGATTGAAACACAAAAGACGGGCATATACAAATAATTTAACCGCTCGCTTCAACCAACCTAAAACCCTTTCAGGGATTGAAACATATCAACGTTTGGTGGAGTTGTTTACGTTGGTTACACCCATCTAGAGCTTCAACCAACCTAAAACCCTTTCAGGGATTGAAACTCGAACTTCGTATATTTCTAGCTCAAACCTGGCAAGGCTTCAACCAACCTAAAACCCTTTCAGGGATTGAAACTGAGTGAAACTCATTTTGACACACCCGTAAATCTTCTTGCTTCAACCAACCTAAAACCCTTTCAGGGATTGAAACTGGATAGAGGCGACGATGACCGAGGCTCTTTCTAGCTTCAACCAACCTAAAACCCTTTCAGGGATTGAAACAACGTAAATCCGCTTCCAGTTACGGTTGTACCTGCGCTTCAACCAACCTAAAACCCTTTCAGGGATTGAAACCAAAAGCTCCTACAGTACCCATTACTCCTACAGGCTTCAACCAACCTAAAACCCTTTCAGGGATTGAAACAGTGTATTCATTCTTATCAAACAAATCAAGAATAAAAACGCTTCAACCAACCTAAAACCCTTTCAGGGATTGAAACTCAACTGTCGATCGAGGTCTGTAATTGGATCGCAGCTTCAACCAACCTAAAACCCTTTCAGGGATTGAAACACCCAAATTTACAATGTCGCCCGATGCACTTCCGAGGCTTCAACCAACCTAAAACCCTTTCAGGGATTGAAACCACTTGCCTGTTCTTTGATTTTTTCAAGGAACCCGCGCTTCAACCAACCTAAAACCCTTTCAGGGATTGAAACAAACCATTCGAGCCAAGGGGCTTGATTTACAAACCGCGCTTCAACCAACCTAAAACCCTTTCAGGGATTGAAACGAAAAAGCGCTAGAAATGGCGCTAGAAGCTATCAAGCGCTTCAACCAACCTAAAACCCTTTCAGGGATTGAAACACGATCGGAAACATCACCGTTTACAACGCATCCTAGCTTCAACCAACCTAAAACCCTTTCAGGGATTGAAACCTAACTTGCAGCCAGGATCGAACTTTGAAATTCGGCTTCAACCAACCTAAAACCCTTTCAGGGATTGAAACAAGCCCGTTGACGATCGCCTCTGGTAGTGGCATCAAGCTTCAACCAACCTAAAACCCTTTCAGGGATTGAAACTTCTCAGTCTCTAACTTCAGTTCCTCCTCTAAAAGGCTTCAACCAACCTAAAACCCTTTCAGGGATTGAAACAAACGAGTCAACAGCGGACAGGTAGCCATCACCCGGCTTCAACCAACCTAAAACCCTTTCAGGGATTGAAACAGACTTGAAGGGAGTGGATTTACTTATACATTTACCTCGCTTCAACCAACCTAAAACCCTTTCAGGGATTGAAACCCACCCGTGAACTGTCGATCGGCAACGGATGAGGGCTTCAACCAACCTAAAACCCTTTCAGGGATTGAAACCGATCCCCCGCGCCGCTTTTGCCTTCGGGCGTTTGCTTCAACCAACCTAAAACCCTTTCAGGGATTGAAACCAGAGCGCGACTATGACATCTCAGAGCCGCGCCAATACAGCTTCAACCAACCTAAAACCCTTTCAGGGATTGAAACGCAGCTTACACCACGATCGCCATTAATCACAGCACTGGCTTCAACCAACCTAAAACCCTTTCAGGGATTGAAACAAATGAGTTGACGCAGTGGGTAAAGTCTCAAGTTAGCGGCTTCGCTTCAACCAACCTAAAACCCTTTCAGGGATTGAAACCGGCAAATCGCGATCGCCAGTGAGCAGTTCTACGACGCTTCAACCAACCTAAAACCCTTTCAGGGATTGAAACCAGCGAGCCGTTCCCGCTAACGGTGGCAAGAGCAGGCTTCAACCAACCTAAAACCCTTTCAGGGATTGAAACCAGACATACAAGCCATTTTGTGATCCGATCGTCTGCTTCAACCAACCTAAAACCCTTTCAGGGATTGAAACTTAGAGAGGTTCTATATATCGGATCTTGAAAGGGCGCTTCAACCAACCTAAAACCCTTTCAGGGATTGAAACTTTCTCTGGAATTCTAAAGAATCCTCAAGCGTTCCTATGGCTTCAACCAACCTAAAACCCTTTCAGGGATTGAAACCTTTACGCTGGGTGGGGATGGTTTGTGGATGGCGGTCGCTTCAACCAACCTAAGACCCTTTCAGGGATTGAAACGCGTTTGCTTATCAGTTTGACGGCTCTCAGGTTTCGCTTCAACCAACCTAAAACCCTTTCAGGGATTGAAACCCAAAAGCCCGTGCCGTTTTGAGAGCGCTCTCAGATGCTTCAACCAACCCAAAACCCTTTCAGGGATTGAAACAATTGCCTGCTGCAAGCGGGGAACAATGTCCGTTGCTACAACTAAGCCTTTCAGCAGTTGGAGACTGGTTCAGATCTGAAGCTAATCTTCTCGAATCTATCCGTCAGCGGTGACATCACCTGCATGATTACCGCGATCCGCCTTGCAAGTTGCCGCTTCTGAACAGATCAAAATAAAAACAAAATAGATAAAAGCAACACAACACAAAGGGGTGAGAACTTGAGAGAACCAAGGCAATCACCCCATGCAGCCATCATCAGCAACAGATGTTATACACGCCCCCTCGACAGAAGCACCCTGTACGCGAATTGATGCAGTGATTTGTGACCTCATCACTCACATCGATAACTACTCAGATGATGATTTTGACACTGACTGGATGCACCTAACGAACGCAGAAGTAGAAGCATTGGTGATCGCTGTGATACGGCATTTAATCGCCACAATGAACGGTAAGCTCCTGAGTGGATACCTGCTAGAGATCCGGCAGGAATCGGCATTAGCCCCAGAGGATGAAACAGGGTAAGTCGTCACTGATCGAGAACGCCAGTAATCTTGGTTAGGGTAGGACTGAAGGGCTGAAATGACCCACTGATAGGGCTTTAGAGACCTGGTTTCTACCCTAAATCCATCGACTCCAAACAAAGGATAACCCCCACGGACTCTACAGCAAGGTCACGCCATAACAAGACGGTGCCCAGATTTATTGGGGGGACTTACTTCGTTGTTGAAACTCCACAGTGGGGGGTCGAAAAGAGGCGAAGGTTTAAGCAGACATTTAATCCATCAGTCAGTGGTGCTTCAGAGATCGCCGCCTCTGTGAAGGATCAGGCTCTAGACCAGGCTTTGAACGGGCTTCTCAACCCTTCTGCCCAAAAAGGAGGGTCAAGGGAGAAGCCAGAATCCGAGCTAGAAGCTGAGGATGGAATGATGATCGCTCAGGTATTGGCTGCGCGTGTAGAGTCCAACCAATCGAAAAGGGAACCGCCTCATTACATTTCACAAGGCATCCTCCAGAAGATTAGCGGTCAGACTGTAGCAGAGGTAAAATTATGGTTTGCGGAGCATGAGCGGGCAGTCAAACAGCACAACGCAAACTATGAACTCACTCCCATGACCAACCGCAGAATTAGGCGAGGTTTTAACGACAAGGAAGAGCTAGGTTTAGAAGACACGGAGCAATAACCAACGGTCTTTTTCCAATAGCTTTGAGATAATCAGCCAAGGGATCGCTCCCGTCCTAAAACCGACGATTCACTTCAGCGTTTAGTCAGTTCCCATCGTTAAAGGCAATAACGGTTCGCAGAGAATGAGGCTGACCAGATTCAAGTCGTTCAGAGGTGGATTGATGGGCGAGGCAAAGCGACGGAAACTTGCTGATTCCAATTACGGGAAGATTCGGCACCCCCATCCGTTGGCTGTGAAATTACAGCAACGAGTGTCGGAGTCCCTCCAGTCGTTTTTTCAATCTAGTTATCAAACCAGGGGTCGTGGTTTAGCCATTCGCTCTACGATGAATCGAGAGGCGCTTGATTACTTCAGCCTTGAGGAACTTGAGGCAGAGACTTTATCAGGGATACCGTCTCAAGCCGCCCAACAGATACGAGCAATGATAGAGCAGTACGACCCAGAACGGGAGGGGCTACTGTTCGACTTCAACCACGCCCTCGTGGACGAGGCAATCAAAATTCAGCGCATCCGGTTCCCTTTCGGGGAAGTCTAGGGTGATATTTGTGCTCGAATCCATGCCCTTGTTGATGAAGCCCTTGATTGTGGCAATTGTGTCGCTATCTATCTTCAGCGTTGCTCCTCGGAGTTTGGCAGATGTTGTGGTGCCCATAGACCAAGCCCTGGTGCAGATCGAAGGGACGCAGGTCCCGATCCTGATTCCCAGTGTGGTGCCGAACGTGAGGGAAACCTACGTGAGAGGTCGTGGAACGATCGAGGGCTATTCATTAGACTTTTCTTTCACCCCCACCTGTGACGGAACCGCTTGCAATTATGCGTGGATGACAGCAGAGCGAGGTGGAGCCTTCTTTAATCCAGATGAACTAGGTCCACGAGACACGATCGCATCGGTGAAGTTAGCCAAGGGAATTCAAGGGCAATTTGCCAACACTTGTGGTGCATACTGTCTGGCTCAAGTCGCATGGCAATCACAAGGGGTGCTGTATCGAGCGGTCGTCAAGAATGGTCAAAAGGATGTTGTGCTCGCGTTAGCCAACTCTGCCATTTTGGGTGGCGAGAGAAGGAATGCAGCTACTAGACCTGTGGCTCAGAACGATGCTGCAAGAAAATGTCAGCGCCTCACCCGTGCATGGCTCACGTCTGAAGATCGCTCCACGCCCATCAACGTGCGGGATGGTGCGAGTACCGATTCCTACGCGCGGCACCTGGGCTATGCCGGAGACGAAGTTGCGGTGTTGAATCAGAAGCTGGGCGGCGGTTACTGCTGGTATGAGGTGCGGTTCCCCTCCCAAGCGACGGGATGGGTGCGAGGAGACTTTCTGACGATCGACACGGGGGAATGAGGTGCGAGGTCAAAAGGAGGCTGTGAGATCATCTCAGGTCAGCTCCCGATCGTAGAGTTGTGAGCCTGACGATCGTTGCGTTGTTTCCCACCGAGATTGTTACTTCACGCCGATTGATGGGTCACGGATGATAATGAGCCAGTGGGAATTTACAGCAACTCTTTAAGCCTGATCGAGGAGACGTAGATCCAAATCTTTTGCCATCTCCTCCCTGCTGGCTCGAATCGACAATTCCCACCTTGGTGTTCCTAGCGTTCCAGACCTTTAGACTTTTCTTTCAACTTGTCAGGCTGAATGGTTGTCTGTTGTTCCTGTTCCTTTGTCCCCTTTTTCTCCTGGTCCTCAGCTTGCTGCGTCATTCGTTGTCGCCAGTTTTGCAAGCATTCGACCTCGTTTTGTGTGAATCCCTGGCTGATCAGCACCTTCTCCTGATCTCGATAAAGCTCTGGGTGTCCCTCTTCATCGGCTCGAATTTGATAGTTCTCAAAGGTGGTGTTTTCGCGCTTAGGTCCGCCCTGCCGTGCAAGCTGCCAGATCTCTTCAACCAAGCAAGTGGCATCCCAGCGAATCGGTTGCTGAATCTCCTCGTCTGGCTCTACTTGGTCTGATTCAGGCTCTTCGCTCGGATTCAGCATCGTCTGGCACTGCTCAGCACTCATCTGATTGAGTTGTCGGAGCATGGGGTCATCTCGCTGGGGCTGGTAATCGACTCCGGCATACTCATGGAGTCCATTGAAGGAGAAGCGATCGCCGAGTTGCCGTCCCTTGAAATATTGACCTTCAGCCCCAAAGCTAATGCCCTTGCCATCTTTGAACTCATGGAATTGCATCGTCAAGCCTAGAGCCTTGATTCGCGTCATTAGCAGTGGCATTGAGGGCTGATCCTGGATCGCCTCATCAATGACCGCCCTGAGGGTATCTTTGGTGAGGAGTTGTCCCTGTTCTCTGAGCTTCACCTCTCGGATTGAGGTATTGGTTCGTTGCCCTTTGGGTTTCGGAGCACACTCTTGCAACTTGCGCTTTTGTTCGATCGCTCTTTCCACATCCTTGAGCTTGACCCGCTCGTAGGCATCATCGACCCAACTCCCATCCAAGCGCACGGTTGAGGCGAGGACGTGCAGGTGATGAACATCTTGTTTATCGATTTTCTCGAAATGCTCAACGGCAAAGAATTGGCAGTTATGTCCATGCCCCCGCATCTCTAGCAAATCATCCACGATGCCAATTTTGGTTTGCAGGTCAGGGTTTTCCCCTGGTGGAAACGACACCTTGTACTGGACATAGGTTTTCTCCACTCGGTGATTCTGGTCGGCTGAAAATCTTAGCTCTTCCGTCAACTCCTGCTCACCTTCCCCAAACATATTGGTGTGGATGACCGGGTTTTCATCTTCCCGCCCCTTTTCTCGTTTGTCTGTTCGGAGGAGATAGCCCATGACCGAGCCTGCGTTGCTGCCGCGATCGACGACAATTCTCATGAGCTGCGCTCCACTTGGCGCGCCAGGCGATATAAGACGACTTCTCGCCCCACTTCCCGGCAGAGTGCGATCGCGTCCTTGCAAGCCTCAGACTCAGGCAACGTCTTCAAGTTCTGATTCAACTCCATTAACTGAGCGTAGACGTTTGCTAGGGTTGTAGAATCCTCAGCATTCCTAGCCCGACCGTCATCTAGCCCCTTTTTGAGCAGATAGGCATTCATGCTCAACTTTGCCGTTTCTGCCTTAGCCTTGATGCGTTCTCGCTCTTCAGAAGTACAGCGAACTAAAATATCAGCCATGTGATAGCACTTGCCACAACTTGATAGAAAACCTAGCAGTGCAGCTAGTATACCCATGTACGAATTAGAGGTAGACACGAGTTAGGAAGCCTGTTTAGGGAATTTTGGTAAGGTGAGCAGGTATTCCTTCAGGATAGTGAAATAAGCATCATGGCAAAACTTAATCCAGAATCCCTAGAATCGTTTCAGTCCACCTTAGAAACGATTGATCCTTCTTGGCAACCGAACTTCAACCTGCGTGAAGTCGTCGGTCAATCGTTCGCTCTGATTAAAAAAGCGAGGGGATACAAAGTTTCGTGGGAACAGCTCGCCGAAATTCTCAAGCAATCCAACCAATCTCAGGTTTCCATCAGTCCAGCCACCCTGCGTCAGTACTACTTTGAGTTTGCAAAAGACCCTAAGTCGCTGCCAGAGAAAAGACGAAAACCTAGTTCGACAAAAAAGAAATCTGAAGATAGTCAATTTGTTGATTCCTCCTCCAAAAATGGGAAGACTGATGCTCAACCCCCTGACACAAATCAGTCCCTTGTTTTGGAAGCCGAACTTGACCCTGAACAGAATGCCTTACAAGCCTCAGAATCTCAGCCAGTGCTAGAGATGCCCTCTTCTGAAGACCCGGTAGCCAGTCAGCCAGCAACGCCAAATCCAACTCAAAAGGCTAAAAAAGACAATCGAGATCAATTTAATCTGGACAGAAGAGGAAAATAGATGGCAAGGGTACATTTCATTGATGGTGATAAAGGTGGCGTTGGCAAAACCTTCTGCTGCCGAACGCTTATTCAATACTTCTTGGATCGGGGAATCGACTTCACCCCGATTGAATCAGATCGGTACAACCCAGACGTAGCAACGCGCTACGCTGATTTGGAATTTGAGTTTGCAATTTTTTCAGACGACGAACGCCAGACGAGAGCTGATGAGATTATTGAATTTGCGAAGCTCAAGCCCGTGATCATCTCCCTGCCATCTCAGGTTGGTAAGCCATTAAATTTATGGCTAGATGATGCGATTGACTCAGCCGCCAAGCATAAAATTCAGTTCGTGCGCTGGTTTGTGAGTAGCGGAGCCTACGAATCCTTGGAACTTCTTCATCTCGCCCTGAAAGAGCATGGTGCAAATATGCCGTTTGTGCTGGTTAGAAACTACGGCGTAGGCGAGGAGTGGGATATCACGCAGATTGATGGACTGACTGAATTGATGGCAAAGCTGAAGGTTAGGGAAATCGATTTTCCCAAGTTACCTTTGCAGGAACGTAATTTGCTAGATCGCAACAATCTGACGTTAGGAGCGGTGAGAACTTCAGATACGTTTAAGAGCCTGAGTGTGAGCCGCGATCGGGTTGAGAAATTTCTCAAAAAAGTGTACAAATCGCTTGAATCAACAGGGCTTGTTCCGTGAGCAGTAATGGCAATTTAACAGAGGCACAGAAACTTCTGTTGCAAAAATTTCCGCAACTGCCGGATGATGACCCCCTTGTTGAGATGGCAGCTTGGAATGCTTTGCTGGAGCAAAAAGTTGATGATTTTGGCAGTAGGATAAACACGTGGACGAACGCAATTCTGAGTCAAACCGAGCTGGCGACTCAGCAAAATCAGCTAATCGTCAGCCAAAATTTGACCCTGCAAAAGATGACGAGAAGCAACGAAGTGCTTGGGCAAACCTTGCTGCAATTCAAGCAGGACTTGACTCCATTGCAGCAGGAATTCAAAACGCTGAAGACAGTGATCGACGCGTCCGGCACCTCATTGAAGAGCTTGAGCGACAAGAGCCAGAGCTTGAGCAAAAAGCTGGACGATCTCAGCCTGAAGTTGAAATCTCTGGAAACACTCAAAACTCTGAACAGCAAGGTGGACGAGCTGACAGTAGACCTAAAGAGCCTGACCGCCAACGTAGGCGACCTGAAAGGGAACTTGAACTTTAATCGAACTGCCTTACTCCTCTTTGGAGCGTTCATCCTAGTAGCCCAAATCGTGCAGTTATTTGCTTACAAGTTCAACACAGACAATGTTCAATCCTCAATTCAGAGTGTTCGAGAAAGGGCTGAATGGGCACTGACTAAATTAGAGCGGCTGGAAAAACGATGAGAATGTTAACCGAGTGAGAGAAGAGTTGCGATCGTAGCTCCCCTCTCTGTCCTCTCAACTTAAAGCCTGGTTTTCACCCATTCTTTAATCTCCTCGACATCTTTGCCGTAATTATGCCTGTCGGGGTCAAGGGCATATTCCGAATTGTGTTCGTAGATCTCATTCCGAAACGCCTCCATGACTCGTTTGACCGCAGGCATATTGCTGCCTGTCGTCTTTTGGAGCAAACTTTGCGTGATTGCAAATTTATTACTGTCAGAATCGTGTTCTCGATTCCACTGCATCAACAGACGCATTGCAGCTTCGACACGCTGATCGGCAGTGCCCGTTGTCGTGATATGCTCGCGTTTTAGTGTTGCGATCTGGGGTTTTGGCGCTGGCATTGTTGCCGCTCTAGTTAGAGTAGACTCGACCAACTGATTTGCAGATGGTTGAGCGATCGAGGGCGATTGCTTAATGAGTTCGGTCAGTCCCTCAATTCGCTGTTGATATGCCTGATGGATTTGACTCACTTGTTGTTTTAGGGCTTCGTTTTCAGCTTTAAGCTGTTCGAGTTGAGCTGATGTCTGGTCGCGTTCGTACTCCATCGCTGCCAATTGAGACTGTAGGTTCTCAACGGAGATTGAAGCTTGTGTTTGAGTTGTCAGGGTCATGGTGTTTATGTAGCTCCAGATTCGATTAACTTCTTGGGCTAAATGTTTTAGCTGGTGTGTGAGGTTGGCGATCTCGCTGATCGATTCTCGTTCTTCTGTGGCGTTAGCCTGTGGTTTGGGCAACGGTTCGATCGATTTTTCAGGTTGACTTTCCTGGGTTGGCAACGCTTTTCCCTGATCGAGCTTCACCCCTTTCTCACCGATATGCTTACCATCTCCATCAGTCAAAAAGTAATGGAAATAATGCTGCGTGGCACTGGCATTCGGCCGCTTCAACTCTTGGGCGCTAATGACGTGCCCTAATCTTTCCTGCACATATCGAGCGACCCCTCGATCGGGAGGGCAAAAGTAATGGACGGCGATCTCTGCATACACCCCTCTCAGATTATGAATTGTCACTGCTGACTCACCTTCCAGGGTTGGAACAATTGAGCCAAAGTGCCTCTGCACAGTGAGCTTGATAGAGTTAGCAAGGCTGCGGTTGATACTCGATGCGCTCATCCCGTTTAGTTTGCTGATTCTCGGATGCCTGCGAAACCGCTCCAAAGCAGACAGGACATCCACCGACGGGATTAGGCAAGGAATCAAGTAGCTGTCTGCCTCTTCTTTTTTCTTAGTCTGCCCGACAAAAGTGACAGAGTAGGGGTCGTCAGTTGCCTGTAAAGTTCCCTTGTCTACGACCTCTGAAAACCGCCTTCCAGTCAGAGCCGCGACCCCAACAATTAGGTCAAAGGGGTCATCTGAGCGTAATAGCTCAGATGCCTTGGACAGGTACGCAGCAAGACTCACAGGCTTTAGGTTGTCCTGCTTGCGATTGTTTCGCTGAGACGACTCCACGGCGATCTCGCGGTAGGTTGCAGCGTCGTACTTTAAATAATCGAGCGACCGATGATCGTGAGCTTCGATAAGTTCGTCCGACCCGCGAGGGGTGTAGCTATACACACGGCTCGTTTCAGCAGTCATTGGCAGCTTGCCGTCTGTCATCGCTGTTTTTACGGCTGTGCGGTAGTACCGGAGGCGGTCTTTGGCGATCGTAGCTTTTTGGTAGCCCTCTTCCATCAAATCAAGCTCAGACTCGCACAGTGCCTTGATCTCAGCTTCAGTGGTCAAACTCCGCAAGTGCTCAACAAATGCCTCAATAAGCTGAGTTTGCTCGGCATCTGTAAGCTTGGTACGTTTGCCTGTGTCGATGCGATCTCGATAGCGGCTAATGATGTCTTCTCTGCTTGTGTTCATGACGTATACATAGTAAAGATATACAAGTGCTGTACAGGCTTGCAATGAACCCACCCGATCGAGCGGTTGCCTTCAGCGTTGGGAGAGCGATAGCGAGAAACAGACGGCAGCTTCAGTGCTTTCAGAGTGGAGATCGACGCTCGAAGAGAGCGGAGCTACAGCCAGGGCGACCAAAGCTGTGAGCGATGGAAGCAGACTAGGAGAGCGAAGCGAGTGAGCCGTAAAGCGAGGGAGCGATCCAGGTTTTTGAAGCCTGTACAAACAGTATACACTCCTACGCCTGTACGCGCAACCTATTTGTACACCGACACATTTGTATATACAAGCCTTACTCTACAATGATTTGAATCGCTTATGTAACGCCTATCTATCCTTGTACAGTCATAGAAAGATTTGATGTATACAGCCAAAACCCTCAAAACTTTCTATATATAGACTTGTGTATACAGACAACGATCGAGGGCTTGAAGCGCTGAAACCCTATCTATGTATAGCCCTCAGCGTTTAACAGGTCTGTACAGATATATATAGATATATAGGTGGGGATCGATAAACAGGTATATACATATAAGATATATGTATACATAAGGATCTCTTATACAGGGTTATATATAGGTGTATACATAGTTTATGTTAATTAACATAAACTATGTATACACCTATATATAACCCTGTATAAGAGATCCTTATGTATACATATATCTTATATGTATATACCTGTTTATCGATCCCCACCTATATATCTATATATATCTGTACAGACCTGTTAAACGCTGAGGGCTATACATAGATAGGGTTTCAGCGCTTCAAGCCCTCGATCGTTGTCTGTATACACAAGTCTATATATAGAAAGTTTTGAGGGTTTTGGCTGTATACATCAAATCTTTCTATGACTGTACAAGGATAGATAGGCGTTACATAAGCGATTCAAATCATTGTAGAGTAAGGCTTGTATATACAAATGTGTCGGTGTACAAATAGGTTGCGCGTACAGGCGTAGGAGTGTATACTGTTTGTACAGGCTTCAAAAACCTGGATCGCTCCCTCGCTTTACGGCTCACTCGCTTCGCTCTCCTAGTCTGCTTCCATCGCTCACAGCTTTGGTCGCCCTGGCTGTAGCTCCGCTCTCTTCGAGCGTCGATCTCCACTCTGAAAGCACTGAAGCTGCCGTCTGTTTCTCGCTATCGCTCTCCCAACGCTGAAGGCAACCGCTCGATCGGGTGGGTTCATTGCAAGCCTGTACAGCACTTGTATATCTTTACTATGTATACGTCATGAACACAAGCAGAGAAGACATCATTAGCCGCTATCGAGATCGCATCGACACAGGCAAACGTACCAAGCTTACAGATGCCGAGCAAACTCAGCTTATTGAGGCATTTGTTGAGCACTTGCGGAGTTTGACCACTGAAGCTGAGATCAAGGCACTGTGCGAGTCTGAGCTTGATTTGATGGAAGAGGGCTACCAAAAAGCTACGATCGCCAAAGACCGCCTC
The DNA here is from genome assembly GCF_001650195.1 of Phormidesmis priestleyi BC1401. Taxonomy (GTDB): domain Bacteria; phylum Cyanobacteriota; class Cyanobacteriia; order Leptolyngbyales; family Leptolyngbyaceae; genus Phormidesmis_A; species Phormidesmis_A priestleyi_B. The sequence continues at coordinate 7,882 of NZ_LXYR01000054.1, read as the reverse complement.
CGGTACTACCGCACAGCCGTAAAAACAGCGATGACAGACGGCAAGCTGCCAATGACTGCTGAAACGAGCCGTGTGTATAGCTACACCCCTCGCGGGTCGGACGAACTTATCGAAGCTCACGATCATCGGTCGCTCGATTATTTAAAGTACGACGCTGCAACCTACCGCGAGATCGCCGTGGAGTCGTCTCAGCGAAACAATCGCAAGCAGGACAACCTAAAGCCTGTGAGTCTTGCTGCGTACCTGTCCAAGGCATCTGAGCTATTACGCTCAGATGACCCCTTTGACCTAATTGTTGGGGTCGCGGCTCTGACTGGAAGGCGGTTTTCAGAGGTCGTAGACAAGGGAACTTTACAGGCAACTGACGACCCCTACTCTGTCACTTTTGTCGGGCAGACTAAGAAAAAAGAAGAGGCAGACAGCTACTTGATTCCTTGCCTAATCCCGTCGGTGGATGTCCTGTCTGCTTTGGAGCGGTTTCGCAGGCATCCGAGAATCAGCAAACTAAACGGGATGAGCGCATCGAGTATCAACCGCAGCCTTGCTAACTCTATCAAGCTCACTGTGCAGAGGCACTTTGGCTCAATTGTTCCAACCCTGGAAGGTGAGTCAGCAGTGACAATTCATAATCTGAGAGGGGTGTATGCAGAGATCGCCGTCCATTACTTTTGCCCTCCCGATCGAGGGGTCGCTCGATATGTGCAGGAAAGATTAGGGCACGTCATTAGCGCCCAAGAGTTGAAGCGGCCGAATGCCAGTGCCACGCAGCATTATTTCCATTACTTTTTGACTGATGGAGATGGTAAGCATATCGGTGAGAAAGGGGTGAAGCTCGATCAGGGAAAAGCGTTGCCAACCCAGGAAAGTCAACCTGAAAAATCGATCGAACCGTTGCCCAAACCACAGGCTAACGCCACAGAAGAACGAGAATCGATCAGCGAGATCGCCAACCTCACACACCAGCTAAAACATTTAGCCCAAGAAGTTAATCGAATCTGGAGCTACATAAACACCATGACCCTGACAACTCAAACACAAGCTTCAATCTCCGTTGAGAACCTACAGTCTCAATTGGCAGCGATGGAGTACGAACGCGACCAGACATCAGCTCAACTCGAACAGCTTAAAGCTGAAAACGAAGCCCTAAAACAACAAGTGAGTCAAATCCATCAGGCATATCAACAGCGAATTGAGGGACTGACCGAACTCATTAAGCAATCGCCCTCGATCGCTCAACCATCTGCAAATCAGTTGGTCGAGTCTACTCTAACTAGAGCGGCAACAATGCCAGCGCCAAAACCCCAGATCGCAACACTAAAACGCGAGCATATCACGACAACGGGCACTGCCGATCAGCGTGTCGAAGCTGCAATGCGTCTGTTGATGCAGTGGAATCGAGAACACGATTCTGACAGTAATAAATTTGCAATCACGCAAAGTTTGCTCCAAAAGACGACAGGCAGCAATATGCCTGCGGTCAAACGAGTCATGGAGGCGTTTCGGAATGAGATCTACGAACACAATTCGGAATATGCCCTTGACCCCGACAGGCATAATTACGGCAAAGATGTCGAGGAGATTAAAGAATGGGTGAAAACCAGGCTTTAAGTTGAGAGGACAGAGAGGGGAGCTACGATCGCAACTCTTCTCTCACTCGGTTAACATTCTCATCGTTTTTCCAGCCGCTCTAATTTAGTCAGTGCCCATTCAGCCCTTTCTCGAACACTCTGAATTGAGGATTGAACATTGTCTGTGTTGAACTTGTAAGCAAATAACTGCACGATTTGGGCTACTAGGATGAACGCTCCAAAGAGGAGTAAGGCAGTTCGATTAAAGTTCAAGTTCCCTTTCAGGTCGCCTACGTTGGCGGTCAGGCTCTTTAGGTCTACTGTCAGCTCGTCCACCTTGCTGTTCAGAGTTTTGAGTGTTTCCAGAGATTTCAACTTCAGGCTGAGATCGTCCAGCTTTTTGCTCAAGCTCTGGCTCTTGTCGCTCAAGCTCTTCAATGAGGTGCCGGACGCGTCGATCACTGTCTTCAGCGTTTTGAATTCCTGCTGCAATGGAGTCAAGTCCTGCTTGAATTGCAGCAAGGTTTGCCCAAGCACTTCGTTGCTTCTCGTCATCTTTTGCAGGGTCAAATTTTGGCTGACGATTAGCTGATTTTGCTGAGTCGCCAGCTCGGTTTGACTCAGAATTGCGTTCGTCCACGTGTTTATCCTACTGCCAAAATCATCAACTTTTTGCTCCAGCAAAGCATTCCAAGCTGCCATCTCAACAAGGGGGTCATCATCCGGCAGTTGCGGAAATTTTTGCAACAGAAGTTTCTGTGCCTCTGTTAAATTGCCATTACTGCTCACGGAACAAGCCCTGTTGATTCAAGCGATTTGTACACTTTTTTGAGAAATTTCTCAACCCGATCGCGGCTCACACTCAGGCTCTTAAACGTATCTGAAGTTCTCACCGCTCCTAACGTCAGATTGTTGCGATCTAGCAAATTACGTTCCTGCAAAGGTAACTTGGGAAAATCGATTTCCCTAACCTTCAGCTTTGCCATCAATTCAGTCAGTCCATCAATCTGCGTGATATCCCACTCCTCGCCTACGCCGTAGTTTCTAACCAGCACAAACGGCATATTTGCACCATGCTCTTTCAGGGCGAGATGAAGAAGTTCCAAGGATTCGTAGGCTCCGCTACTCACAAACCAGCGCACGAACTGAATTTTATGCTTGGCGGCTGAGTCAATCGCATCATCTAGCCATAAATTTAATGGCTTACCAACCTGAGATGGCAGGGAGATGATCACGGGCTTGAGCTTCGCAAATTCAATAATCTCATCAGCTCTCGTCTGGCGTTCGTCGTCTGAAAAAATTGCAAACTCAAATTCCAAATCAGCGTAGCGCGTTGCTACGTCTGGGTTGTACCGATCTGATTCAATCGGGGTGAAGTCGATTCCCCGATCCAAGAAGTATTGAATAAGCGTTCGGCAGCAGAAGGTTTTGCCAACGCCACCTTTATCACCATCAATGAAATGTACCCTTGCCATCTATTTTCCTCTTCTGTCCAGATTAAATTGATCTCGATTGTCTTTTTTAGCCTTTTGAGTTGGATTTGGCGTTGCTGGCTGACTGGCTACCGGGTCTTCAGAAGAGGGCATCTCTAGCACTGGCTGAGATTCTGAGGCTTGTAAGGCATTCTGTTCAGGGTCAAGTTCGGCTTCCAAAACAAGGGACTGATTTGTGTCAGGGGGTTGAGCATCAGTCTTCCCATTTTTGGAGGAGGAATCAACAAATTGACTATCTTCAGATTTCTTTTTTGTCGAACTAGGTTTTCGTCTTTTCTCTGGCAGCGACTTAGGGTCTTTTGCAAACTCAAAGTAGTACTGACGCAGGGTGGCTGGACTGATGGAAACCTGAGATTGGTTGGATTGCTTGAGAATTTCGGCGAGCTGTTCCCACGAAACTTTGTATCCCCTCGCTTTTTTAATCAGAGCGAACGATTGACCGACGACTTCACGCAGGTTGAAGTTCGGTTGCCAAGAAGGATCAATCGTTTCTAAGGTGGACTGAAACGATTCTAGGGATTCTGGATTAAGTTTTGCCATGATGCTTATTTCACTATCCTGAAGGAATACCTGCTCACCTTACCAAAATTCCCTAAACAGGCTTCCTAACTCGTGTCTACCTCTAATTCGTACATGGGTATACTAGCTGCACTGCTAGGTTTTCTATCAAGTTGTGGCAAGTGCTATCACATGGCTGATATTTTAGTTCGCTGTACTTCTGAAGAGCGAGAACGCATCAAGGCTAAGGCAGAAACGGCAAAGTTGAGCATGAATGCCTATCTGCTCAAAAAGGGGCTAGATGACGGTCGGGCTAGGAATGCTGAGGATTCTACAACCCTAGCAAACGTCTACGCTCAGTTAATGGAGTTGAATCAGAACTTGAAGACGTTGCCTGAGTCTGAGGCTTGCAAGGACGCGATCGCACTCTGCCGGGAAGTGGGGCGAGAAGTCGTCTTATATCGCCTGGCGCGCCAAGTGGAGCGCAGCTCATGAGAATTGTCGTCGATCGCGGCAGCAACGCAGGCTCGGTCATGGGCTATCTCCTCCGAACAGACAAACGAGAAAAGGGGCGGGAAGATGAAAACCCGGTCATCCACACCAATATGTTTGGGGAAGGTGAGCAGGAGTTGACGGAAGAGCTAAGATTTTCAGCCGACCAGAATCACCGAGTGGAGAAAACCTATGTCCAGTACAAGGTGTCGTTTCCACCAGGGGAAAACCCTGACCTGCAAACCAAAATTGGCATCGTGGATGATTTGCTAGAGATGCGGGGGCATGGACATAACTGCCAATTCTTTGCCGTTGAGCATTTCGAGAAAATCGATAAACAAGATGTTCATCACCTGCACGTCCTCGCCTCAACCGTGCGCTTGGATGGGAGTTGGGTCGATGATGCCTACGAGCGGGTCAAGCTCAAGGATGTGGAAAGAGCGATCGAACAAAAGCGCAAGTTGCAAGAGTGTGCTCCGAAACCCAAAGGGCAACGAACCAATACCTCAATCCGAGAGGTGAAGCTCAGAGAACAGGGACAACTCCTCACCAAAGATACCCTCAGGGCGGTCATTGATGAGGCGATCCAGGATCAGCCCTCAATGCCACTGCTAATGACGCGAATCAAGGCTCTAGGCTTGACGATGCAATTCCATGAGTTCAAAGATGGCAAGGGCATTAGCTTTGGGGCTGAAGGTCAATATTTCAAGGGACGGCAACTCGGCGATCGCTTCTCCTTCAATGGACTCCATGAGTATGCCGGAGTCGATTACCAGCCCCAGCGAGATGACCCCATGCTCCGACAACTCAATCAGATGAGTGCTGAGCAGTGCCAGACGATGCTGAATCCGAGCGAAGAGCCTGAATCAGACCAAGTAGAGCCAGACGAGGAGATTCAGCAACCGATTCGCTGGGATGCCACTTGCTTGGTTGAAGAGATCTGGCAGCTTGCACGGCAGGGCGGACCTAAGCGCGAAAACACCACCTTTGAGAACTATCAAATTCGAGCCGATGAAGAGGGACACCCAGAGCTTTATCGAGATCAGGAGAAGGTGCTGATCAGCCAGGGATTCACACAAAACGAGGTCGAATGCTTGCAAAACTGGCGACAACGAATGACGCAGCAAGCTGAGGACCAGGAGAAAAAGGGGACAAAGGAACAGGAACAACAGACAACCATTCAGCCTGACAAGTTGAAAGAAAAGTCTAAAGGTCTGGAACGCTAGGAACACCAAGGTGGGAATTGTCGATTCGAGCCAGCAGGGAGGAGATGGCAAAAGATTTGGATCTACGTCTCCTCGATCAGGCTTAAAGAGTTGCTGTAAATTCCCACTGGCTCATTATCATCCGTGACCCATCAATCGGCGTGAAGTAACAATCTCGGTGGGAAACAACGCAACGATCGTCAGGCTCACAACTCTACGATCGGGAGCTGACCTGAGATGATCTCACAGCCTCCTTTTGACCTCGCACCTCATTCCCCCGTGTCGATCGTCAGAAAGTCTCCTCGCACCCATCCCGTCGCTTGGGAGGGGAACCGCACCTCATACCAGCAGTAACCGCCGCCCAGCTTCTGATTCAACACCGCAACTTCGTCTCCGGCATAGCCCAGGTGCCGCGCGTAGGAATCGGTACTCGCACCATCCCGCACGTTGATGGGCGTGGAGCGATCTTCAGACGTGAGCCATGCACGGGTGAGGCGCTGACATTTTCTTGCAGCATCGTTCTGAGCCACAGGTCTAGTAGCTGCATTCCTTCTCTCGCCACCCAAAATGGCAGAGTTGGCTAACGCGAGCACAACATCCTTTTGACCATTCTTGACGACCGCTCGATACAGCACCCCTTGTGATTGCCATGCGACTTGAGCCAGACAGTATGCACCACAAGTGTTGGCAAATTGCCCTTGAATTCCCTTGGCTAACTTCACCGATGCGATCGTGTCTCGTGGACCTAGTTCATCTGGATTAAAGAAGGCTCCACCTCGCTCTGCTGTCATCCACGCATAATTGCAAGCGGTTCCGTCACAGGTGGGGGTGAAAGAAAAGTCTAATGAATAGCCCTCGATCGTTCCACGACCTCTCACGTAGGTTTCCCTCACGTTCGGCACCACACTGGGAATCAGGATCGGGACCTGCGTCCCTTCGATCTGCACCAGGGCTTGGTCTATGGGCACCACAACATCTGCCAAACTCCGAGGAGCAACGCTGAAGATAGATAGCGACACAATTGCCACAATCAAGGGCTTCATCAACAAGGGCATGGATTCGAGCACAAATATCACCCTAGACTTCCCCGAAAGGGAACCGGATGCGCTGAATTTTGATTGCCTCGTCCACGAGGGCGTGGTTGAAGTCGAACAGTAGCCCCTCCCGTTCTGGGTCGTACTGCTCTATCATTGCTCGTATCTGTTGGGCGGCTTGAGACGGTATCCCTGATAAAGTCTCTGCCTCAAGTTCCTCAAGGCTGAAGTAATCAAGCGCCTCTCGATTCATCGTAGAGCGAATGGCTAAACCACGACCCCTGGTTTGATAACTAGATTGAAAAAACGACTGGAGGGACTCCGACACTCGTTGCTGTAATTTCACAGCCAACGGATGGGGGTGCCGAATCTTCCCGTAATTGGAATCAGCAAGTTTCCGTCGCTTTGCCTCGCCCATCAATCCACCTCTGAACGACTTGAATCTGGTCAGCCTCATTCTCTGCGAACCGTTATTGCCTTTAACGATGGGAACTGACTAAACGCTGAAGTGAATCGTCGGTTTTAGGACGGGAGCGATCCCTTGGCTGATTATCTCAAAGCTATTGGAAAAAGACCGTTGGTTATTGCTCCGTGTCTTCTAAACCTAGCTCTTCCTTGTCGTTAAAACCTCGCCTAATTCTGCGGTTGGTCATGGGAGTGAGTTCATAGTTTGCGTTGTGCTGTTTGACTGCCCGCTCATGCTCCGCAAACCATAATTTTACCTCTGCTACAGTCTGACCGCTAATCTTCTGGAGGATGCCTTGTGAAATGTAATGAGGCGGTTCCCTTTTCGATTGGTTGGACTCTACACGCGCAGCCAATACCTGAGCGATCATCATTCCATCCTCAGCTTCTAGCTCGGATTCTGGCTTCTCCCTTGACCCTCCTTTTTGGGCAGAAGGGTTGAGAAGCCCGTTCAAAGCCTGGTCTAGAGCCTGATCCTTCACAGAGGCGGCGATCTCTGAAGCACCACTGACTGATGGATTAAATGTCTGCTTAAACCTTCGCCTCTTTTCGACCCCCCACTGTGGAGTTTCAACAACGAAGTAAGTCCCCCCAATAAATCTGGGCACCGTCTTGTTATGGCGTGACCTTGCTGTAGAGTCCGTGGGGGTTATCCTTTGTTTGGAGTCGATGGATTTAGGGTAGAAACCAGGTCTCTAAAGCCCTATCAGTGGGTCATTTCAGCCCTTCAGTCCTACCCTAACCAAGATTACTGGCGTTCTCGATCAGTGACGACTTACCCTGTTTCATCCTCTGGGGCTAATGCCGATTCCTGCCGGATCTCTAGCAGGTATCCACTCAGGAGCTTACCGTTCATTGTGGCGATTAAATGCCGTATCACAGCGATCACCAATGCTTCTACTTCTGCGTTCGTTAGGTGCATCCAGTCAGTGTCAAAATCATCATCTGAGTAGTTATCGATGTGAGTGATGAGGTCACAAATCACTGCATCAATTCGCGTACAGGGTGCTTCTGTCGAGGGGGCGTGTATAACATCTGTTGCTGATGATGGCTGCATGGGGTGATTGCCTTGGTTCTCTCAAGTTCTCACCCCTTTGTGTTGTGTTGCTTTTATCTATTTTGTTTTT
>NZ_LXYR01000053.1 GCF_001650195.1 Phormidesmis priestleyi BC1401 | reverse complement strand
GGTCTTGACCTCAACGCGTTGGGATCAATTCTGGAACAAACTGAATCAATACGGCTTTTCCGTTGCCCTCTAATAGTATCAAATAGAGGTCGCACCCCTTCAATATACTGACGAATGGACGTTTCGCCTTGAACATCGATGAAAGTTGCAGTTACAGGGTCAAGTGGATTTGTTGGAACTCGGTTAGTGGAAAGATTGACGGCGGATAACCATCAGGCTATTGCTTTTGCTTGCAATGTCAGCAGTGCAGAACGAGTTTTACCCAAAGTTGCAGAATCTGGAAATTGTGGCTTACAGTCCGAAAGAGGTGGAGGAATGGCAGGCGAAGAAATTTTGGGATGCGATAGCGTTGTGAATTGGGCAGGAGAGCCGATCGTCCCCTATTCCACCACTTCAACCAACTCATCGATCGTCACCTCAAAAGCCTTCGCAATCTTATAAACCGCACTCAAATCAACAGTATTTAACTCGCCACGCTGCACATAACTTCTGATGGTGTTGTAGTTAACTTTAGAGTGATCTGCAACATCCTTGAGCGACCAGCCTCTCTTATCAGCAAGCTCTCGAATCCGCAGTCTGACGTAGCCCATCTTTTTGCTTGACTTTGATGCGAATGCACCAAATAATAGATTTGTACATTGAAAAGCGATCGCTCTTTTCGCCTGGAAAACTTGAGAGCGATCGCTACTTCTTATCCCATTACGGGAGGTAAATATATGATATCAGGATCGCAGCCGTCAGCAACGGTTGGTGACAGTTTTGTGCGGAGTTACCGCGATCGTTTGTCTCCTTGGTGCATTATTCAGCTTTTGCCCAAGATGCAGGGCCGTGTAGTGGCTCGGTTTCGGCGGCGGAATGATGCGACGGAACATTTGCGGGTGTTGAAGCGGCTGAACCCGATCGGGAACTATGAGATTGTGTTTGACCCGACAGTAGAAGAATCGGCAATTGAGTAAGCGATGTAGCGGATGAGGGTGAGCGATCGTCCTCTTTCTTTCACAAAAAAATCCTCTAACATTGCTGGTAGAGGACTGTCATTCCGGGTAAACAAGATATCTTAAACTTACAGGTCTTCTAAATTTGAAAAAGTGCACTAACGAACAGAAGGCTGATAATCTTCTAATCTTGATGAGTAACCTTCCTTCGGAACCGAAGTCAACATTAGCTCAGGATGCTCGACTTCAGGGTAATGATTTAGGACTTCATCTATTGCTGAGTTAGTCTGTTTGAAGCGACGAACTCTTTGAACCAAGCCGAGTATGAAAAACCCTGCGATCGCTGCGAATCCTGCCCCTGCAATTCTCATTTCGGAATCTGAAGAAGGTGATTGTTCAGGACGGATTGAGGTTTCAAAGGGTGAGTTAGAAGATTTGTCTGGACTGACGGCAGTTGGATTTGATTTGCTGAATGGGCAAGCGTCTGCGGGAACTGAACCGAGCAAGACACCGCTTAAAATAGTGGCTGAGAGGGCAATCGTCAAAGACACACGGAATCGATTCATGGTTTTGTACACAGTGACAACGCTCTTGATTATCAGTTGAAACTTAAACTAGACACAAGATCGATAGACTACAAAACCTTAATTTTATTTGTACCCTATGCCAACGTATCCCGGAATTTCTAGCGAAGCCTTTAGACATCCGCTCGATCGTCAAGCTGAACAAGCTCTCCGCAGCATCCCAGGGTTTGATGTGGTGGCGCGAAAGTTTGTGGAGTTTATTTATGAGCGTCCTCGGTTTGTCTATTTGATGGGAAACAGCATTCAGGTCGGACCGCGGCAGTATGCGAGTGTTTATCAAATTTTTCGAGAGTGCTTGCGAAGTTTAGACATTCAATCAGAGCCGACGATGTTTGTTTCTCAGGCTCCTCTAGTCAATGCTTATGCGCTGGGACAAGAGCGCCCGTGTGTGGTGTTAAATACGGGGCTTTTGGATCTGTTGAGCGAAGAGGAACTACGATCAGTGATTGCCCACGAACTTGGACACTTAAAATGTGGTCATACGACTCTGACGCAGATGGCAATGTGGGTCAGCACGGTGATCTCTGGATTAGCAGATATGACGTTTGGATTAAGCAGTCTGATTAGCACAGGATTGCTCTTAGGATTTTATGAATGGGCACGAAAAGCGGAATTGTCTGCCGATCGTGCCGCTCTTTTAGTGATGGATGACCTCAATCCTGTATTGCACAGCATGATGCGATTGGCGGGAGGCAGCAGCAAATATGCTCATGAGGTGAGTTTAGAAGAGTTTGCGCGACAGAGCGATCGCTATCAAGAACTCGACCAAGACGGACTCAATCAAGTTTATAAGTTCTTGCTTTATAACAATGTCTCTGAGGGAGTTTTTCTGACTCATCCGTTCACGGTCGAGCGGGTTCGCTATCTTCAGGAGTGGTCAAATTCTCAGGAGTATCGCCAAATTCGTCAGGGCAACTATCCGCGATCGGGGGCAGAAGGCGCGGTCAACGTTCCGGGAGAGACCGCTAGGGCAACGGATGTGGATGAACTGCGGCGACAGATTGAAGACTTGCAGCAAGAAATCGATCGCATCAAGCGTTCTGAATAACCGAGTCAGACCTTAGGGTGGGTTATTAACGGGGCTTTAGACCCAATTTCGCGGTAATTTTCCTATTCATAAGAACAGTACGATAGAATAGCTGATTGTAATCAAGCTTGAGATTGCGCTGGAGGTTGGATTGTCGAAGTTTATCTTAAAAGTTCTCTGGTTAGATGAGAACGTCGCATTAGCAGTAGATCAAGTGGTTGGCAAAGGCACGAGTCCTCTAACCTCTTACTTTTTCTGGCCTCGGAATGATGCCTGGGAACAACTCAAAACTGAGTTAGAGAAGAAACACTGGATCTCTGAAGTCGATCGTGTTGAGTTGCTCAACAAAGCAACTGAGGTGATTAACTACTGGCAAGAAGAGGGCAAACGTCGCCCAATGGCAGAAGCGCAGTCGAAGTTTCCAGAAGTGACGTTTACGGGTAGCGCGTGAGTCTCAACTCACCGTCAAGCTCTCGTCTCGGATTGATCGTCTGAATTAAATCAGGTTAGACAGCCCCGATCGTGAATCCCACAGGTTGGGGCTTGTTTTATGTCCAATTTAGGAAATGGACTCTCAGATTCAGGCAAAATATAAGTAATTTGAGACTTTATAATGATTTAATAACTTTATTACAGTTGGTTAAGTCTCGTTTTTCTCTGAAGTCTTTTAACGATCGCCATTTATCTAGGTAGGTAGCTTCATGTCTATGACCATTGCCCCCGATCAAGTAGAACGGATTGTTTGGAATCAACATCAAGACCCTTTTGAGGTGTTGGGTCCACATCCAATAGAACGGGATGGCAAAACGGTCTGGGTTGTACGGGCTTATCAACCAACTGCCGATGCTGCTTGGGTGGTTTTGCCCGAACAACGGACAGAATATCCGATGCAGTCAATTTATCATCCCCACTTTTTTGAATGCACGATCGAGACCTCTGAACTTAGCAACTATCAGTTACGCATCAAAGAAGGGGATCACGATCGCATCATCTATGACCCCTATGCGTTTCGCTCTCCTTTTTTGACTGATTTTGATGTTCATCTATTCTCCGAAGGCAACCATCACCGCATTTACGAGAAACTAGGCGCACACGCGGTTCAAGTCGATGATGTGAAAGGAGTCTATTTTGCAGTGTGGGCACCCAATGCTCGCAGCGTTTCTGTGATTGGTGACTTTAACTATTGGGACGGGCGCAAGGATCAAATGCGGAGAGGGTCAACCGGAGTCTGGGAACTCTTCATTCCAGAGTTAGGAGTTGGCACTCACTACAAATATGAAGTTAAAAATCAGGACGGGCATATCTACGAAAAGTCCGATCCCTATGGCTTTCAGCAAGAGGCTCGACCCAAAACAGCCTCGATCGTCACCGATTTAGATTCCTACACCTGGCAAGACCAAGACTGGATGGAGCGTCGTCGCAACACTGAGCCTTTAGCACACCCCATTTCAGTCTATGAGGTGCATCTCGGCTCTTGGCTCCATGGGTCTTCTGCCGAACCTGCTCAACTTCCTAATGGAGACACCGAACCCGTTGTCACAGTCTCAGAACTCAAGCCTGGAGCGCGGTTTCTCACCTATCGAGAACTGGCAGAAAAGCTGATTCCCTATGTCAAGGATCTGGGCTTCACTCACATTGAATTGATGCCGATCGCCGAGCATCCGTTTGATGGCTCTTGGGGCTATCAGGTCGTTGGGCACTATGCCTGCACGTCTCGTTACGGCACTCCGCAAGACTTTATGTATTTTGTGGATCAGTGTCACGCAAACGACATTGGCGTAATTGTTGATTGGGTGCCAGGGCACTTTCCGAAAGACGGTCATGGTCTTGCCTTCTTTGATGGAACGCACCTTTATGAGCACTCTGACTCTCGCCGAGGTGAACACAAAGAGTGGGGCACGCTTGTTTTTAACTACGCCCGTCACGAAGTTCGCAATTATTTGGTTTCTAACGCACTGTTCTGGTTTGACAAATACCACATTGATGGAATTCGAGTCGATGCGGTTGCCTCAATGCTCTATCTCGACTACTGCCGCGAACCCGGTGAGTGGGTGACGAATCAATATGGTGGACGAGAAAACATCGAAGCCGCAGACTTTTTGCGTCAGATGAACCATGTGATTTTCAGCTATTTTCCGGGTGTGCTGTCGATCGCTGAAGAATCTACGTCTTGGCCGATGGTTTCGTGGCCCACTTATGTCGGTGGCTTAGGTTTTAACCTCAAGTGGAACATGGGCTGGATGCACGACATGCTCGATTATTTCAGTATGGACCCGTGGTTCCGTCAATTTCATCAAAACAACGTTACCTTCAGCATGTGGTACAACCACAGCGAAAACTTCATGCTGGCGCTCTCCCACGATGAAGTGGTGCACGGCAAGAGCAACATCATCGGCAAAATACCGGGCGATGAGTGGCAAAAGTTTGCGAATATGCGATGCCTTTATGCCTTTATGTTTACTCACCCCGGCAAAAAGACGCTGTTTATGAGTATGGAGTTTGGGCAGTGGAGTGAGTGGAACGTTTGGGGCGACCTGGATTGGCAGCTTTTGCAGTTTGAGCCGCACCGGAAGCTAAAGCGCTTTATGGAAGCACTCAACACTACTTATCGCAGCGAACCTGCCCTCTATACTCAAGACTTTGCAGAGCCTGGGTTTGAATGGATCGACTGTAGCGATAACCGTCACAGTGTGGTCGCATTCATCCGTCGAGATAAAGACTCTGATGAGTTTGTCGTCACCGTCTGCAATTTCACGCCTCAGCCTCACAGTCACTATCGAGTTGGTGTCCCAGAAGCCGGATTTTACACAGAACTCTTAAACAGTGATGCTCGTGAATATGGTGGCAGCAATATGGGCAACCTGGGAGGGAAGTGGACGGAGGAGTGGAGCTATCACAGTCGTCCCTACTCGATCGACCTTTGTTTGCCTCCTCTATCGACGCTGGTGCTGAAGCTCGATCGGGTAAAAACTCAAGCCGCACTCAAAGCACAGTCCTAGTCACAAGGGTTGCCTGCCTGCCCCGGACGGTTTTCTCCGGCTCGCATGGCTCCAAGCAAGGTTGAGACGATGACGCATCGTTTGACTTGACTGTTTGGGACGGACAGCGTGACTCTCCCTAAATTTCCTTTAATTTCGCCGTGATGGTCGAATCGAACTTTATAGATGCCGTTTGATTGCAGCGGGAGGGTTGTTTCTGGGTTGATCTGAATATTTTCACCCAAACTATTCCAGGGCAAACTGGCAGGATCGGTGAGTGTGGCTGGATGCATTGCCCATTCAGCTTTTCCATTTGGCGGTTGCGGTCTAAAGCTAACCTGATAGTCGAGGTGTTTTAGTTTTGCGGTTGTCTGCGCTTGACGCAGCACCTCAAACACCTGGCTTTGGGCAGTGCTTAAGCGCTGATTGTTGAGAAACGACACCCACGAAGGGGCTGCGATCGCGGCAAGAGTTCCCATTAAAACGATCACTACCAAAAGTTCTATTAAAGTAAAGCCTTTGGTTGATTGAGGTCGAGAAGGTTTTCTACGGTACGAACTCATGAAAAAACTCTACATGCTGTGAATGTCGAGCTTAGAGTTCCCCGAAACCTTCTTTTGTATCAATTAATTAGTAGATGCGATCGTTCCTTACAAGTTACAGTCACCATCTTCCGCTGGAAGCATTGCCCCCAACAGCGTTGTCACTCTGACGCAACGCTTAGGGCTAACAGTCGTCGCAGCTTGAATTGTGATGGTGTAGGGCGCGGCACCCACGTTTGGGCTGACGTTGCCATAAGTGTCAAAGATAATCGTGCCGCTACTGGTTTCAGTGCCTTTATCTGGTCTCCCGGAGATCTTAATTGCCCTTGACTTGATGTCACCATTCCCTAAAACTTGCCACCTTCCATCTGAAGGGTCGATGGTTGGAGTTGAAAGGTCATTTACTACAGGGACAACGATGACTCTCGCCCTCTGATCTGCTGTGTTATCAAAAGCGATCGCTCGACTGACTTTGGTGCGTTTTGCTTCGGCTTGAGCCGATCGCAGCAGTTCAAATGTTTGGTCTCGCGCGGTTGTGATGCGCTGTCTGTTGAGAAAGCCTACCCAACTTGGGGCGGCGATCGCAAATAGAATGCCGACGATAATAATGATGACTAGAACTTCAATTAAAGTGAAGCCAGCGATCGAGCGGTTTGAACGGTTCCTCTTCATGTTCTTTCTCTCAGTTGAGGCACGACAGCAGATGACTAGATTGCCTTGTCTAAAGCGCCGCGAGTCATCACACGGGTTTGCATTGAAATGGGAACGTTACTCGTAGAGAGTTGAAGCCCAGGTCTTCCAGCCGCGTTTCCTTGCAGAAAGATAGAAACCTCCTGGTTTAGGTTGCCTTTGCTTTCTCCACCTTTAACACAAACATAGAAGCCTCTATTGTTATCAGCCGAGGGTGTCTTAGCCGAGGTTGGTGTGAGGACATATCCAGAAGTGATGGCAGTTGCGACTGGAGCCGGACAAACGGCATCGTTAGCTGCACTCGTAGATAAGCCTTTTTGATCTACAAAATCGACGAGCACTTGAGTGTTGGAGGGATCAGACGTTGGGGTTTGAATCAGTCGTTTGTCTGTTCCCGTGGTGTCGTGGGGCCAAGTCATAAAAGAGACATCGCCGCTTGCTGGAAAGAGCCAGCCAGGGGTCGTTTCAGCGGCAGTCTTTGCACTATAACTGTATTGGGGCATTTGATAGCGCTTAATTCTGGCTTTACCGCTCCAAGGAGAACCAGCGTCCCAGTTTAAAGAATAAACAACCAGCGTATACATTCGACGAGAGACACAGGGAATAATGCCAATCGCAGCGATCGATGCAGCATTTGGCGTAGTGTATACGGCGGCGTTATCTGTACAAATCTTGTCAACTTTTGGAGGTAGAGGATCAACACGCCAGAATGCCAGAACTGGAAGATTATTTGCTCCTGCTGAGATAGCCGCAGGAAGATAACCAGTTGTGAGTAAGCCAGAACACGTACCATCTGCTGGTGCGCTGCTAGTAAGGCATTTACCATCATAGACATAGACGGCTTCACGCACATCACGCCCGATGTAGTCGAGCGCCATTTGCATTTCGCGTTGGGTGTCGCTTCGGGCTGATTCTCGTTGGCTAGTTTGCAATAGCTGCACCACCAAAAAGAGCAAAATGCTGGTGATGATGCTTGCGATCACCATTGCGACCAAGAGTTCTATTAGCGTAAAGCCTGCTGATTTACGACCTTTGGAGAACAGACGTAGGCGCTGACTTCCTTGTTTAAACCATTTTCTAGCCATTGTTTTTCAACCTGATTCAAGCCTTCTAAGTAGGTAGACGGAATTGACTGTAAGACGCGCTTCGGCTCCGCTCAACGCTCAAAGCTAGGAGTCCCAGCGGGTTGAGCGAAACCCACCCCCACAGGTTGACTTTAATTTAGCCTGTCTACTCATCGATAGACAAACAAGTGATGTAAGAACCTCTAGCACCCTCCTGCACCAGAACTAGGACACAATTTTCTGTAAATGTCTAAGTTCTTACTGGCGTTGCTGCGGACGATCGTGGAGTATTGAACCGCCAGAGGACGGGTCAATTGGTTTCCCAGACCATTGGTGCCTTTTAAGCTGGCTTGCTCTGTCAGCAATTTACCTACGTTACGTTCAGCCACGATCGAGTAAACTCTAACTCCCATCACAAACCCGGCAGGAGCAGTAGTACCGGCTGGGACGATCCCATTCTCGTCAAATCCTGTGCTGCGAAAGGTTTGAATTAGGAAGTTAGCTTTGCAGTCGTTAGAGTTCTCAGGATTTGGGTCAGTGTTGACCTGAAGATATTTCGTAGGGCTATCGGGTGCTTTGCCATCATCTCTGTTAGTACACAGTGGATTCACACTGATGACGTTGCCATCTTTGGGAATGATAGGAGCCGGAACACTATTGGCAGCACGAATGTTGTTTGTACCAGCATTAGGAGGGAGTAAATCGATCGTGGCTTGCCCTTGGTCAACAAGTGTGCGGACTCGATCGATTTCGCCTTGAGCGAGTTGCAGGGCTTGCTCGGCTCGGCGGTTTTGCACGCGGGTGCCTGTTGCCCAGAAAATGGGAGGCGTGATGCTAACCAGAGTGACCGAGACGATGACGATCGCGACTAGCCCTTCGATCAGGGTTAGACCCCGATCGGGGTGGCGGCTAGAGGCTGCCATTTTTTGGGTTAAACCCAGAGCATATCTGAGGGTTATAGCGGGAGCAAGCCGTTTTTTTGTGGGTGTGACTGACATCTCAAGCTCCTGGTTGACTAGGGCAGTTGACGTTGCTGTTGGTGGTCTTGACAACTCGACAGAGCATGTTGATGTAGGGGTCGTTGACAGGGGGTTCGCTGTAGAACTCGTTGCGATTCTTGCTGGAGATGACAAAACGAGTGGCGGCAGGACCTGCTGGACTCAGTTGCAGCCCTACGTCATAACCCCATAGACGTTTTGGAGGCGAGTAGTATTGGAGGTTTTGGCTACCGCTATCTACATCTTGACCAACCTCCCACGCTTCAGATTCAAAAGGTCCCGTTCCATGGTTACTAAAATTAAGCTGCAAGAAGGAACCCGCAAAGTTTAGCGGTCTGTCGCCCCAGTCTTCAAGGAAGCGCGGGAAGTTATGTAGACCACCATAGGATTGCCATTCACGAGATGGAACGATTCCACTCACCACGATCGAGTTAACTCTGGTTTGGATGGCTGGTGTCAGTTTTCTGGTTTTATCCCCATCCCCGATTGCCTGGTAAGTGCCCTTAGTGTTGTAAAGAACAGGACGCGGTAAGGGGGGTTGTGTGGCATTGGCACCTCCAGCTTGGGAGGCTTGAATCAAAGGCTGACCCGCGCGAGAAATCTTGATGGGTGAAGTGAAGTCAGCCAAGTAATTGCTGTTCCGTTGAGGCAAGGTTGCGTTAGAGGAGTTTTCGCGCACCCAATCCCCGTTGGTGGGTAAGGCATTTCGAGGGATATTTCGATTGTGAAAGGAGGTATATCCTTTCCCACCGTTCTTTGCACACCCAGGACCAAATAGCCCTAATTTAGAAACATCATTGTATTGATCACGAGGATTACTGCTCGGATCGAAGTTATCAGAAGTAACAAGTTTGAAGTCAGCGACATTTTTGTTCAAGTCAGGGATAACGAATGTATCGGCAATGCTGCCATCGCAGAAGTCATTCGAGAGGATGCCAATGCTGTCTGCCAAAATCTCAGAAGGTCGCCATCGATCTTTTGATGGAACCGAGAAGTTGTCGTAGTTGGTCGTTGTGCGGTCTTTATAAAATTGTTTAGCAGTGTAGTCAGTGTCACCGGGTAACTTTTCGAAAAACTCCTCTAACCGATTATCTTCTGTGCTTGGCTCATCTTCTCTACCACTTTGGTGGAGGTTAAAGTCTCCTTGAATGAAGACAGGTTGATCAGTAAAGAAGGACAACCCGCGAATGTTTTTAGCATCTTCTAGGAGCGAGCCTTTGCGCTTGATCTCGGAGCCGTTGCGTAAACGGAAGCCATGAATTCGGCGCTCTGGGTCGGTTATGAAGTCTACTGCTTTTTTAGAAATCCCGGTAGCGCTATCGAGCGGAGGATCTGTGGGATTTGCGGGGTTCCTCAAGTCTGTGTCTGTCCCGGTTGGTCGAACGATCGCATCTTCACGAACCGCATCTTCGCGGAAGGCGTAAACGATGCCGCTTTCGGGCAACCAGACATCAGAGCCGATGCCGTTGCTGCGAAGCATTCCTAAGTCGATGTCTAGCGATCGCATCAGCATGACCTGGCGACCGTCAAAGATGGCACGATCGAGGAATGGAACGGCAACCTTAGCGCCGTCGGTTGACACGATGATGTTTGGCGTAACGTTGGGTCCACCGCTAGCTACTACGGTTGTAGTGTTTGGCGCTGGATGAGGCAGTTTCCAACTAGCTAACGGTGTCGGAGTGAGAGCGATCGATGACCCCAGCGCATAGTCAGCTACCGGAAAAGGACTAGTGACTAGATAAGGATAACGACTGGGAGAAGGCGTGTTGCCACTGGCGGCGGCAAGAGTGGGCGTAAGCGGCAAGGTAGTTGGCAGCAAAACGGGAGGAGTTATAGCGATCGCCGAAGTGCCAACTACCTTAAACGTCACACTTCCATTGACCTTAGCGTTAGCAACATAAGTGTCTTTGACGTAGGGTTCTTGGTCAGTTACGGCTCTGTTGTCATTCTTGGCTAGACTATTTGCTGTTGCTAGCGATATAGGTAAGGATGCTCCACTCACAAGGTCAGGAGCAGTTTTCGCCAGACTTAAAGTAGTCTCACCAGGTTGTCTGTGGTCGTAAATTACACCTCCTGAAAGATCTAATGCGCCAGCTAAAGGGTGATCTTTCTCTGGAAAGATGTAATAGAGGGCAGGAAACTTAGGAAGTACCCAGGCTCTTTTGTTTTGAGTTAGATCGTCGGGATCGTAGTTAGTTGTGTCTAACCCTCCACAGAGGCGCGAGAGAGCCAGTCGGTATTCACCTTCTTTAGCCAACGCTCCTGCTGTCTGACCTAGGCTGGCGCTCAAACCAGTAAACCTAAAGTCGTCTGGGTCACACGCAGATGGAAGCCTGTACTTCGCTCTAGGAGACGTTCCATCGGCAATGACTTTTGTACCTGCGGCTTGACCGACATAGGTGCCAAAGGCAGGAGAAGATCGGAAACCAAACGCCCGATCGCGTCGAATCTGATACTTGAGCATGATTAGCTCTGCCATTCGCACCTGTGGATCAGTTAGGGTGCTGGCTAAAGCTTCTTGATAGGTGGCAGAGGCACCGAGGTATTGGTCTTTCAGCCGCTTTTGCTTTAGGGCACCAATCCAAGCCTCTGGAGGAACATCGGTGTAGTCTGTATCCTTATTTCGATCCCCAATGGCTCCTGTCCGGGTA
Source organism: Phormidesmis priestleyi BC1401 (assembly GCF_001650195.1). Lineage (GTDB taxonomy): Bacteria > Cyanobacteriota > Cyanobacteriia > Leptolyngbyales > Leptolyngbyaceae > Phormidesmis_A > Phormidesmis_A priestleyi_B. The sequence goes on along the minus strand of NZ_LXYR01000053.1, from coordinate 19,645 downwards.
CTGTTGGGATCATAGTCTCTGCCACCGATTTGCCCCTTTGGTAAAACCTCTCCATTGCTTTCATCACCATCCATTAACAGCTGAATGTTCTTAGCTAGCTCTATTAAAACGGGATGGTTGCTACCAAGGTCATAATCATTGTTGACATTGGTGGGGTTAAACTTTTGAATGGTGTCGATGTTGTATGCCAAGACCCCAAGTGTGCAGGAAGCCGTTTGTAAATAGGTTTTATCTGAAATGCTGAGGTCTGTGTAGGCAGTGCCCGCCGTCAGTTTGCCTAATACTCGCCTCAGATTAGAATAGTTTCCCCACATGCTCAGAGCTGGATAAGGGTGAACTTTGTCAGTGACAGTTGGCGCGAGTGGAAAGACCCCATCCGGGTCTCCAGCAAAGTTAGCGAGGTTTTGCAGCGCAGTCCGCAATGGGCTGGTTGCACTATTCATTGCAGTTTCAAACGCAGCCGCACTGCCACTAGGAGCCGAAAACTCCCAGCCATTGGTGCCTTGACCCGTGAAAAAGTTAGATTGTAAAGGCACCCCGCTAGTCAGATTTCCCAAATAATCGATCGTGCCTGTCTGCCCATCAGCAAACCTAGTCGGCTTAAAATTGATTGACTGAGAAAGGGTTGAGAGGGTGCCAGGGTGAACTGTGCTGGTAAGACAAGCTACGGGATAATCTTTGTTGATGGCAGAGTGATAAACAGCAGTCGCTTGCACCGCAGATAAATTATCTCTGAGAGTGCGACGCTGCAAGTCAAGGTGCTTCAACGCTGTGCCACTAGCAGTCGGATAGGGCGCGATCGTTGGAGGATAAAGCGGATCGCCTTCGCGTTCATCCGATGATTCGTTAATTGAACCTGTAGCGTTTGGCGGAATATATAAATCACCATTCGTATCTCTGGGTGTCACCCACGTGTTGAGATTCCCCAGTTCTAGCCGCTCTCCAACGAGAATTCGCAAGCCGTTGCCTCTGGCTCGACGCTCCCAATAGCCATCTAGACCCACTCCACTTCCCGTAGACGAAGGGTCGTCCTTCAAAATCAGGTCTGCACGGCTTGAAGGGATGTCCTTACCCATGTCACCCGTTGGGACACCTACAGCGTCCGTACCCGTTCCATATTTAGGTTTAGGACCCCAGCGATCGTCTGCACGATAGAGATCATCAACGTAAGGCTTATCCTGCCCCTTAGAAATAATGCGCTCGCCAAGCCCTGGATTCTTGATGTTTGCCCAATTGTTTGTGCTGCTTACCGTTGTTGCGGTGTCGCGATATGCGTTTTTGTCTCTAACTAAGACCTCAACTGGGTCAAGCGAGACCTCGATAGGCTTAAGAGTTGTAGAGTCGCTACCCGTGTTTAGCTCCTTTGATTGGATCGGATTATTTCCATAGAGGTAGATGTCAGATGCACCAGCATTACTGCTTCCCATCATGCCTGCAATCACACTGCCCTTAAAGCCTGGAGTGTCGGTCACTGTGATTCCAGAGTTGTCAGCAGGGCTAAACAAACACGACGCAGGGGCGCTAATCAAGTGAGCGGTAAATTTCTTCTCACCAAAAGAGTTTCCAATCATTAGGCTGCCCTCAGTGTGCATCGCCCCGTTCCAGTTAAAGATAGGTCCTGGAAAGATTTCTAGATCGTTACGGAACCAAGCACCCCACTTGTTGCCTCGATTAAGCTGACGGTCTTGATGAAACTCCAACGTTACCGCCGTTGAGTTCGCCACATCAGGGATGACCGTCGCATCTACCTGGAAGTTTTTACGAAGAATCGAAGTATTGCCTGGATCTTCAAACCATCCACCCTCAGCCCCTCCAGAACCAGAGCCGCATTTAACGGCGTTTGACTCTTTAATCAAAGGACCGTGTCGAACCCAAAGATTTTTCGCCTTATCTACATCCTTGGAAGTCAGTAGGAGTTCTTGAGGGTTTGCGTTTGGTTTTGCTGGGTCTACGGGACTGCTGAAAATAACAGAGTAAACGACAGTCGCATCTGATGTACCATCGCCGTTTGTATCGGTGCGAAAAGACCAGGCATTATCAGATTTTTTGTCACCGTTTAAGTCAACTCGCGTTTCGTCAGGCAGCGTATAAGGATCAGTCAGAACGCCAGCAGCATCTGGAACTAGCACCTGCGCAAAGGTGTTGCCCCCTGTGGGAGGTTTGTTCAGCAGCATTGCCAGCAGCCGATCTTCACCCGGCACCCCCCCTGGGTAGCGGTTGTCTTTCGTCGCGTCAAACAAAAACTCTAGCTTAGAGCGGGCGCGATCGATCGCTGGGGTTGCCGCGTTATAGATGATGCGCTGCTGGTTTTGCCCGATGACCTGCGCGTTGCGATTATAGGCACGATAGGTGAGCGCCCCCACCGTGAGCGCGACCACCAAGACCAGCAAAACGGTCGTCGGCAAGACAAAGCCACTGGCTAGCCTGTTGCCTCGATTGTTCTTCAAAGCACTTCTGAGCAGCCAGTTGACTAACCCCTTAGTGACCGTGTGATGAAGCTTTCTGAGGGCACGGAAGAGACCCTGAATTGCCTTTGCGAGTTTGCGGTTTGACATAGCTTTGGCAGAAAAAGTGCGAGTTCAGAAATCCAGTCTTTCAATCAGTCGAGGGCGATCGTGGAGAAATCGTCTCCACAGTCTTTGGGGCGCAGTGACATTGATTTAACCATCGTCAGGCAGTGACCCGCCGTCTAGTCAATCAACGATCCGGAAAGTTCATCAAAACTCTATAGTGAGCTGGCTTATCTTTTTACTATCTTAATAATTCAGCGCGATCGTCAACCGAGAACCTACGGGGTTTCGCTTGTCCATGAGTCTAGAGAACCGAGGACAAGTTCTACGAGTTTTGATGATTACGTACGAGAGATTACGGGCAGGTGAATTTGAATGGGTTGAATCTCGTCAATTAACGGATTCTACTTTGCAAGTATCATACAAGCACTGAATTTGTTTTTAAAGCTTCTGTGAGGCTAGATGGAATGATACTACCCACGACTCTTGAAAAAGCCATCATCTCACTTAAAAATATTTTTGCGAACATTAATGTGTTCAGGACATGAGCCAGAGAACGTAGCGATCCTGCGGACGAGAGCGGTCAACCTACTGCGACTGAGCAGCCTTGACTCGATTACGAGAGAAATTCGGGCAGTGGCGCATCACCTCCATCGTCTATTTTCCTTTTTCCAACAAATTAGCCTTGGGCTAAAGCGGGGAAGCTCTACGCGTTCACCTAGTAAAAACGATGTAGAAATTCTAGCATCCTGTAAATCCACTAAAATTTAGGGGTAACGACTTGTCATCACTCATGGCTATAGATCCATCCGCTTCTAACAGTGCACCTTTAGAAAAAGTCACCCCTGCAACTCAGTGGAGTAATCTCCTGATTGTGCTGGTTGCGATCGTGCTTACCGTCGCGATCGCAATGGGGCTAAAGACTCAAACCACATCGGTTTCTCTCGACGCAATGGCAAAAGCGGCAGTGCCCTTCGATGTTGCTCTCGCCAACAGCAAGCCAACCCTAATGGAATTTTATGCCGATTGGTGCACAAGCTGTCAGGCAATGGCTCCGACCCTGCAATCGCTCGAAGAGCAGTATGGCGATCGCGTCAATTTTGTCATGCTCAACGTCGATAACGAAAAGTGGCTCCCTGAGATTTTGAGCTATCGAGTCGATGGAATTCCGCACTTTGTCTATATGAAAGCGGGAGGAACCGCGATCGGGCAAGCGATCGGAGAGCAGCCCCGCCCGATTCTCGAAGCCAATCTAGTCGCGTTATCTGACGGCACAGAGTTGCCCTACGCTCAGACTACTGGACAAACATCGGCATTTTCGACGACCGTTGAAACCAAAGAAAGTGCCGCCGACCCACGCGGTCACGGCAGTCAAGTAGTTGACAAAGGCTAAAAACCAATCGGACTTGGGAGATGAATTAGCCCTCACCCGCAGGAGAGGGAATAAGATTTCTAGCTCTCCTGTGGGAGATGGGTTGGGGGTGAGGGTAGTTTATGGATTCAGCAACACCCGGATTTGTAGGGACGTTATAAACTTTGATTTCGCAGACTTGATATTATTAAAGAACAAGCGTACTATAATTGCTGAGAGAACACTAACTTAGACCTTGCACCAGCCTTTTTGCTGCGTTTTCGTCCCGCCCGTGAATGGAATTCCGGGCTAGCCTTGCGAAGTCCGTTGAAACGGACTGAATACCTCAAACCCTCTTGCAGTCCCTTCAGTGGACTTCGCACCGTTAGACCGTGATTTTCAATCACGGGCGGGTCTGAGCCAAAAACGACCCGATCGAACGGGGCTGATTGAGTGGGTGCAAGATCTCAGCTAATCCTTCCGAATAAATAAATCGCGAGACTCAACCCTCGCTATAAATAATAAGATGCTCAACCCGCGCAACTCTATCTACAATAACTTCAAGAGAAAATAACTCAGGGAATCAGAGACTTGAGTGCTGTTGAATTCAATTATTAAAAGGCAGATTACAGCATGTCAATTATTGCCCTCAAGGCTTGGTATCTTCAAGAATATGAGCCAATTCGAGACCTCGAAAAGCGTCCTCACGACCTGCGACTGAGCAAAAATAGTTTGTTAAAGTCCGGTCTGCGGGCAGATTTTTTAGAAGACAGCGAAGAGGTGAAAACGTCTCTCTGGTTTCAGCGCTATCTAGAAGGCGAAACCGTCGAGTTTTATATTGAGGGCAGCGGCGGCTACGCAATTTCCAACATTGACTTGCGAAGTCACGAGATCTATTTCTCAAAACAAGAAGTGATGGCGCACTTAGAGCCGACGATCTTTTTGTGCTATCAGACTGAATATTCTGAGTCGAGCGAGCTGCTGCGAGAAGAGCTAGACAAAATTATTGAATCGATTAACGGTCGATCGCGCCTCCCAATCACCCTGCAAGAATCTCATCGCCTCACCGATGGTCCGGTTCGTCTGACGAGTGCGCTGATGCGATCGATTCGGCAATGTCTATTGTTTGTGGCAGATGGCACCTCGATCGCGCAGATTCCTGGCTCACCTGCGCTGTTAATTCCTAGCCCAAAAGTCTGCGTCGAGATGGGCTACGCGCTGCAAAGTAAGCGATCGGAGCAGCTTTTGCTGACCCAAATGGAGCGATCAGATCTGCCCGGACAGTTTCCGTTTGATCTGCCGAGTCAAAACCGCCTCGTGTTTAAAGACAAAGCTCAACTGAGAAAACTGTTGCCCACCTCGATCGAGACTCAGCTTCAGCGATTTAATCTGATTTCTTAATGATCAATTTTCGGCAGGTTTACGGGTTGCGGTCAACATCGTCCAACCTGTGAGACTTTGAAGATAGATGCCGCCAACCGTCGTTAAAAACAGAACGTAAGCAATCGCTTCTGCAACATACAGGCGATCAACATAGCCAAATAACGTGTGCAAAATGATGCCGGGAAACTGGCGATCGGGCAACACGCCATGTAAATTCCAGACCAGGGAACCGAGGAAACAGGACGCTTGAGACACGCAGATAGACGCATAGCGCGAGTCAAGCTGTGCCAGCATTGCGAACGCTTTGTCAAAATGCGCTAAGGCTGAGATCACTAAGCCCGACACGATCAGCAGCAAGAAAACGCCCATCACCTGAAAGAAGACGCGCAGGTTGATTTTGATGCCCCATCTGAATAAGAGAACTCCGATCGCCGTTGCCGAAATCAATCCCGCTACTGCCCCTACCGCCGGAACCCAGCCCTGTTGAAACTTGGCAGCGATAAAGACAACGGTTTCAAATCCTTCTCGCAAAACGGCAACAAAAATGAGCCAGAAAATGCCCCATCCTGCGCCAGCGTTTGCATTAAGGGCGTTGCCGATCTCATTTTCGACTTGAGACTTAAGCGATTTTGCCTGTCGAGTCATCCAAACCAGCATCCAACTGAGAAGCCCGATCGCGACCAGTCCAAACACACCCTCTAAAAAGGGTTTTAGCACCGGGGCATAGGGCTGATCGGAGACCTCCAACGTTTGAATAGTCCAGCCAAACAACACGCCGACGAGGGCGCTCGCAAACACGCCCAGTCCGATCCCGCCATAGACCCAAGAGTTGAGCGAAGATTGACCTGCTTTGTTGAGATAAGCCATCACAATGCCGACTACAAGAGCCGCTTCGACTCCTTCTCGCAGCGTGATCACAAAGGTTGGAATGGCAGCACTAAAATCGACGGGCATAAATTAGCAGGCGATTGACAACTGCCTTTACGCTAACAGCAAATTATAGATTCTAGGATGGGGATCTGACTGGATGTGATACTTGTTTGATGTTTGAATGCGGTAAATCGTCGGTCATGGAAAAATCGGCGAGACGTTCCAACGAAACGTCTCTACAGCATTTATGGATCAATTTTATGTGATGCTTGTCGCTATAAAAGGTGATTTGCACAACACTGCAGACTATTTTTAAGCTAACGTCGAGGCGATTGATATCCAAATCAGTTTAGGATTGCTGAGGAACCCACACTGAGACCGAGCCACCGTTGCATCGAAACTCAGCCCAGCCGTCAGCATTGGTGACGATCGGGTCGGTGATCTGCTCAGTGAGGTCAATATAGGCGCGATCGGGTTGTCCGACTTCCATCCACTTGCTGCCCTCAGAGCCATTGCTCAACACTACCGCCATGCCACCGGGATGATTATCATCGCCTAAGCGCGTCCACCCGATCGTGTTGGGGTGGTCAAAATAACTGTATTGCTCGCCATATCCATAAGTCTGACGAGCAAATAGAAACTTGTCGAGTATCGATCGATGACTATCCATCCAAATTTCATACTCATTGCCGTCTTTCCCATGATCTTTATAGTGAGCGCCGTAGTAATCCCCATAGAAAATACAGGGATATCCCTCGCGGCGCAGCAAGATCAGCGCATAGGCAAGGGGCTTAAACCAAGATTCAACGATCGATTCTAGAGACTGCAACGGCTGAGAGTCATGGTTCTCAACGAGAGTAACCGCAAGACAAGGCTGTTGTTGAACCAAAGTGTTGTCTAAAATCTGGCGCATATCATAGCCGTCTCCACCAACGCTAGCAGCGTGGAAGTTGTAGTGAAGCGGCGCATCAAATAGAGCTATTTTGCCCTGAGTGACTTCGATAAAGTGATGCAAAGCTTCAGTCTCATAAGACCAGTATTCGCCAACGGCAAATAGCTCTTTTTTGACGTAGTTGCGAACGTGATCGAGCCAATCTTGAAAGAATTCTGCTGAGACGTGTTTGACCGCATCAAATCGAAAGCCATCTACGCCTGTGGTGTCCATATACCACTCGCCCCAATATTTGAGTTCTCCTCTAACTTCGGGATGCTCCATGTCTAAATCGCAGCCCATCAGATAGTCAAAGTTGCCTTTCTCCTGATCAACGTCGTCATCAAAGTGCTTGCCTTCAAGCAGAAAAACGGCGTGTTCGTCTTGTTGAAAAGCATTATAGTCGGTCGCATCAAAGTGCCACCAATGCCACTGCATCGTGGAGTATTTGCCATCGCGACCCGGAAAGGTGAAGTGCGTCCAGGATTTGATGGGCTGACAGTCACCGACGATCGCATATCGGTTTTCAGGATCAAAGGGCGTTGCTTCGGTTTCTTCTTCTGCATCTGCACCCATCTTGTGATTAAACACGAGATCGGCATACACACTCATGCCCGCATTTTGAGTAGCTTTGATCGCTTTTAAGTACTCGTTTTTCGTTCCATACTTGGTGCGGACAGAACCCTTTTGATCAAATTCACCCAAATCAAAGAGATCATAAATCCCATAGCCGACATCAAACCCGCCGCCCGTGCCTTTATAAGCTGGGGGAAGCCACAGGGAAGTGATTCCAGCTTTAGATAACTCTTCAGCATTTTCTGCAAGCTGATTCCAAAAGCTGCCATCACTGGGAATGTACCAGTGAAAGTATTGCATCATGACACCGTTGCATTCAGACATGAGAAGCTCCTAAAAGTAAATTAGAGTAATGAATTTTGCCAGGTTTACAATTGCAGTGACCGGATTGTTCACTGCTTTTCTGCAATACAAAGTTCTGTCAAAACATGGGAGTCAGAAGGTACTCAAGCTCCTAATGGCGGGTGCGACCTCCATCCGATACATTAGAAAAACCAACTACCTTTTGCTCCATCAGGGTTTTGGGTGCCTGTAAAACTGGTCAATGAATCATCAAAAGAACTGCTATGAAATCGTTTAGAAGCTTTGCCAGTAGAGAGCTTTGGTCGCTTTAGTATCAGGTAGAGGTCGCACCCCTAATGGCTGCCCTTGACGGAAGGAGTCGATTTCCTGTTTCCCTATATCTAAAGGATTTTACGGGATTTATTTAAGAGGTCCTATCTGTCTAGAGAGAAGTCTATAGGAAGTCTTCTAAGCACAGTTCACATTTTTATATCGTTGACCTCTAGCTTCAGTCAGACTCAACATCTGCCTAAGTGCAGAGGTATTCTATTCTCAATTGTCTTAGTAGATTAAAGTCCATTAGACATCCTGCATGAATCTGGACAGCCCTCCTCACGAAGTGGGGCAAGCCCTCGCCAACCCTTCTCCCTGGGGAGAAGGGAGTTAGAACCTCTTGTTCCCTCTCCTTGGGGAGAGGGCTAGGGTGAGGGCGAAGTATTTGTGCAGGAGGTCCATTTTCATACAGAATCTCGATCGCGCCTTATCTTCTATAATTTGAGGCATCCACTCCCCTAGATTGCCCATGACAGATGCCTATTCTCAACCCAGTCGTGAATGGTGGGCGCAACGCTGGATTGATGTCTTAGAGTCATTTGGCTGGACTCGACGCTTGGCGCGTGCCCGCACCTATGCCAGAGAAGGGAACGTTTTGGCGATCGATTTTCAAGGCGCTAGAGTCTCTGCCGACGTTCAGGGAACCGCTCCTGAGCCTTATCAAGTGTCGCTGTCGCTCGACCCGTTTAGCGATGAGCAATGGAGCTATGTGGTTGAGTCAATGGCAGAACGGGCGATTTTCTCGGCTAAACTGCTGGCTGGAGAAATGCCGCAAAACATTGAGGAAGTCTTTACAGCAAGCGGATTGAGCCTGTTTCCGTTTAACAAGTTTGACATTCATAGCCAGTGTTCTTGCCCCGATCCGGCAAATCCTTGTAAGCATATTGGAGCGGTTTATTATCTGCTGGGCGATCGCTTCAGCGAAGATCCGTTTGTCTTATTTCAACTGCGCGGTCGCACCAAAGAGCAGATTATCGAAGCGCTGCGACAGATGCGAAGTGCCGGGGGTGAACCGATTCATGCGGAACCTGTTGAAACTGTTCGGGCGGCGACCTCACTTAAGCTCGATCGTTTCTGGCACTATGCCGAACAGCTTGAGCCGACTTTAATTGTGATCGTCCCGCCGCCCAGCAGTGAGACGGTTTTAGACCTGTTGGGGGCGATTCCTTTAAAACCTGAGACTCCGGCTAATCAAGCGAACGCCAACGCTGCCATTGAGTATCTCAAGCCGATTTATGAAGAGGTGAGACAGCAAGCGGTACAGATTGCGATGACGACTGACTAGGCATGAATGATGTTAACTCTAATTCATTAAACTTCTTGCAAGAGTCCCTGCCCTTATCCCCAACCCTTCTCCTTGAGGAGAAGGGAGCTAGATTCAAAGTCCATCTCCCTGGGGAGAGGAATTTAGGGTGAGGGCAGGGACTTTTGCAGGAGGTCTATATCTTTCCGATTGCAAAATTGATCCCCCAAAGCCGTAGACTGAAGGATGCAATTCATCTACGTTTTAGCTGAGTACCCGTGCGAAAAATTGTTATTGCTGGCAACTGGAAAATGTATAAAACTCAGGCAGAAGCCCTGGAGTTTTTGCAGGGTTTTAAGTCTGAGTTAGACAACACACCCGACGATCGAGAGATTGTTCTGTGTGTCCCGTTTACTGATTTAGATAGTTTGTCTAAAACCTTGCACGGGAGCCGCATTCAAATTGGCGCTCAAAATGTCCACTGGGAAACGGAAGGGGCATACACGGGTGAGATTGCTGCCCCGATGCTGACAGAAGTGGGGGTGCGCTATGTGGTCGTCGGTCACAGTGAACGCAGACAATATTTTGGCGAAACGGATGAGACGGTGAATCTGCGCCTGAAAGCGGCTCAAAAAGCGGGGCTGATTCCGATCTTGTGCGTCGGTGAAACCAAACAGCAGCGAGATGCTGGAGACATTGAGTCTCACATCTTCAGCCAACTTGCAAAGGGTTTGGTGGATGTTGATCAAACGAATTTAGTGATTGCCTATGAACCGATTTGGGCGATCGGAACCGGAGACACCTGCGCCCCAGCCGAAGCCAATCGAGTTATCGGGTTGATTCGCAGCAAGTTGAGCAATCCAAACGTCCCGATTCAATATGGCGGCTCGGTCAAGCCTGACAACGTTGATGAGGTTATGGCTCAACCTGAGATTGATGGCGCGTTGGTCGGAGGCGCAAGTCTTGAAGCAAAAAGCTTTGCGCGAATTGTCAACTTCCAGTAGACGATCGGAGGTGAGCGCAAGAAATGACGACCAATCCAATCCAATCATCTGATCAGCGCTGGCAGTTTTGGATCGATCGGGGCGGCACGTTTACCGATATCGTGGCACAAACTCCAGACGGCGAGTTGGTGATTCACAAGCTGTTGTCAGAAAACCCCGATCGCTATTCAGATGCTGCGCTGCAGGGCATTCGTGAGATTTTGGGAGTCGATTCAGAAGAGTCTATTCCGTCTGAGCAGATTGCAGCCGTCAAGATGGGGACGACAGTGGCGACGAATGCTCTGCTAGAACGCAAAGGCGATCGCTGCGTGCTGCTGATTACGCAAGGGTTTCGCGACGCTCTGAGAATTGGTTATCAAAATCGCCCCAACATTTTTGCCCGTCAAATTGTGCTGCCCGAACTGCTCTATGAGCAAGTCATCGAAGTTGAGGAGCGATATAGCGCTCAGGGTGAAGTTCTCACTGCTCTTTCAATCAGCGAAGAAACGCCCTGGATAACGTCTCTCAAGTCGGCTTATGAGAGCGGAATTCGAGCCTGTGCGATCGTGTTGATGCACGGCTATCGATATCCCGATCATGAGCAGACGATTGCGACGATCGCGCGCAATATTGGCTTTACTCAGATCTCTGTGTCTCATCAAGTCAGCCCTTTAATGAAGTTGGTGAGTCGAGGCGACACCACCGTTGTTGATGCTTATTTGTCTCCAACTTTGCGGCGATATGTTGAACGAATCACAGCAGAATTAAGCGCGCATACTCAAAATTCTCCGCGACTCCTATTCATGCAATCCAACGGCGGATTGACCGATGCTCATCTCTTTCAGGGCAAAGACAGCATTTTATCGGGTCCGGCTGGGGGCATTGTTGGAGCCGTACAGACCAGCAAACAAGCAGGATTTGACAAAATTATCAGCTTTGATATGGGGGGCACCTCGACTGATGTTGCCCACTACGACGGCAGCTATGAGCGCACGTTTGAGACCGAAGTTGCAGGGGTGCGGATGCGTGCGCCGATGATGGCGATTCACACGGTTGCGGCGGGCGGCGGCTCTCTGATTAGCTTTGACGGCTCACGCTATCGAGTCGGACCTCGATCGGCAGGGGCAAGTCCGGGTCCGGCGTGCTATCGCAACGGGGGCGAGTTGACCGTCACCGATTGCAATGTCCGGGTCGGCAAGCTTCAGCCTGATTTCTTTCCAAAAGTGTTTGGGGTGAACGGCGATTTACCGCTTGATGCCGAGGTTGTGCAGCAGAAGTTTGCAGCCCTGGCGGTGGATATTCAGACTGTGAGTGGAGATCAGCGATCGCCCGAAGCAGTTGCTCAAGGATTTTTAGCGATCGCTGTTGAGAAAATGGCAAGCGCGATTAAAAAGATCTCCGTCCAGCGCGGCTATGACATCACAGACTATACGCTCTGCTGTTTTGGGGGCGCAGGAGGACAGCACGCCTGTTTAATCGCAGACGCGCTGGGAATGAAACAGATTTTTCTGCATCCCTATGCGGGTGTTTTATCGGCGTATGGCATGGGCTTGGCGGATCTGCGAGTGTTGCACGATCGGGCGATCGAAGCCGTTCTCACCGACGAGGCGTTGCCAGAGCTGACTCAAATTCTGACCGAGCTTGCTGCTGAAGGCATTGCAGAATTGCAGCGTCAGGATGTTGCAGATTCTCAGATTCAAGCAGTGTCTCAAGTCCGATTGCGCTATCGGGGAACTGACTCAGCCCTGACTGTAGATTTTGGCACTCTAGATGCAATGCTGACCCAGTTTGAGCAGGTGCATCGCCAACGGTATGGCTTTATCGACGACACCAAAGCGCTGATGGTTGAAGTCGTTTCGGTCGAAGTGATTGGCACCACGATCGCGCCGCCAGAAATCGTCATGCCCGATCGTCGCCTCACTCCGCTTGCTGCGATCACCACTGTCCCCATCTACACGCAGGGATGTTGGCACGAGTCGCCCGTTTTTCAGCGCAGTGACTTGACTCCAGGCGATCGGATTTTGGGTGCTGCTTTGATCATCGATCCAACCAGTACAACCGTGATCGAACCGAGTTGGCAAGCAGAACTCAGCGATCGCAATCACTTAGTCTTAACCCGTTCAGAAATCGTCAACCCAGAATCCAGACTTCAAACTCTAAAATCCGCTTCTCCCGATCCTGTTTGGTTAGAAATTTTCAATCATCTGTTCATGTCGATCGCCGAACAAATGGGATTCACGCTGCAAAACACAAGTTCGTCAGTCAACATCAAAGAACGGTTAGACTTCTCTTGCGCGGTCTTTGATCAACAGGGTCAACTCGTTGCCAATGCTCCTCACATTCCAGTGCATTTAGGATCGATGAGTGAGAGCGTGATTAGTTTAATGAATGCAAAAGACACACGTCTGGAATCAGGCGATGTCTACGCATTAAACAATCCCTATAACGGAGGAACTCATTTACCAGACATCACTGTGATTACGCCAGTATTCGCAGAAGAGAATCTGAAAGACAATGATTCTAAACCGCTATTCTTTGTTGCCTCTCGCGGACACCACGCCGACATTGGTGGCATGACACCCGGATCAATGCCGCCCAACAGCACGTCGATCGAGCAAGAAGGCATCTTAATCAATCACTTCAAACTGGTTGCTCAAGGACAGTTTCGATCGCAAGAGATCCTGGAATTACTCACTCATCACGCTTATCCAGCTAGAAATCCCGCTCAAAATTTGGCAGACTTAAAAGCGCAGATTGCCGCTAACGAGCGAGGCGTAAAAGAACTTCGCAGAATGACTGCTCACTTCAGCTTAGAAACCGTTCAGGCGTATATGCAGCATGTGCAAGATAATGCAGAAACCTCTGTGCAGCGCGTCATTGAGACGTTGCACGATGGCAGCTTTAGTTATCCGATGGACGATGGCTGCGAGATTTGTGTCAGCGTTCGTCTCGATCGCGCTTCACGTCGTGCCACGATCGACTTCACAGGCACTTCACCGCAACAGCCCACCAATTTCAACGCGCCTCTAGCCGTTTGCAAAGCCGCCGTTCTCTACGTGTTTCGCACTCTTGTAGACGATGACATTCCCCTCAATGCAGGCTGTCTCAAACCCCTGGATATCATTGTCCCTGAAGGATGTCTGCTCAACCCACACTATCCGGCGGCAGTTGTTGCCGGAAACGTCGAGACTTCGCAAGCCGTCACCGATGCGCTGTATGGAGCTTTGAGCGTGATGGCAGCGTCTCAAGGCACGATGAATAATTTCACCTTCGGAAACGATCGCTACCAGTATTATGAAACGATTTGCGGCGGGTCAGGAGCCAGCGCCACGTTTAACGGCACCGATGCAGTGCAAACCCACATGACCAATTCTCGTCTCACCGACCCCGAAGTTTTAGAATGGCGCTTTCCAGTGCTGCTAGACAGCTTTGCAATCCGTTCCAACAGTGGCGGCAAAGGGCTGCATTCTGGCGGCAGTGGCGTGATTCGTCGGCTGCAATTTCGAGAACCAATGACGGCAGCAATTTTGTCAGGTCATCGCAGAGTGCCCCCCTTTGGACTGCAAGGCGGCGAACCGGGACTCGTCGGCAAAAATTGGGTAGAACGACATGGCGCGATCGAGCATCTAGGAAGCAAAGCCGAAGTCACGATGCAACCAGGAGATATCTTTGTGATTGAAACGCCCGGAGGAGGAGGATTTGGCACACTTTAGACAAAATTTGAAGGAGTTCCTGATTTAGCCATACATGGGTTTTGACTACCGTATTCTCTCACTGAAGCTTCGATCGCGAGAGGGAGGTTTGTTTGAGGTAAACCTTTGATAAGACCTCCTGCGTGAATCTGGACAGCCCTCCTCACGAAGTGGGGCAAGCCTTCGCCAACCCTTCTCCCTAGAGAGAAGGGAGTTAGAACCTCTTGTTCCCTCTCCTTAGGGTGAGGGCAAAGGATTCGTGCAGGAGGCCTATAGTAGAGACACTAGCTCGATCGCATCGATATAACGTTGTGAAAAGTAGTCCCTCACGTAGTCTAAACCCGTTAATGACAGTGAAAAGAATTCTTAGACCTGCTGCGTTTTATCTAACCTTATTGACGATGAGCAATGTGGGATGTTCTGCGTTCAGAGACACCAACCAGGCTCAAGACACCCTAGTGAGCAAAGCGGCTCCGGTCTCATCAACTCAATCGGCTCCGATTAAAGCGGGTGATAATCCTGATTATGTCGCTCAAGTCGTCCAACAAACCGGACCTGCCGTTGTGCGAATCGACTCCACTCGCACGGTGCAGCAAGAAATTCAAGACCCGACGATCGGGCGACTTTTTGGTCGCCAAGCTCCTCGTCAAGTGCAGCGCGGCACTGGGTCAGGCTTCATCATGAGCGCAGATGGACAGATTGTGACCAATGCCCACGTCGTTGAAGGAGCCGACAGCGTGACCGTTGTGCTGACGGATGGGCGGCGGCTTCGGGGCGAAGTGGTTGGAGCCGATCGCGTCACCGATCTCGCCGTGGTCAAAATTAACGCTACAGGCTTACCCATCGCAAAGTTAGGAAACTCAGACACCCTGCTGCCCGGTCAAGCCGCGATCGCCATCGGCAACCCGCTCGGACTCGACAACACCGTGACTCAGGGCATCATCAGCGCTACTGGACGATCGAGCGCAGACATCGGCGTTCCGACTGAGCGAATTAACTTCATTCAAACCGACGCAGCGATCAATCCGGGCAACTCTGGCGGACCGTTGCTCAACTCGGCAGGCGAAGTGATTGGAGTCAACACCGCCATCATTCAAGGAGCGCAGGGATTAGGATTTGCTATCCCCATCAACACGGTTAAACGCATCTCGCAACAGCTTGCCACCAAAGGTCGAGTCGATCATCCCTATCTCGGCGTGCAGATGGGAGAGTTAAGCCCAGAGCTACGATCGCAGATCAATCAAAGCAGTGTTGGGTTTAAAGTCGATCGAGACTCTGGTGTGATCGTTCTGTCGGTTGCGGACAATTCTCCGGCAGCGCGTGCAGGATTGCGCCCAGGCGATGTAATTCAATCCATTAACAATGTAGCGATTCAAACTTCTCGACAGGTGCAAGAGCAGGTCGAAGCAGCGACCGTCGGCAAGCCCCTGCAAGTCACTGTCGATCGTGGAAATCGTACAGAAACGATCGCGGTCAAACCCGAACAGCTTCCTGAGCAACAAGCCGCCGATCGTCAAGGCTAAATCTTCCAGGGTTGGCTTAAAACCGTTGCAGCAAATCTTGTTTTCTTTGCAAGTCACCTAAACGCGTGAGCTACTCGGATATCAACGATCGCGCTTCAGGTCGTAACGTGAGTCACTCAGGTTGTTTCATCTGTAAGGAACGTTTAAGGTTTAGCAACTCAGGTATAAATAAATCTTTGCTGCTCAGGTCTGGTTCGTGGTAACTCAGACTCGATTGCCTGTAGCTCCGGTTCAAGGTTGGATAAGCTTTGCTTAAGCTCTTGTAGCGACGCTTTAAGCTTACTTATCAAGACAGCCTTGCAAAAGCAACGCGCTTTCTTAGGATTGTGGATTGAAGAACAGCGGTATTGGTTGGGTATGTTGAGCGATCTCAAAACGCACCAAATTCTAGGCAGTGTTTAAAAACTCTGGTCTTCGTTGCTATCCCGCCCTGAACTGAAGTTCGGGCTAGTAGTGGAAAGTCTGTTAAAACGGACTAAACGCGAGTCATTGCCTGATCTTCAGTCCGTTTCAACAGACTTTCCTAAGTTAGCCCGAACTTCAGTTCAGGGCGAGGCAGAATCGACGCGAGAGAGGTTTAAAACACGCCTTAAGCTCCTTATTTAACACGATTTTTACGTGCAAAATATTCAACTTATTTTTACTAGCCTCATAAGATCAGCATAGTTGCTTTAGTCATGCCCCGTTTTGAAGGATTGTCTGCCGATGCGAATTTTGATCGTTGAAGACGATGCGTTGATGATCCATGCGTTGACGAGCGTTCTCACAAACCAAAACTATGCCGTTGAAGTCGTCACCGATGGTCAGGCGGCGTGGGATCTGATCGAAGCCTTTGAGTATGATCTAGTGCTGCTCGATGTGATTTTGCCCAAACTGGATGGGATTAGCCTGTGTCAGCAGATTCGATCGCACGGCTACTCAATGCCGATTTTGCTCTTGACGCGGCGAGATAGCAGTCACGATAAAGCGATCGGGCTAGATGCAGGTGCCGATGATTATGTGGTCAAACCCTTTGAAGAAGAAGAACTGGTCGCCCGGATTCGAGCGCTGTTAAGACGGGGCAGCAAAGCCTCTCAGCCGATATTGGAGTGGGATGACTTAAGGCTTGACCCCAGCAGTTGCGAAGTCACCTATGCCAATAAACTGTTAGCGCTGACCCCCAAAGAATATGGGCTGCTGGAGCTATTTTTGCGAAACAGTCGGCGGGTGTTTAGCTGCGGCATGATCTTAGAGCATCTGTGGACGTATCAAGATATGCCCGGAGAAGAAGCCGTTCGGACTCATATTAAAGGACTACGGCAGAAGCTCAGAGCGGCAGGAGCAGCAGATTTTATTGAGACGGTTTATGGAATTGGATATCGACTCAAGCCCTTAGAAGAAGCGAGGGAGCGATCGACTCCTATTCAATCAGATCAGACGACGATGTTAGTCAAAATTGCAGCCGTGTGGCAGCACTTTCAAGGACAGGTAAGCCAGCAGGTTTCGGTAATCGAAGCCGCGATCGAGGCATTGTCTCAAGGCAGTGTCGATACAGAGTTGCTAGCAGCCGCGCAGCAAGAAGCTCACTCCCTCGCTGGCTCATTGGGAACGTTTGGACTTCCAGAAGGGTCGCGGTTAGCAGCTTATATTGAGACGGCTCTGAGAAAAAATGCGATCGATGCAAAGCCAGATCTGCAACAGTGGGTGAGACGGCTGCGGCAAGAAGTTTCTCAATCGCTGACTCCTTTAGAGAATGCCGAACTTGCGTCAGCGTTGCCTACGACTCAGATTCAGCGATCGAGTCAAACAGACAAAATCTTGCTCGTAGACGATGACCCCAAAATTCTGGCACTGCTGCAAACCTTGCTTCAGCCGTGGGGGTTGCAGGTGAGCACGATCGCGGACCCTCGCCAATTTTGGCAAACTCTAGAAGCCGTGTCTCCTGATCTATTGGTGCTCGATGTTGAGATGCCTTATCTCAACGGCATCGAACTCTGTAAAGTGATTCGCAATGATCCGCACTGGAGCGAGTTACCGATCGTGTTTCTGACGGTTCATAAAGATGCCGAGGTGGTGAACCAAGTGTTTACGGTCGGTGCAGATGATTTTGTTAGCAAACCGATCGTGGGTCCTGAGTTGGTGACGCGCATTGTCAACCGATTAGAGCGCAACAAACGACTTCATCGCGTGGCAAAAGCAGCCGAGTCTCAGCTCAATGAGGCACTCGCCAAGATTCAACAGCTCCAAGCAACCATTCAAGCGCTGCAAACCTCACAGGTGTAGTTAAAAGAGGAATTTCGCGTGCCCTTGCTGCAATATCAAATTGATGCCCCTCGATCGTGCGCTATGGCAACATCGGTGAGACGTTCCACCGGAACGTCTCTACAGCATCGGTTAAATCCGTCATCTGCCTATGCTTTCTGCCCTACTTTAGAAATATGCCATCGGATCGACAGGTTCGCCGTTTTGTCTGACTTCAAAGTGCAGATGAGGTCCCGTCGAGAGTCCGGTAGAGCCAACTGCGGCGATCGGCTGCCCTCGCTCGATCGCTTGCCCTTCAGAAACATACAGTCCACTGCTGTGACCATAGAGGGTGGTGATGTTGTTGCCGTGGTCGATGATGACTGCATTGCCATAGCCGCCATACCATCCAGCAAAAATCACGACCCCTCGATCAGCGGCTCGAATCGTGCTGCCATAATCGGCACCAAAATCTACGCCAGAGTGAAAGCGCTGATAGCCCAAAATCGGGTGCATTCGCCAGCCAAACCCACTCGTGATCTCACCATCATTGGGATAGCTCATTTGCCCAGTGCCCAAGACAACGATGCCATTTTTAGCGCGTTCTTGGGCAACTCGCCTTTGAATCAGCAAGCCGATGCCCTGAGAGTCTTTTTCGAGTTGGGCTTCGGCTGCTTCAAGGGCGCGGCGATCGGTCTTTAAGCGATCGACGACCTGGTTTTGATAGGTCGCCTGAGCTTCAGATTCTGATTTTTGCGCTAAAAGCTCTTGAGTGATCAGCGCAATTTGATTTTTTTGCTGCTCAACTTGAGTCTGCTGACGATCGAGACGATCAGCTTCTGATTTTAGGTTGATGAGAATCTTACGATCGGTTTTATAGACTCGCCTAAGCTGATAGCGACGATCGAGAAAATCATTCAGACTCTGACTTTGCAGCAGCACTGCCCAGCCGTGACTTTTTTGCTGACGCTGCAAAAAGCGCAGTCGAGAACCCGTGGCTGATTGTTTTTGGCGATAAGTCCGATCAGCAGAGTCTAGCGCGATTTGCAGCTTCTTAAGACGCTGAGTGGCTTTTTGCAGTTTCGCCTCATTTGCCTGAAGCTGCGCGGCTGTCACCTGAATCGTTTTGCGAATGCCTTTGAGATTGCTCTGAGCCGATTTCTCTAATTTTTGCACTCGATCGCGCTCTTTTTGCACCGCCGATCGCTGTTGGTCAATCTGCTGCTGCTGTTGCTTTAACTCGTCGAGAGAACCGCTTTCTTGAGAAAAGGCTGGGTGAGCGACCCAAATCAGACTCACTAGACACACGACTGCGACCAGAATTCGTATGCCAACTCTCAGCCGAATGGTTAACGTCTTTGTTTTGAGCAACCCAGCAAGCATTCCTCACACCCATGGCGTGGTCAAATCAGACCTCATTAGACCACAGATTAGAAAAGCAGCTCACAAATCAAGGCTAAAGTCCTTCGCTGCGCTGTTCGTGGATTTCGACTTCGCTCAACCCACTAGATACTCAACCACTAGATAGCTAATGAGATCTGAGTGAAGTCGAAGCCCGGTTGGTTAAGACTCTCTTGAACCTCGATTCCCTTAGAAATAAGGATTTATTAACGTGCGATTCGTCGAGTTGCCCCCTAAATCCCCCAGTCTGGGGCAGGGCTAGTTTATTGAGAAGAGAAAAAACAGAATAGAGGGGTTGTTTCTCGTCTTACCTTGCCATGAGTTTGATTGAGCATCTGAAGCAAGTG
>NZ_LXYR01000052.1 GCF_001650195.1 Phormidesmis priestleyi BC1401 | reverse complement strand
CTTTCGATAGCCTGTGTGGCTAACTTTACGTTTTGGGCGGGATGGCAATATTAGCCTGATTAGGACACCGGACAAGTAAATTATAAAATCCTGTAAGTCATACAGGAAAAGACTTTTAGGCTTAGCGTACGATTTTGTCCGAATTCCCCGTTTGCCCCGGAAGTCGGCGTGAGGTTTCAGGGTGAGAGTGATGCCGAGCAGAGCGGTGTCGGTTGACCAGGTGAGGAGGGGCATGATGGCAGCGGATGGCGGGTGTAATGGTGGCAAGGGGAGAGTGGGCAGCAGCGGACAACGACGAGTGCGTGAGGTGGTGTTAAGTGAGAATGCCTGCAACAACGTAGGCAGCATCGGCGACCATGCCGAGTAGGGTGACGGGATTGTTGGCGGGTGTAATGTAGCAACTGCTGGAGACCGTGTAGAGATAGCTCACAGTCGATCGGACGTACACGACTAGTACGGTTGAAGAGGGCAGGATTTTGAGCAGCGCATCGATTTGGGGTTTTGCTTGGGTATCTCGATCGGGGTTGACTAAGCTAGAAAATCTTTGCTGGTTGGGTGTGACCCAATTCTCTAGGTCAAGGATGACAATGTTGGCGGTTTCACTGTGAAGTTGTGGTCGATCGCGCAGAAAGCGCACGTCTCGGAAGCCTCGGACGGTGAGGAGCTTAAATTCGTTGGGGGGTTGAATGGCGTTGGGAAGGTAGTAGTGGACGATCGTGTCGCCGATGATGCGCTCTCTTTGGAGGGTGCGTTTTAGGTTGTTGACTTCGGTTTGCACGAGCGCTGTGACGTGACCCTCGACTTCTTGACGGATAGCGTCGCGGGCGACTTTTTTGGCATCGTCTAGATTTTTGCCGAAGATGAAAGCGATCGCGCCTCCCAAAAAGCCAAAAATAATCAGGACAAATTTCATGGTGTCCACGAAGGTTTTGAAGCTTTCGTTGAGGTCTTTGTTGGCTTGGGTGATGAAGTCAAGCTGTTTGCGGAGGAGTTCGACTTCTGGAGTTTTGGGAGGCGCGATCGGGGTTTGGGCGAGGTGGAAGAGGTGGGTTGGGTCGAGGAGGGGGAGCCAGTCCATAGGGTGTTGTGTAAAAGCTTTGGGAATTATAACGCTGAAGCTTTACAACGCCGACGGCAGCGGATGGCGACTCGGTGAGTAGCAGGGGATATCACATTCAACAGGAAGCGGATGTTTGACTCGTTGTTGCACGGTTTTCCCTCTCCATCCGACCTACCTTTTCCTCATACAGATC
Organism: Phormidesmis priestleyi BC1401; assembly: GCF_001650195.1. GTDB lineage: Bacteria > Cyanobacteriota > Cyanobacteriia > Leptolyngbyales > Leptolyngbyaceae > Phormidesmis_A > Phormidesmis_A priestleyi_B. The sequence continues at coordinate 31,565 of NZ_LXYR01000052.1, read as the reverse complement.
AATCATCCGCTCTCTTCTTAGACAAGTAATCTTGGTGACGCAACCAACTCGACATTAGCTGAAATTGTTTCCGTCCCCTTGCGGGGAAGAGGTCATGAAATATGGCAGTGCGGCATCAACTGGAGGCGATCGGGGAACCAGGGTTTCCGTCCCCTTGCGGGGAAGAGGTCATGAAATCTCCGCACTATGGAGGAAGTCAAAGCAGTAGAGGCTATTGAGTTTCCGTCCCCTTGCGGGGAAGAGGTCATGAAATAAATGAGCCAAACAAACTCATCTCAGCATGGGATAGCGCGATGTTTCCGTCCCCTTGCGGGGAAGAGGTCATGAAATAAAAGAGCCAGCGTTTAACCCGATCGCGGAGTACGAGTTTCCGTCCCCTTGCGGGGAAGAGGTCATGAAATCATCGAATACCTTGTGAGCATCGGTTGGCTGACGGACGACGAAAGTTTCCGTCCCCTTGCGGGGAAGAGGTCATGAAATCCGATCACGCCCGCATTCGCGACGCAAGATGAGTTAATTGAGTTTCCGTCCCCTTGCGGGGAAGAGGTCATGAAATTGTTGAGGCTTACAGGCGATCGGCTTCTCTAGAGTTTATGTTTCCGTCCCCTTGCGGGGAAGAGGTCATGAAATTCAGAGGATAGTGTCTCTGCACAGCTTAAGGCAGTATTGTTTCCGTCCCCTTGCGGGGAAGAGGTCATGAAATACCTCCTAGAGCCAAATCAATCGCCTTGTCAGTGAACCCGTTTCCGTCCCCTTGCGGGGAAGAGGTCATGAAATGGCAACGACGACGATTGCCAAATTCTTACAGGATTGAATGTTTCCGTCCCCTTGCGGGGAAGAGGTCATGAAATACGATCGGACGGCACCGCTCTAGTAGCGTCAAGATTGTGTTTCCGTCCCCTTGCGGGGAAGAGGTCATGAAATAATTGGTGATGTAAATACGTTAATTAAAGCACTGAGATACTTGTTTCCGTCCCCTTGCGGGGAAGAGGTCATGAAATAAGACAACGCCTCGCTCTCACAGATTCGGGACTGGATGTTTCCGTCCCCTTGCGGGGAAGAGGTCATGAAATCGAAGCCTACGATCGATGGCTTCAAATTATGAGAGAGTTTCCGTCCCCTTGCGGGGAAGAGGTCATGAAATAGCGGATGCAACCTACCGATCGATTCCCAAGCTGCCGTTGTTTCCGTCCCCTTGCGGGGAAGAGGTCATGAAATTCAACGAAGGACACCCCAAGTGCTCGGCAACGAATGGCAAAAGTTTCCGTCCCCTTGCGGGGAAGAGGTCATGAAATCTGTTCTTGGGTCATTTGTGGCGGCATTGTCTTTATTGTTTCCGTCCCCTTGCGGGGAAGAGGTCATGAAATATGGACATTGAAGACATCAAGCAAGAAATCAGAAGCAGTTTCCGTCCCCTTGCGGGGAAGAGGTCATGAAATCGGCTGGTGAATCTTTGCCTGTGATTATGGCTGAAAACTATGCGTTTCCGTCCCCTTGCGGGGAAGAGGTCATGAAATAAAGCTGCTAAGACTCCTGAAGTCGCAACCGTCTAAGTTTCCGTCCCCTTGCGGGGAAGAGGTCATGAAATAATCGCTTCATTTCAAAATGAACCACTTTACAACTAAAGATGGTAAGTTTCCGTCCCCTTGCGGGGAAGAGGTCATGAAATATGACAACGTATTACGATGATTGGGGAAACGAAGTGGACGAGTTTCCGTCCCCTTGCGGGGAAGAGGTCATGAAATCAGATTCTGCAAGCAATACGGCATCGAGGTGGACTAATGAAGTTTCCGTCCCCTTGCGGGGAAGAGGTCATGAAATCATCTACCCCCGCGACTGCAACCGATACCGCGATCGTGGTGTTTCCGTCCCCTTGCGGGGAAGAGGTCATGAAATGAGCCAACTCGATCGTTGAAGCGGCTGGGCAGTTCCGGTTTCCGTCCCCTTGCGGGGAAGAGGTCATGAAATCAATCTGCCAAAGGCTAGTGGTGCCGACGAATCAAGTGTTTCCGTCCCCTTGCGGGGAAGAGGTCATGAAATCTCAATCCTTCACGAACTGAGACGAGAGCTTGGTATGAGGGAGGTTTCCGTCCCCTTGCGGGGAAGAGGTCATGAAATAAGAGGGATCGATCGACTTCCCCCACGAAACGCTAAGGAGTTTCCGTCCCCTTGCGGGGAAGAGGTCATGAAATCGCGTCCGTCGAAAGCCTGACTGGGTAAAGCTCCTCAGCCAGAAATCGACAGAGGTAAAAATTTCAACTAAAGAAAAGGCTTTTTCTCTTAAAAAACATTTTCCTCCCTACGCTCAGATGCCCACGGATTCAGGCATCGACATAGGTCAACGACAGTATTTGGTTTTCAAGGATCGGTCGAGGTGTGTCGATACACCCATCCACACACCATACCACTCAGCACTTTCAACACGTCAAGTAACTTTCAGATAATATACACCTTGGGCGGTGGTTGGGGTGGCGCACTCCCGATCGTCAACACCCTCGGCACCGCATCCGCCGGAATCCAGTAAAACCGAACACTATCCTCCGACGGCTCGATTCGCCGCTGCACCTGCTCATGCAGCTTCTTCAGCTTATCCAGCGACACGAAACACTCAAACACGCTTTCCTGCACCCGTCGCCCCTGACCCTCCAAGAAATGAGATAGTTTCAAACGGCGCTTACTATCCGCAATGTCATACACCACTAAAGTCAGCATCGCCCTACACCGCCCTCAAAAACGACTCATACTCGACCCCATCTAACAAACACCGCTGATATTGCCGAATCTGCAACTGCATCGCCCGTCGATAAGACACCTGCCCCTGCACATTCGGATGAGCCACCAATTCACTCATCCGCTCCTCAAACCGCCGCAAAAACAACCGCCGCGCTGCATTTGTCAGATAAATCCCCCCCTCACTCACGTCACTAAAATCCTCCGGTTTCAACACCTGCTGATTAATCAACGTCACCACCAACGTATCCACCACCGGAGAACGAAACTCCTCCATCAAATCAAACGCCAGATGCGGATCATGACGATCGGAGCGATGCAAATTACCCAAATAAGGATTCAACCCCTCCGTCAGCAGCAAACTCAGCACGTTGTTAAACAACAGCGTATATCCAAAACTCAGCAGACTATTCACCGCATCTTTGGGCGGGCGGCGACTCCGATCCGTTAAGCTAAACCCCGGATTGATCAACAACCGCCCCAATGCTGGAAAATATCGCGCCGCTGCTGCACCCTCATAGCCCCGTAGTGATTCTATTTGAGCCACAGTTGCCACCGATTCAAGATCTCGATCAATGCCCCCAATTGCCCTCTCCACCTCCATCACTTGCCGCTTGCGATTGAGCCTCAGCAACAACTGACGAGAATTCATCAACTTGCCCCAAACCATTGATCGTGCCATCTCTAGCTGAAAGATTTGATCATGACGGCGATCAAACTGGGCTGACTCCACTGCTAAATTGCAGCGCTCTGCACTCCACAAATGTCCCTTATAGCGCCCACTCTGAGACAAAAACACAACCGGAACTTGCTCCTCCAAACAAGCCGAAACTGCTGCCGTGCTGAGATGAACGTTGCCAAACACCAGCACTTGCTCAACTTCTTTGATAGGCACTCGCACTGGAGAAAGCAGCCCCTCTGACAGCAAATCGTCAGCCTTGATCTTTGGTTTAGGCTCATCAACTACAAACCGTTCCTGTTCCTTCCGCAGAGTCGCGCCTTGGTGGACCAGATAAAGTGAAGACATGGGAAAACTCTCGTGCAGTTAGCTCGCGATCTCACATCCCAACTGTCCCTAACTTGCCCCGTTTTTTTGAGGGCTAACAGGGTTCATTTGTTCGCTAATTGCCGCCGCGCCAGCTTGATATAGGTTTTGACCGTCTCATAATTCATCTCTAAATCCGTCGCGATCGCCTGCAACGATTCTCCCAGTTCTCTTCGTGCCAAAATTGTTGCCCATGTCTCCGCAGAGGTGATCGCCCGATCGCTCCCCGATCGCTTCTTCACTGCCAAAAACTGACTTGTCAACTCACTAATTCTCTGTGCCAGCAGATCTTGAGTCGAAGGCAACACAGCAGTCGTCGGCGCATCTCGCCAGCCCAGCCGCGTCTGCCCCAACCCAAACGTCGTTTTATGCCCCGTGCCACAATAGGGCGCAAACCAACACAGCACCGTGAATAGCTGAATATATTCAGCATCTTCCCGCGCCACCACCGTTAGACCCAGTGAGATCGATCCTGTAAACCCCGTCACCGATCCTTTCTTTCCCGCCACCACCTTGGCAGACTCCAGATGATGCCGCATAATCAACACCGATCCATCAATCCATTCTAGAAATTCATCCGCGTCATATTCGAGATGAGCAAACTGATTCCATCGGCGTAGATAGCTGTGAAACAAATTGGTCGGCACAGGCAACGGAAAATGATTGCCCTTGCGTCTAAAACTCGTCGGTGACAAAAACGATAAATCAACCGCTTTGGCTTGATGCGGACGATCCGCTGCCTGATCAAATAAAGCTTCGTAAGTCGTCGTTTCTCCCACGATCGACCATCCCAAAATCTTGAGCGGAGCCGTTCGCAAATCAATTTCACCGGGCAACTGTTCGAGCCATTGTTTCAACCATCGCACTACAGGCTGACTAAACGCTGTAATCTGCCAGTGATAAATCTGGTTTGCACTCAGTCTCAGCGATCGAGCCGTTGGATCATGCGGATCAATCAACCCAGAAATCGTAAACGGCTTCTCATCCTGATTGTCATGCAGCGTCGCAGAAAGACCAGGGTCACTCTGCTGGATTTGATGAAGAAACCACGCATGAAGCCCGATCATATACTGCGGATAGAGCGTACTGTCTCGCAGCGGCTGCACTTGGAGCGTAATGCCAACCAAGGCAGCATCCTCCGTCCAGGCAGAAGATTTGGGAGTGGGGCGAGATCGAGACGGCATAACGGAGCATCTAAAACATCGACCTAAATTGTAAGCTCAATCCCCGATCGGGGATTAAACTCCTTCATCGATTGAGTCATGACTCAGCGTTTCTGACTAAGATTGAGAGGGTCTAGAATCATTTGATTATGCCGCATCTCGATCAGCTTCCCTTTCTAAAGTCACTCTGCTGGCAAGGAGAAACCCCCTCGATCGCCAACCTGACCGAAGTGGAAGTTTTACAACTCTATGAACGCAACTGGCGGCTTCGTGGAGTGCTGGCTGGTGTGAGTACAGTTGAACAACAATTCATCCGCAATCTTGCAGATAAATACCATTCTTGGTTAGCCAATGATCTTTAGACATGCCATTCATAATCAGGTCTTGCAAGTTTTACAGGCACTCAACTGTAATTTTTTAGCATCCTGCGAGGCATACTTTGGTGGGAGAACACTGCTCTCGCTTTGCTATGGAGAGTATCGCCTCAGTCGCGATATTGATTTTCTCTGTCCCTATGGAGCCACATTTTCGCGATTGCGAATCGCTTTGTACGATCGTGGCTACGACGCGCTCTTTGATCCAAATCGGCTAAGTGACATCCACTTGCCACAGGAAATCCGCACCGATCGCGATGGAGTTCGCTTTGTTGTCCGAGTGGGAGAATCTTCGCTCAAAGTAGAAATTGTGGCAGAGGGACGCATTTCCCTAGAAGCCCCTATTTATCCTGCTGGATTGCCTGTGCCCTGCTTGAGTGTGGTAGACCAAATTGCAGAAAAGCTTCTCGCCAATGGCGATCGCTGACCCGATGCCTCAACCGATTCCCGCGATTTAATTGACCTGAGCATTCTTCGGCAAATGACTCCGTTTCCCGCCGCCGCGATATCTAAAGCAGAAGCAGCCTATCGCTGTATCGATCCGCTCAAGCGATCAATTCTCAACTTTCAAGCTAAACCGGATTATCGATCTCGCTGTTACGAGCGATTGGGAATTCGGACACCTTACACGATCATCACTGGGCTGGATCAATTGGCAGCGCAGTTTGATTTGCCCTTAACCGAACGGATGACCAGTGAGCAACTAGAAGATTAATCTGCTCTGCGGCAGAGAGCCATGCCAAGCGCAAGATAAGACGTTGACCTAAATTGCAAGCTTAATCCCCGATCAGGGATTAAAAGTTTAACAGTAATACTTATTTAGCTCACCACACGTTAATTAGTTGTCTCTAGAATTATGGTTGTTTCGCCCCTACGTCTGTCGGGGTAACCAATTTACTTCATCCTCCTACTTGCAACCTAACTGCTGCTTGATAGCCTTCAGTTGCTGTCCATTCGTAGCTAACAACTTCGCCCAATGTATTCAGTCGTTGCCCTAAAAATAACGCAAATGCCGCAGGTGCCAAGATAACCAAATGAATGAATTCAGCGCTGTACTTTTGTCGATATGTTCGCATCAATTCCTTTGCGTGAATTGCCAAGGCAATAGCATCTGCGTTAGAAATGGCAGCATCTCCAACACCTGTTTCTGGTTCTGTGTAGACTAAAGCATCAAATTCTCCAGGTGACTTCTGAACTAAAGCTACAACATCTTTCCAGGCAGAGCCTGTGATACCAAAAGCAATCAACAGATGTTTTCCAGATTTACCTCTCTTTTGCATTACCCTAAACTTTATTGCAGACGGAGTAGTATATGACTGCCACAGAAACGGTTGGCTTCTAATAATTTGTTCACACTGAAATCGGTACACTAATTCTGGAAAAGTAGCACCTACGGCTAGCATGGCAGGCAGCGGTAATTTAGCACGCAGGTCAATACATTCACCCCAATGAACATCGGTAAGAAACTGCTTCGCTTGAGCCAAATCAGGAAAGAGCTTGTTTTTCCAGGTCGATTCATTAGGACTCTGACGACGACCTTCTTGGAGAAAGTATAGTCTCCAATCTAATTCAACCGTTGGTGCACCATACGACTGCTTATGTAAACCATGAATCCAAAGACTGGGAGGATTTTGAGGGGACGACTCTCTAGCAGTAATCTGAAGCGATCGCTGCTTCAACACCGGAATCTCTGCTTGGGGAATCTCTGCTGTACGAATGCTGTTACAGCCAAACTGATAGGCAAAGTCGTAGGAACGATCGCTGCCCAGTGCGCTATAAAAACCAAAGGCAAACTCTATCGCAGCGCGATCGTCAATTGGCTGATTCATCCCAACCACATAACCAATGTGTTGACAGATTGCCTCAGCCTGAACCTCTGTATAGCAGGCATTGAGCACCACACATTGAACTTGGTCAGCAAATAATTTGAACAGTTCTGACAACGCAGTAGTGCTTACCAACGTTGCTTGTCCTATTTCATTTTCCAGTACTAATCCATCTTTCCCAACACCATGCCCACAAAAATGAATGATTTGTGGAGTTTCCTCTAAAATTGCCAGTTGCAGTTCTCTAGGAGTGACTGCCCATCGCGATTTCAGTTCAAAGTGATCCCGCTTTTGTGCCCGTCGAAGGGCTTTATCGATCTCCCGAACCTCTTCATCTAAGCGAAGCTTTCCCGTCTCTTTAGGATTTGCTGCTAAGGTCAAAATCCGTTTTACAGAGTTATTCATCATCCTTTTCCTTCATTTTTATTTTTGTCTGTCCCATGCCCAAGCGGGTTTTCATCCCTGTTCCAGCGAACTGGGAATAGTTGATGAGTAGGTTTGCGACATGGGTAAGCAATGGATCAGCACGGGATAGAATATTCAGAGAAACTTCTCCCGTGAATCCGGTGATTTTGCTACTGTGAACGCTCACTCTGCGCGTCTGGATTTTGTGCCGCGATATCGCTACAGCCGCCGCAAGATAATCGATTAGTTCGCTGCTTCCTAGGTAAACGGGGGCAAAATGATTCCAGCGTTCAAGCCAACTGTGAAACATTAGAGCAGGGACGGGCAATGGTAAATGGAGGCGATTTTGAGAAAAAGCGGTCGAGGTGGTAAATATGAGGTCAAACCGATAGGTAGGTTCGGGTTCAGCCGCGACTAACAAGTGATAGAGCGTTTCATAACTGGTAGTTTCATCGACTCGATCAACAATTTGAAACCTAGCTCCTAGCAAGTCGAGTCGAGATTCAAGTGCATGATTCGCTAACTCGAAAGATGCGATCGCGATCGAGGCTTTTTCCTGCAACCCACAGAGCGCTAGTTGATAGTTTTCCTCTGGATAAAACGTGAGAAAGTCACCGGATGCTGTTACATTGCCCAAAATTCCTGAGCAGGTCGTAGAAGGGATTTGCTCTGATCCCATTTCAATTCCTAACCGCTGATGCAATTGCTTGACCAACTCCAGCCCATACGACCGCGGCAACGTCGTTGGTTCAGCTACTTTTAATGTCCAAGTTGATCGGATAAGCATCGTCACAGAGCCTTGAATTTAACCCAACCTGGAACAAATTTTATTGTGCCGTCGGAACCGACTACTGTTCGTCTAGACTTTGGAGCTTCAAACCCAGGCGCTCTAATTCCACAGGTATCGCGGAGTTGCGATCGCAATTGGTCATCCAACAACAAGCCTACTGTTGTACCATTCATCCCGCTTCCCCAGCCCAATCGCAGCGCGTAGGGGCAGGTTGTCGCTTCATAAAAATTGCGGATTGCAGCAGTGTCCAGATTGCGATTGTTGCCATTCTGATCACGCTGGTTGGGATTGTTTTGCACATCCTGCCAATAGTCATGTTCTGCATCCCACTGGTCTTGCGCGAAGGCTTGGCAAATCTGAAGAATATCACCAACAGACTTAAAGGGAATTTTCGTCCCTTCTAAATGTTGCATCTGATTGAGAAGATGGTGATCAAGCGTGATCGTAAACGTGGTCTGCACATTGCGGGCTAACTCAGCATAAATTGATGCTCGATATTTAGCGCGATAGTCCCCAAAGCGGCTAGAAACTAATACTTCAGCCGTGATCGACAGATTTTCAAACCGATTTTTCCTGCTTGGCAGAGGAATCTTCTGCTCAATCAACGGCTCAGAATCTGTAACCTTGATTGCTCGCATGAAATCAGTGTTAGGTCCAGTTCTCACATTACTGCGATCGCCCTCTAACCGGAAGTCACTGAACAACGCATCCATAAATAGCGCATCATCAGCAAATTTGGCTTTCTGCCTCAGACTGCCCATCGACTTTTGAAGCTCAAGTTCAATGGCGCTAATCCGTTTCTGCTTCGGCACTTGAAACTGATCCGCATTTTTGAGCAGGTGATACGCGATCGCAGTCCGAATTGCTCCCTTGATTGATGAGCCAGGAATGTAGAGTTGACGATAGCCATTGCGAATCATAGGACGGAGATCGCTAATCTGCTTGGAGTCAGCCCAGCACAAACTTCGGGTTACTTTTGGAAAAATGGGTTGACCGCTAGCATCTTGCGCCTGTGACCAGTCTTCACCAAATGCTTGTTCTAGGATCGGTAGGATTGATCGCCGTTCCTTGATCGTATCCAGATAATCTGGTAATCGACCTTGCTGATAAAGCGATCGCGCTAATACCTCAGCATTCGGTTGATAAACAAACTTAGAAGTTGCCACATATTCAAACGGACTCAGCTTCTGCACTTCAGAACCAATGTGTAACATCGGGCTAGTGAGCTGAATCGTGCAAGAATCTAGCGCCTGAGGCTTCGTCAGAGAGGTGGAGGAAGAAAGCATAGGTCAGGATGCCAGATAAATAGGAAGGCTGAGACTAATACCACTGCGATAGATGGGATGTGCTTTGAAATTTCCCGGTGTAACGTTGGCTAACATCCCGCTAATCGGTTGCGGAAACACAGAACCCTCAGTAAACATCTGCACGGTCTGTCGCCGCGCTTGCTGACCAGACACAGGCGAGACAATCCAGCCGCCTCGTTCTTGTAGAGCATAGCTCGCTCCTTGCAAATATTCAGAGGCAAAGGGATGCTCCCACAGTAGGCTAATCAGACCGTGAAAGTTGAACTGCTTAAAGTTAACAACACTCTTCCATACCTCGTCCAAGTCGTGCCAAGTAGCAGTAAATCGCCCGGCCCCACTCGACTTTTCTCCACCTATCCCCTCATCTCCCAGGAAATCTAGCGCCGCTTTCAATTCGTCTTCTAGTGATGAATCAGCTTCGGGAAAGTGAATCAGGAAATATAACCCAGCTTCCGGCTGAAATTGGACAAAGCCAACATGGTAGAAGTTGCTGGCGCGAGTGGTGCGATCGAGGCTGACTTTAGGAACTCGCTGTGATTGAAACGTTTTGCTGTAGTCAAATGTTTTCGCTTCTTCAAGTTTCCCGAAAGTTTTTGGTTGCTTCACTTTGAGTTCGAGTTCTTCTCGATCTGCATCAGTGAAACCTTCTCCCTGATACCACCGTTGCCAAATCTTCAGGGGCAAATAGGTTAGTTTCTTATATTCTTTTGCAAAGGCTAGACTATCTTCTGGATATCCTTTTGGAGGCTCGATCGGGCGAGGAAGATAATACGTTTCGTTGTAATAGACAAACGTAGAACCAAGCCGAAAAGGAGGCTCTAGCGGAGAAGATTGTGCCTGCTTCGGAAATCGAGCAAATAATTGCTCCACTGCCTCTCCACCAAATAGCCGCGCGTAAGAACTGACCCAGGCGCTAAACAACGTATCTGAGTAAGCTCGTTCACCTGATTTCTCCATGCCGATGCCTAAGTCACCAAAGTGGACTGGGTTTCGCCCAAAGTCTAGCTTGATTAACTTCCAGTGGGTCATGCTAGTTGCCTCCCAGAGGCAACTGTTGCTCAATGCTGCCAAAGCCACCAAGCAGTGCTGTGGTATCGACAAACGTGGCGAGGGGTGTAGTCCAATCGACGCTCTTCTTACCGATCAGTTTGTATTGATCAAGGCTGCGGTAGAAGAACTGAATTTGTTGAAACTTAATTTTGCCGTAGCCGCGCGAGCCGTGACCACCCAAGGCATCGTCTTCTAAGATTGCCAGTGCGATCGCTAGATTTTTCAAATCCTCAACCACTTGGTTTTCGTTCTCGATGGTGTAGACTAGCTCAAATTTGAATGCTGAACCCGCAGGGACGCGCTCTACTTGCCGAGGGTTTGCGGCAGATGTAATGCGATCAATGCCATTTTCAAACTTCCACTCTGTCATGTATAACCCAGTGTCAACACGCTTCAGTTTTTCTGCCGAATGTGGATCTAGATGACAATCACGCACAATCAATCTTGCAGGGGCATTGCGTCCAATCACTTTCGTATGCTTCACCTCAGCGATTGTCTGCTCTGGCGTTTTTGTGTCTGATTCAACAGCATCTGTGACGTGGCTCGTTGGAATCCAACATTTAATCCCTGTCGAGCCAAAGAGACGACTAACTGGGCAAGTACTTGCCCCCTGAAACGCTACGAACTGATTTGCACTAATTTCAGTGTAGCCATCTACAACATCATCGCTTTCATAGCGGTAGGTGTCACGGCTGCCTTTGCGGTTGACTGGCTTATTGTGTAGACGTTCTAGAATTGATCGCAGTTTGCCTTTAATCGACGAACCTGGTAGATAGGGTTGCTGAGTCAGTGGATCGCGAATCACAGGCTTGTCTAAACCTCCAATATCCAACGTTTCACCGCCGCCGCCGATGTGTAGTCCGGTTTCGACGAGTAGGGTACTTTCAATCCGAATTTTGCCAGCGAGTGGTTTCTGGGGTCTTGTTACAACAGTCATGAGTCTCTGCCTCCGCTAGCTTTGTGATAGGCGATCGTCGATTCAAGGAACTGCACCAAGCGATGAAAATCATCAATGCTGTGGACTCTATCGATCGCTGCGCTCATGACCTTGCTCAATGCTTGCACCGAGGATTGACGTGCCGCAGCATAGGCTAACTTAGGCTTAAGGAGTACAATTTCAGTCTCAATTTTCGAGAAGTCTTCATCCTCACGCAGATCTGCCTTAATCTGATTTACTGCATCCAGAAACTTTCTCACTTGGTTTGTTTTCAGTTGGTTCTGTTGCAGATAACTACCAAATTCTTCAGCGTGCTCCACTAGCGTCCGAATGGGATAGCTGCTGAACCCTTCAGATGATTGGTTAATTTGTTGAATAATTGTCGCTGTGATGTCTCCAGGGCGATTCTGAGATTGAGCGGTTGATTGATTGGTACGAGATTGATTGGAAGCAGAGGTCACGGTGAGTTTGCTGGGTGGAGTGGGTTTTTGAGATTCTTTTGAATCGGTGGGTGGCATAGATTGTTAATGGCAGATTGACTAGCGGTTGAGTAGTTCGATCCAGGTGGCGATCGCGCGAAAATAGGGAGCGTTATAAGGACTCTTAAGAGATTTCCGAAAATCGGAGTCATCCAAAATATTGTTTGGTAGCCGCGCCAGTGTGTAGGCAACTTTGGGCAAGTGCAAATAATATCGAATATCTTGCACCTGGTCAGGGTGGTTTTCTTTTGCCTCCTTAATTTTTTCTTCTTGCATCTGGGCTGTGTTGAGCAAGTTGCGGACAAAACTGCGCGTAAAGCCTTGCCCGACTTCCCCAAAGAGCTTTTCTACAAAAGGAAATACTCCAAAGAGTTCTGGTTCGTCTACTTTGACAGGAGAGTTTAGATAATTCAAATCATCGGGCTCTAGCACCTTTGGATTCCAGTTGCCTAACCATTCATCCCATTTCAGGGCTGCATTAAAGGTGGCGAAACTATCGCGCCCGTTTCCTTTAGCGATTTTCTCTACCTCCCCAGCTTCGTCTGCCGCTTGATAAAGCGGAAATTTGGCTCCAGCAATACAAACGCCCGCAGAGAGAGTGATATCTGGATGCTGTCCGGTATATGCTCGAAAGGCTTGATAGACATCAAAAGCAAACTCTACTGTCTCATTCCACGCACCACTGACAAATAAATCATCGCCTCCGGCATAAATAAACAACAAATTTCTCCGCATTCTTTTGTCGCAGTCTTTTTTGGAATCTTGAGGCGGTTTATGGGGTAGATGCTTAAAGCCCAGAGAATTGCAGTGATCAATAAAGTTCGGCTGTCGTGCATCCGCCAGACTGTTGAGATAAACCTTAAAAAAGTAGGTCATCTGTCGAGACAGGCAAGCTAGGCGAGGCAGAGTATAGCCCTTTCCCAAGCCTTTAGAGAAAATTTGACTGAGGCGATCGACATCCATCCGCAGATAACCCACTCGTTTAATTCCATTCGCCGCTTCTGCCATTTCATTCGCAGATAAGAATCCTCCAGTTTCAGAGCTTTCTTTAAAATAATTTCCCAAAAGCATTGGCACAAACTGATTAGAAGAATAGGCGACAAGATCCCAATTATTGATCTGGAAGACTATCTCATCATGTTCGGGTTGGTAGGTAGGAGGAACGGAACGATAGTAGTGATGATGTACTTGAATCTCTGTTTTGGTTGAGCTATTGGATTGATTAGGCGATCGCACCCATGCGTTCACTTCAGGTAAGCGATTACCCAACTGAAACATCTCCCGACAGGTTTCACACGCTAAAACCGACTCTTCGCCTGGAAAATTACTAAGCCGCTGTAGTTTCTCCTCTGGCACGTCGTCGCGATGGCAAACTTTACAAGGCTGATGACTGTTTCGTGTTTTGAGGAGTGCGTCTAACTGATCAGCAAATTTTCGGGATGCCTGAGCCGTTAGCTGGTCATTCACGTTTTGCCAGATTTGAGCTAGCGGGGTCGTTGTGGAATCAGGACTCGAAACAGATTTGAGCTGTGCTGCGGGAAATGGCTCTAGCGCGATCGCCAAAAAGACTTTACGTTGAAACGTTTCAAGCAACCATTCGTTAAACTGGCTCTGAATTCGCTCGATGATGGTCTCTAACTCATCCGTTGCAGCAACTAGAAGATAAAACTTGCTGGCTCCAGCATAAATTACATTTGTGCGGGGCAGATTCAACTCTGTTAGGATTTGCTGTACGACCTCTTCAGCAGCTAGCTCCAAATAAAAGCTGCGTGCCCGCAGAGATTTAAGCGCTCCTTCTGAGGAGATAGTGTAGATGAACTTTTGCACCCCCATCAAATCGCCACCGATCAGCGCCAGCTTTTCACCGGGCGGTTGTTGTGCGAGTGCCGCAGCGATCGCGGCGGTTGATCGTGCTAAATCAATGAGTGCAATATCAGGATCTCCAGCGCTGAGATGGGAACCGAATTTTTCGACAAACAAGGTGAGTTGGGCTAGATTTTGCCAATCTAAATCTGCGATCGCGGCTCGGATCTTACCGCGTAGTAAATCTAACGATTGACCATTAGAAGGTGCATTTTGGGCATATGGAATGCGAGGATAGCGTTCGCTGCCTTCCCTTTCCGTTTCTAGCGCCCACGCGGGTCGATAGGTTGGCGCAGATCGGGGGGTCACATCGCTAGATTCTTGATTGAGGTGGATAGAGTCAAATACTAGCTGAAGCGGATTTAGAGTTTGAGCTGACCAACCGATGATTTCTTTAGCGATCTCAGCTTCACTAGGCGATTCGAGATTAGCCCAAAGATCATGAGCATCAATACCTGCCCAGTGTGCTAGTAACCAAGCAGCATCCTGCAAAATGCAACGAGCAATCTTGTGGGATGGAAGCATAACATTGGGCATCGGCAATGTCCGGGAGACGATAGGGGCATAAAAGTCTTCCGATAGTTCGTCCTGTTAATAGGGACTTACTCATCAGTTTTGAGGGACTCATCTTTTCTCAGGCAATCCTGACCAGCGTAACAATCTGATTTTGTGTGAGTTGTCACTAAGGGTCGTGGATTAAATAACTTCGGGAATTGTACAAGCCGGATTCGCCCTCCTCACGAAGTGGAGCAAAGCCCTTGCCTAACCCCGTTTGCTCCCTCTCCTTGGAGAGAGGGTTGGGGCGAGGTCAAATCCGGCTCTTAATTTAATCCACGATCCTAAACACTTCACAAGCACCTCCGTATTTTCCGGAGGCTCTTACGAAATTATACACACTTCATTAAAAGTAGGAAAAATTAAGCTGGTGAAGACTGTCTAATTTTGCCTAGCCTCCTCGGACTTCCAAGATGACGCTCCTGATTTCGGGCGTACACCAGTCAGCCGCCAAAATATTGTTCAAAAGCTCTGAGCGTTGACCCTCAACTCGTCGAATGGTCTTGACCACCGCAAAAATATTCCGAACCCAACCGTGCCTAGCTATTAAAGGACAATCTTCGTGAATCAGGATTGATAAAAGCTGTCGATCGAGACGATTCATGGCACTCAGCAAATCGATCATTTCCGACTCACTATTTCTAACCTGAACGATGTGAATCGAGAGCAGGAGCTTTCTGACCACTTGGCTCAGTGCTGCTGAATCTAAAGATTGAGCCTCAGATTGGGCGATCGCCTTTAAAGCATCCATCATGGCACGGGCAGTGCCGCCTTCAAACAAGTGCTGCGCTGATAGGCGAGAGGGAATCTCAGTGAGGAGATCTAGCACGATCGGAGGAACGCACTGATGCTGCCTCACCCATTGAGAAATTAAGTTACACCAAAGCCGTGCTACGTTTTGATTCTCTTCCTGGAATAGAAGTTGGCAGAGGGTCGTGAGGTCGTCATGTGTCAAAGAATTCTCACTGGTTGAAAGGTGAGCGATCGCACTCAGAGCATTGGCACGCACACCTGGGAAAATAGACTGCAACAGTGGAACTAGCTGGTTTGGATGTAGGTTGCCGACTTGATCTAAATCTAAGCTGGCAATGAGAGCAATCTCTCTGGAGCGGCATAGGGAGATTTCTAGGAGTCATCTATCTATCACCTCTTGTGGCAACCGACAGACACACAAAATATGGGTGCGAGTGGATTTAATCTTATGCCAGGTAATCGCCAGGACATCCTCTTGAAACTCAGACATTGATAGACACCTTTACCTAATAAAAATTAATTGATTTGTAGAGCGGCACGATTTGGCACAACTGGGCGGCACGATTTGGCACGATTCATCTGGCACGATTTGGCACGATGGCGGCACGTATTGATATTCCGTCCGTGCCGCTCTCCGTACCGTGAAATCGTGCCGTGCCGTGCCAAATCGTGCCAGAGAGAGAAACTATTAGGAGAATGGATACTCTCAAGAGAATTAGGTAGGCTGATTCCATTGGATTCTTCCTTCATCGACGGTGCGAACAAAAGGAGTCTTAGAGATAATGTTGATACTCTGCCTGATGTCTCCGATCGCGGGTGCTTTACCAAGCGTCTCTCGGATGAATCTGTGAGTTCTGATCGCCTCATCGCCATAAGACTTATCAGGGTTCTTCTGAAGGAGTTCTAGAATCGCCTGCCCTAATTCAAACAGTTCCTTCTTCTGAGCTTTGACCTCTTCAACACTGGGATGATTCAAACCAATCTCAGGCGCATCGTCTTCAGGCTCATCAGTTTGAATGAGGCTTTCAGCAGGTTTCTCTGGATAGGTTTCTGGCTGACTGTTCGTAACCACTGAGTCGGGCAAGAGTGAGATTAAAAACTCCTCACTCAACCACTTAGGAATCTGCCCCTCTTCTTTAGTGCCGTCGAGCCATTGAACCCTAAATTTCCCAGTGGGTCGCATCTCGTCTAACCCATCAGCGCCCGTCACCAATTCTCCGATCGTCTCGACTCTGACCGTTGAACTGAGAAAGACCGTCACCAACCCTCTAGAGCCTGGTAAGAATGCCTGAGTTTCCCCATGCACGATAAACACCGGAAACTCACCGTGTTTGGTGGCTTCTCTCAAACTGGAGGTGAGAACGCTTGTTAATGTCTCTTCCTCCATCACTTTGTTGAACAGCCCGAACTCGTCCCAAACCGTCGTGATAGATGAGCGATCGCCATTCTCAATTCGCTCTGACATTGCCTCCCACGCCCTGGCGATCGCGGGGTAATCTCGCTTACCTCCTTTGACTCCCACAACTTGAAACATTGAGGGATAGCGATTCTCAGGCTCATCGTGGGGAGTTGAAGCAATGACTTTATGACTTGGCAGAAAGAGCAGCCGCAACAGAGCCAACTTCTTAACCAGCGTGGTTTTGCCTGTTCTCTGGGTTCCGACCGCTCGAATGGGTTGAGACTTCACCAGTCTTAGAAGGGCGGAACACTCAACCTTGAGGCGGTCTAGCAGTTCAGTCTTGTTTGCGGGCAACTGAGCCGCCGGGGAAGCTGGCACCTTGAAAGCTTTGCATTTCGCAGCGATCGGATCGTCGGATTTAGCGTGATCCCTATAAGCCAAACACTGACCGTCGTCACCTTCAAATGCTGCCTTTTGAAAGTGAACGCACTGACCACACGCGATAGAGTCTTTGCTTACCGTCGCAGGCACCTTCACAGCACCTAATTTCGTAGCCGTTCCGATGGGTGAAGATGTGGCGATGACTGTACCTGAATTAGTAGCCTCCACTGGGTCAGGTGCCCTTGCGGGTACTGGTTCCGCAACGATGCCTAAATCCTGCTCTAATCGGCTCGTTAAAGCGTTGTCACCGCCATACAAACCGCGAACCGTTTCAGTTACTTTATAGGCGGCATAGGCAGCGCAAACCACCCCGACTAAGGGAGCGTGGGTAAAGACTGCAATGCCAAACAATGCAGAAATGCCCGCTTTCGCGGCAATGCCAAATGGCGCTTCTTCATCGGCATCACTCACAATTAGAAGCTTTCCATCGTAGTAACTAATCTTGCTATCTGGGGACAGATCCCACGCTTGCAGTTCTTGGGGAGAGACTTGTTTGATGACCTTAGACATGGCTGAAATCTCAGTTGAGTAGACCCTGAAAAAAGGCAGAAGCGTTGATACTTCTGCCTCTAGCTGATTAGGCGTTGCGTTCGGTGCGAGGGGATATCGCTTTGAAGAGACGGTGAACATTCAGCATGAACAGCACCAAAATCTCAACGATGCCGATCGAACCCAGCATCAAGAAGAAGTCTCCCCACTTGATCAAACTGGCATCCCACACGGCAAAGTCTCTAACAAAGTCATCCCAGCCGTTCCCGTAGGGCAAGTAATACCAGACGTTGACGATCACTTCTGCGACGTATGCCATCGCTGCATACAGCCCGATGTTTTTGAAGATCTCAATCAGATAGTGAGAAATCTTCTTTTGAAACTTGGCAACGTCTTCGTTGTCAGTCGGTTGAGCGGCTTGCTGAGTCCGTAACTGCCTCACTACAGCATCGTAGATTTCAGTGTCATGCAGCAAAACAGGCGTAATCTCAATCAGTTGGGTGAGTGCCCATAACAGCACTGACATCAGGTTAGGCAGAATCCAGGCAATCAAGCTGACGACTAAGCCTAGAAGTGGAACCGTCTGAAGCTGTTTGATTAATGGCAGAGTGACGATCGCGGTTCCGATCGCGGTGCCGGCTGCTTGCCAGGGCACGACTGAATAGATGATGAGCATGCCGCACACAAAGTAGATGAAATAGGACAAGTAGCGAAGGTTTGAGCGTTTGCTTTTAGCGTCTTTCATGATGTTCTTGGGGGTTAAAGGACTTGAGAAACTCAGGCAGTTGAGCGGGTGCGACTCGCTTGATGTCGGTAACGGCACCCTCAAAACCCACGATCGCGCTGTCGCCAAATTCGTTACAGATGGTCAGACCTTCTGGCTGCGGTTGAACCCCGTTGATGGGGTTGCCGTCTCTGTCAAAGCGCGGGGTCTTCGGGTTAGCGGGAAAGGTTTGAGCGTCAAACACACGCAAGTTTTTTTGAAACCGAGCGGGTTTGTTATTGGCAGTGAGCACGATCGACTGACACCCTTCACGAGCGCGATCGAGGGCAATCTTTGACTCTGAGCTAATGGACTTCGATCGCGCTCGCGCTCTAGCCTCACTGTTTTTGGCTGCGTTGGCTTTTGCCTGAGATGCGGCAAGGTCAGACTGCCATCTCTGGAGCGAGGTCTGATGGACGGTGGCACCGATCAAAAGAGCAAACACAAAGGTCATCCGCACCGCGAACCGCTTGTTAATCACGAAGGGTTGATTCATCTCAGCCTCCTGCACAAACCACTTGGTGATCGACTACGGTTGCCGTACCGCCCTTTGCCTCACAGACAGAGACTTGTGTGATTTGAATGGCGGTTGAAATTGCAACTCCGAGAGCACACCCCACTAGAAAGAAGCCAATGCGGTCAGCGTTGCAGCGTTCGTGATTCATTCCGCGCCCTCTGGCAGATGAATCCCTTCGGCAATCTGATGGCAGATTGCAATGACCAGCGGCATTGAGTGAATCGGGTTTGTCCAGTCACAATCGGGATGGGTGAGCAACCCGTGCGCGTCATAGTCTTTTGAGGTTTCGCCATGTTCTGCCATGAACTCACCAAAGCTGGACCACTCCTTCTCATAGTGACCACAGCACTGATCACCCCAGGCAGCAATATCCGTGAGAATGGAGAACTTCTCAATCAGACAGAGCGATTCTAGGGAGTCACCATAGATGGCTGCAATCTGAGCAAGCCTGCCATCGTGATAGGTCAGGAGTGAATTTTGACTCGTCATCATTGATGAATCTCCAAATGATTGTGTTGACAGTTGTTTGAGAGTGCCGAACACTCTGTGGCGCATAGCGTTCGCTCATCTGTGGTAGGAACAGAGAACACTCTCTGGCGCGTAGCGTTCGGCGTTTGGTTCGTGATAGGTCAGGAGTGAATTTTGACTCGTCATCATTGATGAATCTCCAAATGATTGTGTTGACAGTTGTTTGAGAGTGCCGAACACTCCGTGGCGCATAGCGTTCGCTCATCTGTGGTAGGAACAGAGAACACTCTCTGGCGCGTAGCGTTCGGCTTTGGATTGTTAGATCTCCTCATCTGTCCAGTCAGCTAAATCATCAAAGCCGTCTACTGTTTGGATTGATTGCGTTTCTTGGGGAGAGTCAGACCTATCGCCCGTGAAATAGCAACTCAAGAGGTGAGTGTTGATGACGGTCGGATCGGTTGTGTTTAGCTGTTTGCCTATTTCCAAAAAGGCAGCTTGTAAGTGAGTCGGAATCGTGGCCCTAAGCTGCTTCACCGTGCCTCCAGTGCGGTAACTTTACGAGTTGCCAGCGTGTAGAGTCCTCTGGCATTTGCCCAAAGAGGGTCACTCAGAACCTTGATGTTCTTTTTAGACAGCAGTGGCTCAATCCCCGGTAGTTCGGCACCTCCTCCCACGGCAATCAGCGCCGTCGCTGAATCTCTGCGATCGTCCCAAGGACGAACGGTAGGAGAGAGAACATCTTTCACCCATCGGGGCAACTCTTCACGGTAGACGGCTTCAAAGTTCCAGTCGGGGTATTGAGTGCCATAGGTGAAGGTTTGGGCTTCAATGCCCTTACGAATGAGGTGACGATCTCCTTCCTTCAAAAGCTTTTCGCGGATTGCGTCATGAGTCGCGATTTGGTCAAACAGCTTCTCAACCCCTCCGTTCTGGCTGTACTTGCGATCGGTCATCTTCATGCCATTGAAGCTGGAGACGATGAGCGTTCCATTGCCCAGGTCATAAAGAATGGCGTTCGTGGTGTCTGCCTGCTTCTGGTAGGTGATGATTGCCCCTGTTCCCTCTTCCAGACCAGCGACAACTTTGATATTGACGCGGGTTGTTTTGTTACGGATGCGTACCCCGTGAGAGCCTTCCAGCGCTCTCTTTAAGGCAGAGCCAAGCGTTTTAGAGTCGTGAACCGAAACCGCTAAGGCAACGTTCCACACGTCCCGATGGGGAAACTCTGACAGGGCAGAGAGGAAGATTTGCAGCCCCAGTTGAGGTTTACCCTGCTTATCGTCTGTGACCCGATAGATTGAGTTGAGTCCGTTGTAGTAAGCGTTCAGTCCCCCGATCCACTGTTTGCCGATCAGGTCAGAACGATCTCCGTCTTGGTATTCGACATAGCCCTTCACGGTGTCAGTTGAGCGCTCGATGAGATAGTGAACGTATAGCCATCGCCACTTTGCTTAGGACATTTTTGGTAGTGTGCTTCGCGTACTGCCAAAAATGTCCCTGTCCTAACCTATGTGGCGGTAGCTATAGCTCTCAGTGCGAGTTTCACCGTTTGTGGTCACGAGCTTTAGCTGCCCATTGCCAATGTCTACACCCATAGGCTGTAGGAGGTTGGCATAGTCTACGGTAGCCAGTGATTTTGGAGCGGTGGATGCTTCTAAATTCATGAGAATCGCCTCAAAGGTAGATTGGATAAATGTTTGAAGTGTTTGAAGTGGTTAGGCTCCCGTAGGCTGCCATAAGCTGCCGTAGGCTATTTGCTAGACGGGCTGTGAGTCGTATTCAGCAACCAACTCATCTCGATTGACTGCCAGCGCTTCTAAGGTCTTGTCTACCGTTTCAGGAAACTCACAGCCTTGCTCAATCAAATTGTTGAGGCAGTCGAGGGCGGTCTGTAATCGGTGGCTTGAGTGAGGCATGAGGCGTTTTTGAACTCGACATGATTAATTTAGCTTGATTGAACTCAAAACGAGTGTTTATTGAGTTCAGCTTAACTTTATTATCTGAACGGATGTATTAACTAAACTGTACTCAAAGTGAGTGTTCATTGAGCTATTCTGTCCAAATGATTGAGCGCAAAGCGATCGAAGGTTTGAAAATAGGAGATTATTGGATGCAAGCTTTAGCAAATGCGATCTGTCTTATGTCGGGTGAAAGTGAACGCAAACGCAAACGTAAAACTTATCTTCTTGACCCCTTGGTCATCGAGAAGATAGGGGAATTAGCCAGACAGGACGGTCGCAGCGAGAACCAGTTTGTAGAAAGATTGCTTTTTCAAGCCTGCAAGAATGCAAACCTGATCCCTGATACGGAAGAACTGCTAGGAGAAACGAGAGGAGGTAGTAGGACGCAATGACTCAAGACCCACTGCTGGCAGCAAACAGCAACTTACAGACGCTCATCCATCAGGTAGGCATTTTGTCTGAAGGTATGACTGAGATTAAGCTAATGCTGCGAGAGCAAGCCGATATTGCAAGAGAGCAAAATCAGTCGATCGCACGACTGGCAGAGTTACAAGAGACGACCGTTAGGGAACAGGTGGCGGCATTCAGAGAGCAAACAGCGATCGTTGCTGCTCAAACGGCAAACATCGCGCAACTGATTTCTCTGCTCGATAGAGGTCGCTGATTCGTTGATCAAGAAATTTATAGACAGAAAGAAGAGGGCAACCACCAATGACAGTCAGTGGAAAACTTGAACTCACCATCAAAATTAGCGAACTGCCAAACGCAGCCACTGTTGAGAATGGCTGGAAATCATTTGAGATTGACTGTGATGGTCAAATCATCTCTGTCACCCTCAAACCCAAAATGTTTAAGAAGCTAGAGGATGCTCAAGCAAACTTTCCCATGTGGGTTGCTGCCGTCGCTGGGAAGATGGGGCAGCCGACAGAAAAGGGGTTTGTGCTGGCAGAGCCAAACATACAAGTCTTTGAAAAGAAGCCTAAAGAACCTGCTGTAGCGGGGTAGGAAAGCGCGTCATGACCCAAGCCAAACCACGATTCAGAACGATTGATGAATATCTCGACTATGACGACGGCACCGACACCCGTTACGAATTGGTTAATGGGGAGTTAATCGCTTTGCCTTCTGAAGATCCAATCACCCCCACGATCGCAATGTTTCTCGCGTTCGCATTTTCAGCGATGGGCATTCCTCCACATCGCTTTGCTATCGGTCATCAGATTGAAGTGAATTCTGCTGAAGTGACAGCACGACAGCCAGATCTCATCGTTCATACAGAAGAGTCAGTCAGGGCCGTACTATCGGGTGAAAAATTCATTCGCCTTGGTATGCCCGTCCCCTTGCTCGTCGTCGAAGTCGTCTCACCGGGAAAGCCTGGAAGCAGAAACCACGATCGCGACTATGTTGAGAAGCCAAAAGAGTATGCAGCCCGGGGCATTCCTGAATTCTGGCAGGTTGATCCAGATAAAGGAAGAAAGGTGGTACTTATCCTGACTCTGAAGGATGGAGCTTATCAGTCTAGAGAGTTTCGAGGTAGCGATAGAGTTGTCTCTCCCACGTTTCCAGACTTGAAACTGACGGCTGAACAAATTTTGAGGGCTGGCAGATGAGTGAGAACTTCTCGAATCCACTCACTTCACGGGTGCCGATATCTTTAGGAGCTGAACGGACTAGGACGTGACCTGACTCCTCAAACCCATTTACAGAAGAATTTGTCATGGATCGAGTGCAGATCAGAGAAAATGTCCTGATACACTTAATCTCACTTCAGAAACGTGAGCGATCCACCATGACATGCCCAGTTTCCACCCTTGCAATCCGAGAGGTTCCCATCATGTTCTAGTCACCCTAGATGCCAAAAACCCCCACTGCTGAAACAGAGAGGGCTTTGAAGGCTCAAATATCCACTTTAATAACGGGAGGGCGGGGACGCTAACTTGACTGCTTTGAACGGGCTGATAGTTAGGTTCCTGACAGTGCCATGTGTTTATTATGCCTCATTTGTCTCCAATGGCAATAGTGTTTGCTGGGCATTTTTAAGATTCTCCGCATGGTTCTCCCTCCCGTCGCTGCCTGTTTGGAACAGAGAGCGATGGACTGTTCCGGAGAGTGTTCGTGTGCATTAATGCATTGATTCCGCCGCCTTAACCTGACGGCTCGCATCTCGATTCTCCTCTCTCCGTCCTTGCTCTCTGTCCTCCCACACCCTATTTGGACAGAGAACCATGCTGACTTATATCCATCTCCCTCAAACAGATCGGTCTGAGGGTCTTCCCAAAGCGACCTGCAATTCCTCCCATCGTCTGCTGACCGTCTCACCCACCGCTTCAAAGTTGGGGAGGTGGCGTATGAATCCCATTGCCCTCAGCCTCCAATTCGACTTAGACCATGCCGAATCGCGGCTGCCATTGCTTCAAGGTGATGCTGATCAACCCACAATTCTGAGGATTGTTCAGTGGACGCTGAAGGGGGTTCCATCATGACCTCCACAGCCTTCAAACCTAGACCCACCACTCGATCAAATTCGTGTCCCATCTGCGGGGACGTGAAAGGCAAGTGCAGAACCTTTGACGATAAGCCGTTAGTCCTTTGCATGACCGCTGACTTTGCCTCCGGCTGGAAAGCGTTCGGCTCCACCAAAGATGGACTGTGGACGCAATTTGCACCCGAGACCAACTCACCGGTTGATCGCGACGCGTGGCAGTATCGCCAGCGGGATGAGAGACCCGTCGCAGTGCCCCAAACGATGAGCCTGAAGGAGCGAGATCGCTTCTACCGGAACTGGCTGGCGAACGGTTCCCTCAATGCCCGAGACCGCGCTGACTTGCAGCGCAGAGGCATTACGGATCTGTCGATCGCTCTATCTTGTGACTTTGGCTATGCCATCCCATTTAAGGGATTAGAGGGCAAATATGTTGGGGCCCAGTGGCGCTACGCTGATCCGGGCGAGGGGGGCCGCTATCGCTGGCACAACCTATCCGGCGGCAAGCAGTTCCCCGGCACCGATGAAATGCCGCTCGCGGTTTACCCAACTGCCCAACCGACGATGATCACCTTCGTCGAGGGCACGGGCGTGAAGCCCCTGTTGACGGCCCAGCGGTTGAACGGGATCGCTGTCGGCTCGGCGGGTGGGAATCATCTGGCCTCCCCGATTCAGCTCAAAGCCGTGATCGCCGCGTATCCCGGCTTACCCCTTGTCGCCATTCCAGACGCGGGGGATGTGCTCAACCCGCACGTCATGGCACGGCACAAACGGACGGCACAGCAGTTCCCAGAGACTAAATTCCTGTGGTGGGGTCAAGTCACCAAACAAGACAATGACATTGATGAGGCCAGCGAGGCTGAACTGGCCTCAGCCCAACTGCTAACTTGGGCAGAGTTTGAAGCGCTCGCTCGTCAAGCAGCCTACAGAGCCGAAACGGAGCGGATTCAGAAAGAACTCAACAGCCTCACCCATCCTATCCGCCAGGAACTCAATCAACGCTATCTAAGCGGCATCAAGGCACCCAAACCAGGCGAAATTCTGGCCATCTCCAGCGCTTGCAACACCGGGAAGACGACCCAACTCAAGGGATTCGTCACCAATTGGCGATCGCAGTATCCAGACAGCCTCATTCTGATGATCGGCGGACGCAACGCCCTCTTAATGCAGACGGGGCAAAAAACAGGGATTTCTCATATCCAAGAACTAGATCGCTGGTATCCCAACGGCTTACGGTTTGCCCTCCAACAAGAACGCGCGATCGCGCTTTGCCTAGACTCCCTGCATAGAATCAATCTCGATTGGTTGCCAGAGCATACTTTGATCATCCTGGATGAAGGCGAAGCCACGCTCCAGCAAGCCTTAGAGGGCGGTACTTTAGGCAACAAGCAGAATCAAGCGTTAGAACACTTTAAAGCTGTTCTCAACACGGCGATGGAGCGTCGCGGCTCAATTCTGTTGATGGAGGATTCCCTCACCGATCTGTCCGTCCGCTTCCTCAAAGAGGCCACGGACGATCGCTATCCCGTTCGGCTCGTGGTGAATCATCACTCGTCCCAACCTTGGGACGTGACGATCGGGGCAGGCAGCCCAAGCGGATTTGTGGCTCGATTAAGAGCCCTGCTCGCCGCGAGTCAGAAGGTGGTGTTGACCACTGATTCCCAGATTCAAGGAGAGGCGTTAGACCGACTGTTTCGCTCGGACTACACCGTAGTGCGCGTGGATGCTCTAACTATCGAGGACCCGAAGATCGCTGCGTTTCGGCTGGACCCCAATGCCCACATTGCCGCTCATCAGCCTGATTTACTGATTCTGACGCCCACGGTGCAAAGCGGGGTTGACATCACAATTGAGCATTTTGACCTCAACCTGCACTATGCGACTCACCTAGAAGCGCGGCTACAAAATCAACTGCTGAATCGGTATCGCCTGCCCGTGCCCAGAGAGATCTACTGCGCGACGTTTGCACCCGCTGAGGGCGGGGATCGGGGATTGCGACCTGCTCAACTGCTGAAGGAGTGGAGCCTCAAGGCCCGAACCACCCTCATGCGCTCCCAAGTCGAGACCTTCCTCAAAGAAGGGTTGGACACATGGGACGAGGTGGAACCTACCAAAAAACGTCTGGATGCGATCGAGGACTGGAGAAAGGCTGAAGCCAATTCACCTGCGCTATTTTGGGCGCATCATGCTGCCACCTTCAAAGCTCGGCAGAACGGCTCAAAGGGCCAGTTGCTGAAGAGCTTGACAGCAACCCTGGAATCGAAGGGGCATCACGTCACCCTTAACGAAGGCTGGGAGAGAAACGACCCCGAACGGAAGCAGCTTGCAGACGCCAAGGCCGCTATCCGCTGCGGGAGAGCAACCGACCGAGCCACCGCAGACATCACAGGGCTAGACGTTGAGACGGCACGACGGATTCTCAACTCCAACGAGTCTCTCTATGCAGACCGCTGCAAAGCGCACAAAGTCTTGCTGTTGGATGAATTACCAGGGATCAACCTCACCCCTGAGTTTGTGCTGGAAGCGGTCATCAACCATAACGGAGCCCTGAAACGAGCCACGACCCTACTGTTCCTGACCCAGCATCCTGAGATTGCCACCTATCTGGATCGTCAATCCTTCAAAGGGCAACTCGACAAGCCGTTTGTGGCAACATGGAGACTGTCTCACAAGCGATCTGCGGTGGAGATTTTGCTAATCATAGGGATCAAGGCACTGATGACGTGTGACGAGTATCGAGAGACCGACGAGGGGATCGTCACGTTCAAAGGGGAGGCTCTCAAGAATCGAGGTGAGATTCAGCGGTACCTGGGTCTGAACGTCAACGAAAATCAGACGGGCATCGAAATCGCGGGCAAGCTGCTGAAGAAACTGGGCTATAAGCAAGTCGTTTTGAGGCGGGAAGGAGGCCGAGGTGAGCAGACCCGGATCTACAAAGCGGTGCCCCTGAATCAAGCTATCTCTGACGACATCATCAAAGCCCTAGAAACCAAGTGGGCAGAGCAAATCAGCGCAAGTAGTCAGCAGTTTAAGGAAGCAGAATCCCCTTCTAAAATAGTGACTACAAACTTTCAAATCTCGACTGATTGGTTCTCACAGGACTCGCTGGAAAGTATTCGGGCGATGTGGGAGGGCTGCAAGTCGGATGACATTCGCCAGCTGATGGAAAAGCACATCCCGATCGAAGCGTTAAAGAGGGCGATCTCCTGAGTCAGAACCAAAGATTCCCTTAAGGTTTGCTCTGATGCCAGGAGTAGACAAGCTTCGCTGAGGCCTGCAATCACTTCCTCCGACTCGCTTATGTGACATGGCTCCTAGAAAAGAGTTATCACGATGTTTATTTATATAGGTGACCAGAAGGGAAAAAAGGTCATATATAAGATCATCTGCTTATATGTAACTTTTTTGTTGAAAGAGCCTGCTGCAAAGGCATTTCAGTAAATTTTCTGACAAGCTGACGTTTCGTGGAGCTTCTCTACGAACTTTGCAAAGTTCGTAGAGAAGCAAAGTTAATCAATAATGTGGACAGCAAGTACCATTGTTCCTTGCCTGCCCTATAGGTTGCTCTGGCATGCATTATTCATGAGCAGCGGCAAAAGCAGATACGCTAGCACTGCTCGGAAGAGGCACAGAGGTCACTGGGGAAGATTCTTAATCAAGGAGCGCAAAAGCGAGCTAGTGAGGTTACACTCATGGAGAGGTACGAAGAGCCTGTGATTTTCACAGGGGAAAGAGGTACCGAATGTGTGCTCGCTCTACGCGAGAGCCAAACAGAAATTTATTTAGCTTCCGATCCCAAAGGAGCCCAATGCAGCAATTGCTACATTGGGCTCCTTTTTCATTTTTAAAGGAAACAAAGTATGAAGTCTAATCGAAGCACCCAGAAAAAAACACTCTGCACTCGGAAAGCCCAGGAAAGCGGCAAGAGATCCTCGATTTCAAAAGGCAAGAAAGCAGGAAAATCTATGCGCGGCAGACCGGAGCTATACGACGAGATTAAAAAACCGTATTCGATCGGAATCACGGCAACTGGGGTGAAAGGTTTGGATGCCCTGAGCCAGTCCTTTAACTTATCCAGGAGTGAATTTGTCGAACAGATCGGACGGGGAATCTTAAAAGTCGCATTTGCAAATACTCCAGCAGTTCCACAAGAGCAAATTTCCGATCAAGGCATTCAAACCTTAACAAAATCAGTCTTTTTACTTGGTTAATAAAGGTGATGGAGGAGGAGTTTAGGAATTATTTAAGAGCTAATTCTTATTGAAGAAAAGCGAGAATAACTATTGATTCTAGGCTCTTAAAATCTCCATCTATCCCTTTATTTATAAAGCTTTCAGTCTTCCAGTTATTAAAGCAACGACATTCCAGAACATTGTCTTGATGCATTGAAACCAAGCTGTTTTAATAATAAAACTTGTTCTCTTTTCTGATGTTTTCAAATCAGGAGTGTCAGATGAGCTAGCACTTCAACAAGACCTACAAAGCGGCTGCTTTTCCTAATTTACTGTAAGAGGTCACTATTATGACAAACCAAAACCAAGATCCCGTTAATCTTCTGGAAATTAGCGAACTTTATATCGCTGATATCCGAGCTAAAAAATCAGAGAAGACAGCTCAAAATAGCATCAATGAATTTAACTCAATGTTCCGCACGCTAATAGAGGCATTGGGCTTCAACCCCGAAAATCCCAATGGACGCTGGACCAGTCGTGATCAAGAGATGGCCAGAACCTACGTGAAAAAGATCAATTTTGCACAGTTAGCTAAATTGCCGCTGAGTGAAATGCTGAGAGCCGCGCTGAGGAAGAAAAAGCCGTCGCAAGCTAGCTTCAACACCTATGCGGCTCGAGGTGATCAATTCATTAGCTGGGTAGGAGAGCAATCCTGGTGGCCCAAAAAATCCCAACGGCATCCGAGACGTGCTGATAAATGTTGTCCTCCTCGGGAGCGCCCCTTTGGGCATCGAAGCAACACTCCTTTGCGAGACGCTCCACGTCCTGAGAAATACGGCTTGCCCCATAGCGAGATGACACCTCCTCTTCAAGCGGAATGCGAAGCTTTTCAGTACCATCTGAAGGTTAAAGAAAAACTGAAACCTCGGTCCATCGAATCTTATCTAGCGGATACCGCCCTTTTCTTGGGCTACCTTGCAAATCATCAAGACCCCCCTGTCCCTGTAGAGCAATTATCTCTACAAAGTTTGCTCCCTCTCGTGACCGCAGAAGAACTGGATGAACTCTCGCCAACCCAGCGCAAGCGGTTATGGCGCAAACTGAACCAGACTTTAACGGATTTGATTCATCATTACTTCCAATTTCTAGAGGAGCATCAAAATTCTCGGAGCCCCCGCACTAAAGTCGGACGATTGGTGGCTCTCTACGCGATCGGACGCTTTATCTACAAGGATGAGGCCGACTCTAAAGCTGAAATGCGCCTGGTTCCCATCATTGCAACGATTTTAGAAGAACTTCGCGTCGTCCGGAAAGTAGCCAAGGAGTGGACGGTTAGTCGCAAGTATGTCTCCGACTACGACAAAAAATGGCCGGAAGTGCCGGAAGGCATGACTGAACTAAGGTTTCTGAGGGAGCACTTTATCGAGCGACTAGCTCCCCAATGCCGCGTTCGGGACCCCTCAGGACGGCGACGAGCGGGATGGAGAATAACAGCTAGCATCGCCCATCTTTTAATTTGGCTAGAGCTTATCATTCTAGCCCCTCGTAGACAACAGGAATTACGAGATCGCAAAGTTTCTACCTCCTGCCCCGTCAAACGCCCTGATGATGTTCCGGCTGATGGGCTGTATCACCCGCTGCCTCCAGACTGGGCACGCGAAATCGGACCTAACCAGCTCCCAGCCGATATTTATCTTTACCGAACTTACACTGATCAAGGGAAACATTATCCTGAGGGTATTTGGGTGGCTGATGTCCAAGATTACAAAACCCGTCAAGCCCACGGTTGCTTCTCAGGCATTTTGCCCAACTACCGATTCTCGGATGGCACCAGTTTTTATGATTATGTCGAACGCTATCTGTATGGGTCTTGGTTTCCAGGAACCTTCAAGACTGCTTACGCCTACCAATGGTGTGATCCGATACGGGATGGTCAGAAGGGGGTCTGGCAGTCTCTAGGACTTTTGGAGCTTGAGCCTGAGATTCATCAAGTCACTGGACCGAGAGGAGATACTTGGACCCACACTGTAGTTTTTGTGCAGCCAGGGACTGGTAAGCCCTACGGACAAGGAGATTTTTCCAACCTTTATGGTGACGTTGCTCATAGTTATCTCGGTAAGCGCATCACGTCGCATACAATGCGCTACATCTGGGCCACTTGGGCTTTTATGGTTGGGCTCTCAGAGCATCAGCTTCGAGCTTTGGCCGCACAGATGGGCATGACGGTCGAGACGATGCGGCGTACCTACGAACAACGGGTGCCAGCGGAACAACGACGTATTGTTCAGGAGGCTGTGGATAAATGGCTCCTAGATGAGCTATCTCGCCAGGAGGACACCGATTCTGGAATGCTGTCACTGATTCCTTTGGATACCCTGAAACGCACTATCCAACAGTTGTCAACAAAGGAGCGGCAGCAGTTACTAGATTGGATAGCTTCGTTGGCTTCTTAAACGGGTATACTCAGCCACTTCGTCACTGAGGCGGCTGAGTATACCCCCTAATTATCGATAATGGTATTCCCGTAGCTTTATTAAACTAAGTGACCCCTTCACAGGAGCCACTTAGTTTAATAAAGCTACGGGAACGCCGACTAGCAAGGGATTCAAAAGTTGATAAGCAAAAATACTTAACTTTGAAAGGCTTGCCTAGTCACCTGTCCAGTTTTTATGCGTTTGCCCTGATGATCCTCCTAACTGGGTTGCATAAACTTTTCAACACAGCCATATGAATCAGTAGCAGCCGACAAAGCCAGATCGCTCCCCCCGATGCTCAGGAGATTGACCATGCTAGACCACACTTCTCACCCATTCGCAGTTCCCTGGCTCCAGCCCCTCACTCAAAAACTCGACGCGATCGAGATTCACAACGCCAAGACAGCCCATTTCCTTTGTCGCTTCATCCCCTCTCAATGCCCATTTGAACGAGATATTCACTGCTTCGGTCGGGTCTTATTCCACATTCCCCCGATGTGTAAACTGAACCCGTTCTACGAACAACTGGTGGGATTACGATTCAGAGCGCTGTGCTATCTGGCTGACGTGTGTGGTGAAGACATCGCCGCCTATTGCTAGTCCAGCCCGACCGCTAACTCGAAGACTTGAGAAATCTCGACGACTCCCTCGCTCAATCCGCTTCTTTGCTCTCCAACTGATAAACCCGCAGGGAGGGGTGCTCTGTCATCATTCGCCAATAATAGCCCTGGGGAGGAGAAGGAACCCGGTCTGCACATCGATACAAAAAGATAGGT
The DNA here is from genome assembly GCF_001650195.1 of Phormidesmis priestleyi BC1401. Taxonomy (GTDB): domain Bacteria; phylum Cyanobacteriota; class Cyanobacteriia; order Leptolyngbyales; family Leptolyngbyaceae; genus Phormidesmis_A; species Phormidesmis_A priestleyi_B. The sequence goes on along the minus strand of NZ_LXYR01000052.1, from coordinate 346 downwards.
TTCTGCTGATGAGCCACTCGCTTTAGCTGCCTCATGACCTCTGGGTCATCCTCGGCATCCAACCAAAATAAGTGCGCCTTCCCAAAATATCCAGCTTGAATGAGACTGAGCGCCAACCACTCAATTACTTTCTGAATGACTGGCGGAGCAATGCCTGAGACTTCTTGACCGTAGCTCCTGAGAATGGGACTCGTCGGCTTCTGGGGAGTAAACAGAGAGAGGAGGCGGTGCATAGGGCTGAGGAAGCAGGGGTTCTAAATAGAGTGCCCGTGATCCTCTATCAACCATCTGGAAACTGCCAACAGGCAATGTGTTCCACACTCTTGCTGCCACAAACGCAAGGTTC
>NZ_LXYR01000051.1 GCF_001650195.1 Phormidesmis priestleyi BC1401 | reverse complement strand
ATTCCATCTGTGTAAGCTTAAGCTCAACCACTTAAGAATGCTTGTTAAGCGTGATTTTAACAATCTCGTTGAACATCAGCCTAAAGTTGGAAGATCACGATAAAAAGTGTGTTGATCACAGAATTTCCAAGAGGTTTACCTCGGTTTCTGCTAAACAAGCATGACCACAAAGCAGCCATCCATACTTGATGTCTTCAAGAAAAGCAAGTTGATGAAGCTTAGTTGTAGTGACCTGTAATCATAAATCGTCAAACCTGCAATCAAGACATTTTCAGACCAGGATTCATTGCAACTAAACCTGAACTCGACTGCAACCAGCTTGCAATCATCCACTCAAACCAGGATTAACTGCAACTGACGGAAAGGTTGACTAGCGATTGGTTTGACGGCTTGCCCCAAAAACGCTCCGAATTGAAAACAGCCCAATTGTGGCTTTAACCAGGATTAACTGCACTGACGGAAAGAAAACGACCGTTTTCTTTCCCACTCCATCTGCTGCTCTATAGAACCCATTTGAGATCTAGCCATGCGCCAAACGCTTGAGCATCAGCCGAATGAAGCAGAGGTTGAGTTTTGCAGTCGCATGGTCTAAGGCGCGCTGAAAGGGTTTTGGGTTGGTTGAAGCCTTATCCCACTTGCCACCACCAGAAGGGCGATCGGGTTTCAATCCCTGAAAGGGTTTTGGGTTGGTTGAAGCAATATTGGGATGCGCCCCACACAACTTAAGCTTTTGTTTCAATCCCTGAAAGGGTTTTGGGTTGGTTGAAGCCGTGGCTTAAAAGGTATTAACGCTCTCAGGCAGACTAGGTTTCAATCCCTGAAAGGGTTTTGGGTTGGTTGAAGCCCAACACGCAAATTTAACGCCGCCCGTCGTTACTTCTGTTTCAATCCCTGAAAGGGTTTTGGGTTGGTTGAAGCTTCCCGACTGGAAGAGATTGAAAGATGCAGTATTTGTTTCAATCCCTGAAAGGGTTTTGGGTTGGTTGAAGCCTGATTTCCTCCCTTGCCTCCCAGTCCCCACAATCGATCGGTTTCAATCCCTGAAAGGGTTTTGGGTTGGTTGAAGCTCTTGTGAGATTGTTCATCATCGCGGCATATCCAGTTTCAATCCCTGAAAGGGTTTTGGGTTGGTTGAAGCGCGAATCATTAAGGCAGTGCCACAGGAGGTGTGCGTTTCAATCCCTGAAAGGGTTTTGGGTTGGTTGAAGCCGTTGTTCGGGATTAAGAGTCGATAGCATTTTTTGTTTCAATCCCTGAAAGGGTTTTGGGTTGGTTGAAGCAATAATTAGGCTGTACTATCGCCAAGCAAACATGGTTTCAATCCCTGAAAGGGTTTTGGGTTGGTTGAAGCCTTGAAGCCCGATCTGTACGGTAGACAGATCATTAGTTTCAATCCCTGAAAGGGTTTTGGGTTGGTTGAAGCCTATCGCGATGGTTGCTACGGATTAGTGCTTGTTTCAATCCCTGAAAGGGTTTTGGGTTGGTTGAAGCCACTGTGCCGCCTGCTGTGCTTCCGCACTCTATTAAGTCTTAGGTTTCAATCCCTGAAAGGGTTTTGGGTTGGTTGAAGCCAGGAGAGTGAGTGCGCGATCGCTAAAGAATTTTCTGTTTCAATCCCTGAAAGGGTTTTGGGTTGGTTGAAGCGCGGATAAAGCGAAGCTAGGAGGAAGTCAATACTCAGTTTCAATCCCTGAAAGGGTTTTGGGTTGGTTGAAGCTTGTAGAATCCTCCAACTTCTTGCAACAGCTCATACTGTTTCAATCCCTGAAAGGGTTTTGGGTTGGTTGAAGCTTGCGATCGAAGCCTTGGGGCGTGTTAGCAATCTGTTTCAATCCCTGAAAGGGTTTTGGGTTGGTTGAAGCGTTGTAGGATTCTCGTGAATCGAGAGAATGGGCTGTTTCAATCCCTGAAAGGGTTTTGGGTTGGTTGAAGCCCTTAACTTTGATCGCAACCTTTTCGGGGTTTTTGTTTCAATCCCTGAAAGGGTTTTGGGTTGGTTGAAGCACCCTGTCCGCAAATATGCAGCAATTACAAACACTGGTTTCAATCCCTGAAAGGGTTTTGGGTTGGTTGAAGCCATTGGCGCGATCGAGGGCAATCAATCTCTCAAATTGTTTCAATCCCTGAAAGGGTTTTGGGTTGGTTGAAGCGAGAGAATATTGAGCGTTGGTGAGTGGATCGGTGGTTTCAATCCCTGAAAGGGTTTTGGGTTGGTTGAAGCCTTAGGGGTTAGATCGACGATCGGCTTTTCAAAGTTTCAATCCCTGAAAGGGTTTTGGGTTTGTTGAAGCGATTAGACCTGCGGGGTTTGGGGTAGCGCTAAGAAATACGTTTCAATCCCTGAAAGGGTTTTGGGTTGGTTGAAGCGTCTGTGTCAAAACCCTACGTGACGTTTGCAGTTGTTTCAATCCCTGAAAGGGTTTTGGGTTGGTTGAAGCGCGATCGTTGATAAGCTCAAAAAAGAAGGCTTGATTGTTTCAATCCCTGAAAGGGTTTTGGGTTGGTTGAAGCAGGCATTGCCATGAAACGTTCCAACGCTGCTGATTTGTTTCAATCCCTGAAAGGGTTTTGGGTTGGTTGAAGCAGGCGTTTTGTGTATCGCCTCAAGTGCTGCCCATGTTTCAATCCCTGAAAGGGTTTTGGGTTGGTTGAAGCCGGGTTTTGTGCATCTCAACCCCGTCAACCGTTGTGTTTCAATCCCTGAAAGGGTTTTGGGTTGGTTGAAGCTTTCAGTGCATCCTTGCTGGAAGTCCCATAGCTGATGTTTCAATCCCTGAAAGGGTTTTGGGTTGGTTGAAGCGGATGAGGATTCACTCATCTCGATCGTGTTCACTGTTTCAATCCCTGAAAGGGTTTTGGGTTGGTTGAAGCTGGGCTGATGTTGTGGCTTTGAGTTCGCCATTCCTGTTTCAATCCCTGAAAGGGTTTTGGGTTGGTTGAAGCATTCGGGGCTGACTGCATCGTTAGCAAGCAAGTATGTTTCAATCCCTGAAAGGGTTTTGGGTTGGTTGAAGCGTGATACCTGCAACAGCTAACGCCGTGACTCTATTGTTTCAATCCCTGAAAGGGTTTTGGGTTGGTTGAAGCGTGTTACCATTCTGCTCTAGTACCATATCTTTTTTGTTTCAATCCCTGAAAGGGTTTTGGGTTGGTTGAAGCCTGACCGCTAAAAACTATACGTCTAGGGTACTTCAAGGTTTCAATCCCTGAAAGGGTTTTGGGTTGGTTGAAGCTCACGCAATGGTGTGGGATGGACGGGAGTTGGGTAGTTTCAATCCCTGAAAGGGTTTTGGGTTGGTTGAAGCCTTCACTGGCTGTCTGTCTACCTGTCTGCCTAATGTTTCAATCCCTGAAAGGGTTTTGGGTTGGTTGAAGCCGGGCTGTGGTTAGCCAGTGTGTTTGCTGAGATGTTTCAATCCCTGAAAGGGTTTTGGGTTGGTTGAAGCCGCGGGAGCTTGAAATACGGTCTGTATACTGTTTTCAAGGTTCGGTTGCGCAAATCTTTAGAATTGTAGCATCTTCGATAGCTGGCTTGGCAAAACATCATCTTCGCTTTATGCTGACAAAGTAGTGACCGTATGGATTTGGGAACTTGCGCGGATGGAACTTTTGCTAAAAAGGCTGCATCCTACTCCAGTAAGGTGATCCAGCTCATTTCTAAAAACTCTGACAAAAACAGCTACCCACTCGCGCATTAAGCAAAGAAGATCGTTTCATCCCGGAGCGCTTCTCCTCCAATACGCTCCACTTTGCCTTTACAACAAGCACATAGAAAGTAAAAGCGAATGCTGTCTTGCTCCGGTTTGATCAGGTTACTCAAGCGAGATCGTAGCTTGGCATATTGCGTTTCAGTCAAGTCACATTCAAAAATGCTGTACTGCATCCATTGCCCATAGGACTTGAGAATCTTGTGAATCTTAGTTCGGCGCTTGTCTTCAGGAATATCATAGCTGACCACTACATACATAACGCTACTTCAGCACCAAGGGAGGATATTTGTCGGTTTCTTCCATCAGATACTTCGCCAAAAGCCTTGCTTGGATCTCAAACGATTCTTGATATGTGCATTGGGTTTGCAGCACAGGATGCTTAAATTTAGCTTGCTTCTTTTGCTCATACAGTCGCAAGAAGGTGCGGAGTCCTTCTGGGGTGAGTGAAACTGCGCCACTCAAGGGTTCTGTCATGAAGTCGGTAAGTACGATCGTCCGCCGATTTAACCCACTGAGCACAACGGCATCGACAATGAGGGGACGGAATTCCTCCATTAAATCGAGCGCCAACGACGGACGACCATAGCGCAGAGTATGCAGATAGCCCAGATAAGGGTCAAACCCAACCAGGTTAACCGCACTTTGAAGGTCATGCCGGAGGAGAGAATAGCCCAGGCTGAGTAAAGCATTCACTGGATCGGTCGGGGGACGGCGGCGACGCGCTTCAAACTTAAACTCGCTGGCTCGAATCAGCCGATCGAAACTGCCAAAATAAGCGGCACTCCCAGCACCTTCTAAACCACGGAGTGAATCAATTGCAGTCGTCGTTTCAATTGGCGCAATCACCTGCTCTAACTGAGTCAGTGCCTTCTGAAAATCGAGGTCTGACCCCTCGCGCTGTCCTCGCAGCAGTGCATTGCGATAGTTCTTTAGCTTTCCCCGCACAAACCCTTGCACGATATGAGAAGCTTGCTTTGATGGCGCAACGGCTTTCCATTGAGCCGCTCGCACAAAGATATTCTTAGTTAACTCTGGTTCTAGTCGTCCCAGGTAGCGCCCCATCTTGGTGAGAAAACTCAGGGGAATCTTACGTTCCAGCAACTCAATGACAACCGCAGGTGAGACGGTGGCTCGTCCCAAGATCACAACTCCATTCAGCTTGATTAAGGGAATATCTTGCAAGGTCTGCTTATCTGCCCGAACTGTCAAGCGCTCATCGGTTTTGCCGATGAAGGCATCATCTTGAGTAATGTAAAGGGTGCCCATAGATCCAGAAGTTTGGGTAGTGAATTTGAATCGTGAATTGGCTAGTTCTCTCTACAAGGCTTCTCGATAGCGACTCACTTTATCGGCGGCTTTAGGCAAACACTGCTGATAGAGACTGCATCCTTTGCAGCGTTGACTGTAAATCGCTGGAGGCATCGCTCCGGTATCAAGAATATTAGCAACGGCAGCGATCGTGGCGATCGTTTGTTGCCTCAGTTCAGCATTAATCTCGACGGGCTGACGCTGGTGAGAATGGGCATAGTAGACATAGCCAAGCGGTACAGGCTTCCCTGTCATCTCTTCGATACAAAGCGCTTGGGCACAAACTTGCAGGGCATCATTGCCAAACTCGCCCTTGTTGCCTCGCTTATATTCCACAGGTATCCAACGGTCATCAATTTCTTCAATCAGATCAGATTTGCCAATCAACCGATGGTGTTCTGATTTCAACCAGACTGCCCGAATTTGCCAAATCTCTTCTCGCTGCACTTCACCGACCGTATGAACGCGATCGTGTAAACTCGTGCCTTCGATCGTGTACTGATTGTCGGTGAAGCCGCCCAAACAGAACATCCGCCAGCAGCGATGGGGGCAATAGGCATATTGGTTTAGAGCCGCAATGGGAATGTAGTCGTCTATCATGTTCGCCTCACCATGCCCATCCCCATTGGGGTCTTGCGTCCGATGCCTGAATAAAGCGCAAAATCTGCCAGGGTGTTGAGTTGTTTAATCGCGACTGCATCCGCATCTCCTAAAATGCGATAGCCGATCGTGCCCACACAGCCTGCCCACTTACTATCGGAGTAGTTAACTAGCTCGGTGCGGATATCGAAGAAGCTGGGGAACAAGAAGTCAATCAAGGTTTCGGGAAAAGTCATGCCACTATAGCGATTCCAGCGATGCAGCAAGCTTTGAAACACGCACTCTCGCGTCGGCAGTGCAGAATCATATTTACCCTGTCGAAACGTAGCAGGTGTACAGAGGCTAAAGGTGAGTTGACGAATGTTGTCAGATGCCTGTTCGTATAGTTGAGTGTAGGAACAGAAGTTTGCCCAGGGCTGAGTAGATTGGGCAGTGCCGAGGATGCTAGTAATTTGCAAATCGGCTGGACCGAGATGCCAGGGGTGCGATGGGTTGAGGTTGAGCCAGAGCGGAGTCAGATGACTAAACAGAGCATCATTGAGTAGAGAAACCCGCCACCAGCAGGGAGTAACCGCTGGAATCGGCTGTTTGTATTCCCATTTCAACGTGCGATCGCGCTGGGAACGATCGCTCACTTGCAGCGGACTGAGGGTAAAGGCTTTCTCGGTCTTTTGTTCGTGGAGCCGATCTCCTAAGGATTGGTCTACAGAACTCACGACCGTCAGAAACAAGGCATGAAGATGCCTACCCGTTAGATATTCCGGCGGAATCGGTGATGTGGGCAGCAGATTTAAAATCAAACTATGTGGCATTGTCATCACCCTCTAAATCGGTACTGTATTTGAGCAGGAATTTTGAGTTGAGCAACCTCGTAGTAGTCACCCTGCATCCGAACATTGCGAATCAGACTGACAGGCGGCATGTTCACTGTGTCATAGCTTAGGACCTGATGTGAAAACATGACATCCAGTGGGTTGAGTGGATAAGGAAAGATGAACTCGCTGTGCGATCGCCTTGGCTTTGAGAATTCCTCCAGTCTCACTTCTGCTTTACTCATCCACTTGCCCAAACGTATCCATTTTGGCAACGTGAGAGGTTTTTCAGAGATAATGAAACACTCAAATTGACTTTCAGGAGCAATCTCCTTGGCTCTACCAAAGCTGGGAATGTTTTTCTGAGTCTTCTCCATCTCAACGTGATAGTTGTTGTTGGCATACTTCCAGGTATTGAGAACCGAGGTATGATGGACAGCTCTAGCGGGAGTGATGTAGATTCCCTGTTGATTGAGCGGCGTGAGATGTTCCTCGTACTTAGGAACTTGTTCGGGGCAAAAGTAGCGGTAAGTGTGTTCTTCAGAAACAGTGGTGGAATGGCGATCGCTATCCACTAATCCCAGCGCGTAGCACAAAGCGTAGTTATGCAGCACAGCTTCAGTTTCGTATAGCCTCCCAATCTCACGAGTCGCGAAATATAGACTATCATGAAGCTCAATCGTGCAGCGATAAATCATTACCATCAGATTTGCCCCGCTTTCGCCGCTGATTTTTTCTTGCTGATGTGCTTGCTAGCGTAGGCTTTTGCTTCTTTGTCTGCCTGCTGCAGAATTTTTTGAATGCCCTCTTCGCTGCCTGTGAGTGCCTTCACTTCAACCAACAAAGGTGTGAACGAGTCACCGATCAGATCAGTGTGAACAATAAACTCTTGGGCAAGTAAGTGGGTGATTGCTGCATTGGCTGCGGTCATCACATCATCCTCATCAAGCGGATCGGGTGAGTGGAGTGTTTTGGCAGCACTCATGCGATCGAAGATGGCTTGAGTCCAGCGCAGGTTACTAACAATCTCACCATCTGCAAACACAACGCCAACTATCTCGTTGCGAACTCGTCCTGTTCGAGTGGTCTGAGCGCCATAGTGACGAGTTCGCAAAATGTTGTTAAAGACATAGAGAAAGCTTGCTTCAGTCGGATCTTTTAAGGTAACAATGCTCGGAAAAAATACCTGAGGACGAATGTGGTCTTGTTGATTAATTCGACTGGTGACTTCTCCCGGCTTAGAGCCTGCTTCGCCCTTCGATGCCATTGTGCCATTCTCGTAAGGTGCGTTCAGGGTGAACGTTTCGTGCGACTGATCAAACGGGGTAATTGAAAATGCGGTGTCAACGACCACTTTAGACTTTTCGGAACCAGAGTCACCGATCGCAAAACCATAGATAATGCAGTCCGGATTGTCCATGCCAAACTCAACGTTATATTCGCACTCTTCGGGTTTGACTAAACCATAGGTTCGCAGCAGTTCTCGACCGACTAATCGTTCGGGTGTAGATTGCTTTCGTTTAAACATTGAGAGACGGCTGACGGGCGTTTTGTCGATGATTCCGGCTCGGACGCGTGCTTTGTTGAGTTCCCCGTCGGTTTGAAACAGTGGGTAAGATTCGGTAACGCGAATCGTCAAAAAGTGAACATATTTTCCCATGGGCTTGTAAGGGATTTCGGTGTGAAAAAACTTTGCGTCGACCGCTTTCAACAATGCCATGATGGACTCTCCCAATAATTAGTTGTTTTCAGTTTCAGATTCTTCAATCACTTCGCCTTTCGCTTTGAGGTCGCGATTGTCGTTGTCTTGCTCTAAGCGATAGAGCAATTCGCAAGTGTCGCGAATTAGATTGAGTTGTCTGCCGGACAATCGAGCGCGATCGCCTGCAAATCCTTGCTCAAATACGTCCTCCACAAAATAGCGAGCAAACTCTAAAATCGCTTGACGTTCTGCTTCGCGATCTCTGATTTGGGTAAACCCTTCAGCCCGCGAATTGCGAACGCGATCCATCAGCTTGAAGATTTCAGCCGCAACAGCCATGACTAAAACTTCACCCTGAAAAATGCTGGTGTCGGCTTTGAGCAACACCTCAGCCGCAACGTCGATCGGCTTGAGCACGGCATTGGCTTTGGGGTTGTAGCGTTGTTTCGCTCGATAGAACTTGCGATAAAGCTCTGTCAGTTTTTGAGGATGATTCAAAGGAGATTCTCCGTTCACGATCAGCATTTCTTGACTGGCATCAAATTTGACATAGGGGTCAAAACAGGGGTAGAAGTGGTAGGCATAAAGCCTGATTTTCTGGGGGTTAGGGGTCTCACTCGATTGCTTTCTCGCCCATTTAGCAAGGTAAGAAAAAATATATAGCGGACTCGTATCTAAATCTTTTGCCAGTTCGGTTAATCTGCCCCAATTTGCGTCATAGCCTCCCTTTCCTTGCTTGGCATTTACATCTAAATGGATGGCATAGGCAGCCGTTAAAGTATTTAGTGGTGACGATCGCTCAGTTCCATCAGCCGTTTTCCACCCTTCTAGAATATGGTCGAGCCGAAACCGATCTTTGCCCAGCAGCACCCGAAACGCTTGGGGCGCACTATCGAGAAACACACTTTCTTCAAACTCGGCACCATCATTAAAGGGTGGAATTGGTGATTCGGAAACAACTGTTTTGACATCTAAAATCATCGGAAAAGCCAAGGCTAACCAGGCTGGCATCACCCAAGATTCGGTGTCCGTTGGGTCTTTTCCGGGTGGCAGTGCCATGAAATAAAAGGTGAGTGGTTTGTCATCGGGATAGGCAAGTTTAAAGGTGCGATCGCGTTTGAAGTCAGGGTCAGTTTCATCCAGGTTTTTCTTACGCTCCAGGTCATCATCAATTAAAAAAGCATCAACCGTTTGATAGCGATCGCGACTAAGATCTACATCCAAATCTCGACTAATAAAATGATTACGAATGCTGGTATCAAAGCGGGTTTGAGCAATGCCACTGTATGCCTTTTGCAAAAACTTATTGGTTTCAGGTGTGAAGTAATAGGTCGGATAGAAGTAGAGATAACGGTACTTGCCATCTTCAAAGCGTTTGCCGACTGCCTGAGTTTGATTCATCAGAATTTGCCGCAGCATCATTTCAATCCCCGCAATGCTGGAGATATTGCGTTTGGCATTAGAGCCGCCCAGCATTTGTTTGTTGGTATAAACCTGGGGCGTAAACAGCACCGCTGATTCCATCTGCTCAGTGACAGTATATGCCGAATGAGAAATAGAGCAAATTAGCTGTCGCCCACGTCCTGATTTTTTGGCGTTGCTGTAGTTAGTCAGTTCTTTGAGGAAGATATCGGCTTGTTCAATCTGTGATTGTGTTTGAGTGTCGTCGGGAAGCATGATGACGCGATCGCACCACTCTCGCAAATCTTTCCAACCGTCTGACAAATCATATTGGTTAAGGGTTGGTTGAATGAGTGTAGCAATATAAGTAACTACTTGTTCACAAGCTTCACGAACGTTCTCGATTCCTGGATTGTGTTCGAGATACTTTGCTGCCAGGTAATACCATTCATAAGGGACACCGCCTGTATTTCCTTTGAGCTTTAATGCCTTGAGCGATTCGTTAATCCTTTGAATCTCTCGAATCTGAGGTAAATATTCTGATAAATTCCAAAATTCTGCAACCTTATAGACCAACTCTAAATTGGGGGGTGCAGGAAGTTTTTTGTTTTGCTTACGAGCGGTCTCAATTTTGTCGATTCGTTCACCCCAAATTTTACGAGTGATAACATCGCCAAACTCAGCCATTTGATCAATGCGAATATCATCCACAAATTTGAAATTGTAATCGGATGGTAAAACGCCCTGCTGCTGAAATTTAATTAAGTTCTCGCTACGACTGCTGGCAACAGAAGGCTTACCTGTTCGGAGGATTCGCAAAGTGGCATCTAAAGCAACCTGCACCAATCCAGGATCGTCAAAGAATAAAGTATAGTAATCGGCATATTTCATGCCTTTACCATCGCGCCCAAAGCCCGTTTGTCGCTGTTTTAGTTGTCCCGCGCAGAGGGTCTTAATGCTGGTAACAACGCGATCACTCAAGTCTTCCCGTTCAATTTTTGGCGCGTCTCTTTGAGCGAGATAAATCACACCTGTGGGCAAATACAGCAATGGTTCATAGTAGACACAATCACCAGTGTTTAAGCTTGTATGTGCTTCCACCAAAGCATTATTCACTACGTTGGTTAGCACACCCCGATTCTCAGAAATACTGTGGTAAGTGAATTTGAGTTGCCCATCGCTCAGGTTATGGAGCAAATCATTTAAGCGAGTATTCTCAGCATCGTAGGGATGTTTGACGATCGACGCTAAAGAATCTGCCAAACAGGTTAAATCAGAGAGGCTTCGCAGCACCCGATCTTTTAAGGTTGGATTTAATCCAAACTCCGAAAAGTTCCAGTTAGTATCCCAGCGTCGTTGGGCGTTGTATGCCATGCACAGCAAATCATCAATGTAATCTTTGTAGAACTTTGGATTGTCGGACTTAATGAAGAGATCGAGTCCCAGTTGTTGTACTTTCTCATCAATGATGTGTCGATGAGCTTCCAGTGGCAACTTGCGGCAATCATCGGGCGCATCAGGAAACTTCTCAAAATCATGCAGAATGAAGCCAGCAATGACCAACCGTCGCTCCAGATCGTGCACGGCTCGTTTAACCGTAGTATCCATGTTCGCCAATCGACGTTCGATCAAGTTAGCTGGAAATAAACCATTCAACAAATGAGTGTTAAGTGACTGATCTGCTGCATTATCTCGCCGAACCTTGGCTTTGCCCTCTGCTTCATTTTTACGATCGAGTTCATCAAAAAACTTACCGCCTTTCGCTGTGACCCCAATCGCGACTCGTAACAAATTCGGCAACACATACTCCGCGAAGTCCTGCATCACGGCATCATTCGGGTTTTGTGATTGAATAGCTTCCCGTAATAGCTTCAGTGTCAGGAGTTCGCGTTGAGTTGAAGTGAAGGTGCGATCGCTCTCCTCTTCAAAACCAAAACTGCTTTCTAGAAAATCAAAATCATTACTCATCGTCTTCTAATAAATTCAGGTAAGTTTGAACTTGTTGAATATATTGGGGATATTGCACGACTGATAGTTGCAGGGCGCGGTAAGTGATTTCGGGATTGATATCATCGTAGACATGAGCGAGTACGTTTCTAAATCCCGCTGATAAAGCAAGTTGAGCCGCCAACTCTGAAGAGATAAAACCTAGTTCACCTGCAAGTGTGAATACTTCCGTATTAGTTAGTTTTTCCAGATCAACATTTTCCACATATTTGATCAGCATCTTGTTGATATCAATCGCTGCCTGAATGACAATTTCCAAATATCGCTCAATGCTTGCCTGCCGATCTTCATCCTGAAGATATTCCTCAAACGTAAGTGAATGATAGGCAAACAGCCGAGCCAATCTCCTGTTCATGCCAATCAATTTTTTACCAATTCCTTTAAGATCAACGTCTGTCATAATCCCCACTGCTGTAGCGCTGCTGCAATCTCTGCCTTCTGTTCACGACGAATTGCTTTTAGTTGTTGCCGGGTCATTAAAGATTTTTGCCGAAATTGCTCAAATAGCCCAGGTTCACCTTCGTAAATCACTACGCCATCCTGTGCGATTTCATGCGCTAACAAATCTGAAGCATTTTTTAGATCAACCCAATCCATCTCGTCATCGCCCAAACCGAGGATTCGCTGAAGTACGCTCCAGGATCGATAGCAGTTCCAGCCGCCGCCCAGTTCATATTGTTGACGGAGTTCTTCATTGAAAAGTAGAGCAAAATCCCAATCGCTAGACGGAAAATGATCACCTCTCGCCCGTGAGCCAAAGAGAACCAACAGTCTCAGATAAGAGACTTGTTCCAGGATTTGCGGAATGACTGATTGAATATCGGCGATCGATGTGACCGAACTAACCATAAGTAAATTTCCAGCTTGGGAACGGTTGATGATAGGAAAGAGGGAAGCTACGAGAAGTTGAATGACTTAAAGTTTTTCGAGTCTTCGCGGCTTGTACCCAGCTATCTGAAATAGGGGGTTATAGTCTGCTTACGCCTGAACTTAGTGCCGAAAGCTATTCATGAACTTCCCTCTATTGTGCGAGATCATTACTGAGGCATTAGATGATTCCTCATGGGGGCGTTTCAAGAGACTAGGCTTTAAACAACCGATAGCGATGCTGAAGTCCAACGCGGTTAGTTTCGATCAGGTAGCCTTTATCACGGGCTTCTTTGATCGTGGCTCCAAAACGCCATCCGACTTTTATAGCTAGTTCCTCGTTCCAATGCCAGTTGTAGTCAGAAAGAACATCCGATAAGAAATCCAGCTTGGTCTTTTTGGGAATTCCCATGATTGCGCTCCTAAAATTAGTAAAGGTTTACTTCTGTATAGAGCAGTCTCATTAGCTACGCCATCACCCTGACGATCAGACGTTAACGCAAGCGATAGCCAATGGCAAGTATTTCTAAAGTAAGACTTATTTAACAGGTCAAATATGTCGAGACTTGATAGCGCTATGGTAGCCTTGAGTCAGCGGAGACTTTTAGAAACAATGTTTTCGAGATGCAAGAAACCCTTTTAGGGATTGAAATAAATACGTCTGTACTTACTGGCGTAAGCTTCGTCCCTCCGCAGAACCTACCTAAAACCCTTTCAGGGATTGAAACTAGGCGATCCATATTTCGCCTCCTTCGCTCTTCAAGTGGTACGCCAATGTGTCTAACAGCAGCGCACTTTGCCCAAACGCGATCGAGTAGGGTGCCACTGCATCATGAAAACTGTAGTTGTCGCTGATCGGGTAAATCTGGAAGTGCATCGGCAATCGTAGCCGTTGTCGCACTTCGCTCATCGGACGAGGCAGCACATAGCTGACTAATGCCCGATCGCGCAGCTTTTTATTAATCTCTCCAGCCCAGCGATTATCAGGTTGCCAAATCTCGATGCCCTTTAGAACTTGCACTTTCCACGCATTTGCCACACTCTCTAACGTGCCAGGAAAATGAAATTTCCAGTTCAGTCGCTCTTCGCGGTAAGCTTTGAGCTTCATGAAGGCGAGACAGTGAGCAAATCTGCCCTTGGGAATGGGTTGCTTCGTGCGTTTAGAAGTGGCATCTAGCGATCGCATAAATGCCGCCTCTGTCCATAACTCAATTTCTAAATTACCTAGAATTCCTGGCAAATCATAGGTCTTGTAGCGATCAGCTTCATGCGGCTCTGTCTCGTCATAAAGCCCACACTGCAACGGACTCGACCCCCGGAAGCTACAGGCATCTTCGGCGATCGGGTTCCCCGCTTTCTGTCCAGAAAACTGCTTCCACTCATCTGCCCATCTAAATACTCGCCCAGCCACCGATTTCAAACTCGTATCAAAAACAGTTTCACAGGCAGATTGAAACTTCTCCCGACTGCCCGCATACTGTTGTTGAATCGTTTTGTGGTTCAAATCAACACACAGCTTGAAAGATTGCACCGCACCCCAGCGTTTGTAATAACCTCGAAAATCATTGATCTGGCGATATTTTTCATTGATAGCAGCATTGAGAAAGGGACGATCGTATATACTGCCAGTCAGCAACAATGGTTTATCGTCCAAGAACAATCGCTCGACTAAAAAGTTGGGCACCAGCGCATAAGCCATGAACCCATCAAACTGAATCAACTGTCCCTCGCGATCATAGCCATCATGCCGTCCTAAGCGTCCCAGGCGCTGGATGAAGTTTCCGGCATCGGAGGACTCAAAAATCAGAAAGTTGATCTTGAAATCAACCCCAACATCGATCGTGCTGGTGCCGAGAACTAAATCAGCAGAGAGCGATCGCTCCCGCTCACTTTTTCCCGAAAGTCCAGTATTTTCACTCACAGTCAGTCCATGCGGTTGCAGAAGGGATTGAAAAAACGGGATCAACCGTTTCACTGCGGCAATGGAATTAAGAATGATTGCGCCTTTACTTCCTGGATGCTGCTGAAATTGCTGAAAGAGCAACTCAACATTGTCCTTGAGCCAAGTTTCAGAAGCTTTTGCCACAGGTTCTAAAGGAATAAAACTTATGTCGATCGCTCTCGCTACTTGTCGCCAGCCTTTAGCAATGTGTTGTTGCTGCTCTAGCGTTTCAGGAAATTGATACTTGTTCTGTTCAAGTGGACTAATGAGTTGACAGCAAAATCCTGCCTTCTGAAACCGTTGAATTAGTTCCTCGTTTGGCGTTGCCGACAGAAATAAAAACTTCTTGTTCCGATTCGTCGCCCCGATGAGTAGCATTGTGTTGATTACGCCTGCTACTTGAGGAGCAGCATAGACATGAAATTCATCAAAGATGAATAGATCAAAGTCTTTGTCAATTCGCCCCCAGAGCTTATCGGGACCATCGCCTTTTTGCCCCCTAATAATGTATGCTCCCCGATGCAAAAAGTGAAAAATATCAGGATTTGTCAGTAAGACTTCTGATTGACTGGTGCGTGTGGAGATCGCTGTCCCTCTACTGATGTCCTCATTCTCTGAATAAATTTCTAACTCTGCCCCACTCAATCGTGTCACCCGTGGATTATTTGGTGGCTGAAAGGCTGCAATATATTGACGAGTCTGGGTTTCTTGATCACGGGCAAGCTCGTTTGTTGGGTAAAGGGCGATCGCGTTGCACTCTCCCTGAAGGACTTCCAAAAATGCCGCTAAACTTTTACCATCCCCAGTCATCGCTGTATTAAACACCACATCGACATTTGGATCACGAAGTGCTTTAACGGTTTCTGCTTGATGCCAGGAGAGCGTCCAACCTGGAGGCAATTGAATGTTTTCAGGCAGCACGAGTGCTGGACTGGAGTAAACAGGTTTGAGCTTAATACTGTATGCCGTCATCGTTTTAAGGTGTACGTGACTGGTTGCGATATATCCATCATGGCAGCACAATAAAAGAATGGCAAGTACAAAGTGAACGTACACTTTTTGGAGTTCTCATGGGTCGTCGTGGTCAGTCGATTACGCTGTCAATTTCAGATAGCGACAAAGCACAGCTAGAACAAATTGCCGCTGAACAGGGAATGCTGTGGGGCGATCGTCCCAATATCTCCCGATTAGTCGAAGCGATCGCCCGTCGAGAGTTGCTCATCGGTCGCAACAATGATTGGTCAAACGATCGTATCTTGGCACTCCATCAGGCAATGCGGTCACTCACTGATACCGGACAAATTGATCAAGCTCAGATCATCGATAACTTGCTCCTCGATCGCAGCGAACTAACGCTGCCGTTACGAAATGAAATCGAAACGCTACTGGCAACACCGACTGTTCCCTGGAGAGCGGAGATTGACCAATACATTCGTCGCCAAGAGCCGTTTCAGTTGACCTATCGCGATGCCACCGATCGCCCCTGGACGTTCACCATCCGCTATGCACGCATCACCTTACGCGAAAAGCGGCAATATCTAGAGTGCTGGTGTGAAGAAACCGACGGTAACCAGGATTTGCCAGAATTGCAGCACAACTGGAACTTGCGGCTCGATCGCATTTCTGATGCTGCAATTACGTCAGTTCGAGGGCAATGGCACCCCATGCTGGATGAAATTGAAGTCGAACTACATCTACTCAAGGGACTTGCCTTTGCTTATGAGGCAAAGACTGAAGACATTATCAACAACTGGCTAGCGGATCGCAATCCTCCTATACGTCGCGTGGTGCGAAAGATTTCCAATACCTTCTGGTTCTTTCGAGAAGGGTTGCGCTATGCAGAAGATTGCGTGATTGTGACACCTGAGAGTGTTCGAGAGCGGTTTAAGCAGAAGGTACGATCGCTATATGAACACTATGAACTTTAGAACTGAGGTGTGTTGAGAATAGGAGACTGCGTATTCAGTTATGGGGTTGATTCGGATAACGATTTTTCAAGGAGAAGCAGGAGTGGTTTCTACGGGTGCAGGCTCAGCCGGAACGGGTTCTACGGGTGCGGGTTTAGCCGGAAAAACCGGAGGTTCAGCCGGAATCGGCTTCGCTTCTGGTGTAGGACTTGCGGGAACAGGTTCCGTAGGCTTTGCAGGTTCGACAGGTTTTTTAGGCTCAACTGCGGAAGCAGGCGGGCGTTTTTGCTCGGCTTCTCGCTGCAACCGCTCTTGTGCTTGGCGTTTTTGTTCGGCTCGTGCGGCTTCTTCGCGCTGTTGTTGTTCCTGTTGTGCGGCTTCTTCACGCCGTCGATCGCGGTTTTGCCGCTGGAACTCTGATCCGTCTTGCTCAGAAGTCACCCGAATGCGCTGCCCTTGAAATCCTGATTCTGAAGCTTCATATTTACGACGACGAATTGCTTCCTCAGCTTTGCGATCGATTTCTGAATTGCCGCTCGGTTGTCTTAAGCGCACATTGATCACGTTGCCGTTTTTATCAACATCAAAATCGAATCGACTGCTTCCTTCTGCCCCTAGATACCCATCTATTTCACAATTGTTTTTGCATTTGGGGCGTTTGCGGCTCGATCGAGGAGGATCTGAATTCTCGCGCGGCGGGGCTTCTCGCACTGCAACAGGTTCAGCAGGTTTTGCAGGTTCGATAGGTTTCTTTCCTTGTGGTTCGTTCCCTAGACCGCTTCCGGTTCCAGTCCCTTGACCGTTACCAACTTCGTTCCCGCTGCCCAGATTTCCAATTCCATTTCCTTGACCATTTCCACTGCCCAAACTGGTTCTGGGATTGCTTTGTCCGGCGTTTCCGTTTTGAGCCTGTGAGCTTGAATTGGGTGAGTTTGCGGAATCTGCTGCGATCGGGCTTGAGGCAGGATCGGGAGAAGGCGAAGCGGCAGCAGCAGGACTTGCTGACGGAGAAGGATTGGGTGATGGACTTGTTGTCGGCTCTGGGGTTGAGATTGGACTCGGATCAGGAGTTGGTGCAGGAATTGGGGTTGGTGCAGGAGTTGGAACTGGATCGGGAACTTCAGGTTCTGGAGTCGGAATCGGTTCGGGGGATTGAGCAACGATCGGATCAGAAGCCACTGGAATTTCAACCGAGTCGTTGGCGACGCTGCCGGGATTGGGATTAAAGAGTGAAACTTGTGATGAACCGCTGCCGCCTGCATCTTGATCGACTTGCGCGATCGGAGCTTCTGTATCGGGCTGGTCTTCAACAATGATCTCGATTTCGTCTTCTGGCTTGGCAACCGTTGGGGAATTTTGCCAAGATGCTCCGATTAACAGAGCCGCGAGTAGATTGATCGCGATCGCGCCAGGAATCCCAAAACGCATGAACCGCTTCAGCGAGGCAACTTCTCTCTTTCGTTGCTCAGTCGCAATCTTTGACAGGCTCATAAACTGTTGACAGTCAGTATCAATAAAAAATCTTGCTTTCAGATCGGATTAGTGGACCAAAAAGGGCTTGTCAAGCTGAATCGGCATCGCTTTTAGTCACGATGCTCACGCGAATACTTCAAGCTTAACTTTATCGTAAGCTTTGCATGTAGCAATCCTGAATCAGTTGTAAACTCGGTCTGCCCTCCTCACGAAGTGGGGCAAGCCCTCGCCAGCCCTTCTCCCCAAGGAGAAGGGAGCCAGAAGGTCAAAGTCCCTCTCCTCAAGGAGAGGGATTTAGGGTGAGGGCAGACTCTCTGCATCTCACAAGTTGATTAGGATTGCCATAGATGGCTCAAGATTATCTAGAAATATGATTGATTTGATTCGATCACGCATCTACAATTTATATGGTTCGCAATGAGTCAAACTGAAGTCTTACAAGTTTGAGGCTATGGGGCGCGTTCATGTTTGAAGCTCTTTCTCGGATACCGATTACAGGTCAAGTCCTGGTTGGAATCACTCTTGCGTTGATGGTTGCTGCAACGGCTTGTATTGCGGAGCGCATTCGGTTTTGGCTACGCGTCACCCGACGACATCCAGTTTTTGCTAGAGAAATCGTCAAGCTCTATCGGCATCAGCCCGAACTGGTTGCAGAAAAGATCCAGCGGCAGATTGATTTGCCAATGGCGCGGATTTTTGCGGCGGCTTTGGAGCTAGAAAATCCGACTCCAGAAGAATTCCGCTTGGCAATGGAGAGCGAACTCCAAGCAGAAATTCCGACGATGAAGCGGTTTAGCGGTCTGCTAGAACTCACGGTTGGGTTGGCACCAATGTTGGGACTCATTGGAACTGTAACGGGGCTAATTGCTGCATTTGGATCTTTGAACATTGGGGATGTCGGAGGGACAAAAGCCGCAGGCGTGTCTTCGGGGATCAGTGAAGCCTTAATTACAACTGCTGTGGGTTTGGTCGTTGCGGCAACGTGTTTGGTGTTTGCGACACTCTTTCGGAATCTGTACAATCGGCAAATGTCACTGATTCAAGAATATGGGGGACAGATGGAACTGGTTTATCGTCGCCTCTACGATCGAGGAAGTTCACAGTCTATGATTATGTCTGATCTTTCAGAAGCTATTCGACAGTTAGTAGCAAAAGGTAAGCTGTAGAGAAACTATGCGCGCCCCTCAAGAGCCAGAATCTCCGTTAGAAATGAATATTGTCCCGATGATGGACGTAGTGTTCTCGATTCTGACGTTTTTTATTATGTCTACGCTGTTTTTGACGCGATCGGAAGGGTTACCTGTGAATCTACCGCAAGCCGCAACCGCCAAACAGCAGCAGCAGACTAGAATCGCAGTCACAATTAAACCCGATGGTCAGCTTGCGTTAAATAAACAACCCATTCAAGTAAGTCAGCTTGAGACTGGAGTTCGATCGCTGATTCAAGCTAATCAATCCTCGATCGTCGTGATCAATGCGGATGAGAAAGTTGAACATCGCTATGTGATCGCAGCAATGGATCAGATTCGTAAGATTCAAGGGGTAAAGATGGCGATCGCAACCAAGCGACAGTAGACTTAGAACCCTCTAAGTTTCAAAGTTTGTCATTGAAGGTACGGAGTCTTTGGCAGCTTGCGGCGATCGACATCTGTTCGGCTTTCAAGTCGTCGCTCACTTCTAGAGCAGGTCGCGAGAACCTCTTAAAGCTATGCCCTGTGGGGGGATAGCAATCTTCATTGTCATATTGGTAAAGTAATCCAAATGTTTTAGCCCAATCGGAAAAGGAATTTACCTTACCGTCTGAGCTAGATGTTAAATAATTTAGCGTGAGTTGCTAGAGATATAGCAACCACATTCGTGTGAGGAATGATGCACCACTACTGGAGTTTATCCGCTCGATCGACGATCGCTCTTACTGCCGCTGCTTGTAGCTTTTATCTGACTTTGCCAAACCCTGCGATCGCTCAATCAGTCGATCAATCTGTTGCTGCGATCGAGGTTCAAGTTAACCCAACAAACACAGGGTTAGCCATTCGGCTCGAACCCACAGCCGCAAATGTTTCGACAACAGCACCCACTATTTCAGGAAGAACAGTCACGTTTGAAGTTCTCAATGCTCAACTCAAGAGCGGAACTTCGTTTCGTCGAGACAATCCAGGGGCAGGGATTTCTTCCGTTGTCGTTTCAACGATCGATGCTTCTCGGCTACGGGTTCCGGTGGTTGGAACGACGACTGCACCGACTGTTGAGGTATCCCAGCAAGATCAAGCGATTGTGCTAACTGTTCCCACCACGATCGCAGGGGAAGGCGAGGAAGAAGAGGTTGTTGCGGTGGAAAGTCGCCGCCCGACCCTACGATCGCAGTCTCCTGCTGCCACCGAAGTGATTACCGAAGAAGAGCTTCAGCGTGAGCGTCCTTTAGTACGATCAATTGTCGATAACCTGCAAACTGTGCCCGGAATTACGGTCAATCGTTTGGGATTTCTCACCGGATCGCTAAACATTCGCGGACTGACTGGAGAGCGAATTGGGTTATTAGTCGATGGGGAACGGCTTCCGAATCGGCAGTTTGGTCCGAACTTCAGCACGATCGATCCCTTCCGCGTCGAACGAATTGAAGTGTTAAAAGGGACTGCCTCTTCAGTTTACGGAGCCGATGCATTTGGTGGAGTGGTGAATGTGATTACGACGACCCCACGCCCCGATCGTCCGTTTCGAGTGCGAACGAATGTGTTTGGCGGAGGTGCAGCGGAACTCACAGCCAACTTAGAAATTCAAGCTCCAAATGTGATTGTTGGAGGTTCGTATAGTACTGCTGGAGATGCGCGAGACGGGAACGGTAATCTGATTCCATTAGGAACTAGCTATCAATCGACAAGCGGTTATGCAACGGGACGGATTGATCTCGGTCGATCGGATCGATTAGAACTGCGGCTCGATCGAACTAGTCAGTATAATGTTGATCTCGCCGGGTTTGCGACTCCTCCTGGAAGTCCGTTTCAGATTACCAGCGCTCAGAATGTCTATCAGAATCGCGATCGCTATTCATTGGCTTATATCAATGAAGGCGTTCCGGGCGGTACGAGCTTCGCGGTGCGAGGTTCCTATCAACGATTTGAGGATCGTACTGATCTCAGCAATGTGTTCACGCTGCCCGGTCGAACGATCAATCGAGGTCCCTTTTTGCCGCCGATCGTGGTTCCGTCGATTCGGGTTCCGGGTGCAAGTGCAAGTCGTGGACTCACTGAAACGGTTGGAGTCTCGGCTCAGGCAACTAGCACGATCGGGACTGCAATTCTAACGTATGGGTATGATTTTAGTCGCGATAGTGGATCTTCATTTGATCTGTTGAACAATCAGCGGGGCGTATTGGCAACGCGCACGTTTAACGGTGTGTTTGTTCAATCTTCTTATGCGGTGCTGCCTCCATTGACTTTAGCAGGAGGCTTACGGTTTGATGCTTTTGGGTCTGAGGCAGATAACAATCAAAACCGGAATGATAGTGCTGTCACTTTTAATGTTGGGAGTGTCTATCGCCTGACAGATGTCTTATCACTAAGAGCCAATTTTGCTCAAGGGTTCCGTCCACCGACCTTACAACTTTTGTTTGGGAGCGGTGCAGATGGTTCATTCTTTGCACCGACACGAGGCGCGATCGTGGCGAACCCAAACCTCAGTCCAGAACGCGCCAATAACTTTGATGTCGGCGTGGAATATCAAACCCCAGTGTTTTCCGCTCGTCTTGGTTACTTCTACAATAATGTTTCAGACTTTTTGGGATTTAGCTCGATCGCGCCTCGACCGACTACTTCAGGATTTGCCACTTTGCAGACCGCCAACAAAAACGCGATCTTTCAAGGAGTTGAACTATCAACTAGCTATCAGTTCACCCGCAATTGGTTTCTAGGTGGCAATCTCACTTATGTTTCGGGTAGAGATACTTCTGGGCTGCCGTTGTCTCAGCTTGAAGTGTTTCCGCTGACTGCATTAGCGCGATTGCGATACGATGATGGGCGACTTAGTAGTTTCTTGCAGTCTCGAATCTATAGTGGACAAGGAACCGTATTGTTAGCAAACAATGTTCAGGGCGAGGGGAGTCCGGCGGCTACCGTGTTCGACCTTCAAGTGGGCTATCGGGTAGCGCGATCGACGCAGCTAACTTTAACCGTTGAGAACTTGTTCAATGCAGATTATGTGTTTCCGACAGTGAATATTTCGGCTCCGGGAATGCGGATCTTAGCGGGAATTCGAGCAGACTTTTAGGGAGAATCGCAATGTCACGCTGGCAATTAAGAGACTATGTGTTTGCGGCATTTATGACGATTGGGATCGCGATCGCATCTGTGATCACAGTTCCATTAACTTTATCGATTCCATTGCCGGGTGTTCGGACGATCGTTTGGGCACCTTTCGCCGGAATCTTTCTCACATTGGGAATGGCAAGATTACAGCGTTGCGGGAGTGTTGCGCTGATGATCGGCACACTCGCAATGTTGCTCAGTCGAATTTCTTGGATTATTGGCGCTTTTTTGGTTGGAGCCTTGTTAATCACAGAAGGAGTCCTCTGGTTTCGGGGTGGCTATCGACAGCGATTAGATCGACTGATTGGAAACGTTGTATTTTTTGCGAGTGCGACGGTTACAGGCGCGATCGTGGGAGCTTATGCCGCCGGAGATGCATTTGCTGCCTGGATTTCACAAGCTTGGATTCTCATCCCAATGACGCTGCTATCGGGTCTAGCAGGCGCGATCGGCTGGTGGATGGGAGAAAAGATCGTAACTCAACTCCAACGGGCTGGAAAGCTGAATGTTTAGCCGCAAGTTCCTGTTTAGTGTAAATCCACTGTTAAAAATCGGTGTGAGTTTGGCGATCGTGGCTGTTGCCTTATCGCTCAAAACACTGGACGCGATCGTAGTTTTGGTGATCGTCTTACTCGCCTTGTTGGTCACTTCAATTCGGATTCCGTTAAAGAGCGCGATCGCAGTGATCATCGCATTTCTATTGTTTATTGCGTTTGGTACGTTAACTTTGTCAAACTGGCAATTAGCATTGTTCTATGCACTCCGACTGTTAGCGCTTTCGCTTCCGGCTCCAGTGTTTGCCCTGACTACTTCTCCAACTGACTTAGTTCGAGCATTACAAGCAATCAAATTACCTTCGTTTCTAGTACTCAGTTTAATGTTAGTTTGGCGATTTTTACCTGTCATTCAGCAAGAATCACAACGCATATTAGAAGCTAACCAACTTCGAGGCGTAGAGTTGAGTCGGCAGCCGCACCGCTGGTTTTCTGGTCTGTTCGTGCCATTGGTTTTTCGGATTGTAAGCTATGCAGATGAAGTAACGATCGGGCTAGAAACTAGAGGCTATGATCCGAGCTTGCCCCGAACGATTAGCAAGCCGCTCACTTGGCAAAGTCGAGATACTGTCTTTACGATCGCGTCATGGCTGATCTTTGGTATTGTTGCCCATTTAGAATTTTGAGCAATGGCAGAATTAACGATCGAGAACTTATCGTTCACCTATGCAGGACAGACGCAGCCAGCTTTGCAAGACATCAATCTATCTGTCTCATCAGGCGAGCTTGTGCTGATTACTGGGGCAACTGGGAGCGGCAAAAGTACGCTACTCAACTGCATTGCGGGGATTGCTCCGACTTACACCGCCGGAATTCTAAGCGGCGATTTGTGCTATCAGAACCAATCAATCCTGCATTGGGACATTAAGGCTCGATCGCGCTATCTTGGCTTTTTGCTTCAGAATGTTGAAACCCAAATCTTCACCGATCGCATAAGCGACGAGATTGCTTTCGGGCTAGAAAACCTCAATCTGCCACCGGAACAGATTCCCGATTTGATCAATGCAGCTTTAAGCGAATTCAATCTCACTCAACAGCAACATTGGACAATTCAGCAACTTTCCGCTGGACAGAAACAGCGATTGGTCATTGCTTGTATTTTGGCGATGAAACAACCGATTTTGTTGATGGATGAACCTTTCGCATATCTAGATCGTGCGAGCGCATCGTTTCTGCTCGACTTGTTGCAATCTCATGCTGCACAGGGGCAGGCGATCGTATTAATCGAACATCGATTAGATTTAGTTCAATCAATCTGTACTCAGAGCTTCTGTTTACACAAAGGACAATGGCTCACTCAGACTCCGAAGATTCAATCAGTTGACCGATCTTCTGAAGTCGATCACAGCACTAAACCGATCGTTTTACAGTGCAGAAATTTAAGCTGGGGTGGCTATCCTCAGTTCCCTGATCTCACTCTTCGCGCAGGTGAGACAACTCTTCTACAGGGCGAAAATGGCTGTGGTAAAACGACTTTATTAAAGCTAATCAGTGGACTGCTTAGACCGACGACAGGCACGATCGAGCTTTTGGGAAAACCTCAACCACGTCGGATTGTTGAAATTTCTCGTGCGATCGGATTTGTGCTGCAAAATCCCAACCATCAGCTATTTGCCGAATCTGTTCTGCAAGAGGTTCAGAACGATCGAGAGATTTTGACACAATTGAACTTAGAAGAACAATTAGAGCGACATCCGCGATCGTTGTCTCAAGGTCAAAAGCGCCGCCTCACATTGGGTGCAGTTCTAGCGCGTCGTCCGAAGGTCTGTTTGCTCGATGAGATCACAGTTGGACAGGATGCAACATCACTGAATTTGATGTTGGAATTGCTAAAACGTTTCACACAAGCGGGCGGCGCAGTCATTGTCACCAGTTATGATCCGCAGGTTGCGAATGCTCTTGGCGCAAAAATTCTAACGCTTTAGTGCGATATTGATGCTCCAGTGCGCTGCATTGCAGTCTGAAGTAAGCTGACTAAGTGCCCGTCTGGAGTTCTGATCGCCGCAACCTTGCCGAATGAAGGTTCTCTCACTCGTCCCTCTAGGGTTGCCCCCATTTGCTCTAGGGTTGAAATCGATGCCATGACATCATCAACATGAAAACTCAGAATTGGAGAATCTCCCGTGTTCTGAGCACTTTCTGCGGCATGAAACGCGATCGTGGTTCCATTTGCGTCAAGCTCTGCCCAGCCGGGACTTGCCATCTTAACCGGAATTCCCAAGCCTTCACTGTAAAATTTAACGCTTGCCATCACGTCTTTGACCATCAGCATGACGTGCTTGAATTCTGCTGCCATTCGATTTACCTCGCTGTTGTTTCTACTTTTAAGCCTAATTCAATCTGAGTTTCAATGTCATGATAAATCTCTTTTAGCTGTTCTCGCTCGGTTTCGGTCGCGTCCCAATAGCCGCGATAGTCTGCTTCACCGAGCTTACGGATGATTTCTGCTTCTGCATATCGATTGTTTTCTAGAATTCGCTGCCGCATCTCTGGATCAAACACAAATCGCTTTGCCACTTTGCTCCAAGTTGCAGTTCCAACACTTCGGGTAGTGGCATCTAAGCCGATTAAGTATTCGACTCGATCGGCGATCGCCTGTCCTCCTTGATGTGCATGATTGAGCATTCCATCAATCCATTTCGGGTTAAACAATCGACTGGTCACCCCTTGCCGAACAGCTTCAGTGATTGTTTTCACCTGAATTCGTTCTTTGGTTGTGTCTGCGATTAAAACTTCGGGTCGATCGCCGCTCACCATTGTTGCTGCCTGTGCCATTCCGCCGACGAATTCATAGTAATGATCGATGTCAGTTACTTCAAATTCATGCGAATCGCGCACCTGAGTGATAAATTTTGTGCGTCCAAGTGCGGCTGTAAAAGCTTGTCGCGATTCGGTTCCAGTTAAACGATCGCCGTACAGATATTGTGTTCGATCGATGTATAGCTTACCTAAATCAGCTTCACTTTCCCAAGCCGCTGTTTCAATCATTGTACTTAGACCGTTGCCATATTCTCCCGGAGGTGGACCGAACAATCGCGCCGAAGCGAGCCGAAAATCAATCTGTTCGCTCAACGCTAAAGTATGTCGCCGCACTGCATTCATTTCTAACGGTTCGTCGAGTTGAGCAACCATTTGAAAAGCAAGATCAATCAACCGAACTAAGTTGGGAAACAGATCGCGAAAGAATCCGCAGATATTAACCGTGACATCTACACGAGGACGGTTCAATTCTGCGATCGGAATGATAACTGGGCGCATAAAATAACCTTGCCCCCGATCGACTTTCACGCCGATGTAGCGCAAAATTTGCCCGATTGTTTCTCCATACGTTTTACAAGTTTCAAATCCCCACAAAATCACGCCCACTGCATCAGGATAGGTTTGATGTTCTGCATAGTATCGTGCAAGAGTTTCTTCTGCGATTTGTGCGCCTCGATCGTAAGCACTATCAGTCGGCAATTTAGTCGGATCAAACTGATAGGTGTTTCGCCCGGTTGGATACGTGTTGGGAGTTCGCACCGGATCGCCGCCCAGTCCAGGTTCTACGTACTTTCCTTCTAAGGCATCTAAGAGCGATCGAACTTCGTTTGTCGCTTCTATTTATTTTGCGATCGCGCCTAAATAGTCAAACGCAGGACTGAGTGACTCATCTTGAGTGAAATCATCGGATAAAAACTGTGCAATCAGCGATCGACTTTCTTCGCCTAGCGTGATCACCCTAGAATCAGCAGAGTCTAGCAATTGATCATAGTCCCAATCTTTTTGTTGAGCCAATAATCGAGGTAAGGAAGGAGTTTCAGAATGATCGTATCGAGCAACTAATGCTAAATAATCAATTAGTGCATCGTCTTGAAGTCGATGCCCGAAAGTATGTAATCCGATCGGAATTGCGACTCGCTTCAGTTCAAATAAATCTAAGTGCAGGGTTTCAAGGGCAGGTTCAAACAGTGCAATATCGGGGTCAGAATGAGGCTCTTTTAATGTATCTGTGAGCATTAAAGGAACATCATTCTGATCGCAGACTTGAATGATTTGGCGTAAAATCGCGGTCGTTCTCGGTAAGCTTTTTGACGTTTGATCTTCGTATTCATCGAGCAAGTCTTCGAGTTGAGTCAAATGCTCATACAGTCCAGCAGGCACAAAAGTCGGAGAAGCATAGCTGACTAATTGAGCATAGCTTCGACGTTTAGCGATTGTTCCCTCCGAAACATTCACCACATGATAGATATAGCTATTCGGCAAGCTCCCTAGCAAAGCATCAGGCACAGAACCTTCATCAAGTGCGACCTGTTTTCCGGGCAAAAATTCAAAGGTTCCGTGTGTGCCGACGTGAACAACAGCATCCGCATTCCAGCCTTCCTCTAACCATCGATAAAACCCAATATATTGATGATGAGCAGGCAAACTATCATTATGCTGAAGCTTACTCGGATCTTCATGCACTCCCCGCGAAGGTTGAACCGCAACCACAACATTACCAAACTCAATTCCAGCAATTAGCAAATCAGTTCGATCGCTCATCAAATCCCCAGGCGGCAAACCAAAGACGGATTCTGTCTGTCTCTGAATCGAATCGGGTAAGCGATCGTACCCTTGTAAATATTGTTTTAAAGGGACTCGGATCGCATGATTTGCCGTCAAATGCACAGAGGTAAAATCGCCATTGTGCAGCAATCCACGATCGAGAAACAGATCCTTCAATGTTCCTAATTCTGGAGCAGTCAGCGAATAGCCTGCTTGTTGCAGTTGATGTAATAAATGTTCGACGGATGCAAACACATCCAAGAACGAAGCGGTTCCTAATGTTCCTTCACTTGGTGGATAGTTAAAAATGACGATCGCAATTTTCTTTTCTGGTTTTGGCTTCCGCTGCAAAGCAACCCGTTTCAGAATTCGTTGTGCTAATCGCTTTCCTCGTCCAGGAATTGGAGTTGCCGCGCCTTGCTCATTCAAACCATAGATAATCACCGGATCGATCGCGCCGTCTAACTCTGGAAAAGCAACCGTAGAGAGCGTTTCAATCGGGGGCAATCCTTCAGGCGTTTCGTTCCAGACTGCAATTTCGCGATTGTTAGAAGTGACCGCAACATAGTAGGGAACGTTCAACGTCTTCAACAGTGCGATCGTTCGTTCTGCATTTCCGCCCAGGGGTCCGCCGTCGAGTCGAAACCATAAAAGAGACACGATCGCATCACAAATCGGAGTCCCGTTACTAAAAAAATGCTGCTGTAATGCTTCTGCCGTCTTAATTCCATCCGCAAAGAAGGGCAAAACGTTCGCTGATTTTGCCAGTTCTGCAAATAGTTCTGCACCGCCCGATAGATTAAACGTCATGCTTGTGCCACTGTAAAACAGCACTGCAACCGTCGGGCGATCGGGATCAAGTGGATGATCCAAAAGATAGTCTGAGTAAGAAACATAGCGCTGATGAGTGGCGAGATCCAAAAAGCCAAAATCTGGATAGACGATCGGCTCATCTGCCTCAACCGCAACCCCCGCATATTCCGCCGCCACAAACTTGAGCAAATTCGCCAGATTCTCGACACCCGAATTTGTCCAATAGCTGACGCATTTCGCCCAATTCCGCGCGTGATGTTGAGCTTCAGGAGACAGCTTGTCGGTCATCGCGTCAACAGTCTGCCCCATTTGCTTGATTTGCCGATAGTCCGTCTCTTGTGGCGACCTATTGGTTAGCGAGAAGGTTTCATCCGCGTCATTGCCATTACCCCCGCTCCACCCCCAAACACAGGAATAAAAGCAATCTCTTTGCCCTGAGTCTCGACTAGAGCGCGCTGAATCAGCCCGATCGCTCCCTCTGGGTTTCCCCGCAGGTCAAACAGCACTGCCTGCGATTGACTGATGATTTCGAGTATTTCTTGAACATTATTACCGTTCATTTGATGCAGCAACAGTGGCACAACTTCAAATCGAGTCCCACACTGTTGAGAAATTTGCTCGATCGCTGCTGGTAAGTCACAGATCGGAGAAGCGGACGAAATCAACGTAAGACGAGGTAGCTTCTGAGACATGGCTCTGAGGTAGGACAAAATTCTTTTATGAGTATAGTGATCCTTTGAGAATAGTAATTTTCGCTGCCCTCTGCAACCTACTTGCCACAAATCTTTTGTCAAACTTCTTTATTACAATACTCCGGACATTTTTTTGAACGGTTCCACAAGGCTTTCAGAGTTTATGGTTCAAGGATCGAGCTATTTTTTCAAAGTTAGCTCTGCCTCTGACTTGGAAAAAAAGATCTTGTCCACGGCAGAATAAGGGTTTGAGCCTTAAAATCTGCTCAAATTTTGTCCGGAGTATTGTTATTACAAGGGTGCTTCTTAGTGAGAAATGAGAAAACTGGATTGTTGAGCGTTAGCGGCATCCCTAGTATCAGATTGATCTTTGAGCGGCGGAAAAAGCCGACCCTTGCGGCAACGGCAAAGCTGATCGTGCCCCCGCAAAAAATAGAAGTAGCCAGGGGAATGCGATCACAGAAATTGATGAAATGAAGGTTTCTGAGGTTGGTTTAGCGGATATTCGGAATCTGTATGAGTCCGTCGAGTCTGCTGAAGATAAAGAAATGGTGAAAAACCGCTATTCGATCGAACTATGGGAGCGAGCGATGCGAGCAGGCTGACCGCACTGCAACGAACTCTGGGGCAAAAACCAAGCAGCGCCGAGAAGCGCTAGTTTTGCAGTGCAATCCCGAATGGAGTCTGTGTTTTAGCTTGAGGCTGAGATCGATGGCTGACTCAGTTCAAGACCGGGTTGATGTCGAGTGTCAAATCAAATTTTCCGTTTCGTCTCAGGTCAAAATTTGCCCTTCCCCCGCAGTGAGGTCTATTGAGATGGAGGAGGCGAATCGAGGTAATCCAACCAGTCATAGTTGCTCGTGGCAGAGCGCTCTGCCGGGGTGCAACGTCAAGCCGCCAGCACCCTGGGGATGAACGTCCGCAGCTTGAGGCTGAATTAGTGCGGTCATGGTAAGAGCACGGATTAGCTGGATTGACCCAACAAAGGCGCTCGGATCAAGGTGCAGGCGTGAGAGTCTTCCTCCCAGCGACGCAACCCGACCTTACTGCAACGGATCGCCTTATCGAAATTGACAGACGTGGAGGTCAACCTGTTAGCGACAATGCTGTCCCCCGACCCCCTGCATCTGCAAACGCGCCTTTGTGCTGCCTGTTGTGGCGAAACTCCGATGCCTCGATCGAGGTGACAACAGGCAAAAACGAATCGATGCGAGCGTCATCGGTTATCTTGTCGGTATTAAGTGCAAGGCACGCTGTAAAGAAGGCAGGTTGGAGTGCTTGAATCTGCTCTTCAATGGTTCGCAACTGAATTCGTAGCCCAATCATGGCATCCAGAACATCGGCTGAGTTGAGTAGATCCGTGGAGTGAGTGAGGGATGTCTTCAGGGTGTCTTCTAGCTGGATCGACATAGTTTTCTTCAACGCCCATGGATCAGAGTTGAATGACCTCACTGACGGATCGCCCTTGATGGACACGATTGTGCCGTTCCCCGAGACCATGTTGGCGATGATGCTGATGAATGGTGTCACTTTTAGCTTTAAGAACGGCTTCAATTTTAGGTTGAGAGGCTTTGCCGAGTTGTTTGAGGAGGTCTTTCATGACGGGAATGGAGATGGTCCAGCGTTCGGCGTGAGAGGTAGCCGTCTGGTCGTTGTAATCGAGCAGGGCATAGAGTGCTCTGAGGACATCCGGGTCTAAGTCAGCCTGGACTGGGAGCGCCCGTGTGGGTCTTTGATCCTTGGGTTTCTGAGGACTGGGTGAAGCCTTGATCACCGTCCTTGGAGATTCTGCACCATCCTGATTGCGCTGACTCATCTGAATCTCCGCCCCCTTCGGTGGCTCTGAAGATTGACGTTCACCGCCGGTCAAAAAGCGTTGAATGCCTGCCAATCGGGATTGAGTCTGCTGGAGTTCTGCTTTTAGCCGCTCATTTTCCTCTTGCAGTCGTTCCTGTTCCCGTTGGGATCGCTGATCCTGTTGCGCGATCGAGATCGCGTCCTGATTCTCTTGTTGACCCTGAGCGAGTTGCGCCTCCAAGTCTTCTATCCTGCCTGTGAGCCAAGCTAAGGTTTTTGCCTGATCCGCTACGGTCTGAGAGGCAGATGAGTCCGGCTGATGCGAGACCGAATGACTCCGCCCGATTTCCCTATGTTCCAGCACCAGCAAGAGTTCCAAGAGGGCATGGTCATAGCCCTGCCCCTTGCCGCCGCGCACCTCTACACCAAAGCGACTCGCCACCGACTTCAACAACTCCAGATCCACCGCAATTGGCTTTACTCGACGAGCCACCTGTCTTTTAGGTGGGATCGCTGCCGCCACCTCCTCACCTCTGAGCACGAGTGGAAGTGCCTCCAGCACCTCAGAAACCGATTCGATTGCCTGTTGAGAAACCTCCTGATTCACCATTGCCGTATCCTCCGCTTCATCGTGCGGGTCTGACAGATCGTTGGTTGCCTGATCGGAAGTCACCCCTTTAACCTCAGCCCGACGATCGGGATTAAACCCGTCAATCACCTCAACCCCGCCATAGCCGAGTTTGATGCCTTGCCTGCCGTCGATATTGCCGTTGAGATCGCCAACTTTATAGTCGTTGTAGTGGCGAGATGCGGCGAGCGATCGTTTCAGCGAGCCATCGGTCGCATCCAAAATCGCATAGTGCCCCTGAATTGCCGCCTTATATTCGTTAGCATCTACAGTCGGTGGAGCATACCAGAGGGTAGCGATCGCAGCATAAACAGAACGGAACAGATGAGAAAACAGATTGTCTCGTCCATCCCGATTAGGCACGAGATTACAGAAGTGACGATCGCACGCCGTTGCCACTGCCTGAGCATACTTCTGATTAATCTGTTCCGCCGTCAACCCTTCCGCCGGACACATCTGCCGCAACTTTGCTAACGCCTTGATCACCCGTTCTGCGGTCGTCAGGGTTGGGATTTCAAACGAAAGTCGTTGAGACTCCCCTCTGCGCTTCAATGCTCCTGTAAATAGAACACTCCATTGAGACTTGGGATGAAACTCAGCCGTGCCTAGAACCTCACTCGATCGTCTCCCCGTGAGTACCACCAGCCCTGCTGCCACTTCCGCCCACTCTCGGCTTTCTAGCAACCGAACTGCCTGAGTGACGATCGCGTCTGGATTCTGCAACAGCACGACGTTTTCATTGCGTCGAGCGACCTGCTCCTCGATCGGAGAATTAATCGTTGTCCACTCCGCAACCGTGAAATTCATACTCTCCAGCGCCACATGATCCTCACCCAACTGCCTTTTAATCGCATTTCTGACATCCGTCATCAAATTGCGTTGTTGCTTCAGCTCCACCAGACCATGCTCCACCCACTGCTGGCGCATCCACGTCGCCCACTTCTGCCCTTGCGCCCGACCCTCCGGCGTGTCTTGTAAGAGTTCAACAGCAGGTAAAAACTGATCGACCAAAGTTTGGAGCCACTTCCGCATGATTGCATACCTCACTTGACCTCTCTATCTTACCTAACTTACTCATCTTTTGCAAGAATATCTTACCTACTTTGAATCAACAGAGTTCGCTGTCCACAAGTGCGCCATCCAGCGCGAGTTCGACAGAGAAGAGCTAGAAGGCATTCAGCAACGATCGTGAAAGAGTTGCCAGATGAAAGAGTTGCCAGATGAAAGAGTTGTTAAAGCGAAAGACTCTGCTAATTGCTCGCCCAAAAGCAACCCTCGAACCAGCCGAAAATCGACCTTGTTCGAGGGTTGCTCAACCGAGACTTTCAAATGAAGCGGTGTACTTTTCCAGGAGGTCTCACCTAATGGCTTATTCCTCCTCCACCGTGAGACCCAGCCCAAGTTCACAGATGTTGATTGAGCCAAGC
This sequence comes from Phormidesmis priestleyi BC1401, assembly GCF_001650195.1. Taxonomy (GTDB): domain Bacteria; phylum Cyanobacteriota; class Cyanobacteriia; order Leptolyngbyales; family Leptolyngbyaceae; genus Phormidesmis_A; species Phormidesmis_A priestleyi_B. The sequence goes on along the minus strand of NZ_LXYR01000051.1, from coordinate 359 downwards.
ATCTAAGTCGTCTTGGCTGGAGGAATTGAGTAATGCAATCGCTAAAGCTCCAAGTCGATCTAAATTGAGAGTGGAGATGCGATCGCGCTGTTGATCTGAGAGCGACCCAACGCGCTGTTCAAGCAGCAGGATGACCAGCGATCGCTGTCCAAGCTGTCGTCCTCGCTCCTCGCCCTCATGCAAGATTTCTTGATAGATTACAGATTTCCGCATCACTCTGCTCACAAAGCAACTTACCGACGAACCCCCCTACAAGCGATTTTATAGCAACCGCCACACAGATTAGGACGTTATCCTTAGGAACTGATCATTCTTCTGAATCCGATGCCCAAAGCTTACAACAATGACCTGCGTCATAA
>NZ_LXYR01000050.1 GCF_001650195.1 Phormidesmis priestleyi BC1401 | reverse complement strand
CTCTGTGGCGTGACCGCCACGCGGGAACCCCTTTTACATCCCCATGCTTAAAAGACAGGGGCTTTAAGGGTTCCCCAGCCCTCCATTCCGGTAATTCGGTGAGTTGCATCGCTAATGATTTATGGATAACGCAAAAGGGAGGAGCAATGGCACTCTATAATCGAGAGCCTAGGAGATTTATAGGAAAGAAGTTACCAATCTTGAAAAGCCCCCTAAATCCCCCATCCTGTAGGACTTTGACGTTCAGAACTCTCATCGGAGGCAGGTGGGTAAATTTTTTGAAGGAAATCTCCTTAGAAGTAATTGAGCAGGGATTGAGTTCTCACAGAATCTCTAGTGAGCGCAAGGGTATTATTCCCTACCTGCTAGGATCTTTAAGGGTCAACTCTCTCCAAGTCAGGAATTTTTTCTCTCATTAACACTAAGTAGAGTCAATCTGTTTTCTCACCCTTTGCAGTGAACTGCGTCACACATGAAAGCTGTTGCCCAAGTTTTAGAGAGTATTGTTGGAGTCGCAGGCGTTTGTGCTTGGGACACGTTGACTGAGGCTCAACGATCGCCAATGTTGCAAGCCATGATGCCCGGTAGTCCCCCTTCTCATTTGGTTTACCCCAGCACGCCAGAAGAGTTAGCGGCAGTGATGGTCTATGCTGCTCAGCAGAGGCTGCGGGTGTTGCCGTGTGGCAGAAGAAGCAAACTGCACTGGGGCGGGTTGGTTAAGGGGGTCGATTTGGTGATTAGCGCTGAGCGACTGAATCGACTAGTCGATCACGCGATCGGAGACTTAACCGTTACGGCTGAAGCTGGAATCAAGTTCTCTGATCTGCAAGACCTCTTGAGAAAGTCGGGGCAGTTTTTGGCGATCGATCCTCATTACCCTGACGAGGCGACGTTAGGGGGCATTATCTCGACGGCAGATACGGGAGCGATGCGACACCGCTACAGCAGCATTCGCGACATGATTCTAGGCATTTCATTCGTTCGTAGTGACGGGCAAATCGTCAAGGCGGGCGGACGGGTTGTGAAGAATGTCGCCGGATATGACTTGATGAAACTGCTGACCGGAGCGTATGGAACCCTCGGCATCATTACGCAAGTGACGTTACGGGTCTATCCCATTTCTCACGCTTCTCAGACAGTGGTGTTGAGTGGGCACCGAGACTCATTGGCGCAAGCCGCCCAAACGCTGTTAAGTTCGGCGCTGACTCCGACAGCGATCGAGGCTCTCTCTGCCCAAACTATGTCTGATTTAGAGTTAGGTAAAGAGATGGGGCTGTTGATTCGGTTTCAAGCCATTGCTGAAAGCGTGAAAGAACAGGCGGCTCGATCGCTCGAAGTCGGTGCCGCATTTGGACTCTCATCACAACTCTATCCAGACACCAGTGAGGCGGATCTATGGCGACGATTGGGAGAAAAAATGGTGGGTGAAACGGACTCGATCGTGTGCAAAATCGGAGTCAAACCGTCAGAGGCGATCGCGGTGCTCACCCAAATTGAGCAGTTGTCTCAAACGGCTGGAGCCGTGGTTCATCTAGGGAGTGGGGTGGGTCAGTTGGTTCTAAGCAGCGAAACTCGGACGTTTATGATTCAGGAACTGCGATCGCTCTGCCAAGCTACTGGCGGCTATCTCTCGATTCTGCAAGCCCCAATTCCCTTTAAGCAACAAATTGATGTTTGGGGCTACGCTGGAAGTGCTTTGGATCTGATGCAAACGATTAAAACCCAGTTTGATCCAAACTCTCTGTTGAGTCCTCGTCGCTTTGTCGGTGGAATCTAAATTATGCAAACATCAGAAAATCCGATTACTCCTGTTGAATCGGCGGCACACCAGTTTCTTGGATTTGATCCCAAGCATCCCCCTGACCCAACGCTGATCGATTCGTGCGTTCACTGTGGGTTTTGCTTGTCTACGTGCCCTAGCTATCGGGTGATCGGCAAAGAAACCGATTCGCCCAGAGGTCGGATTTATCTAATGGACGGCGTGAATGAGGGCGAAATTCCGCTTTCTCCGGCAACCGTGCAGCACTTTGATTCGTGTTTGGGGTGTCTTGCCTGTGTGACAGCTTGCCCCTCTGGAGTGCAATATGACAAGCTGATCACGGCAACTCGCCTGCAAGTTGAGCGCAATCATTCGCGTCCGCTGCCTGAAAAACTGCTCAGACAATTGATTTTCTCGGTGTTTCCCTACCCCGATCGGATGCGCGTGCTGCTGCGTCCTTTGGGGCTTTATCAAAAATCGGGCTTGCAGAGGTTGGTGCGATCGCTGGGCTTCCTCAAGCAAGTGTCACCCCAAATCGCCGCAATGGAGTCAGTGCTGCCCAAGATTCCGGCAGGGGCATTTCACGATACGATTCCTGCTCTAGTTCCAGCACAGGGACAAAAACGCTATCGCGTCGGCATGATTTTGGGCTGCGTGCAGCGATTGTTTAATCCAGCGGTGAATGATGCGACCGTTCGCGTGTTGACGGCAAACGGATGCGAGATTGTGGTGCCTCAAATTCAAGGCTGCTGCGGCGCACTGTCTCATCACCAGGGGCAAGAAGAACAGACCAAAACCTTTGCCCGTCAGATGATTGATGCGTTTGCAGATAGCGAAGTCGATGCTATTTTGATCAATGCGTCGGGCTGTGGTCACACGCTCAAAGAATACGCGCACATTTTGCAAGATGACCCGCACTATCACCCAAAAGCAAAGGAATTTGTCAGCAAAGTCAAAGACGTGCAGGAATTTTTAGCGGCGGTTGGACTAACTGCCAAACTTTCGCCCCTGCAAGATCAGCCGTTGGTGATGGTCTATCAAGATGCCTGCCACATGCTGCACGGACAGAAGATTAGCATTCAGCCCCGTCAACTGTTAAAGCAGATTCCGGGCGTGCAGTTGCGAGAACCGATCGACGCGGCTCTTTGCTGTGGCAGTGCTGGAGTTTATAACATTCTGCACCCTCATATCGCCGATGAGTTGGGACAACAAAAGGTCGAAAATTTGACCAACACAGGAGCGCAACTCATTGCGTCGGCAAATATTGGCTGCTTTGTGCAGATTTCTAAACATCTACAGCTTCAGGGTAAAGTCGTTCCGGTGCTGCACCCAATGCAGTTATTAGATTACTCAATTCAAGGAATCAAGCTGCAAACTGGATTGGATAATATGCTGATTGGCTGACAACAGTTTGAGAAGCGATCGCTACACTAAACGGATATTCGCGCATCGGATTATTTCCTATGTCAATTCATTTTTGGCAACGCGCCATTCCCGCGATCGTGTTGCTTGCTGTTCTAATTCCGTCGAGTCAGCCATTAAAGGCTTCACCTAAACAGATTGCTCCATCGAATCCGCAACCGTTTGCAAAGCTGATTAAAAACTTGGCGATCGAGCATCAGTTCGACAGTGCCTCCAACTTTTCAGAAGGGTTTGCTTTAGTACGAATCGGCGATCAGTTTAGATACATCGATCGGACGGGCAAAGTCGTTGTCACCCCTCAAGTCGAGTTTGAGAGCTATTCGCCGTTCTCGGAGGGGTTAGCGATCGCCAGAGTGGGCAGCAATTACGGCTACATTGACAAAACCGGAAACGTGGCAATCAATCCTCGGTTTGAAGGAGCTTCGCAGTTTCTAGAAGGGTTAGCCGCCGTCAGAATTGGAAATCACTACGGCTTTATCAATTCACAGGGTAAAGTGGTCATCAATCCAGAGTTTGAGTTAGCGTCAAGCTTTTCTCAAGGATTGGCAGCCGTTAAAATTGATCGAAAATATGGATACGTCGATCGCGCGGGTCGAATCGCGATCGAGCCAGCGTTTGACGACTCCTGGAAATTTTCTGAAAATCTTGCTCCCGTCAGAATCCAAAATCGCTGGGGCTACATCAACAAAACGGGCAAGCTGGTCGTGAAGCCTCAATTTGATGGTGCGTTTAACTTTTCTCAAGCGATCGGGCGCGTCAGAGTCGGGGACAAGTGGGGCTATATCAACTCAACCGGAGCCGCGATCGTGCCCCCCAAATTTGACTTTGCCTCTGATTTTTCTGACGGATTTGCACTCGTTCAAGTCGGGAATCAGTGGGGATATATCGATCAAACGGGTGGAGTAGCGATCGCTGCCAAATTTGATTTTGCATCCGACTTTTCAGAAGGATTTGCACCCGTCAAAATCGGCAACCAGTGGGGCTATATCGATAGGAGTGGTAAATTGGCGATCGCGCCTCAATTTGACGACGCTGGCTCGTTTACCGGAGGACTAGCGCGAGTGATGATTGACGGCAAATGGGGCTACATTCGCAAACCATAGGAATCATCGCAAATCTGTCAGAGGATGAATGAGCATTAGCAAGAGGAAGTTCTAGAGTGTAAAACCTACTCACGCACTAAATTTGCCCACAGAGATTTACTCGACTCGCTTCTTCCTGCATCAACTGTGCGTCAAGGGGTTTTGCTGCCCTCAAATGCTCAAGAGTTTTGAGTTCCAAAAGCTCAAAACTCAGATTCAGGGATTACTCAACTTCACCCGGCTCAAGAATGCGTTGAAAGAGATAGCCCGTTCCTCTCGCGGTTAAAATTAATTCTGGATTGCTGGGATCGTCTTCTAGCTTGGCGCGGAGGCGAGAAATATGAACGTCTACCACGCGGGTGTCAACGTGACGTTCGGGAGTGTAGCCCCACACTTCTTGGAGAATCTCCGATCGAGAGAATGGCTCTCCCGACCGACTGACCAACAGTTCTAACAGGCTGAATTCCATGCCAGTCAGCCGAATGCGCTCATCGCCCTTATACACCTGGCGCTTGTTGGTATCAATCCGAATCGTGTTGACGTGAATTACGCCAGAACTCGGAATTCCGGGTGCGCCTGTTTTCTCAACTCGACGCAAAACCGAGCGAATTCGGGCTTCTAGCTCTTTAGGAGAGAAGGGTTTGACCACATAATCATCTGCGCCTAGCTCTAAACCTGTGATGCGATCGGCGACATCTCCCAGAGCAGTCAGCATGATGATCGGCACGTCCGATTCTTTTCGCAGTTCTTGACAAACGCCGTAGCCGTCGAGCTTAGGCATCATCACATCTAGAACGACGAGATCAGGCTCAGAGTTGCGGAAGGTTTCGAGTGCCTCTTCGCCATCGGCAGCGGTGACGACATCATACCCGATCATTGAAAGACGAGTTTCAAGGATGCGGCGAATGCTTGCCTCGTCATCGACCACTAATATTTTTTCTTTATGGTTTTCCAACTTTTCTAACGCTCCCTAGGTCAAATCTCTGATCGTTAATTTTTTGTACTTTATCATTAAGATAGTAACTCACTTCATGATTTTCAGTTCGTCAAAGCCTCACCATCACTCATTTTCCGAGTTTCTTAACGATTGCCGACTTTGTGAAGGAATATAACAGCTAATTCTTGTAATGCCAAAACTGCGATCGCACTTTGTTTGTAACCAATGTGGGGCAGAATCTCCCCAATATTTTGGTCGTTGCCCGTCCTGTGCAGCTTGGAATTCTTTAGAAGAGCAGGTGGCACGATCGACGACTTCATCCACTACAATCGGTCAAGTTGCTCACCGGAGAACCAATGGTAAAAGCAGCACCTCGACCCGCAACGCCCCAACACGGGCGGTTTCGTCGCTGACTTTACCTCAAATCACCGATCATCCTCAGTCTCGCCTGTCGTCTGGATATATTGAACTCGATCGGGTTCTCGGCGGCGGAATTGTGCCGGGTTCGCTGGTCTTGATCGGCGGCGATCCGGGGATCGGAAAATCGACGCTGCTGCTGCAAACCGCCAATCGACTTGCCACGCGATACCGGACTCTCTATGTGTGCGCTGAGGAATCGGGGCAACAAGTCAAACTGAGAGCGCAACGCTTAGGCATCGGCAAACAAGCCGTCGCCGATGATGTCGATGAAGAATCACTAGAATCTGCATCGCCTCAACCCTCGATCGCCACCGATGCCGATCTCTATCTGCTGCCCGAAACCGATCTAGATACAATCCTCGTCGAGTTGGAAGCGTTAAAGCCCACGGTTGCCGTGATTGATAGCATTCAGGCGCTTTACTACAGTTCGCTGAGTTCGGCTCCGGGTTCGGTCGCTCAGGTTCGAGAATGTACATCTGTGCTGATGCAAGTCGCCAAGCGGCAAAACATCACGCTGTTTATTGTCGGGCACGTCACCAAAGAAGGCGCGATCGCCGGGCCTAAAGTGCTCGAACACCTCGTCGATACAGTGCTGTATTTTGAGGGCGATCGCTTTGCAAGTCACCGTTTGTTACGTTCTGTTAAGAATCGTTTCGGCGCGACTCATGAAATCGGCGTATTTGAAATGGTCGATCAGGGTTTGCAGGAAGTGCTCAATCCGTCAGAGCTATTTTTGGGCAACCGAGAAGAAGCCACACCAGGAACAGCAACCATCGTCGCCTGTGAGGGAACCCGCCCGATCGTAGTGGAACTGCAAGCGCTAGTGAGTGCGACAAGCTATAGTTCTCCGCGCCGATCGACCACGGGCATCGAATATAATCGACTGCTGCAAATCTTGGCAGTGCTCGAAAAACGAGTCGGCATTCCGCTCTCGAAATTGGATGCTTACGTCTCGTCTTCGGGCGGTTTGAGCGTGGGCGAACCTGCGGCAGATTTGGGCATCGCAGTCGCAGTCGCAGCGAGTTTTCGCGATCGCTCGATCGATCCTCAAACCGTCGTGATCGGAGAAGTCGGCTTAGGCGGACAAGTCCGATCGGTGTCTCAAATGGAATTGCGACTCAAAGAAGCGGCAAAACTGGGATTCAAACGCGCGATCGTGCCCAAAGGTTCCTATTCAGATGTGCCGGGAATGGAGGTGATTCCGGTGTCGCGGGTTGTAGATGCAATGGCGATCGCGTTGGCGGGAAGTAAGTCGCGTCAACAAGCTGAGAGCGTTGAAAACGAGGAGTGATTGAGTGGCGATCGTCTCTTTGGGTGGGGGGACGATCGCTACTCAGTATAGCCCTTTAGCAGGCGAACTTTCTCTTGAGCATCATCAGTCGTGTTGACAGTATCTTAAGATTACTCTGGTGTAACACGCGATTGAGACTCATTAAAGTCGATACAAATTTAACTTCTCGATGAAATGTGGATTGGTTATTCTTATTAGCAGAGTTGGCTAGAGCTAAAGATACCAGATATAATTACTCTTAGTAAAAAATGAAACAATGGGGCGAACCTTGTAATGCCTGCTAGAACCAAACGCTTTCTTCCTAAAGGAGTAATCGAGAATTTACTCCAGTGGAGTCTAACTTCAGTATGCCTTGCGTTATTTCCAATGTTGTTTACATATATTGGTGCATTGATGACAGGCAAACATCTAGAACCAGGTTTCGACGGCGTTATTCGAGCAGTGTCATCTAGAGGAGAGCTACTCATTGTAGCGGTTGCCTTGTTGGGCGAAGCAATTAGTGACATGTTAAAGAGATCATCGGCTAAAAACTTAAAGCTTTCTGTTGGTGGCTTTGTTTGCTTACTACCTCTTATCTTATGCTGCCTTTTCTACGCTCAAATTCAAACATCCAGTGTTCCTCTCAATCAGAACTTAATTCTTCTAATCTCGAATATGGCTATCGTTTGGGCTATTTGTGTCGGTGCCGCATGTAAATTTCTTGCTAGATCTTGAAATTATGTCGCATCAGTAGCGGGGGTTTAGGAATTATTTACTTTGTGTTTGCGGTTAAGATAACGAATACCTTTTTCTCTGAAACTGATTTCGTTTGACTTGGACAAGCAGCAGACCATCACGATTTACAAGGCAACCCAAAAGGGGAAGGGAGAGCAACTCATGGAGCAGGGGTTTCAACCTGCTGATTTTCCCTGTCATCCTCCAAATGCTGACGGAAAATGTTACTTTGCGGCGTCGAATAGCAGGAGTTTAGCTGAAGACTATCATCGGTACTATAAAGACGGAATTCTAGAAGTTACAATCGATTTAGCAGTTTACGATCGGTATTTCAAGCCACTCGAAAGACCGTATCAAGGTGGGGAACAAGTCGAATTGCCCGTTCCTCGTGATTTGTTTTCTATCTTGAATCAATATCCTAGAGTTTTAAAACCGAGGTAATGCAATGAGTGATCACTTCTGGAGTCAGGTCAAAGCAAAGTATCGGTTAGGGGAACTGATTCATGGCACGGTTGATCATCATGCACCGTTTGGAATTTTCGTAAACATTGGCGATGATGCAGTACGAGGCATCGTTCAGATTACCGATTTTGTGGATAGTGGAGATATGACCTCAGAGATGTATCCCGACCTTGATACACCTATCGGTGCAGTCGTAGTGGGATATACAGAGGATGATCGCAATCAAGTCTGGTTGAGCGTGAAGCCCAGTGTGTTGCAAAAAGCCTTGGTTCATCTCAAAGTCCCAGCTACAAGCGAACGATCGTAATAGGACATCAAAAAAAGAAATCGAATGAGTCTTGGCTCCAGGGGTATGAGGACTCTCTCTGCAAGAGAAGCAACCCAGTGTGCGATCTTTCTCTAGGATGAGATATTAACTGATGAGCCGCTATCTAATCGACTTGCCAATTTTCAAAACATCTAAGTAGAAAACTGGTTTACATCATGACTCTCACCATTCCCATCAACGCGATCGAGCTAACTCCCGGAAGCACAGTCAGCATTCGTAACCTATCGTGGGCAGACTTTGAGACGCTGCTAATCGAGCTAGGCGAAAAGCGCAACACTCGCATCGCATACTACCGAGGCACTCTAGAAATCATGTCGCCCCTTGCCATTCACGAACGCCCCCACCGCATCATTTCCGATATTGTCAAAGCCATCCTTGATATCCACGAACGTAACTGGGAAGACTTTGGCTCTACTACTCTCAAGCGCCCTGAGATTGCTGGCGTGGAGCCTGATACCTGTCTGTATATTCAAAACGCCGATCGGGTTCAAGGCTGCACTGACCTAGATCTAGACGACTATCCACCTCCCGACCTCGCCATCGAAGCCGACGTGACTTCCGTTACAGCCGTTAGCGCTTATCAAGCCATGCGCGTCCCCGAAATCTGGGTCTACCGCAATCACAAGCTCAAGATTTATCTGCTAGAGGGCGATCGATATGTGGAATCCTCGACCAGTCCCACCTTTCCCGATTTATCCCTGATTGATCTGATTCCGCGCCTCGTGCAGCAAGCGATCGCCCAAGGCACGAGCCAGATGTTGCGAGAACTCAGAACCCAATTTCGTTAATATCCCTTCAACTCGAAATTCGAGGATTTGACGATCGCATCTCACCTAACAAAGGCGCTAACTCTACAGCAGTCAAATCTCGCCACTGACCAGGCTGAAGCCCTTCTAAGCGCAGGTGAGAAATCGCCACCCTCACGAGTCTTAATGTCGGAAACCCGATCGCTGCCGTCATGCGTCTAATTTGGCGGTTGTGTCCTTCGGTCAGCGTGATTTCTAACCAACACGTCGGGATATTTTTGCGAACACGAATCGGCGGATCACGCGGCGGCAAATCAGGTTCCTGATCCAATAGCGCGACGTGAGCAGGACGCGTGTGATAACCCTGAATCTGAATGCCTCGACGCAGTGGTTCTAAATCTGCCTCGCTAGGAACGTGCTCAACTTGAACCCAATAAGTGCGAGGATGCTGAAACTTTGGGTCACTGAGCCGATGCTGTAGCGCTCCATGATCGGTTAGCATCATCAGCCCCTCGCTATCGTGATCTAACCGACCTACCGGATAAACCGATCGGACGGGCACATAGTCTTTTAACGTCGATCGCGGCGGCTGACTGTTATCAGTAAACTGGCTGAGAACGTCAAAGGGTTTATAGAACAGCAGATAGCGATGGGGCATAGATCCGTGGCGGCAACAGTCTTCAATTGATTCTGACGCGGAAGCGCACAAAACCAAAGTTGTTGCCTGCGGTGTTGGGAAGGTCGCCCAGCCCAAAAATCACAGAACCGGTGGGATTGGTCTGATTTTGGCAGGCGTTTCCGGCAGGGAGGGGAGCTAACGGCGAGAACGAAGTGCCTCCTAATGTTGGGGCGGTGTTGTTCCGCTGAATCTGCGCGGTGTTGGCGACCAAGCCAGTGCCCGTCGGAATTTGGTCACAAAGGTTAGTGCCAAACGCGGGGGTTGCCCCATCCGATAGGAAGTAGACCGTGTAGGTCACTTCGTCTCCGGTGCGAATTTGACCTCCCGTGACTCTAATTTGCCCTCGAAGCGGAATTTGTGCCCATCCGGGGGCGTTATCGTTCAGCGTTGAGGGGTCATCTTGAACGGCATTAAAGTCAATTCCAGGAATAGATGCACCGTTGCGAGTCACGTTGGTAATTCGCTTCACCAAACGCAGCCCTTGACCGCCGATCGTAAAGCCAAAGTTAGCAGTCAAGACCGATTGCCTTGCGCCTAGCGTCACTGGAAGCGTGATTGGCGTAGTGGCGTTGGCACCTCCTAACGGCGTGACCGTCACTGTGTAGTTTCCAGGTGGCACATTCACGAAGCTGTAGCTACCGTTGGCATCGGTGGTAGTCGTTCCGATGACAACCCCGGCGGCGTTTCTCAACGTGACGATCGCTCCCCCAATTCCAGGTTCACCGGGGTCAGGAACGCCATTGCCGTTGAGGTCATTAAAGACGAGTCTTCCGATCGTGCCCGGTGCTGTTTGCAGCCCGATCGGGTTTATTGTTCCTGGTGGGGGCGCTTGTCCTGGCGGAATTCCTTGTGGGTTAGAAGTGGTGGTTGTAAACCCGGCTGGAGGGGTTACCACTACGGTATAGGCAATTCCGGGCGGCAGGTTGGCAAAGGTGAAGTTACCTGCTGCATTCGTGGTCGTCGTCGCGACGATATTTCCGGCTGGATCGCGGAGCGAAACGGGTACGTTTGGAAAGCCTGGTTTTCCGGCTGGATTGCCGTCACCGACATCATCTCGGAAGACTAGGTTGCTGATCGTAACTGGAGGTTGTCTGACTCCAAAGTCTACGGTGTCAATATTGGCACCTGCCGGAAACACTACCGTTTGACTTAAACTCGGTGTGCCTGTCGGAGTCGTCGGCGTGAAGCCAGCCGGGGGGATAATCGTGACCGTGTAGCCGACAGCATTTGACGCGGGCAGACCCGTAAAGCTGTAAGTTCCCGTCGCACTAGTGGTCGTAGTCCGGGTAACAGCATTGCCGTTAATATCCGTACCTGTCAGATTGACCGTGACTCCTGCTAGACCGGGTTCTGTGCCGTTTTGAATGCCGTTGTTGTCAAAGTCGTTAAAGACACGATCGCCCAATGTGCCTGTTTGGACAAAAAGCCCAAAGTCTGCTGTGTTAATGGCTTGACCAGAACCGAGAGTGACTGAGATGGGCGTAGGCGTGGTGACTCTAGAGCCAGGTGGAGGCGTGGCGGTGACGGTGTAATTGCCAGGAGTAACATTGGGGAACTGGTAGTTTCCGCTTGCGTTCGTAGTTGTGGTTGCGACTACAGTTCCTGCCTGGTTTCGGAGAGTCAGCGTGACTCCACTAATTCCGGTCGTTTCGCCGGGATCTTGAACGCCGTTGTTGTTGACATCATTAAAGACAAAATCTCCGATCGTACCGGGAAGTTGCCTGAACCCAAAGTCAGCCGTCGGCACATCTTGACCGGGATTTAGGGTCGCGATCGTCTGCACCAGGGGGGTCGTATTTGAGAACCCAGCGGGAGGCGTGACCGTGACCGTGTAATTATTCCCCGGTGGCACATTAGTGAACTGATAGTTGCCGTTGGCATCAGTAACAAGGGTTCCTAAGACGGTTCCGGCTGAGTCTCTCAGGGTGACGGTGGCTCCAGCGATTCCGGTCTCTCCGGGATCTTGAGTGCCATTACCGTTGAGATCATTGAAGACCAGATCCCCAATCGTGCCTGGACGCTGCCGAATCCCAAAATCTGCCGTGAGAATGCTCTGCCCTGCGGCGAGCGTCACCGTTCGCGGATTGGGATTCGTGGCAATAAAGCCCGGTGGCGGCGTTGCTGTGACAGTGTAGGTTCCTGGATTAAGAGTAGTGAATTGATAATTTCCGGCAGCATTGGTGACGATCGTTTGGTTAACCGGATTGTTGTTGGTATCCGTCCCCGATAGGGTTAGAGTCACTCCTGCAACTCCGGTATCACCCGGATCTTGAATGCCATTGCCGTTGGGATCGTTGAAAACGAGATCGCCGATCGTGCCCGATCCTGCGGTGATAGTCGTCGTTTTGGTGACAACCTGCGGAGTCGGTGCTGGAGAATTAGACTGTTGCCGAATGCGAGTATCTAGAAACGAAGTCGCGTTAATCTGTGTGACATCTTGAGGCGGTGCGCCTGGGTTGGGAGTCACCCGCAGAATAAAGCTGCCCGTCTGCCCCGGTGCAAGAGTTCCGGTGTCTGGCACCCCATTGCCATCGGTGTCAGGAAGCGGATTTCCGGCTGAGTTAAGTAAGACCGCCGTGTAATTGCCATTGGTACCCGCTAGAGTCAAGTTGACCAGATCGGAGGTAAAGAAGTTATTCGTGACGGTAAACGGATGATCAACCGCAGTTCCGATCGAGGTTGCACGCGTCGTATCAGGGGTAATCGTGAAGTTTCCGGCTCTAGTAGGTCGCCTATCGAATAAGGGAATTGGAGTTCCTGGCGTTGTGCCGAGGTTGGCTTGCAGCAGCGTTTGGTTGTTTGAGGTGTAGTTACTCAGCGTTACCGTCCAGATGCCTGAATTTTCAAGACCCGCTACCGGGACGCTATCGCCGCCGTTGTTGAGATCGCCGCCATTATTCCAAACTGCATTACCTGAGCCAGTTCCAGCCGTGACCACTCCCGTTGGGCTGGTATAAGACACTGTTCCACCGTCGTCTAGATCAAAGTTGCGAAAAAACAGGTTTGTGGTGCCTGGAGGAACAAATGCGTAAAACGGAACCGTGATGGCTCCACCTGTATTTTGCTGAAAGGTGCTCAGAAGCTGCCCGATCAGCAGGTTAGTGACCCCTGGGATTGAGATTTGAAAGCCGTTATCGTCGTTGTTGAGATTGGTGGTCGCAATCCCTAAAATCGGATCTGCACCCGTCTCGCTGGTGATGGTGTAAACCCCAGGAACGGTGATGGGTGGAAAGCTAATATTTGAGGGAGAGGTAGGAGTGCCATTGGGAGGGATCTGAGTGCTGATTACTGCTCCGGTTGGACCGAGAAGCTGAAAGCGTGTTGGGTCGGGGTTAGCCCCCCCGGTTCCGATCGGGTTGCCGTCTACCTCATCGCGAGGTCCACCGCTTCCGGCATCAATGATCGAGATGGTGAGGCTGCCACCCGCAGCGGTGATGTCAGCCTGTGTAATGTTAACGAAGAACCGATGGCGTTGATATCCCCCAGTTTTGCCCGCCTCGTTGGTGGTATACCAGTCGCCGACCCCCGCGCTGCGAGAAGGTCCACTGGTTTGAAAGTTGAGTCCTGGAACCGATGGGAGAACGGTTTGAGCTTTAACTGGATTGGAGGGGCACAGTAAGACTGCCAAGGTGCTGCCAGCCAATAAGCACCAAAACTTAGAAAAACGGCTAGCTGAATTCATCGAAACAAATGTTCGCACTATCTCACACCTCCTGCGGGTTCTAGTTGCAGGTCTTCTTCCTGAACGATGACTTCAATGTTTCTGGCATCTTTATAGATTAGTTCGACGCGCCGATCGCGGGCAAAATCTAAGCGGGTGTCTCCATCAGAAATGCGCTTCTGTTCTCCAAACGATCGAATCGTCATTCGCGCTGGGTCGATGCCTTTACGAATCAGGTAATTTCGCGTTGAGATCGCGCGTCGCCTGCCTAAATCTAGGTTGTAGGCATCACTGGCGCGAGGGTCGGTGTGTCCTTGAAGTTCCACAATAATGCTGGGGTTTTCTAAGAGGACTTGAGCAATCCGATCGAGCACTTTGGCACTGGTCGAGCTAATGAAATCTTTATCCAGTGCGAAGTGAACGTTTTTAGGGACTTTAAGCACGATCGGAGTCGTCTGCGGAATCGCCGGGATCGGAGGTTTTTCGGCGATGGGCGGAGTTGTACAGCGTGGCACCTCAATAGAGGGCGATGTAGGAATCGCGAGTGCCGAATCTGCCGTTCTGATTAGAGCGTTGAGCGCAGGCTCTGAGGTGCCATACTTCGGATCGGTCGCGATCGCCGATACTTGGTCTCCTGGCTTAAAGGCACTTACCGTAAGGGTGAACTGTCCCTGACTATTGGCTGGAGTTAATCCGAGGGGTTCACCCAAGGGACCATAAGGCGAGTTTCCTTCCTCAACGCGATAGATCTGAACCTGTGATCCAGGATCAGCTTTTCCGGTCACTTGCGCCAGAGCGCCCGATAGAACGAATTCTCTCGCAGTGAATTCTGGAGCGTTGATGGCAGCGTTGCCCGTGTCTTTGCGACGGTTGGGTGAGTTGCGTTTAGGATTGATGCCATCGCCGCGCTGATAGTCGTGGACGCTGACATTATCTTGAGTCACCAAATCGATGCTGAGTCCTTCGAGAGTGGAGAACCGATTGCTCTCAATGAGGTTGCGACTGCTGCGCGGGAAAGACGCGACGACTACGCCCGGTCCGGTTTGGTGAGCGATCGTGTTGCCCGTCACCTGATGGTCATTTCCCATTAAGTAAACAGCGGCTCGACGATAGCGCCGACCGTTATAAGTAATCTGGTTATCGCGAATCTGAGCCGCGCCCTGAGGCTTAAACAGATAAACTCCTGCGCCATCGTTGCCGCAAATCAGATTTCCGGTGATTTGAGCGTGATCGATGGCGCCCTCAAGCCGAATTGCGTCAGGCATTCCCGCGATGCCGTTGCCGACGATCGCGTTTTCGGTGACGACTAAGTTGTCTGCCCGAACTGACGTAATCACGGCACTCCCGTCATGATTGGCGATCCAGTTCCGTCGAACGGTGGTGCCTGTGCTGTTAAACACCGACACGCCAAAGGCTGAAGTCGTGGGTGGAACGCTTTGATCCGGGCGAATTCCTAGCCAGTTGTTCTCGATCAGAACGTTTTTAGGCGGAATGTCATCGCTGTAGAAGGGCGCAAAATTTGCCGGAACTTTTTGCTTGCTGACATCGGGAGGCGGCAGGCGATGAGCGATAAAGATGTCTGCCGGAGGCGTTCGTTCCGTGTCGTCGTGATCGTCGGTAAAGCCATAAATGCTTAAGCCGCGAATCGTGACATTATCAGACACGATCGACAACCCCCGCGAAACAAATGCGCCTGGAGTGGCAGTGAGTTCGACGATCGGGGCAACCAGCGGAAGTTCAGCGATCGCGCGAGTGTTAGCAGCATATCCCGTCTGCGTCGTGCCATCAATCAGCACCGGAGCGGTTATATTAGGCAGCCGTTGAGAGACTCGAATCACCGTTTGTCCCGCCGAAAGCTGAAAGGCGATTTCTGAAGTTGCCCCCGTTGCGATCGAGACTTGAGGTTTTTCCGCCTCGCTGAGACGATCGACCGACAAGGTGCCGTTGACTAGCTCGATCGCTTCTCTCAACGTCAGCGCACCGTCTGCCTGAACGCTATCTCGATCGCTATTAACAACAATTCGTAACCGCGCTGGAGTCACCCCTTGAGCTAAAAGCGGGGCTGTCGGCAACCAACCAACCAGCGTTAACAGCAGCAATGCAAGGAGTCTTTCTTCGCCCTTCACCCGTTTCTCTTTTCTTCGATTGCTGATCATTGTCCTTCTCCTACAACCACGGTTGCTGTCGGCGTTTGTTGCAGCATTGCTGCGGATTCTATTCCAGGCATTTGTGACTGCGTTGCAGGTCGTGTCGATACCGCTGGTTTAATCTGTGACTCTTGCTGTTGAGGCGGCGCAACTTTTTGCAAACCAAAACCATTAAAGAGTTCATTTACCTTAAAGGAGAGGGTTGCATAGAAGCCACCTTGCGATCGACTGCCGTTAAAGTCTCGATCGTTGTTGATGTCTCCAAAGCTGTATCCAGCGGCTACTCTCAGGTTGGGCGTTAAATAATAGCCCGCTTCGAGCAAGAATCCGACTTCGTTAAAGCCTGTCAGAGATTGTCCAATCCAGCGCACTTCGCCGCCCACATCCCAGCTATAGCCAAGTCGATAAGTGGCGCGTAGCTGGGTCAAGGAGATGAAGTTGGTGCCGAGTAAATCTCGCGCTAAATAGGATTGAGTGCTTCGCAGAGCATATTTGCCAAAGAATTCCCATCGGAAGTTGGGGGCATAAATCGCTTCGACAGATGCGAGATGCACCTTTGAGCCAGTGCCGCTGCCAAACAACAGCGTCGTCGGAGTCACGCCAGGATTTTGCCGATATTCATAGCGGAACAGCATATTGAACTTATCGCTATTGGGATCGCGATATGCCAAGCCGACTTTGATATTGGAGGTGTCACCCAACCCGGTGAGCAACTGGTTAGAGGCGTTGGCTTGCTGAAAGCGCACCAGTGCGGTGATGGCGGGAGAAATCTTTCCGGCGGCTCCGGCTGACCAGACCGTATTATTGCCTAAATCAGAATTGCGTCGCTCAAATCGCCCACTTGCCTTAAAGTCAGGATTATCGGTGTATTCAACGCCGACACTGTAGCTATCGCCAGAGTTTACGCCCAGCGATGCAGAACTTTGCCCGACCGCGTAAGGTTGAGCAAACTGCTGACCTGCACCCGTGTAGGCAAAGATGTCACCAAAAATGCGCTCGTAGCCCAGATTAATTCTCAAACCGGGAGACAACACGATGCGGTGGTTTAGCCCGATCGCCCCTTGCCCCGTCACACCGCCATTCACCCCTGACAGCACGGCATAGCGTCCCGTGAGCGAGGTATCGTCGCTCAAACGCTGATCGACGAGGGTTTCTAAACTGGTGATCGAGTTGTTAGAAAACTGTCCGCCAGAGAGAAACTGCTGCGCCAGTCGCATTGTCACACCGGGATAGACTTTCCAGTCCAGACCCAGTGTGGTGCGATCGGGATACAGCGAATCGTTAGTGCCCAAGTTGAGTTCGTTTTGGGCGCGAAAGGTGAGACGATCGCTAAACGGCACCGACAGCCGCGAAACCAGTTGGTTGCTGTCGTCGTTTAGGTTGTTGGTAGCTCGATCTTCGCGACTGCGGTTGACCCAATCTAAGCTGGCGGTGACGATGCCAAATTTCTGCTCAACTCCGGCGCTGATAGTGGTCAAGCTGTTATCAACTCGACCCGTCCGCAGGGGTTCCTGTCCGCACCGTGACAAACCGGGAGTCGTGCAGAAAATGTTGCTGCTCAAGTCGAATAAATTAACTAACCCGATCGTGGCAGTCGAAGCAAATCCAAAATTGACTTCTCGATCGACCTGCGCCCGAACCTGAGTGTTTTCTCCCAGTTTTGCTGCGACGTTTGCCCCATAGCGGGTTTGCCCCGGCGTAAAGCTAAACGTGGCGTTGTTGGAGAAATTCTCATCCGTGGACCGATAGTATGCCCGTGTCAGCAAGCCCGGAGTCAGCGTTGTTTTTGCCTCAATGCGATAGGCAGAACCCGACACCTGATTTGAGAACGGATTGGCATTGTTCGATCGCGCATATTCCGCCACAATCTGCCCATCTTTGCCAAACGAGAACAGCGCATCGGCTCCAAACAACTCAAAGTCTTGGCTGCCCCGGTCTTCTCGCAGATAGCTCAACCCTGCCCAGCTTTCTCGGTTGGCTTCGCGAGAGAAGTTATATCGCAGTCGCCCCGCGTAGAGATTGGTGCCGCCCGTGCCGATGCCATCATATTCATAGGTGACGACGATGCGCCGAACCAGCACTCGACCAAACAAGTCAAACTCGGTTGCCTGAATCGGACGGCGGAAAATCAGGGTGCCGCGATCGTAGTCAATGTCATAATCCTGAATGCGATAGAGTGGCACCCGCTCAACGACACTGCCGGGACGGTTGATTTCCTCTGTTTCAATAAACACGTTTTCACTGCCGCCAATCACCAACCGCCGCGACAAGAAGTAATAGCCACTCGTGCCATTTGCGGCGATCGTGTCTCGCTGAAATCCATCGAGATTATTGCCGTAAGCTGCCGTGGCTTGCAGATTGCCGAAGTTATAGTTGGCTTTAAAGCCGTGCAATTGGCGAGTCGTCGCGGTGAAATATTGCGATGCGGTGGCAAACTCCTCGGTGCGATAGTCGCCCCACATCGCATAATTTTGTCCGCCAGAGGGCGAGGTCTGCTCAAGTTTGAGATAAACACTGTCGATCGAGGGCGTTAGATAATCAGTGGTCGAGCTATCGCCATAGGTCGGATAGTTTTGTTCACAGAACTGAAGATCTCGAAAGAGTCGAGTCTTGCCGTCACAGGTCTCGTTGAGCGGACGTTGATTGTTAAACGCTCCCGTCAACAGCCAGTTGCCCACTTTGCCCGTCGCAAAAATGGCGGTGCTAACATCAAATCGACCGCCACTTACGCCTTCGGGCAAGAAGTCTCGATATCGCGTGTAGAAGTCAGTTCCACCTGCGCCGATACGAATGTTAATCGCACCCGACACCAAAGACGGACGCAAATTTGTGATGAATTCAACGTCGGTGTATGCCTCCAGGTTATTTGAGTCGATCTGTCCTGGCAGCGTTGTGGGATACGCAAAAGGAGGCTCCGTCAGCTTCAAATCTTTTTTCGGCTCGTCGATCGCCGCCCGAACGCGCACCTTCTTCGGCTCTAGCGTAGACTGCAACTCAACTGAAAACCGCCCCTGTCGAGCAATGACTTGAAATCCGGCTCGATCGGTGTCAGCATCTGCACCAATAAATTTCCCGGCACTGCTGGTCAACGTCACCGTCACATCTGCGCTGATCGGAGCGCCGCCTTCATCCACAATCTGTCCAGACAGCGTGACCGTTGAGCGTCCATCTGCCGGAATGCGAGACACCGAGGAGGGCACGATTTCGACACGCACGATCGCCGCTTTTGTCGTCGAATTGGTGACAGGCGCACCCCGCGATGGAGTCGGGGTCGAAGCCGGGTCTTGCGGAGATGCGGGAGGCGAAATCGGCGAGACATCTCGCGGACTCGGCGTTTGCTCTCGCTGCGTCGGCTCTGGAACTTGGGCAGTTTGAGCAGGTTTGGACTTAACTGAAGTTAGATTGAGAGGTGCCGCGAGTCCTAAAGAACTAGGAATCGGGGCGAGTTGGGGAGTGGTTTCTGCGGAGTTGCGGGTGCTAATCGTCGTTAGCGCTTCAGGCGTAGCCAACTTGAGTGGCTCAGGCGCAAACGGTAACTCCGCGGCTTGGCTGACTGCGCCGATCGCGATCATCCCAAAGGTAGAGGTAATTAAACTGAGTCCAAATTTAACTGATGAGAGGTGGTGCATTACTTGCGTCGTCCCTCCCCAAAGGTGGGTGTCACTGCAAAATTCATTCTGACTAGACCGCCCGGAGCGACTTTAACGAGTCGTGATTGGCTGTTGTTTTCGATGCGATAGCGGTTAGGTGCCAATGTATATCCCGGTAAGCTTGTGAGGTCGAGAGTGCCAGTGCGATAGCCTGCGATCGCGAATTGCAGCGAATAGAGACCATTCGAATCGGTTGTGATGCGGTTGCCATCGTCCATATAGATAACGGCGTTTGGCACACCAGGTTCTCCGGGTTGCTGTTCGCCATCGAAGTTTTTATCGACAAACACGCGACCGATAATGGTGCCACAATCCGACAGAATCCCGTTGCGAATCCTCAGCAAATGGCTGGCAGTGTTGCTCGTTAGCGGTCCTAGAGGGCTTGCTCCTTGAGCGACCGCGAGGTTGCGCCCCGTGCCGCGGATTGCGTCAGGCGACAGAACGGCGGCGTAAACCAGCGTCAAGACTTGCTGAGGTGCCAGAGTGCCAGGAAACGTGAAGGTGACGACCGATCGATTCACCGTGGGCTGTGACAGAGTGCTGCTGACATCAGTGGTTGTGCCTCCGACCGTTAGCGACGCTTTTTGCGACTTTGAAATGTATTGCAGCCCCAGAGGTAGCGTATCTCGAACCGTAATATTCGTGGCTGAAGCAGACCCTGTATTGCGAATCACCAGTCGATAGATGACGGTGTCGCCGGGTTCGGCGGCAGCTCGATCGCCCGTTTTTACGAGTTCTAAGCCGGGGCGACCTGTCGCTGTTGCTGCTACAGAAGTTGGGTTAGAAGTGACTCCTTGCGCCGGAGTAGCCGGATCAGCAGCAGGTCGAAAGTTTCCGGTCGCTGTATTGGCTATATCGATCGCGGTCTGACTATTTGCAGGCAAGATCCAACTATTCGAGCCTCCTGTAAAAAAAAGAATCAGTACAAGACGCAGGAACCCACTCCCCAAAAGCTTTGTCGGGGAATCCATCGAAAACACCACCACACTAATTTTTGTTGTCTCAGTAAATACACGCTAATCAGTCAAGAGTCTCTTTACGAGAGTCGATCTCTACCCAGTAAAGTAGATCACAAGTAGACGTTCTCTCTGACCTCAGTTAACAAGCTGAGAAGAATAATACGGTAATTTCACTGGAATTTTTAAGTGTTTACAATAAATTTATAATTGCCTTCATAAAAACAAACAAAATCTTTTGATGGATGAATAAAGTTTGTTACTCTAGATATCTCGGACAGCGAAAAATCCCGTTTTTTAGACTCTACTGAAGAAAACATCCTGAAAAGTTTGGGTACTAAAGACAAGCGATCTCAGCCTGTGATTACCCCAAAGAGAGCAAGAGATTCATTGCTCAAACGCCTATTCCCCATCGTTGCCCCTCTAGATACGATAACCTTGTCATAGAGACGCTTTCACTGTTCCACCTTTCGCTATGATGCAAAGCACCGAATTTCTCAGTCATCTCAACGTTTCTCAACGACAAGCTGTCGAGCATTTTTGTGGTCCACTCTTAGTGATCGCAGGAGCAGGCTCTGGCAAAACTCGTGCGCTCACTTACCGAATTGCAAACTTGGTGTTGACTCATCGCGTCGATCCCGAAAGCATTTTGGCGGTGACGTTTACTAACAAAGCCGCTAAAGAAATGAAAGAGCGGATCGAGAGACTATTTGCCGATCGTCAAGCTCACAGCGAGTTTGGCAAACCGTTAGCTGAGTTGTCAAATCAGCAGCAAATGAGCATCCGATCGAAGGTCTATAAAACCATCATCAAAGATCTGTGGATCGGCACGTTTCACGCGCTTTGCTGTCGAATTTTGCGCTTTGATATCGAGAAGTTTCAAGACGAGAAGGGACGCAAATGGAATAAAAACTTCTCGATTTTTGATGAGTCAGATGCTCAGAGCTTAGTCAAAGACATCATTGTTAATAAACTAAATTTAGACGATAAAAAGTTCGAGCCGCGATCGGTTCGATATGCGATTAGCAACGCCAAAAATAAAGGCTGGTCGCCACGAGATTTAGAACAAGAGCAACCAAACTTTCGCGGCAGAGTAATCGCGAATGTCTACAGTATGTATCAAGATAAATTAGCTGAAAATAATGCTGTAGACTTCGACGATTTAATCTGGCTGCCCGTCCAGCTATTTCGTCAAAACGAACAGATTAGGGCTTACTGGCACAAACGCTTTCGCCACATCTTAGTAGACGAATATCAAGACACCAATCGCACTCAATATGATCTGCTGCGACTGCTCGTGACGAATGGCGAATCAGTCGAGTTATTTAACGAGTGGGACTATCGATCGGTCTTCGTCGTGGGGGATGCCGATCAGTCAATCTACTCATTTCGGATGGCAGACTTTAAAATCTTAATGGGCTTCCAGCAAGACTTTGGCGACAGTCTGCCCGACGATGACACCCGCACGATGGTCAAGCTCGAAGAGAACTATCGATCGACCGAAAATATTCTGCAACTCGCCAATCGTTTGATCGAAAATAACACCGAGCGCATCGATAAAATTCTCAAGCCGACTCGTGGCGAAGGGGCACCTGTTTATTGTCACCGCGCCGACGATGAGATTGCCGAAGCCGAATTTGTGGTGCAGCAAATTCGCACGTTGCAGCACACAAATGCTGAACTGCATTGGGGCAAGTTTGCCATTCTTTATCGAACGAACGCTCAATCTCGCGCCTTTGAAGAATCGCTCGTGCGCTGGGGTGTGCCTTATAAAGTAGTGGGCGGTTTGCGATTCTACGATCGTAAAGAAATCAAAGATGTGTTGGGATATCTTAGAGCGATCGCGAACCCATCCGACACGTTAAGCTTGCTGCGGGTGATTAACTCGCCCCGTCGCGGAGTTGGCAAGACGACGATCGACGCTCTGCAAAAAGCCTCGGTTGAGTTGGGCATTCCGCTGTGGGAAATCTTGAGTGATGAAACCTCGGTTAAGAGCCTGGCGGGGCGCAGCTCAAAAGGGGTGATTAGCTTTGCTCAAATGATTCAAAAGTGGCGATCGCAGATAGATGCGGTGTCTGCCTCTGAGTTGGTGCAAGGCATTTTAGAAGAGTCCGGCTATCTGACTGATCTCAAAGCTCAAGGCACCGATGAAGCAGAAGAACGATTTCAAAACGTGCAGGAACTCTACAACGCCGTTCTGCAATTTGAAGAAGAAAACGAAGATACGAGTTTGATTGCGTTTCTCGCGGGGGCTTCTCTCGCCTCCGATCTCGACGACAAAGACGAGGAATCGACCAAAGTTTCCCTCATGACGCTGCACGCTTCTAAAGGACTGGAATTCCCCGTTGTGTTTTTGGTGGGACTAGAGCAAGGATTGTTTCCGAGCTTTCGATCGCTCGATGATCCGGCAGCGATCGAGGAAGAACGGCGACTTTGCTATGTCGGCATCACCCGCGCTCAAGAGCGATTGTTTATCTCCTATGCGCGTGAACGTCGCTTGTATGGAAATCGTGAAATGGCTCAACCATCGGCATTCTTAAAAGAGATGCCCAAAGAGTTGATGGAGTCAAACATTACCACGACCGTTAAAGGGACAAAATCGGCGGTGGTTAAACCGCAGCGATCGACCGTCCAGAGTTCTAGCAATGTCGAAACCGATTGGAGTGTTGGCGAACTCGTGGTTGACAAACGATTTGGAGTCGGTGAAGTGACTCATGTGTTCGATTCGGGCAACAAAATCTGTTTAGCTGTCAAATTTCCTGAGGTTGGGCGAAGAATCATCGATCCGAGATTGACCCCTCTACAACGAGTAGATTGATGCGATCGGGATCGATTTGCGCTTGCCACCGATCGGGGAGTTTTAGCGCTTCACGATCGCTCATCCTAAATTCATGACTTGTGGTGAGTATCGAAGATTTTAGCAATGAAACGGCGATCGGAAGTTGTTAGAAAGCCCGATCGCCGTTTCAGTTTGAAGTTTTAGCTAAAGCGTGAGAACTCAGTCTGAGAGAATGGCTGTCTTCAATTGGTCAACAGTTGTGCCCAATGTCGAAGCAGCAATAGCCAAAAAATCTTCATCCTGGGTTTTCTGGTAAAACCGTGCAAGGTTTCGCAGCGAAATTCCTAATCCATGTTGATCGTTAAATTCTGCGGTGATTTGGAGATCTTGCAGGTAGTTTGTTTTTGCTTCTTCGAGTTCTTCGAGTTCTTCTGAGATTTTGCCGAGTTGATAGTAGGTGCCCGCTTGCTCGTAGCGATCGTTGAACTCGACATTGATTTTCAGGGCTTGTTGGTAGTCTGATCGAGCCTGTTCAAACTCGCGCAACTCCTGCGCCACAATGCCTAATTGGTGGTAGGTGCCCGCTTGAGAGTAGCGATCGTTGAACTCGACTTTGATTTTCAGGGCTTGTTGGTAGTCTGATCGAGCCTGTTCAAACTCGCGCAACTCCTGCGCCACAATGCCTAATTGGTGGTAGGTGCCCGCTTGAGAGTAGCGATCGTTGAACTCGACATTGATTTTCAGGGCTTGTTGGTAGTCTGATCGAGCCTGTTCAAACTCGCGCAACTCCTCCGCCACCCTGCCTAATTGGTGGTAGGTGACCGCTTGAAAGTAGCGATCGTTGAACTTGACTTTGATTTTCAGGGCTTGTTGGTAGTCTGATCGAGCCTGTTCAAACTCGCGCAACGCCTGCGCCACCCTGCCTAACTGGTGGTAGGTGCTGGCAAGTGCTGCTTGGATTTGTCTTTCACTGACATCGCTAAACTCATTCAATTGGTTCACGATGGTTTGATAAGACGTTCTTGCTTCTTGATACTGTTGTGTTTGTAGATAGCAGTTTGCCAATCTGTCAAGAGCCATCACAATCTCAAAACCAATCTCGCCATTTTGGATATTTTCTAGGTAATTGGTTTTCGACTTACAGACAAACTCTGACAGCTTGAGATTGCTTTGAATATCGTTAATGAGTTCAAAGTATTTGTATAGACAAAAGAAGATACTAATACTCTCTTGCTTCTCCAAACAAATCTGCAAAGCATTGTAGAGATTCTCATACTCCCATTTGCAAAAAAGAATCCCCATCTGTCGCTCTCGCGGCTCTTTCGACTCCATCAGTTGATTGTAGTAACCTGCCAAACCTTGATAGTGGGTCTTAAAACCCTCAAACAGCGCCTCACGAGTTGCCGCATCTAGTTGATTGAGCTTTGTCTTGAGGAAATAAGGAAACACAGGCTGAATCGTGAGCAACTGTGGATTGTCTGCATCCATTGGCGATAGCAAGCCCCCGATTGCTTCCCCAACTGCTCCATCAAACTGCTCAAACCGATACTCGGCAAACGGCGCCAACCGCTGCAACTGTTCTGCATATCGTGGCAAAAGTGAGCGAACAAGAAACCCACTAAACGGTGCCAAACACACCAGCAGCTTTTGGGCATCAGGCGACAAATTGCTGTGCGAATACTCCACACACTTCAAAATACTCGCCGTCTTATCCCCACTCCCCGAATCCAGATTCACATCCGCCGCATCCAGCCCCGCTAAAATCTCTGCCGCCGACTGTCGCCGCAAATTGCCCAACACCACCTCCATCGCCAACGGGTAGCCCGCCAGCAACTTCATCAGCTTCTTAAAATCCTCACTCTGCCGCAGCCGCTCAATCTTGCCCTCATTCTGCACTTGCCGCGCCAAAATCTTCTCAGCCAGTGCCGTGCGCGACTCCTCATCTAACCCCCGCAACTCATAGACCGCCCCCTTTAGCACTCCATCTATCCACGCCTCCCGACTGCGCGACCCTAACACCACCTTTGTCTTGCCCCCCACCAATCGCCGTAAGAAGTCCCGCAGCTTCTCCTGCTCTTGCAAATCCAGCGTGTTTTGAATTGCCAACGCCTGCCCCGTCACCGACTCCAAATTATCTAACATCAGCACATACGGCTGCGAGTTGAGCAAATCTACCAACTCTTCAATTTGAGCTTCCAACGGCGTGGAATATAAGAAGTTTGATTGCTCATGCCCCTGATAAACTTGGCTGCCAATCTCAAACACAATTTGCTGAAGCGTCCACGCCTTCTCGTCATAGCCAAAATAAAAACTCTGCTCCACAAAACTCGTCTTCTGCCACCATTCCTGCAAATACCTTAGCAGGGTCGTTTTTCCCGTTCCGCCCATTCCTTGCAGCAGCAGGGCATTATGCCGCAACAGCGATCGCTCAATCTTTAAAATCTCCAAATCGCGCCCTACAAACCCATAGGTCGGATCTTGAAAGCGAAACCGTTTGCTCTTAGCAAGATTAAACTGAGTCTTCTCGTCTGGCGTAAAGCTCCGCAGCCCAAAATCGACCTGACCGCGCCGATAGACCACAGGCAACAGCCAATCCTCTAATCGAATCGTTTGATTAAAATATGCCTTGCGCTCCTGACGATCGCACAACGCCTTTCGCCCCAGCCTAATCGCCTCATCCAGCGACTTTTGAGCAAACAACTGCTGATAGAGCGTCGTCATCAAAATCGTCGCCGCCGACACCGTGACGCTATAGCCCATCGCCAACACCGTCTGCATCCCCGCTGCCATCAGCGCCGCCCCCAGACTCGTCTCCCGCTCATCGCCCTTGACCTGCTTTGCCGACTGACACGCATTCAAAATGCACACCGGGACATTCTTGCCCTTCAACAACGCCGCCAACTCTGCCGCAATTCGCAGATCCGATTGACCTGGAGTGCCACTCTCAAACGACAAAAACCCCCGCCGCCCCTCAAACCGCTCCACATCCTGCCCAAACGCCCTAAACGTAAAGCGATCGGGCGGCATCGACTGCAACTCCTCATAGCTCATCACCGCCCCGTGCATATCCAAATGCACAATGTGATAAAACCCGTCGCCCTTCTCTTCTAAATGCTTCGACAACGCCTCAAACGTGGCAGGACGCAGTAAATCAACCTTTACCCGCAGTTGACTCGTTTGGATCGCCTCAATCAGGGGACGAGAAATCGTGCGATGGTTCACATCATTCTCCTCGCCCGGTCGCGCCGTCACTACCAGCAAATTGATCACCGGAGACGGAGCCACGATCGCCTGTTTTTCAGTTGACTGCACCTGTCGCACCATCACCCGATCGATCGCCAACGGTCTCGGCATCTGCGGATCGTGCAACGCCTCCCAGTGCAGTGCCTGAAACTCTGGGCTTTTGCCGATAATCTCAATCTGCCTAATCGAATCCCGACTTTGCTTGTAGGCGCTGTAAGCCTCGATATCTCGCTTAAACACTTGCTCAAACAGCGATTCACCATAAGCTCGGACACTCACTTTTGCCGCCTCTGCCCTCACCGTATCCACATAGGGAAACATCGACCACTTCTCAAAATACCATTCCAGCCGTTCCTCTTCCCCCGGCGAAAACGGATCGCGAACCTCGATCGGGTACCCAGTAGTGGCATCATCAAAACTCACGCTCGCCTGAAATCCCGTTTCTGTCTTTTGCTGCTCTCGAATGGTAATGATAGACATAGGTGATAATTTTCTACGGAGGAGGAGCCGATTCTAAAGACTACAGTTCTATTCCGTAGAATTCCCAACTATCCGCAACAAACCCAAAACTAGAGGCAACCCCATGCAGCTTAGTCAATCCGAACTTTTGCAAGTGCAGCAAACCCTACGCAACTATGAGCCGTCTCAGGGCGCGATCGCCACCCTCCTCGACCACGACGGCGATTTAGACACTAGCCTAGAAGCGATGCTCCGATCTGAGATGGGACAAGCGACATTTGGAGAAAAGTCACTCAAACAAGTCACCCTAGACGTATTACGAGAGCAAATCTGCGGCGACGACGGCTTCCGAAAAAAGTTAGCAGATTACACCAAAAACACCGAAAGCACACCTTTGTTAACCGGACTGATCGTCTATTTAGCAAGTCAAATGGTGTTGCCCTTCCCAATCAATCCAGGATTAGCCACGTTAATCGTTTTGTATATCGCTAAGTTTGGTTTTGAGGTTTACTGTCGCTACACCGAGCCAGCAAAATAAAGTCGCTGCGTTTCAGTTCTTTCAGCCCCTCAAATTCCCCAAAATTGGAGGACTTTGAAACTCAGAACTCCCTAGCTCAAATCAAAGTCCCTCAGAATGGGAGATTTAGAGGGCGTATTTCCACCGTGATACCAGCCTCTATTCGTGTTCTACGACAAACACATTGGCATACAGGTTTGCCACGATTTGCTGTCCTTGCTGGGTCAGACTCAAATAGCGCAAAGCATCTTGAATATAAGGATGAACGCCATTCCAAAAAAACTTCGGGTAATTCTTCCGCAAGTCGCCTGGATGCTGATAGCCGAGAGCCTTATTGACTCCCGTTTCTTCAAACTCATAAAACAGAGCGTTGATTTTCTTCAAATATCGCGGATCACTGAGTTGACCAATCAGATCTGCCGCTCGCACCAGTCCCGGATAGTCAATGGTGTCTCGGTGGTCTTCAGCAGTGGGCACCGGAAAGCGCGTCAGTTCAATGTTGCGCTTGATGATTTCGGCATCAATCAGCTTGTGTCCGCCAAACCGCTCTTCGATAAAGAGTTTGCCTCGATCGACGTGATGAGGTGTCAAACTCGCATCACTAGAACTCGATGGCAGGTCAATCATCGTGTGGTCAATGCCCGTCGCATAAAGACCGATGCGATCGTCGCGACACACCCCTTTAACATAGCCAATGTCATGACAGTTCAGCGAAATAATGCAGTGCAGCCAGTCTTCGCACGAGACTCCTCCATCTCGAATCTGTCTGCCGCGCAAAATCTCTTGCCCCACCAAGGTGACGAGAATCGTATGCTCTACGTCATGATAAAGGGCATCACTATTAGCAATGTTTTCGAGTGCCATGCCGCCAGCCCAGCCCAAGATGTCAGCATAGCTAGATTTTAGGTTGCCATAGGTGCGGTGATAGCCTTCTTGAAGCAGCCCGACAAAGGCATCAATAAAAATCTCGGTGGCGTTGAACATTGAAGGATGCGTCTAAACTGCCGTCAACTGTTCAACATTATAGATCCCCTTCTTGAGAGAAGACGGGGATCTGAGCATTCACGATCGAGTTGCCCGATCGATCGCTGCTATGTCTTCATCCGTCAGGGTCACTTGAGCCGCTGTCATAGAGTCAGCGATGCTCTCAGGCTTTGTTGCACCCGGAATCGGCACAATGCAAGGATTTGTCAACATCCACGCCAGCACCAGAGCATAGACAGAGATTTGTTTATCTTGGGCGAGTTGCGCGATCGCTGCTACGTTGCTCAATTCTTTCACTCGCCGACTGCCCCCTAACGGACTCCACGGCAAAAAGGTTAAGCCCTCGGCTTGGCAATAATCCAGCACCCCATCTGACTCTGGTTGCCGATGCCAGGGGTTATATTGGTTTTGCACCGAGACAATTTCGACCACCTCACGAGCGCGTTTAATCTGCTCGACCGAGAAGTTAGATACCCCCACAAATCGGATTAGCCCTTCTGCAACGGCTTCTTTTGCCGGGGTCAGCGAATCTTTGATGGAGTAGTTGGGATCAGGAGAGTGATATTGCCAGAGCGCGATCGGTTCCTGTCCCCCCAAGGCTGCATGGCTCTCACGAATCGCTTTTCGCAAATGGTCAGGGCTGCCGTTTTGAGTCCAGGAACCGTTGGGGCGCATCAACCCCCCTTTAGTCGCGACTAAAATCTGGCTCGTGTCGCCCTCATATTGCTGAATCGCTTTGTGAATTAGCCGTTCGTTATGATGTTTATCTGACTCGTCTAGGCAATAAGCATCTGACGTGTCAATCAGATTAACGCCCAAATCAAGCGCTTTGTGAATGGTGGCGATCGATTGCGATTCAGCAGGTCTGCCGCTAATGGACATCGGCATTCCACCGAGGGCGATCGCAGTCAAGCTGATATCCGTCTGACCCAACCGTCTCATCGTGGGTTGACTGACTCTATTTTTGGTTTCCATCAGAGTTGCCTTATTTACACTTGTTGTTTATTACAGGCGATGATAGCGATCGACACTTCACGCTCAAGTTAGATCTCGTCCATTATTTGTCGTGAATCGTATGAGCGTATGACCCTGTTCAACAAGCTTCTGAATGTGGTTAATCTCTGTGCGGCTGAATCCTCGATTGCTTTGGATGCGGACTGAATCAAGCCAAAACTTAGCTTCGTCTTTGTCGCGATCGACATATATATTAGGTGGCTCACTCGATTCTTAAGTCAACGTAACCTATAGCGATCGCCCGTTTGCAAAGCAAGTTCCCCTTTGGATAATCGCTCTCCCAGTCAACGAATTTTTCAAACGGTCAGGTAGAGCAGATCGCTTTGTAGCTTTTTTGAGGAGCGATCGTTGACAGCATCCTCAACTTGCATCACGATAACTCTCGACGGGTGAAGTGTAACGTTCCGGTTGAGCGGCTGAAGGAACCTTTGCATCGTCACCAAGATCTCCCTTCAGTCCGCTCCAACCGGGTTGTTAGGCTGCTGTCGCTGGGCAATCTGGAGCAGTAATCGCAGTGCTTCATTGACAGATGCATCAGTCGGAAAAGCTTTGGCTATATCAGGATCTAAGAGAACCAAATTTGTCCCTGCCCGATATCTTTCAACATATTTGCCTCTGACACCTCCAGCCATCTTGGAGAAGTCGTATTCAGGGCGTAGTTCATCTTCTAGCTCGTCAACTTCCTTCTTCATAAAATCTCCTTTCATGGCGACTAGCTCTTCGAGCGCTGATGATTCGAGTCCGGTTCTCTCGATCAGTGTGGGAAACAACCAATAATTGCCCCGACCCCGACATTCCAATAATAACGTAGCGGCTCTCTCCGATGGAATGGTCAGGGTCAGGAAATGACACGGATAGCGAATCATCAAACACAGTCGTAGCTTCTTGGAAAGAGATACTGTGCTTTCTCAGATTCATAACAGCTTTATTCGGGTTCCACTCGAATTTCATAGAGAAGCGCTCACCGCCAGGAACTTCAGCAGCTTAGCAGATTACCAAACCGTTAAGGCTCTGAGATGAGTTTGATGATAAGCTGACCCTCATCTAGATTGATAGCCCTTTTCCTATGGGAAAAGGGTTTCCAAAGCTAGTTTGTGCAAACTAAAAGTCGGTCAGCTTACCTATGAAATTTGGGTCAGAATATTGCCCAAATGTCGCTGAAACCCCTGTAACCCTTCCAAATTCTTCCAATGTTGGTTGAACTGGTACATTCGGTCAGTTCGACTCAAATCATGTGCAGAGCCATCTGGCGGCAAGTCTTCGATCCCGAAGACTTCTTTATGATGCGGTAATTTCCACCAATCCAAGCCTTCAGAGGGCATCCAAATCGCTTTCACTACCCGGTATATGCCCCACTCTTTTTCAGGATTTTCATAAACTTCATCGTCTAGAAACTCAACAATGTGAGTGACTCTTGCTGACTGAACCAGTGCTATTAATTCGCCCTTAAGAGGTTGTTGAGCATTAGCTCTATCATCTTTGCTGCGCCAGTGTAAACGGAAAATTTTGGCTTCTGGAATTGGCATCTCGTCAAGTTCGTCATAAGCCCAGCCTTGATCGGGTCTCACGTTCTTTAGCCACTTCAGTTGTGATAAATCCATCCTACCGACGACCTCAAAGTAACTTAACACTGAACATTAACCGAACGCTCCGACAGATGCCACCACCGATAACTGAAGGCGGCATAACATTCGCGCTCACCGGACGCAGACAACCTTTGCAACTCAACCGACTATATTGGGGCGTTCCGGTGCAGCGCGGTTGTTCTGCTGCATCACGATCGATTTCGTGTCACTTCATCACTGATAATTAACCGATAGATAGACTCATCGCTGGAGGTGCCTTTGAAAACTACATCTTTTCGCGTCTCTACTCACTTGAATCCTAAACGATCCAATAATCGAATCGATGCAGCATTTCGCGCATCAACTTCGCTGATATCTCAACAACACTGTAATCTCTCGTCCAGGGCTATTTCAAGTTAGCAGAGGTTGCATGGCAGCCGAATCAAAATTGAGAAATACTTCAAAACATCCTAGTATGGCTCTGCAAGCTGAAGAGAGAGAACCAAACATTCTTCAGACTATCGAAAAACGATGCCAGATTAAAAACTCGCTCAAATTTCGGAAGATACGCCGTACTTCAGCCGCCTCTGTGATAGAGCCTGGCTTCCGCCGTCAAGAACTTCAACAACATGCGAAGTTATTTTTGAGTGCTGACCTGATAAAAATCCCCGTTCGAGAATAACACCTTGATCATTCTGTCCTTCAAAACTAACAATATGCTCTGCATCACTCAATACAACAAGATTCGCGTTATGAGATGTTAGAACAATCTGACGGGCACGTTTATCCCCAATGAGAATCGGTGCAATTGATGAAGCTATGTGGCGATTATCAAGATTATCTTCAGGTTGATCAACAATAAGAGGACCATCTTGAAGCTTTAATAGAATAGGGAAAAACGCTGTGCATCGCTGACCAGCAGATAATTGATCAATTGGTTTTGATGGACCATCGAGACCCGACGGTTTAAACATAATAATGAGATCATCATCTTCAAAAACGTCTATGAAAAAACCAAATTGTGAAGATCTAAAAATACTCGGATAGTTAGTACTGAAATCTCCATTTAAATTACTCAAAAGGCTCTCATATCCTCTTTTCATTCGTCTGTAGAAAATGATATCTGACGAATTTTGCTGTAGATCACTAAATGCTTGCCAACCCTCAGGGTATGAGTTCGCAATATTTTGAAAGGGCAACTGTGCATAGGGGGCTAGTGTAAGCGTGACTCCAAATTCCTGAAGTTTTTGTGAGAATTCTTCTACTTTCTGGCTACGATGATTGCTGCGCTGTTCGATCTTCGTGGCAGCGGAATCGCATAGTCGGATAAGCTCTCTAATAGAGCTTTCAGTCTCAGATTTAAGTGTATCTAGTTGTGCTTCTAGTATTGGTAGCTGACTTGTTTGCTCCATAACCATGCGATGAGACTCTAGAAGCTTCTGTTGCTCCGGAGTCAGTTGAAGTACAGCTTGTCTATATTGTTCAGAAAATTCATTAAAGGCTATTTCAGTCGCAGTGTAGGCTTCAGAGAAGGCGGACACAGTCAAATTTACTTGAACATCAAAATTATTTTTTGTTTCTTCAATAAATTGAAATAAGAATTTTAGTGATTCACTAGCAGGTTTTATTGACTGCTCAATGCGAGAAGATCCATCAAGCTGGTTTGAATAAAGCCCAGGCAGCAAAGCTGAAAATCGATCAACTATTTGAGATTTAGCGTTTTGAATTTGATGTAGCGATGCTTTCAACTGATCACGGTGTCTAATAGCTTCTTCGTACTCGTTCTTTAATACGATGAGGCTTGCATCTGTTAACTGTTGTAAGCCTTCTCTTTGTTGTCGCAGCCGAGACACTTGAATCTTATTATCACAAAAACTCTTGAATTTGCCAAAAGCTACATCATGAAGATTACGGATTTGTCTGGACAAAGTTGTAACGTCTTCCTCATACTGACGCATCTCCTCTCGTCCTGATATTGCGTCTAAGTAAACACGTCGAATCTTTGGATCAGTAGCTGCTTGTTCAATTTCATGCCAACCAAGAATGGATGCTGGAAACTGAATAGCTTCAGGATGAGTAAATACTTGCTGGCGGTCATCATCAAATGTGGCGATGAATTGGTCTGTCCCAATTGTCTTTTGAACTAGCAGCTTGGCTCCATCAGTACGCTTAATTAATGCCCTGACCATTCCCCCAGCACCCAGAATTGCTGATAAATGACTGTCAACATCACTGGATCTGCTCTGAGGAACCTTTACCCCAAGAACAAATCGAAGACATTCTAGAACAGAGGTTTTTCCTGAACCTTTGACTCCCATAAAGACATTACAATTAGAGGAAAGAGACAGCCACAAGTCTTGAAAATATTGTCCCCTGATATTTAAGCCGACGACAAATGAATGTGACTCACACGGTCTTTCTAAACTCACTCTAAACGGTAGTTCTAGAGCGTTTTTTAGTTCTGAAAAGGTAGGATTCTCCATCTGTGCAAAACATGGTCGTGTCCCAAGATCTTCTGGACGGTGAGCGTCACTAGAACGAATACATGTTTTATGCAGATTTTCTGTTTCAATATGATGACCATCAAAAAAAAATGCCGTAGAGACTTCCGTTACTTCTAATGCAGTGAAATAATCTTTGGCTGCACGGAGGAATTCAGGGTCTGCATAAATATCATCTATACTACGTGATTTAAAGGCATCTCTATTGGTATGCAGATGTGCAGGTATAATAATTGCATTTGAGCCTTGTAAGACTTCACAGATTTTCTGAATCGGGGCTTGTATTCCTTCAATCGTAGTACCTCCCGATTCAAAGCTCTTTTTGCCACATTGACGATATAGGTGGTCTAGCCAATATTCAGGCGATTGTTCACACTCTGGATCAAAACCAACCAGCAAATGAAAAAACAAATTACTTGAGACCTTACCTTGTGGCTTCCCCCAGGCATTAACAATGACGTTAAGTTCAACGCCTCTAAGTATCAATTTGTTGGTTTTTTGCTTTAGCTCTCTAACAAATGATTCTGAAGGCAACTTATTATGGTCTGTGAACATTACCACATCAAGATTGGCATCCAGAATACGCTGAGCCGTCCGCTCTAAATAATCATCACCACCAGGTTTGTAGTCGAAGCTTTCTGGAGAGTGATTATGTAGATCTATGGTATGCCACTTCCCAAAAGATGAAGGCGATTTTTGGAAAAGCTCTTTTTCAAAGTCACTGACAATTCCCATAGATTTAATGATATCCGAAAATGTTTATGAGGAACACTTAACATAATTCAGTCGATAGACCCACTCATGCAAGCGGCAGAACGTTCCCAATCACCGGACACAGATAACCTTTGCACCTCACCGATAACTTGACTTTGTTCCGGTGCATTGGGATTGTTATGCGTTGCTCGACCCAA